>VBEG01000022.1 GCA_005882115.1 Chloroflexota bacterium
AGCCCGTACTCGATGTCGTACGGGTGCACACCGTAGTCCATGATCTGGAATGTGCCGTAGAAGCCGGCCGGTACTGGACCCGCGAACGGGTGATAGACGAGAAAGCTCGTCCACTGCTCCGGCGTCAGGTCGTTGAGGATCTTGTCGAGCTTTTGCGCATCCTTCTTGAAGCGGTCGAGCGCCTCCTCGCGAGAGAGCTTGCGGAACTCGAGAGCGTGGTCGTTGAGGGTCTCCCCCATCACCGGCAGGCCAAGCGCCGTTCCGTCTTTGCCCGCCACCGCCGCGTCCCAGTTCTTGAAGTAGCCCTCCATCACGTCGATCATGTGGCCGACCAGGTCGCGTGTCTGCCAGCCGGTGCAGCGCGTGTCGACGTTCCAGTTCTTCGGGTCGGAGACCATCCGCGTGAACTTTTCGCGGTCTCGGCGCATGACGGTCATGACCGTGTCCTTGCCTTCGGCCGACATCGGGTTGACCGGTGCGATAACTGCGGTGCTCATTCAGCTTCCCCTCCTCGAGGTCTCGTCTGGTTGACCACGAACCTTAATGAGCGCCGGTTGTTGCTGTGGTCGGCACAACAATCGGCGGCAAGATCTCGTCCAGCCGGTCGCGCCGCACCTGGAACCAGGGCGGCAGGCTCAATCCGGTGCCGAGCTCCTCGGGCGACTCGTCGACAGTGAAGCCCGGACCGTCGGTGGCGATCTCGAAAAGGACGCCACCCGGCTCGCGGAAATAGATCGACTTGAAGTACCAGCGGTCGATCACCGGGGTCACGTTGCGGCCGGCTGTCAGCAGCGTGTCTCGCCACGCGACCTGGGCATCCGGGTCAGGCGTCCGCCAGGCGACGTGATGAACGGTTCCGATCGACTCTTCGCCTTCCGGTCCCTCCGGCGCCTCGATGACATCGAGGACGGAGTGTGGGCCACCCTGTCCGGTCTCGAAGCGGGTCGTTTTGCCCTCCTGGGTGGCCACGCGAAAACCCATCGCCGTGGTCAGGAGGTTGAACGTCGCCGCCATCTCGGCCAAGGTCATGGTCACCGAGTGGAAGCCGCGGATCGCGTGCTCCTCGTCAACAGGTCCGTCGGGCCAGGGTTTCCAGCGATCGTCCGATGCTTGCGCGACCAGCGCCAGCTCGATGCCGTCAGCATCACGCAGCATCAGCGCGTCGGTCTCGAACGTCGTCACCATCCGGTGGTCGACCCTCAGCTCTTTCAGCCGGTTGCTCCAGAAGCCGAGTGATCCGGGCGGAACCTGAAACGAGACCGTGGTGATCTGGCCGCTGCCGGCGCGCTGCTTAGGCCACGTCGGCCAGCCGAAGAAAGTCATCGCCGTACCTGGCGTGCCCAGGTAGTCGCCGAAGTAGATGTGATAGGTGTCGGGGAGGTCCTGGTTGATGCTCTTCTTGACGAAGCGAAGCCCAAGCACGCCGACGTAGAAGTCGACGCACTTCTGGACGTCGCCCGTGATGCACGTCACGTGGTGGATGCCGGGAATGGTGGCGGCCACGGCTGCCCCCATATTAGACCCGGTCTGAATTCATTTCCGAAGACGCTTCGCCTTCCGCGCGAGACCAGATTTCAGGCGCCATGGGCTCCTCCATCTCCTCCTGCAGGTGCGCCACAAGGCCGATCGCGCGCGCCATCACGGCCAGCCCGCGGCAGATGCGCCAGGGGATCTCCATCTCGCTGGCGATGGCGGCGATCGCCCCCGTCGCGTTGACCGGCAGCTCGCGACCGTACGCCTCAGTCGCGTGCTGCGCGATGAGCCCCATCAGCCTGACGTGGCGGCCGGCGAAGCCGTTCTCCTCCGCAAGCGCGAACAGCCTGGTCGTCCGAGGATCGGCCGGCTTGTGGACCGGATGCCCCAGGCCGGGGATGATGTGCTTGGCCGCCTTGTGCGAATCGACGATCTGACGGGCGATCTTGTCCAGATCACCGGTCGCCGGCGCCTCCTGCAGGGTTTTGGCCGCTTGCTCGATCGAACCGCCAAACCTATCGCCCATGCCGAGCAGACCGGCGGCGACCGCGGCCTGCAGCGCCTCGGGGGCGCCGAAATACGTCAGTCGTGCGGCGATCGTGCTCGGCGTAAGGCCGTGTTCGACCAGCGTCACGACGAGAGCGTTGAACATCACCGATTCCTGAGGCGTCGGCAGGCGATCCTTCAGCTCGAGAAACGCCACGTCGCCGAGCGAAACCTTGCCGATCAGCTCCTCTGTGAGGTCGTAGCCGCGGACATAGATCTTGTCGACGGTGCTTTTGCCAAGGTCCGACTTGAGCTTGCGGCTCACTTCTCGACCGTGAGTCGGGTCTTGTAGCCGGCCTCGCCAAAATCCGATTCCAGGACGAGCTCGACCTTGCTCTTGAACATGAGCCTGGAGTGGATCGCGTTCTCGATGTCGGTGATGAGCGCGGGGTCCGACTCGTGTCGTTCGGTGACCTCCACCTCGACCGGAATCGGAGGCTCGATCGAGGTCTCGCTGCCTCGGCGGATCACGCGCGCTCGCCCCGTGACTCGGGGTCGGAAATCGCCGACGACCGCGAGGATCGCCGTGGGATAGACGTTGACGCCGCGGACGATGAACATATCGTCCCGGCGCCCGATGACGCGCTGCCTGAAGCTGGTGCGCCCGCACTCGCACGACGTGCCCTCGATCCGCGCGATGTCGCCGCCACGGAACCGCACCACAGGCATGGCCTCGCGCGTCAGCGTGGTGTAGACCATCTCGCCGACGGCGCCCGTCTCGATCTCGATTGGTTCTTGCGTCTCAGGGTCGATGAGCTCGACCCATACATGTCCCGCACCGCAGAAATGCATGCCTTGCTGGTGCGGACACTCGCCGAACAATGACGGGGCGATGTCGCCGATTCCCATCACCTCGGTGACAGTCACGTCAAGCACGCGTTGGATGTGGTCGCGGATCGCGGGGATGCCGCCTCCCGGCTCCCCGCCAGTGACCACATGCGTTAGAGGAATCGCGCTTGGCTCGGCATCGGTCTTCTCCAGGCGGTTGGCGAGGTATTGCGCGAAAGACGCAGTCGAAAGCAGAGTGTCGGCCAGGCCTGCCCGCAGTCCAAAGATGACGCGCTCGGTGTCGCCCGGTGCCACCGGCACCGATCGGGTTCCGATGCGCAGCAGCACGAAATGCGTGTGACCCGCGACGAATGGTCCCGCACCGAATGTCGTCAGCACCGAGCTGTGCTCATGGATGCCGGTCGCGTAGTACGTGCGCGTGCCCATCACTGTCCACGTCTCCATGTCGCCGCGCGTGAGCGCAAGCACGCTGGGGGCCCCTGTCGTGCCGCTCGTCTGATAGACGCGCTTGACCTGGTCCGGGGTGACGCAGAGGTTGCTGCCGAAGGGCGGCTCCTCGTCGAGCGCCTGCCTCAGCTCGTCCTTGGTGGTGAAGGGAAGGTTGCTCAGGTCGGCAAGGCTGACGAAAGAATTTCCAATTCCCGCCTCACGGAACTTGCGCGCGTAAAAGGGCGATGACTCGCGGATGCGACGGTACTGGCGCTCCCACGCGCCGACCGAAAGCCTCCTCGCTTCCTCCCAGGGCGCCGCCTCGACCTCGCGCTCCCAGATCCAGTCGCGTTCGCAGTTATCGCCGCGAAGCCTATTCGTCGTCACCGCCATGTCGAGGCACAGATTAACCTTGCCGCGGTGCAGCGACTTCTACCGACGACCGTGGTCGGCAGCTATCCGCAGCCCGACTGGCTCGTCGACCGGCAGATGTTGGGCACTCGCTTGCCCCCGCGCGTCCGAGCTCGCGAGATCTGGCGTATCCCACCGGAATTTCTCGAGCAGGCACAGGATGACGCGACCGTCGTCGCCATCCGCGACATGGAGCGCGCGGGGATCGACATCGTCACCGATGGCGAGATCCGCCGCGAGAGCTACTCGAATCGGTTTGCGACCGCACTCGAGGGCATGGACCTCGACAACCCGGGCACCGCGCTGGATCGGACCGGTCACGCCAACCCCGTGCCACGCGTGGTCGGTCCGATCAGACGCACCCGCCCAGTCGAGCAACGCGACATCGAGTTCCTGCGCGCCAGCACCGACCGGCCGATCAAAGCCACGCTGCCCGGGCCCTTCACGATGTCGCAGCAGGCGCAGGACGATCACTACAGCGACGAAGAAGCACTGGCGATGGCGCTAGCCGAGGCGGTGAACGAAGAGGTGCGCGATCTGTTTGCCGCCGGCGCCGACATCGTGCAGCTCGACGAGCCTTACCTGCAGGCGCGCGCCGAGAAGGCGGCGCGTTTCGCGATCAAGGCCATCAACCGTGCGCTCGAAGGAATCGACGGCACCACCGCGCTGCATACGTGCTTCGGCTACGCGCACATCGTCCACAACCGGCCGGGCGGGTACCCGTTTCTCGAGGAGTTGGCCGACGCAAAAGCCCAGCAGATCTCGATCGAGTCCGCGCAGCAGAACGTGGATCTCGGCGTGCTGAAGTCGCTGGGTGGCAAGACGATGATCGTCGGGGTGCTCGATCTCGCGGACAACAGCCGGGTCGAGGACGTCGACACCGTGGTCAACCGGATCAAGAACGCGTTGCGATTCGTCGACGCGGAGCGCCTGGTCCTGGCGCCCGACTGCGGCATGAAGTACCTGCCGCGAGACACGGCTTTCGGCAAGCTGGCCGCGATGACCCAGGCCGCGGAGAAGGTTCGGGCAGAGCTTTAGCGCCGATCAGGTAGCTGGTCGACGCGTGCGTTACTGAAGGTGCTGGTCAGAGCGCCGTCGGGCGGGCTGCCAATCGCCGCGCGCGGCAGATGAAACACGAAGGTTCCGTTGACGCCTGGGTGGAGTGCTCCTAGTTGCGGACCCGGGTCGCGACCAGCGTGAGCTCTTCGATCGCCAGTCGGGCCAGCTTGACGGCCCGCGCGTACGCGGCTTTGCTCGGCGGCTTCGAGCGTCCCTTCAGCGACGCATCGATGAATCGTTTTGCCTGGTCGGTTAGATCCTGCGCCAACGTCAGCCTCCCTTCAATTCTGACCAAAATCGGTCGATGATCAACTCCGCGAACCACTCCGACCAGTATTTCTGTTTCAGCTTCTTTTTCGCCAGGTAGTTCCTGAATTCGGGCGTCACCTCGAGCTCGGCGATCAGCAGCGCGGTGACATCGTCGGGGCGGATCTCCTTGATGTACGCGTGCGTCGCGACGTAGGCGTGCTTGGCTTTCGCCTTCCAGGCCGCGGCGTCGTCATGCAGGAGCGAGGTCAGACTCGCATCCTTCAGGTCCTGCAGCTTCTTCTGCGTGAGTGCCAAGCCTAGGGCCAGAGCACCATGCGCGTGGTCCACGCGGCCGCCGCAAATACAGCGACCAGCAGGAGCGCAAAGAGGGCGATCGACCATCCGTAGAGGGCGGCCGAGCCACCGTTGATGAGCCAGAGCAGGCTGATCGCCACCGTGATCAGGCTGAGGCCGAACGTCCCGAGCAGCGCGGCGCCGCTGATCCGGTAGGGCCGCACCACCTTATCCGGCACCCTGCCTGGGTAGGACTGGTAGGAGGCGATGACGATGCCCAGGAAGACGAGCACGAAGCCGGCGAGCGCCGCGGCGGCGCCCAGGACGGCGAGGACCACGTCTTTGGGCTCGATCAAAGTTCCGCCAAGAATAAAAGAGGGCGTGGTACCGGCCACGCCCCCACCCCTGACCCTTGAGGTTGTCTTACGTCAGCAGGGACTCGCCGGGGCGTGGAACCACGGCAGTGGGTTCAGCAGCCCCATGAAGGTGTAGCGACCGCCGAGCGAGGGCACCTGAAGAGGCTGTGATGTGGACGCCGTGCGCATGAACCACGGGAGGAGAGCTTCGTCCTGGATGTGGAAGTAGCCACCGCTGTGCGGGTCGAATGTGTTGCTCCCGGCCGCAAAACCGAGCCCGAATGTCGGATCGCCGGTCTCGAGGAGATCGCCACATCCGTACTGCAGGGCGTTCATGGGGCTTTGCCACGGCTGGACGGCGTTGGTGTTGAACGGGTCGTTCGCCCACTCGGTCACTTCGTGGCTCAGAGCGAAGATGTCTCGAGCGATCCACGCCGACGGCAGGAAAAACCCCGCCGTGAACCAGGACGCCCAGACGAAGGTGTGGACCGGCTGGTTTCCGTGGCCGTTCACCGGGCCGCCGAGGCCTCCGGTCACATGGCCCGCGCCGTGCGCCCCGAGCGCGCAGCAGTGCGTGACGTTGTGGTCGGCGTAGAGCATCACATCTTTGGTCAGGAAGATCGCCAGCCGCGTCGGATCGAGGTGAAGACGCCCGAGCTCTTTCTGAACGCGGGTCTGGAACCAGCCCTGGTCGACGAAGGCCATGGCCACTCCGCGCGAGTTCACCATCACCTGCGCTTTTCCGTGCGGGACGTGCACGGCGACGGGATCCAGGACCACCGGTGTCTCCAGGACGAGGTGGTAGCCGGTCCCGACTTTGTCGAACTGGGAGCGCATCGTGGCGTCGAGCAGCTGGGCGTCCGTGTTGCCCGCGGACAGATGGCCCCCGTGGGGGTTGAAGGTAGTCGCCGGCGTCCCCGAATAATCTCCGGACTGGAAGAGCGGCGATGCGACCACGCCGTCGACGCTGGCCGAGCCGTTGAAAGGCACGCCGTCGACCGTGACGTCGAGCGGGATGATGTCGACCCCGATGGTCGCCGATGTTTCACTGCCCGGGTCGGCCCCGACCAGGTTGTAGCGGTAGGTCACTCCGTCCACCCCGTTCACGGTCTGGCCGGACCAGTGTTGAACCGTCCGGGTGGTCGCCAGCGGCGACGCGCCACCGAAACTCGCCGTCGTCGGCTGGATGGAGGATTCGTCGACGGGGGGTTCAGACGAGCCGGCCGCCACCCCTGCCGAGGTGAGGAGAACGGCGCTGATGGCGGCTGAGACAGCGGCGAGCGGACGCCGGAACGACCCGTACCACATGTAAGAAAAACGCCCTCTTCAGAAACCTCTTTTGACGGCAAAGCCCGCCATCTCTGGCGGGCTGTTTGGGATAGTAGCGAGACCCGGTTGCGGTTACCCAAATTAACGAAAAATTTCTGTCAAGTCATTCGAATTAGTCGGTTTTCTACTCAAAACGCACCACATCTCAAGATGAAAAAGGAGGCCCGGTTCCCCGGGCCTCCCTTTGGTGGGGCTGCTTCCGGAGGCTTAGCTCCCGGTGTTGACCTCCGTGATCCTGGTGTCCCAGTTGCCCAGCAGCGTCCGGGTGCCACCGCAGCTGGCCGCCGTGGCGATGAACGTGCGGAGGGTGCATGTTTGCCCGATGTACTCCGATCCGATCCAGATATGGGTGCCTTCAACGGCGGCTGCGCCGTAATCGCCCCAGCGAGGGCGGAAGGGGAAGGGGGCGGTCAGGCCCACGGTGCCGGTGAACCCGTCGTCGGGGCCTAGCCCCATCGCCGCGACCTGGACGGGTCCCACCCCGTTGGCGTCGATCGAGACGAAGGCTGCGCTCGGATAGAAGTCCCTGCCGACCAGGGTGAACGCCATCACGCCCTTGCCGTTCGAGGTGACCGCGATCGCCGGGTAGGTAACGTTGTTCTGGCTGACCGCCAGGTAACCCCGCTTGACGATCGATCCGGCACCGACCGGGTTGACAACGAACCACTCAATGCCGGCCCGCGTGTTGGCCGACGAGTTGACGGCGGTGTCGAGTGCGCCCCAAAGACGCCCATTTGCAAAGACAACTTGCTGCATGCGTGTGTCATTGCTGTCGATCGCCGCCTCGTGCTCGGGAGCGAACGGATCCCGCGCGCCGAAGATGCTGGTTGCGCACGCGTGCTTGTTCAAGCACGCGATCAAAGGCGTCGACCCGACCTTCTGTTCAGAAAATGCCGGGACAACATACAGCCCGACCGTCAGAGTGCTGTGGGACAGCGACAGGTTCACAGTCGCGTCGAGTGTGGACGTGTGGGTAAGCGACCAAACCAGCAGCTGATTGGATCGCCTCGGGCCGACGCTGGCCCCGTTTCCATGCGCTTCATCGGCGGCGTTCGAGCTCAGGAAATACTCGGTTCCGCCGTTGGCGGAGGAGCTCTGACCGGCTGGCGAGGTCGCGGGCCAGATGGTGAAGCCTGAGTTACCCGCGTCCATGCCATGGGTGTCCAGCTGCGTGACCGCAACCGTCGCCGCGTTGGCGGCAAGGGCTGCCTTCGAGAACGCATAGATCTGCGCTCCGTGGAAGTCATTGCCGAAAAAGGAATATTCGTTGGTCGTCAAGTAGATTCCGTTCGCGTCAGCGCCCAGGTGCGGGTAGTCACCGATGCAGGCGTCGGTGTACGTCGGCGGAAACGTCGGCGGTATGACGCCAAACGGTGGAATTCCAGTGCATCCGTGGTCTGGGGTGCCGAGGTTGCCATCGTCCTGAACCTCTACGCGATATACGGTCCATGTCGCGGTGGTCGGATCGCCACCGTTGCTGACCGCGAGGTCAAGGTGGTTCTGACCGGTGAAATCGCCGGTCGCCGGGAACACCTCGAGGGTGAGCACATCCGCGAACCAGCGATTGGTGGCGGCGTCGTAATAGCAGCTCGGATCGGTCACCTCGGGACCGATGATGAAGTTGGTGCGATCAAACTGCGCCGGGTAGCCGAGGAAAGTGTTGAGATCCTCCACGCCAGTAGCCGTGCCGTCAGGACGCCAGATCGTCATGACGTCGTTGATGACTTCCATCTTGAATCCGTTGCCCACGCAAAGCCCCTGGTCGGGCGGCTCGAGTGAGAATTGATTGCCGCCGTTGGCGAGGCGCTGTTGGCGGTGGTTGAGCCCGTCGAACGAAGCCACCACGCTCAGGGGACCCTGGCTCGAAACACCAACCCCCGCAGCGATCGGCGCGGTGTTGACGCGGGGTGCTGTGTGTTCGATCGAACGGCTGCGATTGACACCATGCTGGTTGTGGGAGCTTGCGTTGCCGCCGGTCGCCGGTAAGCCGATCTCCTGCAGGCCTGTGTCAGCGCCTTCGGACTGCGGTTTGAAAGAAGTCGAACCGACGGCGCCGACCTGCCGCGTGACTCCGCCACTCCCTGTCGACGCAGCGACGGTCGGTGCGATCGCGACGGTGGCGGCGAATATCAATGCCGCGAGGGCACCGCTGGGAATGCCGAATCTGCGGTACGTCATACACACCCCTTTTCAAAGGTCCTACGGCACACCGCCCTGCGTGCTCGGCGCGAGCTTCAGGAAATAGTACCGGGATTGTTACAGAATCAAGAAAGGGCCTCAGGCCGGTCCGTCAGAGTTCCGCTACGCTCTTTTTTCACGACGCCGCCGTAGCTCAATTGGCAGAGCAGCTGTTTTGTAAACAGCAGGTTACGGGTTCGATTCCTGTCGGCGGCTCCAACGAGGGGAGGCATGTCATGGAACGGCAAGAGCGCGCGCAGTTGATCACGCATTACCGCGACGGTTATCGCGTCGTGACCGAGGCCCTCGCCGGCGTGACCGACGAAGAGCTCGACCGCTCGGCCACAGGTGACTGGACGCCGCGCCAGATCGCGCATCACCTCGCCGACAGCGAGATGATGTCCGCAATCCGCATCCGGCGCCTGCTCGCGGAGGCCGAGCCGGTCATCTATGGATACGACGAGAAGGCGTTCGCCGAGCGCCTCACCGGCGACCGACCGATCCAGCCGTCGCTCGAGGCGATGCGCTGGGCGCGCGAGACTTGCGCGCAGCTCATCGACCGTATGACCGACGCAGACTGGCGCATCGTAGGCACTCATACGGAAAGCGGCCGTTACGGAACAGAGGACTGGCTGCGCATCTACGCGGGCCACGCCCACGAGCACGCCGATCAGATCAAGCGCGCGCGCGGCAAGTCGTAGGTAGTGACGACCGCGCACTCCCTGCTCGAGTCCGCGCTGTCTGCAGCGCGGGCGCATCGCAAGGAAGACCTCGACGACCTTGTCGATGAGCTACGTATTCCCTCGGTCAGCACGCTCCCCGAGCGCCGCGCCGACTGCCTTCGCAACGCGCGGTGGCTCCGCGACCGCTTCGAGGCAATGGGCATGGAGGCGCAGATCGTCGACGTCTTGCCGAACAAGCTGCCGGTTGTGGTGGCCGACTCGCGTCATCTGCCGGGTAAGCCCCACCTGACGATCTACGGTCACTACGACGTTCAGCCGCCAGACCCGCTGGAGGAGTGGAGGTCACCACCCTTCGAACCCGCGATCCGCGACGGTCACCTGTGGGCGCGGGGCGCCGCCGACAACAAGGGCAACCACATGGTCACGGTCAAGGCCGTGGAGCATCTCGTCGCCGCCGGTGGAGCACCGGTAAACATCCGGTTCCTCATCGAGGGCGAGGAAGAGATCACTGGTCCATCGCTTCCGGCCTTCCTGCGCCAGAAGGGCAAGGACCTTAAGACAGATGCTGTCCTCATCTGGGACGGCGGCATGGACGAAGACGGAAACCCGACGCTCGCCACCGCGCTTCGCGGCCTGCTGTACACGGAGCTGCATGCCAAGGGGGCGGCCGTTGACCTGCACTCCGGAACCTACGGTGGTGTCGCGCCCAACCCCATCAACACCCTGGCCCGTGTGATCGGCGAGCTCAAAGACCGCCATGGGCACGTGGCCATCCCAGGCTTTTACGACCACGTCCGCGACCCGAGCGACGAAGAGCTCACGCGATGGAGAAAAGAGGAGCCGAGATACATCGAGGCCGTCAAGGAGTTCACAGGCGCCAAGGCGCTGGAAGGCGAGGAAGGATTCCTCGCCATCGAACGTGCCGGGAGCCGTCCTACGTTTGACGCCAACGGCATCGTCGGCGGGTTTGTCGGCGATGGCCAGAAGACGGTGATACCCGCGCGCGCGTCCGCCAAGGTGAGCATGCGCCTCGTACCGGACCAGGACCCGGATGCTGTTCTCGCCGGTCTGGAGAAAAGGGTGCGCGAGCTCACAACGCGTGGCGTTGACCTGGAGGTCACGATGCTCAGCAGCGCGCCGCCGGTGATGTGCAGCGTCGACAACGCGGCTGCACGTGCGCTGCGAACCGCTTACAGCGAGGCGTTCGGCAAGGACACGGCCCTGGTCAGAGTTGGCGGTTCGATTCCCGTTGCTGTCGATTTCCAGGAGGCTCTCGGCGCGCCGCTTCTGGTCAGCGGGATCGCGCAGGCCGACTGCGCGCTGCACTCACCGAACGAGCACCTCCTGATCGACAACTATCACCGCGGGATCGAAGCGTTGATCCGCTTCATCTGCGGACTGGCGGAGAGCTAGGCCGGAAGCAGCTCGAACACGGCCTGCTCGCCTTTGGTCAGCGGCTCACCGGCTTTGGATGGCTTGACGTATGTGCCGTACTTCTTGCGCGCGAGCTGCGAGGTGGTGCGCGCCTCGTCGGGATCGGTCACGTGGCGCGGCCTGACCTTGACCGACTTGTCGGCGATACGAAGCGTGGCCTCGCCGCGGGCGAGGAAGTTCTGGGGCCAGTCGCGCTTCATTCCCTCGCCAGACCGGATATAGAGATGTTTGCCGTCGGTCGAGATCCAGATGGTCACCGGATACGCCTTGCCAGACTTCCGGCCCGTCGTGGTGAGGGTGACTTCTTTCTCTGAAGCGGCCGCATCGATCAGGTCTTGGGTGAAAGAAGCCATCAACTTCTTATACCGTGGCCACCCACGACCGAATTTCATCGGCTACGATCCCCGGACAGTGGAGCTCCGCCTGGGGCGGTTCGTGGTTCTGGGGGCCGGTTCAACCGCGTTGGTCGCGCTTCTCTCAGCGTCCGTCCTTTATCTATTGCCGAGCGCCGGCGCCGGCGTCGGAGGCGGCGCCCTGGGCTGGGTCGAGGGCGCGCCGTCGCAGATGAAGCCGCCGGTCGACAATCAGCGCCACCTCTACGTGCTGGACGGATGGGGCGGCGTGCACCCGGTCGGGGCGTCGCCGGTCCTTGCCACCAGCGCCTCCTGGCCGACCAAGGACATCGCGTTCAGTCTCGCCCTCTTCCCCGACGGGACCGGCGGATACGTGATGGACGGCTGGGGCCGGCTTCATCCGCTCGGCGTCGCGCCGGCGATCGACAGCGGCGTGTACTGGCCACACTGGATCGGCGCGCGAGAGATCGTCATGGCGCCATGGTCGTCGGCGAGCGACCCGGCCGGCTACCTGCTGGATGCCGACGGTGGCATCCATCCATTCGGAGACGCCCCGGCGGCGATGGGCAACACCACCTGGCCGGGCAAGGGGATCGCACGGGCGCTCGTGCTCAGCGGCGGCAGCACCCGCGACGCAGTCATGGGCTACACCCTCGACGGCTTCGGGGGCGTCCATCCGTTTGGCGGCGCGCGCGAGATTTTCGGGAGCGCGCAATGGACCGCAGACATCGCACGCGGGCTCGTGCTGACGACAGCCCGCAACGGGCTTTTTGTCCAGGGCTACACGCTCGACTACTCCGGCGGAATTCACCCGTTTGGAGGAGCGCCGGCGATAAGCGCTTCCGCGGTGTGGCCAGGACGTGACATGGCCGACTCGATCGTCGCCTGGACCGGCGCCAAACAGGACGCGCCAGGCGGCTGGGTCCTCGACCGGCACGGCGACGTACACGCGTGGGGCAGCGCGCCCGCGCTCGAACCCTCGCAAACGTGGCCGGCCTGGGACATCGCGCGCGGACTCGCAGGCGCGGGCAGCGGTGGCGGGAGCACGGAGCGCGTCGTTCTCGACCCCCAACCGGGCGGCGACGCCTGGGGCGCGTATTTCAACCAGCGCGACACGCGGTGGGCCTCGGTCGGTGTCGGGCCGACTGCTCATCCGGTGTGGGAGATCGGCTGCCTGCTATCCGACCTCGCGATGGTGTACTCGCACTTCGGCTTGAGCTCGGTCACCCCGGCCACGGTCGCGGCGCACGCCGGCTGGTTCAACGGGCATGGGGCGATCTACAACTCGGCTCTGAACATCCCGGGGCACACCACGGTCGTCAATCACAACCCGAGCGCCGCGTGGATCGCGGAGCAGGTGTCGGCAGGCCATCCGGTAATCGTCGGCATGAACCTGCCGAGCGGGGGAACGCACTTTGTCGTCCTCACGGGACAAGCCGGATCGTCCGATTACTGGGTGAATGACCCGTGGGAGCAGAACGCGATGCACGTGCCGTTCTCCGGGGATTGGTTCACGCGAGGCCCGATCTACGAGGCGTTCGCGTTCATCTGAGCTCCGGTTTCCGCACGCTTTCCCCAAAACGTGCGGAAACTCCACGGGCGATTTGCTCGATTTGGCGGATACGTGCGGAATTCTCGTTTACAGGCTGGGTAGGCACGTAGCTCATCGAGGAGCAGGTCCGCGGCGCGATTGTTTGCTTCTAAAGTCGTTCGATCTCCACGTCGGCTCGATCGCCCACGCTGAGCTTCGCCGCATCAAGCAGTTTCTTGCTCACGCTCACGGCGAGAATGCCACCGCCGGCGGGCATCGTATTGGAGGTGAACTCGACGCCGTTGATCACACCTTTGACCTTGAGCTGCTTGAGGCCTCCCAGCTCCTTCGTCACAGCGGCCGGAATGTCAATGACGGCCAGGCCGGACGCAGTCTCGGGCTTGAAGTAGCGCACCTTTCCTCGGAACGTCCTGGGACCAGCCACTCCAATGAAATAATCGCCTATAGAGAACCTCAAGACCGCCGCCGACGGCCCGAGCTGACTCAGGTCTCGACGGTGTGGCGGAGAGGGAGAGATTCGAACTCTCGATGGGCCAGTGACCCATAACGGTTTTCGAGCTCGACTCTATGACCGATCTCGTTCTTGAATTCAGAACCGACCACAGGGCCATTTCCACAACGGTCAGAAACCGCTAGCCGCCGCCTTTTTCGTCAGCGCAGGCACGTAGAGAATATCAACGTCGCCGGCGGTGGCCGGCGGTAGTCAGATGCTCGTGTAACCAGTCCGCCATCAGCGGGCGGTATTTGTACGCAATGTTGTTGCACACGTGGTTGCCGTCCGGATAGATGACCAGCGTCGCGTTCCCTGCCTCGCGCGCGATTCGTTCCGCGTGCGCCGGCGGGAACAGGCGATCCTTGGCACCGTGGATCACCAGCAGCGGCTGCGTGACCTTGCCGAGGATGCCTTCAAGGTTGAGCGTGTAGGCCTTGCGTTTCGCCTCGGCCTCGTCGGCTGACTTCGTATAGAAGACGTATCCGCCTTTCGTCAACGGGTTGAGCGCATCCCAGCACTCGCCCAGGTTGTAAGGCCCGGCAAGGCCGACGAGGGCCTTGATCCTCTTCTCGTACGCCGCCGCCCGAGGACCGTAGATCGCGCCCATGCTGATCCCCAACAGACCGACACGATCCTGATCCACTCCGATGTCAAGGCCCGCGAGGTGATCGAGCAGCGGCGTGATCACCGTCTCCCAGTTGGGTCGGATTGCGAAGTTGAGTGAGTTCTCCGACTGACCGGGACCGTCGATCGTGAGAGTCGCGAGGCCACGCCGAAGAAAGTCATCCTCGATTGCGAACAGCTCTTCCTTCGAGGAGTCGAGCCCAGGGACTAGCAACACAAGTGGCGGTTTGGAGGAACCTGCCGGCCGCCGCAGGTTGCCAGGGATGATGCCGCCTTCGAACGCAATCTCCAGGCGCTCCGCGGGAGGATCGAGGTAAGGCAGCGTCTTGCGGTAGACGGCGACCGACCTGTTGCGCAGCTCTCCGTGCAGCCCCGCATCTTCGAACCACAAGAACTTGCCAAGATGCCAGGACCAGGCGGCTCTCTGGTAGGCCTGGGCCGCCGACACCCAGCGCCCGCGCTTCTCGGCATCCACGCCAAGCGCCTCGTGCATCTCGCCCACCGCCTTCCAGTTTGGTGCCCAATCTTTCCATTCGGTGGTGCGAGCCACCGTTTCATCGAAGTCGTTGACGTCGATCCCGTTGGCGACGAAGCGTGGCCGCCAGTGGTGCGCGGCCACCTGCACCCGGTTGGTGGCTTCGTGCGCGGTCACGGTCCCCATCCCTGGCCCTTCCTCCGCGGGCGGGGAAGGGAATTGACGGCGCTGTTACTGCGGATGACATCGTCCAGGCTTGACCCAAGATCGCGCAGCAAGACCTCGGCGCAGTTGCGTCCTGGCAAACCCGATACAGATCCTCCTGGGTGGGTGCAGGCGCCGGTTTGATACAGGCCGGCAACGGGCGTTCGATACGACGACCAGCCCTCGACCGGCCTGAAGTACCCGCTCTGCTCCGGCGAGTTGGCGCCGCCGTGGCATGAGCCGCGCCAGTTCGCTGGATTACGGCGTTCGAGGTCGAGCGGCGATTCCACGTGCTCGGCCATCACGATCCGCCGCGAAAGGTTGGGCGAAAGCAGAGACAGCCGTTCGAACAGCTCGTTCGAGACGTCCTGCTTGATCGAGTCCCAATGCTCGGGGCCCTGCGCCAGCTCGTAGGGCAGAAAGCTGACCACCTTGAACGTGTGCTTGCCGGCCGGCGCGCGGCTGGCATCGATCACGCTGGGTGTCAATGCCAGGAAGACCGGTTCCCGCAGGTCGATCTTGCCGGCTCGGAAGGCGGCGAGCATCGCCGCATAAGCATCGAGAGATTCGAGCGCACCCATCGTCACGCAGGCGCCAAGACCGTCGGTCATCCTGAAGCGCGGCGCCTCCGACAGTGCGTAGTGCGTGACGAACATCGTGAGGTTCGGCTTCCATCGCGCCACGCCCGCGAGGTAGTCGCCCGGCAGGTTCTCCTGGCCAACGATCTCTGGCAAGTGTTTGACGTGGATGGTCGAGACTATCGCGCGGTCAGCTTCATAGATCGATCCATCTTTCGTCTCGACGGCGGTTGCCCTGCCACCTTCGACGGCGATCCGAGTGATCGACTTCGACGTCAGGATCGTGCCACCATGCTCCTCGATGTCGCGTGCCAGCGCGAGCGGCAGCCGGATCGATCCACCCTCAGGCAGGATCCAACTGAAGCGCTGCCGGCCGGCGGCCAGCGAGAAAGCCATGAGCCCCGTCTCAGGTTCGTCGAGCGGGTGCAGAGTCATGAAGGCGATCCAGGCGAAGAAGGCACGCACGTGCTCTTCGCGGAAGCGCAGCGTGACGATGTCGATTGCTGTCGCCTGCCGGATCGCCAGCATCTTTGCCCCCAGTGGGCTGGCCTGGGTTCTCGCCTCCACGTCGGCCTGCGGCCGCGGCACGTTCGCTCGCTCGTCGTTCACCACCTGCGCCATGAGGTCCCACTCGGCGAGCAGCTGCCGGTAAGCCTCTGCATCCGCCTTGGAGAACCGCGCCAGCTCGGCGCATGTCCTTTCCACGTCGCGCCACATACTGATCGAGCTGCCGCCGAGGAAGGGCATCGTGAACACCGGGTCCGGGTAGAGGTACTTGAGGCCGTGCCGGTCGAGCTCGAGCTCGTTGTTTCGCATCAGCGGGTTGCTCTGGATCAGGTTGTGAGCTGTAGCGCAGGGATCGTGTAGAAACCCCGGCAGCGTCAGCTCCTCGGTACCGGTGTCGCCACCGATACGCGGCGCACCCTCGAGGACCAGAACCCTGAAACCCGCGCGCGCTGCATATGCCGCGGCGACCAGGTTGTTGTGGCCGGCGCCGGCAAAGATGATGTCGTGTCGGCTCATGCCGCCCCTAGATAGAGGCGGCCGATCTCGGGGTTGCCGAGCACGTCGGGGCCAGTGCCCTCGAGCCGGATCCTCCCGCTCTCCATGACGACCCCGTGGCTGGCGATGCCCAGCCCAGAGCGCGCGTTCTGCTCGACGAGGAGCACCGTGTGACCGGCATCGTTCATGGTGCGGATCGTGTTGAACACCGTGGTGCGAGTCTTCGGGTCGAGGCCCATCGAGGGCTCATCGAGGATGAGGAGCAACGGGTCGAGCATCATCGCCCGCGCGAACTCGACGATCTTCTGCTGGCCCCCCGATAGTGATGCGGCAAGCTCGTGCCTGCGCTCCTTGACGACCGGGAAGGTCTCGGCTACTGCCGCCAGCCGGCGTTCAACCAGCCCCCGATCGCGCACTGTGTAAGCGCCCAATCGCACGTTTTCCCAGACCGTCATCGTCGGAAACAGGCTGCGCTCCTGCGGGACGTGGACGATTCCACGATTGAGGATCGAGCGCGGGCTGAGCGCCGCGATGGACTCGCCTCGAAATCGCACCGACCCACGAGTCGGCCGAAGCAAGCCGCTGATGACCCGCAACACAGTCGACTTGCCGGCGCCGTTGGGCCCAACGATGCAGGTGAGGCTTTCTTCGTCGACAGCGAGGTCGATGCCGAGCAGGATGTCACCGGCTCCATAGCCGGCGACTAGGCCCTTGAGCTCGAGCAGCACGCCCACGTCAGGCCCCCAGGTAGGCATCGAGAACAGCGGGATCGCTGCGCACGGCATCAGGCTTGCCGCTTGCGATCTGACGTCCACGATGCACCACGATGACCTCGGAGCAGAGGTTCATCACAAAGCTCATGTTGTGCTCCACGATCAGGAAGGTGGTTCCGCGGGAGTTGAGTGTGCGGAGGCGGTCGGCGATCCGTTCCAGCAGCGCGGGGTTGACGCCTCCGGCCGGCTCATCGAGCAGCACCAGCTCGGGCCCGGCCATCATCACCGCGCCAAGCTCGAGGAGCTTGCGCTGCCCGTAAGAGAGCGAACCGCCAAGCGCGCCGGCGACCTGTGAGATCTCGAGGAATTCCAGCATCTCCATGGCCTTCGATCTCTCATCGCTCCAGCCGGCGCCTGAGAACAGGGCGCGCAGGCCACTCCGCCGCACCGGCACCAGCAGGTTCTCGAGGGCGGTGAGGCGCGGAAAGATGCGAGCCAGCTGAAACGTGCGGCCGATCCCGCGCTCGTAGACACGGTCGGGCCCGAGTCCGTCGATCAGCTCCGACTTGAACGTGATCCGGCCTTCGTCCATGGCGATGAAGCCGGTGATCAGGTTGAAGATCGTCGTCTTGCCAGATCCATTGGGGCCGATGAGCCCTGTGATCCCGCCGGCAGGAATAGAGAGCGTGCAGTCGTCCACAGCGACCACGCCGCCAAAGCGCTTGCTGAGGTGGTCGACCTGAAGCAGGCTCATGGCGCCGCGCCCGCACGCGCCGCCGGCGCGCTCGCCCGGCGTTCTGCAATCAAGTCGCGAACCGATGGGATGATGCCGCGCGGCATGAGGAGAATCACGAGAAGAAACACCGCTGAGTACAGAACGAGGTAGAGCCGGCTGGCCCCGTAGTTGTATGCGAGCCAGAGTTGCGCAGGTTCGAGGATCACCGCCCCGAGCACCGGTCCCCAGAGGGTGCCGAGGCCACCGAGGAACACCATCAGCACCATCGAAATGCCAATCAGGGGATCGACCACAAATTGCGGATAGATGAAGGTCACGTAGTAGCCGTAGACGCTACCGATCATGCCGACGAGCGTTGCGCTGATCACAAACGCAGTCAGCTTGAAAGCCCGGGCGGGGACGCCGACGGCAAGCGCCTTGTCCTCGTCATCGCGGATGGCCAGCAGCCCGAGGCCGAACTTCGACCGGCGGATCGACCACGATACCGCCAGGCCCAGGACGGCAAGCGCCAGCATCGCGTAGTAGAACGGGATGTTGAAGAAGTCGCCGCGCCAGGGCGGGTTCGGAAAACCGAGGCCTGCCCCTCCGCCGGTCAAGCTCGTGAGATTCTCGGCCAGCAGCTGCAGCATGAACATGAAGGCGATGGTGACGATCACAAAGGTTGCCGCCCGCGTGCGTAGAGCAAACCAGCCGACTCCCGCGGCCATCAGCCCAGTGAGGAGGCCGGCCACAGGAACGAACAGAAACGGCGCGTAGCCGCCCGCAATCGAGAGCCTGGCGAGCAGGAGGCCGAGCGCATAAGCCCCGAAGCCGAAGAAGCCCGCGTGACCAAGGGAGATGTAGCCCGTGTAGCCGCCCATGATGTTCCAGGCGGTCGCCAGCCCGACATACATCAGCGTGAAGACCGCCATGTTCGTCGTCGCCGATTCGGGCGATATCGCCGGAAGCACAAGTGTAAGCGTCAGGACCGCGACCAAGCCCACAGCCATCAGGACGCGTTTGTCGCGCAGGCGGTTCACAGCCGCTCCCGGACCCGCAAGCCAAACAATCCCTGGGGCCGCACCAACAACACGGCGACGAGGATGACGAAGAAGACAAAGCTGGCCCAGACCGGCGAGATCACCACCGCGGTGATGTCCTCGATCACCAGCATCACAAGCGCTGCGATGATCGCGCCGCGCAAGCTTCCCAGGCCTCCGAGAACGATGATCGTCAGCAATCTCGATATCAGGTCGTAGTGGCTTCCCGGGTTGAAGGTGTTGGTGATGCCGAACACCACGCCACCGGCAGCTGCGGTGGCCATGCCGATTCCGAAGGCGATAGCCGACACTCGATCAACATCGATTCCAACGAGCTGGGCCGCCGTCCGGTTGAGCATGGTGGCCCGGATGGCGCCGCCGAAAGTCGTGCGGTAGAGCATCAGAAAGATCGCGCCCAGGATCGCGAGGCACAGGAGGAAACCGTAGATGTAGACGTAGGTGATCCGGAAGTCGCCGATCGGAAAGCTCGCAGTGTCGTACCAGGCGGTGATCTGCAGGTAGTTTGAGCTGAAGAAGTAGCCAAGCAAGCCCTCGATGCCCAATGCGATGGAGTAGGTGACGAGGACGGACAAGGCCTCGCGATCAGTTTTCAAGGGACGAATGAAGACGACCTGCAGGATGACGCCTAACACGAACATGACGGGCATTGTCACCACGAGGCTCACGAACGGATCGATGCTGAGGTTGCGCCACAGGACGAAGCTGAGATAGGCACCAAGAATCACGAGCGCACCGTGACCCACGTTGATGATGCGCATGACGCCGAAGATCAGGGTCAGGCCAGATGCCATGAGGGCGTAGACGCCTCCCGTCAGGATGCCCAGCACCGCCGCTTCCAGGACCAGGGTCATCTCAACGAGCTGGAAGCGAGGCGGGGACGGCGGCTTTCGCTCACCGTCCCCGTTTCATCTACTGCCAGTCGTGCTTCGGGTATTCGGGCTGAGCGGCGGCCACGGTCGATGGGTAAACGAAGACTGCGGTGCCGTTCTGCCACTGCTCGACGAAAACCCCCACGCCGCCTTGAGGCTTACCGACCGAATCCCAGCCCATCGGGCCCTGGACCGTTTGATAGGTGCCCGAGTGGAGGGTGTCGATGAGCTTCTGGTTGTCGATGCTACCGGCCTTTGTGGCGGCCTGGTCCACGACCTGACCGACGCTGTAGGCCTCGGCCGAGTCGGCGCTGATGTCAGCCGCCGAGCCACCGTACTTGGAGACGTATTCGGACACAAAGGTGGGGTTGCCATAGGCCTGTGAGCCCGACGCCCAGCCGGCTGGGACCATGATCCCCTCGGTGTTGGCTTTCAGCTTGTCCGAGTAGCTGGCCCCCTGGTCGGGTCCAGCTGTCTCGATCAACGTCTTCGGGTTGTAATGCTGTGTGATGAACGTCTTGACGAAGGCGATGGCGTCAGGCACCTGTGTGCCGAGAATGACAGCGTCGGCTTTCGAGCTGGCGACCTTCAAAGCAAGCGGGGTGAAGTCGGTGGTCTCGGCCGGGTACACCTTGTAGGAGACCGTCTGGACTCCTGCCGCCTCCAGCAGGCTTTTGGCCTTGTCGACCTGAGGCTGTGTGAAGGGATCGTCCTCAGTCGCATATGCAGCGGTCTTGGGTCGCTGGTCTGCGGGCAGCGACAGCAACCAATTGGTATAGCTGACGAGGTTGTCCTCGATCGCCGCGGGTTGCACGAAGAAAAGGGAGTGGAGGCCGAGCGCGAACACAGATGGCGCCCCGCCCGCGGGCTCTGGGAATGCGTAGCCGAGGCGGTCGACCCTTGTCGCCGCCGGTTTGGTCAGCAAGCTGGAATACGGTCCGAAGACAAGCGCGACCTTGTCCGATGAGATCAGGTTTTCGTAATTCGTCACGACCTGTGTCGTGCTGCTGGCGTCGTCGACGTACTTCATCGTCACCTGGTGTCCCAACAAGCCGCCCTTCTTGTTGACATCCGCGGCCCACAGGTCGTAGCCCTTCTGCAATGCAGGACCGTCGCTCGAGAAGTCGCCGGTGAGCGAGACGGAGACGCCGATGGTTATCGGGGTGCCCGATGAAGGAGTCGCGGTGGCCGTTCCTCCGCCGCCGCATGCGGTAAGGGCCAGGCAAGCGCCCGCCACAGTTGCGATCAAGGCCCTTCGCATGCTTCGCTCCTCCCCATCCGGACGCGCTTTGCAGCGCGGCGCGCTTGCGGTGAACAAACGATTGCTCTATGTTAGCCACGGGCCAAACGAAATGTCAATGCAACCCTGCGCGGCATGCCTGTAACGCTCAAGGAGCTCGCCGCCAGGGCCCAGGTACACCCGTCGACGGTGTCGCGCGTGGCCAACAACGACCCGAGCCTGCGTATCGCGCAGGCGACGCGGACGCGCATCGAGGCGTTGCTGCGCGAGACCGAGTACAGGCCCAACGGCGTCGCCCGCGGACTGAAGCTCCGTCAGACGCTGGTGCTGGCCGTCGTGATTCCCGACATCACCAACCCGTTCTTCGCAGCGCTCTTTCGAGGGATCGAGGATGGCGCGACGCCTCGTGGATACCAGGTTCTCCTTTGCAACACCGATGGCATTCCGGAGCGGCAGAGGGCTCACCTGCAAAGCCTCGCTGCTCGCCGCGTGGACGGCGTCATCCTTGCCAGCACCTTCCTCAAGGACCCTGCTGTGCGATGGCTGCGGCACCAACGCACCCCCTACGTCCTGGTCAACAGGTTCAGCGACGAGGGGGTCGATCCGTTCGTCGGCTCCGACGATGTGACAGGGGCGATGCTCGCCACCCAGCACTTGATCGGGCTCGGCCACGTTCGAATCGGCCACCTGGCAGGCCAGCCAACAGTAAGCACGGGGGTGTTGCGCCGCAAGGGCTACCACGCCGCGCTGTCCGATGCCGGCATTGCTGCAGATCTCGACCTCCTCGTCGAGTCCGGCTTTGTCGAAGAGGGTGGCGCCCAGGCGATGGAGCGGCTCCTGTCGCTCGACCGCCCGCCGACCGCCGCCTTCGCGGTGACCGACATGACCGCGGTCGGGGCATACGGGGTAGCTCGCCGGAGAGGACTGCGCATCCCCGAGGACCTCGCGATAGTCGGATACAACGACATCCCGCTCGCGGCGCGACTCATCCCCGGGCTGACGACCGTGCACGTGCCGATCCACGAGTTCGGCAGCGTGGCGGCGCGCATGGTGCTGGAGCAGATCGAGACAGGGGTGCTGACGCCGCGGCGGGTGGTGTTCGCGCCGCAGCTGGTGGTGCGGGGATCGAGCCTCGCCAGCGCCGATGAGCAGGTGCTCGGGCGCGCCGGGGCCCGCAGCCCGGCCGAGTGACGCGCGGTTTGACACTGTCAAATTTCCGCTGGTATGTTAGACAAACGTTTGCTCATATCTGCCGACAGATAGGCAACCCGGAGGCACTGTCCAAAGAATGAAGCCCTCAAAGCACAGGCTTGGCTGGATCGGCACCGGCCGCATGGGCTACGCCCTGGTGACAAGGCTCCTCGAACGCGGCTGCGACGTGGCCGTCTACAACAGGACGAGGGCCAAGGCCGAGCCGCTCGTGAAGCTCGGCGCCCGCCTTGTCGATCGGCCTGCCGACCTGGCTGACCGCGACATCGTCTTCACGTCGGTGGCGGGCTCGCAGGACTTTGCCGAGGTGACCACCGGCCCGGACGGCGTGCTGTCAAACGGCGGCCCGGTCCCAGCTGTGGTCATCGACTCTTCGACGGTTTCCATGGACGTGTCACAGAAGGTCCGCGCGAAAGCGGAAGAGCTCGGCACCGCCCTTCTCGCCACTCCTGTCAGCGGCAATCCAAAGGTTGTGCGCGCCGGCCGCCTCAGCATCGCTGTTTCTGGCCCGCGCAAGGCTTTTGAAATGTCTCTCCCTTACCTAGAGATGCTCGGCGCGACTGTGAGCTATGTCGGAGAAGGCGAGCGTGCGCGGTTGGTCAAGATCTGTCACAACCTGGTTCTCGGTGTCGTCACCCAGATCATGGCCGAGACCACAGTGCTGGCAGAGCGTGGGGGGATCCCGCGGGCCGACTACCTCGAGTTTCTCAACGGCAGCGTGATGGGCTCGACCTTCACCCGCTACAAAACACCTGCGTTCGTCAACCTCGATTTCACGCCGACCTTCACGGGCAAGCTGCTGCGCAAGGATTTCGAGCTCGGGCTCGAAGCCGCGCGCAAGCTCGAGGTTCCAATGCCGGTGTCGGCGCTGGTGCACCAGATCGTGACCAACATGATCGGCTTCGAGCTGGGCGACGCGGATTTCGCGGCGCTCCTCCAGATGCAAGCCTGGGGCGCGGGGCTCAATCTCTTGCCAGAGAACCGCAAAGTTTCCGATGGCCTTGAAGAAAAGGCGCCGGCCCACCCGGGTGAAGGAAAACCGCAGAGCTCTTCGAAATCGGGCAAGAATGTCCAAAGCTGACTTCCCTGTTGCCTCGCTGCCCGCGCCCGGGCGCATGCACGTCGACTGGGAGGAGCGCGTCGACTTCCGCCGCCTTCACGAGTACCGGCTGAAGCGCAGCCGGGACGCGATCGCGAGCGCCGGTCTGGGAGCGGTGCTGGTTTTCGACATGAACAACATCCGCTACATCACCAGCACGCACATCGGCGAATGGGCGCGCGACAAGGTGGCGCGGTTCGCGCTGCTGACCCCCAAGGGCGAGCCGATCCTGTGGGATTTCGGCTCAGCCGCCAAGGTCCATCGCCTGCACGCGCCGTGGTTGCGTCCAGAAAACTCACGCGCCGGCATGACCGGCCTTCGAGGCTCAGTCGCACCCGAGGCGGGATTGTCGGATGACCTTGCGCGAACGGTAAAGGAGATCATGCAGGAGCAGGGTGTCGCCGGCGAGCCGTTGGGCGTGGACATCGCTGAGCTGCCTATGATCTTCGCCCTGCAGAAATGCGGCATCAAGGTGGTGGACGGCCAGCAGGCGATGCTCGATGCGCGTCAGATCAAGTCAACGGATGAGATCACGCTGCTGACTATGGCGGCGGCGATGGTCGACGGCGTCTACCAGACGATCTTCGAGGCTCTGAAACCAGGCATCCGCGAAAACGAGCTCGTGGCGATCGCCAACAAGCAGCTCTACGACATGGGCTCGGATGACGTCGAAGCGATCAACGCGGTCTCTGGCGAGCGTGGCTATCCACATCCTCACGTGTTCTCAGACCGGCTGATCCGACCCGGAGACCAGGCGTTCTTCGACATCATCCAGTCGTTCAACGGGTATCGCACCTGCTACTACAGGACGTTCAACGTGGGACGCGCCACCCAGAGCCAGCGCGACGCTTACAAGCAGGCGCGCGAGTGGATCGACGCGTCGATCGAGCTCGTCAAGCCAGGGGTAAGCACCGACCAGATCGCCAAGGTGTGGCCGAAGGCGCAGGAGTTCGGGTTCGACAGCGAGATGGAAGCGTTCGCGCTCCAGTTCGGCCACGGGCTCGGGGTAGCGCTGCACGAGCGGCCGATCATCAGCCGGCTGAACTCGCTGAAGGATCCCGTGGAGATAAAGGAGGGCATGGTCTTCGCGCTGGAGACATACTGCCCCGCCGACGACGGGCATTCGGCGGCCCGGATCGAGGAGGAGCTGGTGGTCACGGCCAAGGGACACGAGGTGATCACGCTATTCCCCGCGGAAGAGCTGATGATCGCGAACAAATATTGAAAGCCCGCACGAACGAGGCATCCGCTGCCGTGGCAAGCATCGACGAGAAAACCAGATTGCGCCTCTACCAGGTGATGGTCGAGCTTCGCGATTTCGAGCAGCGCGCCTACGAGCTGTTCGTCGAGAACCTGATCCGAGGCACCAGCCACCTTGCGCTCGGCCAGGAGGCTATCGCCGCCGGGTGCGCGGTGGCCATGCGAAATGACGACTACACGTTCTGCACGTATCGCGGCCACGGTCATACGCTGGCGCGCGGAGCCTCGATGGCCGCGGCCATCGGCGAGCTGCTCGGCCGCTCCAACGGCATGTTGCACGGCAAAGGCGGCTCGATGCACCTGACCGATGTGACACATGGCGCGATGGGCTCGTACGCCATCGTCGGAGCTCACCTGCCGATCGCCGCCGGCGCTGCTTGGTCGGCGCAGGCGCGTAAGTCAGGCCAGGTCGCCGTCTGCTTCTTTGGCGATGGCACCACTAACATTGGCGCCTTCCATGAGGCTCTCAACCTCGCGGTAGTCTGGAAGCTGCCGGTCGTCTTCGTGTGCGAGAACAACCGCTACATGGAGTACACGCCGATCGAATCGGTGACCGCTGTCGCGCACCCTGCTGCAGACCGTGCGGCGGCATACGGCCTGGAACCGATCCTGGTCGATGGCAACGATGCGGACGTCATGTACGAGACAGCTGCTCGCACGATCGGCCATGCGCGGTCAGGTGGCGGGCCGTCGCTGGTCGAAGCGCTCACCTACCGCCACGGCGGGCACTCGCGCGGAGACCCCGCGTCCTATCGACCCAAGGAGGAAGTGAGTGACTGGCTCAGCCGCGACCCAGTCAAGCAGTACCGCCAACGGCTGGCGTCGACAGGAATCGACGATGGAACGCTCACGAAGATTGAAGAGGCGTCACGGCGCAAAGTGGACGTCGCGACCGATGAGGCGCGCAAGGCGCCGCCCGCGCGAATCGAGGACATCGAGAGCCAGGTCTGGAGCGACGGAGGCTCGGCATGGCGGAACTGACGTTTCGCGAGGCGGTGGCCGCAGGCATCGCGCAAGAGATGGAGCGCGACACCACCGTGTACTTCATCGGCGAGGATGTCGCTGCCGCCGGCGGCGTCTTCAAAGCAACTGTCGGCTTGCTCGATCGGTTTGGCGCTGAGCGTGTGCGGGATACTCCGATCTCTGAGCAAGCGATTGTCGGGGCGGCGATGGGCGCAGCAATGACAGGGCTGCGGCCGATCGTCGAGATCATGTTTTCCGACTTCCTCGCGACTTGCTGGGACATGATCGCCAACCAGGTCGCCAAAACTCGTTACATGACCGACGGCCAGGTATCGCTGCCGCTGGTGATCAGAACCGCGAACGGCGGTGGCTCGCGCTTCGGCGCGCAGCATTCCCAGAGCCTCGAGAACTGGGCGATGGCGGTGCCAGGCCTGAAAGTCGTCGCACCTTCGACTCCCGCCGACGCCAAGGGTTTGCTGGCGGCAGCCATCCGCGACCCTGATCCAGTGCTCTTCTTCGAGCAGAAATCGCTTTACGGAATCAGGGGCGAGGTGCCAGATGGCGAGCACGTTGACTCGCTCGGCACCGCCAGGGTCCTGCGCAGCGGCAAGGACTGCACGATCGTCGCCCTGGCGGCGATGGTGCCGCGGGCGATGGCGGCCGCCGCCGAGCTCGACGGCATTGGGATCAATGCGATCGTCGTCGACGTCCGGTGCCTGGTTCCGCTCGACACCCGCACTATCCTCGGCGAGGTGAGCAAGACTGGGCGCCTGTTCACTGTCGAGGAAAACCCGCGCCTGTGTGGATGGGGCGCGGAGATCGCCTCGATCGTCGCCGAGGAATGCTTCGACGACCTGGACGGGCCGATCGTCCGCATCACGACGCCCCATGTCCCGCTGCCTGCTGCGCAATCGATGGAGGACGAAGCGATGCCGACTGTCGCGAGAATCGTCGATACGGTCAAGGGAGCGATGCGCTAGCCGAGACGCGGCTATCCTCGGGGCACCGATGATCGTCTCGATCGGCGATCTCGTCCTTTGAGCCTCCTTCGCCACTTTCTGAGCACCGGCCATGCAGGTGCCCGAAAACGGCGAAACCGGCCTTTCGGAAGGTCTTCTGAACTCAAACTACCAGGAGGGTCCCCTCTCAGAAGGTGTGGCGGGGTGTCGTAGACACTTTTCGAACTTAGCAGTGGTCGCGGGTGCGCGTGCACGCAAGCAGCCGAGAATTCTGGCAGCTGTCGACAGCCTGACCGTCAGGCGGGCCCGGGGGCTTTTGCCTCCGTCGCCAGCCGGCTGAGGTTCTGAAGCATCTGCTGGATGGTTTTTTGGTTGGTTCGCTCGAGCAACATCGCGTCGACCGCCTTGCCGACAGCGCCTCCGGCCAGCTTGTAGTTGACGTCGACAGTGACCCTGGTCTGCTCGGCCTGCGGCTCGAAGCGCCAATCGAAAGTGCCCGTCATCCCGCCTTTGAAGGTGCTGCCGATTCGACTCGGCCGCTGGTGCACCTTGACAGTGAACTTCTCGTCAAAAGTGACCCCCAAGACCTTGTAAATGATGCGCACGGAATCGCGCACCCGGCCCTGGCTCCTAACAACGTCGGCCACGCCTGTGACGTTGGGCACGTAACTCGGGTACTTCTGCTCATCATCGACGATGTCGAACACTCTCTCAGCGCGCGCATTCACGGAGATGCTCTCGTGTATCTCGGCCATTTGAGGCCCTCCTATACGCATCACGGACTGCCGACTTTTCAGTAAGTCGTTACGAGTTAGGAACTGCCACATCGGACTCTGCCACGAGCGGTGTATCTTCCAGGTTCGCCCACTCAGCCATCGCCGCATCGTAGGCACGGACGCGGTCCCAACCGATCAAACGAAGAACGAACACGCCCTGGGTCGTTCGAATGCCGGACTGGCAGTGGACGATGACCTCCCGCGCACGTTGGAGCCCTGCATCTTTCAGCAAAGTGCGCAGCTCAGAAGCCGGCCTGACCATCCGCCGCTCGTCATCGGTCAGGAACTTCTGCGCAAACAGGTGGAGAGCTCCCGGGATGTGACCCGTCCGCTTATTGCCGAAGTCATTGGTCTTACCGGACCACTCACCATCGGGCCGCACGTCCAACACTTGCGTGTCGGAACCGTCGAACTTGGAACTCAGGTAGTCGAGGCGGCAGATAACCGACTGGTCAGGTCGTGGTGTAAAGCGACCCGGCTCTGGAACGGTTTCCTTGAACGTGACAGGCCTGCCTTCGCTCATCCAACGATACCAGACGCCGTTGAGGACCCTGGCGCTGGTGTGGCCGTAGTGGCTGAGCACCCACCAGAGCCTGGTCGCGTAGAACATCTGATTGTCGTCGTACGCCACAACCGTGGTGTCGTCTGACACGCCGAGCTTGTCCATCAGCTCCGCGAAGGCTTTCGGCCCCATGACATGGAGCTTGTTCTCCGAGTCTTTGAGCCAACCGTCGACGGGCAGTCCGACCGCGCCAGGAATGTGCGCCCGTCGGTACCGGTCGAGGCTAGCGCAGTCGATGATCCGCAGCTTCGAATCGTCTCGCCGTTCCCAGAGCCAGTCTGGCTCCGCCAATAATTCCGGGCGTGCGTAGCCGTCAGCGGTCGCCATGCCAGCCTCCTTTACCTCAGCTGGGCCTCGGCTGCTAGCTTAGGCCGTTCTCAGATCATGCGGGTGGATTGCGTCGCGGTGGCCTTCGCCCTCAGACGGATGGGAGCGAGGCGCGTTGCGTGGCGGGGCATCGTTGATGCTTACCGAACCGATGCCGCTCCCACGGCGAGAGGTTCAAGCTGGCTGAAAAGTACGAACGACATCGCGCAGAATCACCAACCATGAGCCGCTTCCTGATCGTCGCCACTGGGGGCGCCGGCGGTGACCTTCCACCATTGATCGCGGCGGCGCAGGCGCTCCGCGAGCGCGGCCATGAGACATCCTTCATCGGTGACGCGGCGGTCGACCGCGCGCTGTCCGGCTTGGGGTTGGAGGTGCAAGTCCTGCCCGCCGAGCTGAACCTTGGTCCGAGGCTGGCAAGCGCCGTCCGGGAGGCCATGACCACGACCGGCGGCGACCTCAAGGCTGCCGGACCCATGGTCGAACGGGCCCTTGCGGCATGGGCGAAGGAGGTTGCTCGGCCGGTTGGCCAGGCGGTCGTGCAGCTCCGACCCGACGCGGCGGTCACCTCGCTGTTCGGGATCGAGGTCATGAAGGAAGCAGACCTGTCCTCCCCGTGGGCGGTAGTGAACAGCACCTTCTACGTGGGCCCCAACCCGCCTCGACCGGTGGAGGAGGACATCGGGTCACGGGCCATCCCGCTGATCCTCCGCTACGCCCGGCTGATCGAGGCGGCGGACATGGTCCTGCACGCGACCGACCCGGTCTTCGATTTCTCATTCGACCGGCTGCCGGCTAGCCACCACTACGTGGGACCGCTTGGCCTGTGGGAGCCGAGGCTCGACACTCCGAGCTACCTGGAGGAGCCTGGTGATCCGTGGGTGCTGGTCTCGATCAGCTCCCAGTTACAGGATGATCTGCCGCTCGCCGAGGCGGCGCTCGTGGCACTGGCCGACAAGCCGGTCCGCGTCGTCCTGACGGTGGGCCCGGACCATGAGCCCGAGGAAGTGTCATTGCGTCCCGCGAACGCCCATGTCGAACAGCTCGTGCCTCATTCCGCGGTGCTCAAGCGCGGAGTCCTCCTGGTCAGCCATGCCGGTCACGGCTCGGTCATGAAAGCACTCTGGGAGGGCAAACCGATGGTGCTGGTGCCCTGGGGGCGCGATCAGCCTGGGGTTGCGGCGCGGGCTCACGCGCTTGGAGTTGCCGAGGTCGTGGCGCGAGGCGACGGCAGCGAGGTCACGCTGGCGGCCGCGATCGACCGGGTTCTCGCCTCCTCGGAGATGCGCGAAGCCGCGACAAGTCACGCGACTCGGCTTCAGACGACCGATCCGCCGGGAACGGCGGCGACTCTTCTGGAGAGCTTGGCGCGCTAAACCACCAAGCGGTGCGATGAGCTCACGATGCTCCATCGCGCGGAGGTGGCGGAGAGGGAGAGATTTGAACTCTCGATGGGCCAGTGACCCATAACGGTTTTCGAGACCGTCGCCTTCAACCGGACTCGGCCACCTCTCCACAGACAGCAGTTGGTGCCTGGAATGGCGGTCCCGACCGGATTCGAACCGGCGCTCTCGGCCTTGACAGGGCCGCGTGTTTGGCCAGGCTACACCACGGGACCGGCAGCGGCTAAGTCTACCAACGGACTCAATTCGAACCCGGCTATGGTCCGCCTCCGCCGCTCTCCTCAACCCTCTCCCCGATGGAGAGAGGGAGATTGAGACCCCCTACCTATAATTCGCTGCGGCGTGAGCGACAACGACCACCCCACCCTCGGCTCGCCGGAAGAGCTGCGCAGGCGGTTCCAGATCCTCGAGCGGGTCGCCATCTTCTTCACGCTTCCGGACAACATCCTCCACGCGCTCTCCCGGCGCCTCGCCCCCGCCTCCGCGGCCCGGGGCTCGGTCATCGTCCACCAGGGGGACCCCGGCGACACCATGTTCATCGTCGAATCGGGCCGCTGCGAGGTCTACGTCGAGGAGTCTCCAGGCCACACCATCACGATCGCGCTGATGGGCCCGGACGACTTCTTCGGCGAGATGTCCCTGATCTCGGAAGAGACCCGAACGGCAAGCGTGCGCGCGCTCGAGGACTGCCGGCTCCTGACCCTCGACCGCAAGACGCTCTACGAGACCGTGCCGGCGGATTCCGATGCGCTTATCGAGCTGACCAAGCTCGTCGAGCAGCGCAAGGACACGCTGCCCAACCTGATCGCCCGCGCGCGTATGGTCGCGCCGGAGCAGGCCGCCTCGACGGTCGCGGTGTACTCACCCAAAGGCGGGTCCGGCCGGACGACGATCGCCGTGAACGTTGCCGCGGCGCTTGCCAAGCGCTTCCCCGGTGAGGTGCTGCTCATCGACCTCGCGCTGCCCTACAACCACGCAGCGCTCATCTCGTACCTGACCCCGACGGGATGTTTGGCCGCGGCAAGCCAGGTCCCCCCACAAAACTTCGAGGAAGCGGTGCTCGGCGCGATCCTGCATCACCCGGGCGGCATGATGCTGCTACCGGGTGTGCTCCGCGCGGAGCAGGCGGACCTCATAACGGTCGACCTCGTGAACCGGGCCATGGGCATCCTGGTCAACGCGTTCCGCTATATCGTCTTCGACCTCGGCGTCGCGTTCACCGACATCGTGATCAGCGTCCTCGATCACTCCCAGCGCGTGCTGGTACTCGTGACCCCCGAGCTTTCGTCCCTCAAGGACGTGGGCGAGCTGCTGAACATCTTCACCAACGTGCTGAACATCGTGCCGGGCCGGGTCATCCTCGCGCTCAACAACAAGGTCCCGAAGTCGGTGGTGAGCAAGGAGGACGTCGTTCGCACCCTGAAGCAGGAGCTGGCAGTCGAGATCGACTTCGACGGGACCAAGCCCGACGAGGCGGCGGTCAAGGGCGAGATCCTCGTCCTGACCGATCCGAAGAGCGCCCTTTCCCGCGGCTCCGAGCAGCTGGCCCAGATCATCGCCGGCTCGACGGCCGTAGAGACTAAGGGCGAGAAGAAGGGCGGCTTCAAGCTGGGTCGGCGGTAGCCCCTCCGGTGGCTTCGCCGCCACCTCCCCATGAATGGGGAGGAGTTTCTGGATCCCGTGGTAGCATCTCAACCGTGATCGAACAAGCTCTCGTCTCACTCACCCCCGAAGCCCAGTCGCGCCTCAAGGAATTGCTCGCCAAGGAAGAGAATCCCAGTCTTGCCCTCCGCATCTTCGTCAGCGGTGGTGGGTGCTCGGGGATGCAGTACGGCATGGCGTTCGACGATCAGCGCCGCGCCGACGACCTGATCATCGACAACGAGGGCGTCCAGATCCTCGTCGACGACTTCAGCGTGTCCTACATCCGCGGCTCCGAGATCGACTACGTAGACAGCCTGATGGGCGCCGGCTTCACCGTCCACAACCCGAACGCCGTGCACTCGTGCTCGTGCGGCCACTCGTTCGACACGGGCGACGACGCGGGCGGCGCGCAAGCCTGCGGCTGCGGCCACTAACGCTTCAGAGCCGACGACTTAGAGAGTTCGCGCTTCTGGCCCTGGGCGTGATCACGCCCCTCGGCATCCTCGCGGTCAACGCATCCGCGTTCGTCATGGTCCATCTCAACGAGTTCCGCGTCGGCATCGCGGCGTGCGCGGTGGTCAGCGGCCTGGTCCTCAACGGCCTCACGGCGTGGTGGCTGTTGCGCATGGTCAGCCGCAACGCCCCGCCCCTCTACCGCGAGTACCGTCTGTGGGCGCTCGGCGGATCGGTTCTCATCGTCCTGCTGACCGCCGCCGCAGGCGGCTATCTCACCTACCTCGGCCTACGCGATCCGCGCCGGCTGCCCGACGCGCTGTCCGTGATCGTGGCCAGCTTCATGATCCTCCTGCCCTTCGCGGTTTCACTCGCTGCGCGTCGCCTGGCTGGAATCGGCGGCATCATCCCGGTCGAAGAACCGGCTGGACGAGAAAGGAGCCCCCGCCGCAGCGGAGGCTCCTCCCGAACTCTTACCTAACCTCGCCTGCTGGCGGGATCTACTCCTCCCCAGGCGTCAAACCCACGACTCCCAACGCGGCGTCGAGTGGGGGGTTCCGCGGGGGGATCCTGATCCCCCCGCGGTTTCTTACATCATGTCGGGCGACATGCCGCCCGGCATTCCGCCACCGCCCCTCTTCTCCTCGGGGACCTCGGTGACCATCGCCTCCGTGGTCAGCACCATCGCGGCGATCGACGCCGCGTTCTGCAGCGCGGACCGGGTGACCTTGGCCGGGTCAACGATTCCGGCCACGAACATATTGACGAACTTGTCGTTCAGAGCGTCGTATCCCTCACCGGCCTTGCTCTTGCGGATCTGCTCCACGATGACCGAGCCTTCCTTGCCGGCGTTGGAGGCGATCTGCTTCACCGGCTCCTCGAGCGCCTTGCGGACGATCGCCACGCCAGTCGCCTGGTCGTCCTTCAGACCCAGCCCGCCGTCGAGCTTCTTCTGCGCGTTCAGCAGCACCGTGCCGCCGCCCGCGACGATCCCCTCTTCCACCGCGGCCTTGGTCGCGCTCAGCGCGTCCTCGATGCGGTGCTTCTTCTCCTTCTGCTCGACCTCGGTCGCGGCTCCGACCTTGATCACCGCCACGCCGCCGGCCAGCTTGGCCAGCCGCTCCTGCAGCTTCTCCTTGTCGAAGTCGGAGGTCGTCTCCTCGATCTGCGCCTTGATCGCCTTGATCCGGTTCTGGATCTCAGTCTGCCGCTTGGCGTCGTTCTCGACGTCGACCACGATCGTTGTGTCGTCCTTGTTCACGGTGACCTTCCGGGCCTTGCCGAGCGACTCCAGCTTGGTCTGGTCGAGCTTGTACCCGGCGTCCTCCGAGATCACGGTGGCGCCGGTAAGGATCGCCATGTCCTCGAGCATCGCCTTGCGGCGGTCGCCGAAGCCAGGGGCCTTGACCGCGACGGCGGTGAACGTGCCGCGGATCTTGTTGACGATCAGCGTCGCGAGCGCTTCGCCCTCTACGTCCTCGGCCACGATGAGCAGGGGCTTGCCCTGCTGGACCACGCGCTCCAAAACGGGAAGCAGGTCCTGGATGGCCGAGATCTTGCGGTCCGTGACGAGCACGTACGGCTCGTCCAGCACCGCTTCCATGCGGTCGGTGTTGGTGACCATGTAGGCGGCGATGTAGCCGCGGTCGAACTGCATGCCTTCGACAAACTCGAGCTCGGTCGCCATCTGCTGGTTGTCTTCGACGGTGATGACTCCATCCTTGCCGACCTTGTGCATCGCCTCAGCGATGAGCTTGCCGATCTCGTCGGACTGGCTGGAGATGGACGCCACGTGAGCGACGTCGTCGTCATCCTTGACCGGAACGGCGAGGTTCTTGATCTCGCCGACCACGGCCTCAACCGCCTTCTCGATCCCGATCTTCAGCTGCATCGGGTTGGCGCCCGCGGTGACGTTACGGAAGCCTTCGTTGATCATCGTCTGGGCGAGGATCGTCGCCGTGGTGGTGCCGTCACCGGCCACGTCGTTCGTCTTGGTCGCCACCTCGCGCAGCAGCTGCGCGCCGGTGTTCTCCATCGCGTCCTTGAGCTCGATCTCGCGAACGATCGTCACGCCGTCGTTGGTCACGGTGGGCGCGCCGAACTTCTTCTCGAGCACCACGTTGCGGCCCTTCGGGCCAAGCGTGATGCGTACCGCCTGGGCAACGGTGTCGATGCCCTTCTTGAGGTGCTGTCGCGCCTCAACGTCGAATGTGACTGTTTTCGCCATATGCGTTCCCCTCTTCTACCTTGTTACTTCTTCTTGCCGTTCGAGCTGACAACGGCCAGGACGTCTTTCTCCGACACGATCAGGTACTCGATCTCGTCGAGCTTGAACTCGTTGCCGGCGTACTTCGCGTAAAGGATCTTGTCGCCGACCTTGAGCTCCATCGGGATCTTCGTCCCGTTGTCCAGGATCCTTCCGGTGCCCACGGCCTCGACGATGCCTTCTTGCGGCTTCTCCTTGGCGGTGTCCGGAAGCACGATCCCGCTCTTGGTCTTCTCCTCACGCTCGACCGGCTTGACCACTACGCGGTCACCCAACGGTCTCAGGTTCATGTGCAGCCCTCCTCAGCTGATGGTGATTTAGCACTCCCCACGCCCGAGCGCTTAGCACTCTCGCAGGTCGACTGCTAAATGATAGTACCTAGTGGGTCGGGGCTGCCAAACCTGCTAAACGTCCGCCTCGGGTTCTGGCTCGACCGGCGCCTCGTCGGCTTCCTTGATCAGGCGCCGCGCTGCCGCCGCCTCGCCGTCGGGAACCATGAGCCGGGCGTCGGTGAAGTCGATTCCAACGCCGTAGCCCGTGTCGCCAAAGACTTCGACCCGGACGCCTTGGGCCTCCAGGACGGCAGCCAGCAGGTCAGCCTGCATCCGGTGCCCCGTGAAGACGATGGTCCAGCCTTTGACGCCCACCGCCTACCAGCCTAGCGACGGGTCGACGTCGGCCCCAAACCTGCCTCCGTAGTGGCCGGCGGCCGCGATCATGGCCGCGTTGTCGGTGCAGAGCTCGAGGGGCGGCATGGTCAACCGAGCGCGTCCTGCGACGACCTCGGCCGCGCGCTGGCGGAGCAGGGAGTTGGCGGCCACGCCCCCCGCGACGACGACCTCCGACGCAGGGGTCTCATTCAGCGCTCGCTCGAGCTTTTCGAGCAACGACTCCACCACCGACTGCTCGAAGGCTGCGGCCAGGTCGGCGCGGTCCTGCTCAGTCACGGCCTCGCCCAGCTCGCGAAGCCGATAGAGCAGAGCGGTCTTGAGACCGCTGAAGCTGTACTCCAGGCCAGGGAGTGAAGGCTTGGGGAGCGGCCGGCGCTTCGGGTCGCCCTGGCGCGCCAGACGATCCAGCGCGGGGCCACCTGGAAATCCAAGGCCGAGCATACGCGCCGCCTTGTCGAACGCCTCGCCGGCGGCATCATCCCTGGTCCGCCCGATCACTTCGAACCGGCCGTGCTCGGGCATGCGCACCAGGTCGGAATGCGCGCCGCTCACCACCAGTCCGAGCAGCGGCGGCTCGAGGTCGGGGCGGGCCAGCATCGCGGCGTAGACGTGGCCCCACAGGTGGTTGACGCCCGTCAGGGGTTTCGACCACGCGGCTGCGAGACCCTCCCCCACGCCGACACCGACCAGCAGGCAGCCGACCAGGCCAGGGCCACGCGTGACCGCGAGCAGGTCGAGGTCTTGCGGAGCCACCTTCGCCTGTTCTAGGGCCATGTCGAGCAGATGCGGCAGACGGACCAAGTGATCGCGCGCCGCAAGCTCCGGGACCACGCCGCCGAAGGCTTCGTGCACGTCGACCTGGGAGTGGATGACGTTGGCGAGGATGCGTCTTCCATCAGCAACCACCGCGACCGACGTCTCGTCGCATGACGTCTCGATCCCTAGCGTCAGCGCCAACGTTTCCGCCCCTCCGGCCCCTCGGGCCACCTCCCCATGAATGGGGAGGAGTTAAGTGCCTACTCGCCTTTGGACAGGAGGTCGTGGCGCAGGCCGCGAACCTCGGAGTCGATGCGCTCGAGATTGGATTCGTAGGCCTTGCGGAAACGCGGCGAGTGGATCGAGTCCGACCACATCACGATCGCGTCTTCGCCGTTGTCGGTGTAGTAGCCCTTGCGGCGCCCGATCACCTTGAAACCGAAGCCCTCGTACATCTTCATCGCGTTCTCATTCGTCGTGCGGACCTCGAGCGTGACCCATTTGGCGCCCATGTCGTATGCCGCCTGCACCAGCCCGGCGAAAACGATCCGCCCGTAGCCGCGATGCTGCAGGTCGCGGCGCACGCCGATCGTCGTCACGTGCGCCTCGTCGTACATCCGCCACATGCCGCCGTAGCCGATGATCGTCGGGTCGAAGTCGGTGATCCGGTAACCGGCCGGCCGTTCCACCGGACCTTCCTGGCGCAATACGACGTAATGGGCGCTGGCGCGAGAAGCGAGCTCCCGGTAGTACGCATTCCGAGGCCAGGGAGTCGCAAAGATCTCGCGCTCGATCTCCTGGACGGTGTTGACGTCGGCCTCACGCATCAGCTCCAGCGCGAGCTGCTGCCGGATTTGAACCATCAGCGAGGGACCGTCAACGTCTGCATGTACTCGATTTCGAGACTACCATAGGGAACTTCGCGTGCCGTCTCGAGCATTCTTGCCGCGGCTTGGCCAAAGGGCCGAAGCTCGCGCTCGGGGACGAATGAGTGGCCTGCCGCGAGCAGGGGCCCCGGGGGGACGCCGCCGACCAGCGGATGGGTCGTCGGAATGTCCGCTGGCCCGCCGACTGCGATTTCAGCGCCGGGCGCCAGGTAATAGAAACGTCCGCGCCCAGCTTCGACGACCGCGGTCACAGGATTGTCGGTCCGCGCCGCCTGCAGCGCGAGCGTGGGGAGCGGAACGATCGGAACGCCCAGGCCCTTGGCGAGACCAAGTCCGAAGGAGACCCCCGCGCGCAGGCCGGTGAACGAGCCGGGACCGGTGGCGACAGCGACTTTGGTGATTTGGTTGGACCGGGCAATTCGGCGCAGCAAGGAAAGCAGGTCCGCCCTCGTGGGCGTGAAGTCCTCGCTCCCCCCCTCTTCTGTGTCGATCAAAGCCACGGCGGTGGTGGCCGCCGACGTATCAATGACCAAGATCACGTGTTGTCCTGATCAGGCGGCGGTCGCCGCCGAGAGGCTCGATCTCGATCAACGCCGCACCGTCGACCTCGAGCCGGTCGCCCCACTCCACGACGACCGCGCCCTCTTGGGCGAGCTCCTCCAGGCCCAGGTCGCGCAGCTCCATGCTGTTTTCGACCCGATAGAGATCGACGTGCGCGAGCTGTACGCGGCCAGGGTAGATGCGCACCAGCTGAAAGGTCGGGCTCGCGACTGGCGCTGGCGAGCCCGTACCTTGCGCGACGCCGCGCACGAACGTCGTCTTGCCAGCGCCGAGCTCGCCGGTCAGGAGCACCACGTCGCCGGCTCGCAACCTCTCGCCTAGCAGCATTCCGGCGTGCTCGGTTTCGGCGGGCGCGTTGGTGACGAGGTCACGCAAAGTGGTCGTAGCCGGTCGTCTTGAGGTCAGCACCGATCACCTTGACGTCACCCGCGTCCGTCAGCTTGCCGATTTCCTCGAGGCCGGCCTCCTCGATCGCGTCTTGCGGTCCGACGCAGACCAGCTCAGCCTCTTCGCCACTCGTCAGCGCATCCTCGAGCGAGGCTCCAGGAGCGCACGGCACGTCAGCGCCCTGCAGCACACACCCGACGCCTGCCATCGCAGCGAATTTCTCCATCTCGCGGACCAGGCCGTCCGACACATCGCCGCAGCACAGCCCAAGAGAATTCAGGCGACGGCCTTCTTCGATGAGCGGCACCAGGCGAAATGCACGGTGCTCGCGCAGGGCGAGGGCCGCCGCTCCGAGCGGGCCGGTGACTGCGACCGACCACCCGGGCTGCGCCTGGGAACGCGCCAGAGGCATGCTCGTCGTGCGCCCGGCAACCGTGAGGGAAAGCACGGCAGGGCCTTCGATCGAGCTCATGTCGCCGCCAACGATCGACGTCTGAAACTGCTGCCCGAGCGCGCGCATGCCCTTGTAGAGGTTGCGTAGCTGCTCGACGTTCCACCGCCTGGGAATCGCCAGCGAGGCAAGCGCCCAGGCCGGTTCGGCCCCCTTGGCCGCCAGGTCGCCAAGGGCAAGGGCCAGCGAGCGCCAACCGACGTCTTCCGTACCCATCCAGCCCAGGTCGAAATGCACCCCTTCGACGAACATGTCGCAGCTCGCCACCACAAAGCCGGAGGCATCGGCGATGACAGCCGCATCGTCGGCGCCGGCCCCCGCGGCGAGGAACTCTTTGATGTCTTCGAGCAGCCTGAGCTCGCCCTGACCCGCGACCTTCACGTGGTCAGCATCGCACGCAACCGGCGGGTGGCCTGCTCCGGGTCGCGCGCTTCGGCCACCGCGCGGATGACGCACGCACGGTGGAGCCCCATGGCGGTCAGCTGTTCGACATTCGACTCGTCGATGCCGCCGATCGCGAAGACCGGCACGGGCCCCAGGGCGCGGACGACCAGCGCGACACCTTGCGGACCGATCACCTTCTTCTCTCCTTTGACCGGGGTGGCGAATGTCGCGCCGCAGCCGATGTAGTCGGCGCCCTCGGCGACCGCCGCCCGGGCGGTCTCGGCAGTCGACGCCGACGCGCCGATCAACAGCCGGTCACCGCCAACACGTCGGGCGGCGCCGATCGACAGGTCGTCGGGGCCCAGGTGGACACCGTCGGCGCCGCTCAGCACCGCGATGTCGACGTGATCGTTGACCACAAAGAGGGCAGCCCTGATCAGCTCGCGCAGGCGCCGCGCGAGCGTGAGCAGCTCGCCTCGGGGCAGCGTCTTGTGACGGAGCTGGATGATGTCGGCGCCGCCTCGGACCGCGGCCGTCGCGAGATCGACTACGCGGTCGGGTGGTAGATCGGGGGTCACGACGTAAAGCTTTGCCAGCGCGAGTCTCGCCACGCGCCCGGCTTCGCCGGGCGACCTCCCCGGCGAGCGGGGAGGTGAAGTCACGCCACCCTCAGGAGAGGATCTGGCGCAGCTTCTCCCGGAACGCCTTGGGCGCGGTGTCGCATTCGCACGAGTGCTTGACCAGGCGCTTCAGGTGCGACTGGAACTCGTAGTGCTCCATGCAGTCCGGGCAGCCCTCGAGGTGGAGCTGGATCTCCAGCGCCTCGGTGTTGGTCAGCTCTCGGTCGACGTAGCGATCGAGCTTGTCAGAACACTCTTCACACTTCATGTCTGTGCCACCTGGGTGGGCCCGTTGGGCCGCACGATACCCGATTCGCGGGCGTAGTCATAGAGGGATTTTTGAAGCTGCTGCCGCGCCCGGTGGAGCCGCGACATCACCGTCCCGATGGGGACTCCGAGCGTTTGGGCGGCGTCTTTGTAAGAGAAGCCTTCAACGTCGACCAGCAGCACGACTTCTCGGTGCAGCGGAGGCAGCTTGTCGACTGCGGACACCACCTCAGAAGCTGCGATCTTGTCGAGCACGTCCGCCTCTGGCCGGGCGCCCTCGTCGCGCAGCTTCTCGTACAGCACGAACTCGCCGACGTCGTCCAGGCTGACGTCGTCCTTTCGCGATCCCTTGAAGCGGTCCCAGAAAAGGTTGCGCATGATCGCGAACAGCCAGGCCTTCATGTTCGTGCCGGCCTGGTAGCTGTGCTGGTAACGCAGCGCACGCAAGTACGCCTCCTGGACCAGGTCTTGAGCCGCATCCGGATCGTGGGTGAGCCGGAGCGCGCCCCTGTACAAAGTGTCGAGATGTGTCAATGCCTCTTCCGCAAAGGCAGTTTGTGCGGCGGGTTCCGCCATCAGTAATGCCAGTGTAGGATCACCTGCCTTGCAGCCATTTGAAGTGCGGTCGGACTGTCTGTATTCCCAATGACGCGTCGCATTCGGATCCTGCAGGTGGGCTTGGGCGACTGGGGCCGAGACTGGGCATGGCGCGTCAATCCCACCGTCGACGAGGCCGAGGTCGTCGGTTACGTCGATTCAGACCCGCCGGCGCTCGCCTTGCTGGCGAAACGACTGCCCGTGTCGCGCGGACGTTGCTTTGGTTCCCTGGCTGACGGGATCCAGGCCACGCAGCCCGACGCCCTGCTCGTCACGACCACCCTTGCCGGCCATGCACCGCTCGTGCGCGCGGGACTCGAGGCGGGGTTGCACGTGATCGTGGAAAAGCCGTTCACCGACACGCTCGAGACCGCCGCCGAGCTGGTCTCGCTTGCCGCCGCCAAAGGTCTGGTCCTGATGGTGAGTCAGAACTACCGATTCTTCCCGGCGTCAAGGATCGCCGCGCAGCTGGTGCGCGAGGGCAACCTCGGCGAGCTGCATGGTATCGGCATCGACTTCCGCCGCGACTACTCGTCGCCGCCGAAACCCCGCTTTCGGCTGCACTCGGATCCCCAGCCGCTCCTCGTCGACATGTCGATCCACCACTTCGACTTGCTGCGCCTGGTGTTGGGCCGCGAGCCGGATCGCGCCTTATGCGTGACGGCTAATGCCGGCATCGGCGGTTTCGACGGCCCGCCTACCGCTGCCGCTTCGATCTTCTTCGGCGACATCCTGGTGAGCTATCGCGCCAGCTGGATCAGCGCCCGCGCGAAGACGCCCTGGGCGGGCGAGTGGACCATGGAGTTCGAAAATGGGTACGTGTACTGGACCAGCCGTGGCGACAACGGTGTCCTCCACGACAAGGTGGTGGTCACGCCAAGGCGCGGCACGCGGAGGGTCGTCGAGCTGCCCGCGATGTCGCGGATCGACCGGGCGGGCACGCTGGGTGAGTTCGCGGCGGCGTTGCTCGAGGGCCGTGAGCCGGAGACATCAGGCCGCGACAACCTCGCCACGCTCGCGTTCACGCTGGCGGCGGTCGAATCGTCCCAGAGTCAGGCGTGGATGGAGATGCCGCAGGTCAAGGCAGGTCTAGGGAGGATCGCTATTCCTGGTAACGGCGCTCCACCCGGGGCCCAAGCGAAGTCAGCACCTCATAGCTGATCGTCGACGACCACTCGGCCGCCTCTTCGACCGTGATCGCCTCGTCGCCGTCGCGCCCGATCAAGGTCGCGGTGTCCCCCACCTCGACGCCGGACACGTCGGTCACATCGAGCGTGATCGCGTCCATCGAGACCATCCCGATGAGAGGCGCGCGGCGTCCCCGCACCAGAACATCGCCTTTGCCCGCGCGCGCGCGACTGACACCGTCGGCATATCCGATCGCCACGGTCGCGACGCGGGCCGTCCCCTCGGCTCGCCACAACGAGCCATAGCCGACGGTCGCACCTTTTGCCACGGTCTTCAGGTGGGTCACCATCGCGCGAAGCGACAGCGCCGGCCTCGTGCCGGGCCATTCGCACCCGTAGATCGAGATGCCACACCGCACCCCGTCGAGCGCGAAGTCGGGATGCAGCCGCGCGCCAGCGGAGTTACACGCATGGCGCATCCCCGGGCCGACCTCGAATCGCGCGATCGTGTCCAGGAAAACCTCGAACTGCCTCCGCGTCATCGCGTCATCTGACTCCGCCTTCGCGAAATGCGTCCACGTGCCGGCCAGCTTGGTGCCCGGCGATTCGTCGATGAACTGCGCAAGCGCAGGCGCCTCATCCGGCGCGCATCCGAAACGCCCCATGCCTGTGTCGATCTTCAAATGAACGGGCACGCTGGCTTCGGATCTTGCCAGGGCTTCGGCGAGGTCGCGGCTCGACACCGCGATGGCGCAGCCCGAGGCGGCCGCGATTCCCGCGTGGGCCGCAAGAAGCGCGCCCATGACAAGGATCTGCTCGGGGTCGACCAACCCTCGCAGCTGAGCCGCCTCTTCCAGGGTCGCCACGGCCAGCCGGTGCGCTCCGCCTTCGAGCGCCGCGTGGGCGACCGGGACGGCGCCGTGCCCGTAGCCGCCTGCCTTGACGACCGCGAACAGCTGCGTTCCCTTCGGCAGGTGACCCAGGATGCGGTCGCAGTTGGCGCGGATCGCGCCCAGGTCGATGTCCGCCCAGCGCAGGGATGTACTCAGAGCCCGCCCTGGCGCAGCACGTTCATGACAAGCGGGATCTCCGGCAGCAGGTCACCCGCGAGCAGTCCGGAGTCGCCCAGGCGCTGCGCGATCCGGGCGCCCGCCGCGGCGTGCACGTAGACGCCGGTCACCGCGGCCGAGAAAGGATCAGACCCCTGCGCGATCAGGCCGCCGATGATCCCCGACAGCACGTCTCCTGTGCCGCCGCTGGCCAGCGCCGGCACCTCGTGCGGGTCCTCGCTCACACGCCCGTCCGGATGCGCGACCACCGTGCGCGCGCCCTTCAGGACGACGATCGTCCCCCACTCTTTGGCTGCCTTGCGGGCGGCGCCGGCGCGGTCGGCGTTGATCGCTTCAGCGGTCTTGCCTGTCAGCCGGGAGAGCTCGCCTGGATGGGGTGTCAGGACTCGGTTCTTGCCGAGCTTGCCCTTGGAGCGAGGCGAATCGGCCAGAGCATTGAGACCGTCGGCGTCGATGACGAGGGGACACTTCGCGTGCAGCGTGAGGTCGACGACCAGTCGCCACGTCGAGCTGTCCCGACCGAGCCCCGGACCCACGATGCCGACCTCGGCCGAAGCGAGCTGCCGCAGGATCGAGTCGTACGCGGCGTGCCCGACCGCGCCTGGCGCGACCTCCGGCACCGGAGTGGCCATGACTTCCGTGCATTTGGCGGCCAGGATCGGATAGATGCTGTCCGCGACCAGGAGCCGGACCAGGCCGGCCCCGGTCCGGGCGGCGGCCGTCGACGACAGGTACGCCGCTCCCGTCAAGCCGAGGCTTCCCGCCAGCACGACCGCGGTCCCGAACGTGCCCTTGTGGGCGTCTTTCGGCCGGTCCGGGATCATGACCGCGTCGGGGGCCGGGAGCATGGTCGCGACGTCGGAGATCTCGAGATGTGCGGTCGCCACTGCAAGCCGGCTGTGGTGCGTGATGCTCACCTCGACCTGCGCGCCGCGGTCGTCGCCCAGCAGCCGCGCCCTCGGTGCGCCGTTCGCACCCGGCAGGACCTCGATGCGCCGTCGGGGGAAGCAGATGCCCGTGCCGTCGAAGCACTTGATGACTGCTTCCTTGGCCGCCCACCGACCGGCCAGCCGCTCCTCGTTGCCCGCGCAGTAAGCAAGCTCCGCTGGGGTGTAAACCTTGTTCAGGAAGCGTGGACCGGAGCGCTTCACGGCAATGGCGATTCGATCAACCGAGACGGCGTCGACGCCGATCCGTTGCATGAGCTCATTTTGCGGTTATCGGCTTAGCAAAGCCCCCACCCGGCGGCTTCGCCGCCGACCTCCCCAGCAAGTGGGGAGGTGAACTCTCGTCGATCTATTCGACCGTGACTGACTTGGCGAGGTTCCTTGGCTGGTCGACGTCCTGGCCCAGCTTGGTCGCCACGTGGTATGCGAACAGCTGCAGCATCACCGTGTTGAGGATCGCGGACGAGGCTTCCTCCACGGCCGGCATCTCGAAGATGTCGGTGGCCACGCCGTTCAGCGAGCTGTCGCCTTCCGAGACCAACGCGAGCACAGGTGCCTGGCGCGCCACGATCTCGTGCACGTTGCTGACCATCTTCTCCTTGGTCGAGCTGGCGGTGCAGATCGCCACGACCGGGAACTGTTCGTCGAGCAAAGCGATCGGACCGTGCTTCAGCTCGCCGCCGGAGGTCCCCTCGGCGTGGACGTATGAGATCTCCTTCAGCTTGAGCGCTCCTTCGAGCGCGACGGGATAGCCGAGGCCGCGACCCGCGTACATAAAGTTCCGGTACTGGCTGTACTTGTGGGCCAGCGCCAATATCTCTTTGTCGCGCCCCAGGAGCGTGCGCACCTGGTCCGGCAGAGCCCGCAAGGCTTCCACCAGCTCGCGCCGCCGCTCGAGCGAGATCCGGCCGTTCGCCTGCGCCAGCCGCATCGCGAGCAGGTAAAGGCTGATCAGGTGCGAGTTGAATGTCTTTGTCGACGCAACGCCGATCTCCGGCCCCGCGTGGAGGTAGATCGCACCGTCCGAGTCACGCGCGGCGGAGCTGGCGATCACGTTGGTGACCGCAACCGTCAACGCTCCCCGCTCCCGCGCCTGATGCAGCGCGACCAGCGTGTCGGCGGTCTCGCCCGACTGCGTGATCACGACGCTCAGCGTGTGCTCGCCAAAGGTTGGCCTCCGGTAGCGAAACTCAGAAGCGTCCATCGCGCGAGCTGGGATACCAACCCAGTCCTCGAGCACGTGTTCGCCGATCATCGCCGCGTGCAACGACGTGCCCATGCCGAGCAGGACGACCTCTTGCAGCTTCTTCAACTCCTCCTCGGATGCCTCGAACTCACGAAAGGCGACGAGCCCGTCGTCGGTCAGCCGGCCGCGCATCGCGTTCGCGATCGCCTCGTCGGTCTCGTGGATTTCCTTCAGCATGAAATGCGCGAAGCCGCCCTTCTGCGCCTGGGTCACGTCCCAGTCGACGTGGACGATCTTCGGCTTGACCGTGACGCCGTCCAGCGTCGAGACTTCGGCGCCCAGGGGTGTGACCGCGGCCACCTCGCCTTCGCCCAACACCAGGACCCGCTTCGTGTACGGGATGATCGCCGTGATGTCGGATGCGACGTAGTACTCGTCATCGCCAAGACCGACGACGAGCGGCGCGTTGAGCCGCGCGCCGACCAGCAGCTCGGGATCGTCGCTGGAGAACATCGCGAGCGCGTAGGCACCCTGGATCCGGTTCAAAGCGGCGCGCACCGCCGCCAGGAAGTCGCCTTTGTAGTACTTCTCGATGAGGTGCGGCACGACCTCGGTGTCGGTCTCGGAGGGGAACTCGTGACCCTCCGCCTTGAGCTCCGCCTTGAGCTCGGCGAAGTTCTCGATGATGCCGTTGTGAACCACGAAGATCTTGCCGTGGCAGTCCGTGTGCGGGTGGGCGTTGATGTAGGTCGGTTTGCCGTGCGTGGCCCAGCGCGTGTGGCCAATGCCGAGCTTGCCTGTGGGCATGTTCGCGTTGAGCTTCTCGATCAGGGTGTCGACCTTGGCCTCGGACTTGGTGACGCTGGTCCGGGTCGCGGCGCCATTCTTGGGCAGCTCGAGGACGGCTACGCCCGCCGAGTCGTAGCCACGGTATTCGAGCCGTTTGAGGCTCTCCATGAGGATCGGCGTCGCTTCACGGCCGCCGAGATAGCCGATGATCCCGCACATCTCTATACCTCTACTAGAACACCCGGGTTCCTTATTTCGACCGTAGGTGGAACGTTGAAACGGCTGCGGAGGCGGTCAGGTTACACCTGTCGGCGCCCTACGGGGATGGATTGACGGCCGGGTTGCGGGCGATCTTGTAGGTGATCTGAGCGGTGGTCGTGGACATGCGAATCCGGTTGTCGGCCTGCGGGATCCGGACGCTGAAGGTGTGATCGGACGTGAACGAGGCCAGCGACACCGCCGACAACGTGATTGACTGGATGCCGCCGACGACATCCGGCGCGCCGCTCAGGGTGATCAGCTGCGGCGCGATGACAACCGCGGTGACGTGGTATCCGGCAGGCGGCGGGGCTGCCGGCAAGGCGTCGACCAGGGCGACCTGAATCGTCAGGGTTCCTTGCTTCGCCTGCACGATCGCGGTCACAGTCTGAGGCGACCATGTGATGGCGGGAATCGTCGTAGTCGACCCCAGGTCGAAGACGCTGCCACCCCTCTCGAATTTAATGAGCGTAGCCAGCTGCTCGCGCGAGTTGGCGTTGACCGGAGAGTCGACGATCGCGTACGCCGCAATGTCCTTGAGCACTGCGGCCGGCCCGATCACGGTCACCTGGCACACGCCCGGAGGGCTCCCGCAAACGGACTGCGCCGAGGTGATCTGCCAGCCCTGCGCGGCCGAAGCTCGCACGTCGATGTCCAGGGCCTTCGTCACGTAGTCCTCCATATCCAGGGTGACCGGGGAGATCGACGTTACCCTCGCCCCCGATCCCGTGTTGTTGGGAACCGGCGTGACCGCAATCGCGGTTCCCTTCGGGAGCTTGGACAGGTCGATGTCGGCTGTGATCACGGCGGTTCGTATCTGCGCGGCGGTCCCGATGATCGTGGCCTTGGTGGTCGCAGGGGGATCGTTCAAGACCAACCCCGTTCGCGGCGTGTTGTCGTAGCTGATGTGGGCGTTGACAGTGGCCGCCTGGACTGGGGAGTCGGAGAAGCTGACGGCGCCCAAGAGCAACACGGTCAGGCCGAGGGAGAGGGCCTTCAGCTTCCAGTCGATGAGCAGCCACTGGACGACGGCCATCATCGACGGAACCTGAAGATGCCGTTTCCGTTCGGCGAGGCGACCTTCAAAGCGACCCTCCGGCGCAGGCTGTCAGGGTCGAGGTTGCGGCTGATCTTGCCTTCTTCGATCACCGAGATGTTCCCCGTCTCTTCCGAGACTACGAGGACGAGGGCGTCCGACGCGAGCGAAAGGCCAAGCGCCGCGCGATGCCGGGTGCCCAGGCGCTCACGGACGGTGCCTTCCTCCGGCAGCGGGAGCAGGCAACCGGCGGCGACGACCCGGTTGCCGCGCACGATCACAGCGCCGTCGTGCAGCGGCGAGTTGGGGTAGAAGATCGACTGCAGCATCTCGGCCGAGATCTCTCCGTTGATGCGCACGCCGGTCGCCGCGTAGTCCTCGAGCCCGACCTCGCGCTCGAACGCGATCAGCGCCCCCGTCCGCTTCGCGCTCAGCCGCTCGGCGGCGCGGATCGACTCGGAGATCGCCTCGTTGTACTGGCGGGTGTTAAAGCGAGACAGCGGGCGTCCGATGTGGCCGATGCGACCGAGCTGGTCGAACGCTCGGCGGAGCTCCGCCTGGAAGATCACGATCACCGCGATGACGATGAAGAACGTCGCGTTGCGGAAGAGCCAAGACAGAAGGATCAGGTTGAACGTCGTCGAGATCACGCCCACGACCGCGAGCAAGATGAGACCGACAAGGATCTGGGTGCCTTGCGTCCCCCGCAGCAGGCGCAGCAGCTGATAGAGCACAAAGGCCACCACGGCCACGTCGACCAGCTCGATCGGGCTGACGTGCCGAATGACCTCACCGAGCTGCACCCAGAACTGCTGGATCATGTCGCGAACAAGCCTGCCATCAGGGCCATCTGCGCGTAAAGGCGATTGCCCGCCTGCTGGAAGACGACCGACCGCGGCCCGTCGATGACCTCGTCAGTGACCTCCTCGCCCCGATGCGCGGGCAGGCAGTGCATGAAAATGGCTCGGGGCGCGGCCTCCATCAAGGCTTGGTCCACTCGGTACGCACCAAACACTTTGTGCCGCACGGCCCGCTCGTCTTCCTGGCCCATGGAAGCCCAGACGTCGGTGTAGATCACTGTGGCTTCGTCGAAGCTGATGTTGTTCGTGAGCGTAACCCGGAAGTTTCCAGACTCGATGCTACGAGCCCTGTCGACCACACCGGGCTGAGGATCGTAGCCAGGCGGCGTGATCACGGTAAGGGCGAAACCGGCCACCGCCGAAGCCTCGATCAGCGAGTTCGCGATGTTGTTGCCGTCGCCGATAAAGACGACGTGCTGCCTGGCCAGGTCGCCGCCGACCTCTTCCATCGTCATCAGATCGGCAAGCACCTGGCATGGGTGGGAGCGATCGGTGAGGGCGTTGATGACGGGCTTCTCGGACGAGCGCGCCAGCTGCAGAAGGTCCTCGTGTGCCCGCAGGCGCGCCACCACTCCGTCGACATACTGATCGAGCACACGAGCGGCGTCGGCTACGCTCTCACGGAACCCGAGCTGCACATCCTGGCCGGTAAGGGTCGTGGTTGACCCACCAAGCCGCGCGATCCCGACTTCGAACGACACTCGCGTCCGGTGTGACGGCCGCTGGAACAGCATGGCGACGTGGCGACCCGCGAGGGGTCGCTCGGTCCAGCGTCCAGCTTTGATCTCGTGGGCCAGGTCAAGGATCCTGCGGAGGTCGGTACGTTTGAGGTCGGCCACGTCGATGAAGTCGCGTCCAACTAGCGAGATCACAGGAGCGATCATGATCGCTCAGCGGGCTACAAACGGGGGTCGATAAGCTCTCCGGCGACCACGGGTGGGACCGCCAGGTCGCGCAAGGAGTCGAACTCCGGCAGCCGGGCCCGGACCTTGGGGTCATCCCGAAGTCGGAGGATGAGGTCTCTACAGGCGGCAGGCTGGAGGCCGAACGTTGCCGGCTTGAGGATCAGCGGCGGCTCGTTTTTGAGCTGAATCGTCAGCCGGTCGGTCAGTCGCACGTGAGGCCACGACTGCGGCTCGGACAGGGTGACGGCCTCCATCGCGCTCCAGACAGCGCGCATCTCGTGCCTGCCCTCGATGACGAGTAGCCGGTCGCGAAAGAGACAGAGCCGGGCCGGTGGCCAGGTGAGAAGCTTGCCGGCTGCCCACACGGCGACTGCGGCGCCACCGACCGCGCCAAGGGCCAGGGCAACGCCTGCGACGCCGCCCTCAGGGACTCTCGAGGCGGCGACCGCCAGCAGGCCGAAAGCGACCGCCCACGTGAGTCCCGCCACAAGGATGGCGACGGTCGACCGGTGCGAGCGAACGTAGATCAGGCTCTCCCCACCACCAACGAGTAGTGTATTCCCGGATATGGACGTGCTCGCGGAGCGCGCCGCGATCGATGCGGCCGTGTCGGGCAAAACGGTCTGCACCGCCTTTGCAGACGCGGTCGCTAAGTGGGGTGAGAAGCCCGCCCTGCGCTGGAAGGACGACGGCGACTGGCGCACGCTGACGTGGCGCGACTATCGGGACGAGGTTGCAGCTGTGACGCTCGCGCTGCGCTCGCTTGGCTTCGGCCCAGGGCAGTTCGGTCTGATCATGGCGCGCAACGCACCGGAGCATGTGATCGCCGACCTCGGCCTCGTGCACGCGGGCGGCGCCGCGATCAGCGTCTACAACACGCTCGCTCCCGAGCAGCTCGAGTACGTGGCGAACCATTCCGAGGCAACGGTCGCCTTCGTCGAGGATGCGGGATTTCTCGAAAAGTTCCTTGCCATCAGGTCAAGGACACCGAAACTGCGGCATCTCGTGCTGGTTCGCGGCGACGCACCTGAGGGCGTGATGACCTGGGAGTCGCTTCTTGCGCGCGGCCGAGAGCTGTCGTCCGCCGAGCCGAAAGCGTTCGAAGAATCCTGGAGGGCGGTCGGGCCGGAGGACACGATCTCGTTGATCTACACGTCCGGCACCACAGGACCCCCGAAGGGCGTGGTGTACTCACACAACAACATCATCTGGACGCTCGAGTCCGTTCAGCGCTTCTGGGCGATCGAGCCGCAGACGCTCGTCAGCTACCTTCCCCTCGCGCACGTGGCCGAGCGCTTCACGTCGCAGTGGCGGGGGATCGCGGACGGGCATGAAGTGTGGCTCTGCCCGGACCCCAACCAGCTGTTGCCATTCCTCGTGGAGGCGCGGCCGACGTTTTTCGTCGGCGTCCCACGCGTCTGGGAGAAGCTGATGGCCGGTCTGCGGGCGGGCATCGCGGCCGAGCCCGAGGAGGCCAAGCGTCAGATGGTGCAGGGAGCCGTCGAGGCGGCGATCTCGGCCTACCGTCTGCGCCACGAGGGCAAGCCCGTGCCGGAGGAGCTCGCCACGGTGGTCGAACGCGCTCAGCCCTTGTTCGTGCTGCTGCGCTCGAAGGTGGGCCTCGACCGGTGCACGACCGCCATCACGTCGACGGCCCCGTGCCGTCCGGAGGTGCACGAGTTCTGGGCCGCGCTGGGCATGCCGCTGTACGAGGTCTGGGGCATGAGCGAGCTGACGGGACCCGCGACCGTGGTACCCATGGACGACCACCAGGCACCTTCGATCGGCCGTCCGATGCCCGGCGTCGAGGTGCGGCTGGGCGAGGACGGCGAGCTGCTGGTCCGCGGGGGCAACGTCATGGTCGGCTACTACAAGGAACCGGGCAAGACGTCCGAGATCATCGACGCCCAAGGTTGGGTCCACAGCGGCGACATCGCGGAGCCCGGGCCCAACGGCCAGTTCCGGATCATTGACCGTAAGAAAGAGTTGATCATCACGTCGGCGGGCAAGAACATCTCGCCGGCAAACCTCGAGTCGCTTGCGAAGTCCAGCCCGATCATCGGCCAGGCCGTGGCCGTCGGCGATTCGCGAAACTTCATCTCCGTCCTGGTCGTTCTCGACCCCCAGGTCGCACCGGCATGGGCCAAGGCCCGCGGCATCGGCGCGACGACGATGGCCGAGCTCGCCGAGGACCCCACGGTGATCGAGGAGGTCAGGCGCGCGCTGACCGCGGGCAACACCCACCTCTCGCGCGTGGAGCAGTTCAAGCGCTTTACCATCCTCCCGACCGAGTGGTCTCCCGAGTCCGAGGAGCTGACGCCGACCATGAAGCTCAAGCGGCGCGTCATCTACAGCAAGTACGGCCCGCAGATCGAGGCCATGTACGCGACGCCTCCAGGTGGCCATGCCGTCGATCCCCAACGAGAGGAAGGCTAGGGCTTAGCGCCGTTCTTCTTCGCCGCCGGCGGCTTGAAGCCCATGACAGCCTCGGTGAACAGGCGCGTGGCGATCCGGGTCTTCGGCTCACCGGTACGCGCTGCCAGCTTGCTGAGCTGGTCGATCACGCGGGGTTCCACGTTGAGGCGATACAGCTGCTTGACGACGGTTTTCTCTTTCATGAGCACGAGTGTCATGGACAGGCGGGGTAGCGACTACCCCACCTGTTAAGAGACGACGAGTGCGCGACGGTCGAGCGTACTGCGAGAATCGCTGTTAAGGCCGTTCCCTTTTTGAACATTCGTTCGTAACGTTCCGCCGCATGACTGGCGCGTCGGTGTCGGAGTCGGTCTTGCGGCTGGTGAGGCAGATCGAGGAGTTCTGCGCCGAACCAGCGCGCGATACAGGTCCGGAGGCGGCTGCCGATCTGAGGGAGCTCTCGCGTGGCCGGTGCATGCTCGACCTGAAGTTCTCGGAGATGGCGGCTGCCTTTGCGGCGACCGATCAATACGACGCTGCGGCTCCCTCTCGCCGATCCACTGGTTGAGGCTCAACTGCCACATGACGAGCGGGGCGGCCGGCGACAGGCTGGCCGTCGGCGAGCAGGTCGCGAGCGTGCCGCAGAGCATCGAAGCCATGGCCGGCGGGGATATCGGCTTTTCACACCTGGCGCTGATCGCCCGGGAAGCGATCGCGCTTCAAGAGTCGGGCTCGAAGCGGCCGTTTGATGAAACGCCGCTGTTGTACAAGGCGATGGATTTCACCGTCGGCCGATTTCGCAACTATTGCCATCACTACCGGCACTCCGTCGATCCAGAGGGCTATGCGAAGCAAGAGGCCGAAACCTCCCAGGCCCGAGCCCTGAGCTTGACGACGGGTGAAGGCGGAGTGCTGTGGATCCGCGGCGTGCTCGATGCCGAAGGCGGCGCGACCCTCCGAACGGCCTTGGAGCCGCTTGCAAAGCGCAACGGCAAGGGCGATGACCGAAGGCTCGACCGTCGTCTGGCCGACGGGCTGGTCGAGATGGCGCACCACGCGCTGGATGGAGGAGCGCTTGCTCAGCGAGTGGGGCAGCATCCTCACCTGCAAGTCACGACAACACTCGAGACTCTGCTTCAGCGCTGTGGCGCACCTGCCGCGGACCTGGAGCTATCAGTGCCGATCTCAGCCAGGGCCGTCGAAAGATTGGCGTGCGACTGCAACGTGACGCGAATGTTGCTCAACGCCGATTGACAGGTGATCGACGTCGGGCGCACGACGCGCAAGATTCGGGGGTCCACCAGGCGCGCCCTCAACGTGAGGGACAAGGGATGTAGATGGCCTGGCTGCGACCGGGCGGCGTCTTACACATCCGGCCACCACTTGAAGCATTGGATCGCCGGCGGCTCCACAGACTTGTCAAACCTTGTCCTTCTTTGCCATCGCCATCACTGGATGGTGCATGAAGGTAGGTGGCAGATTGTCCGGACCGAGGGCGGTCAGTACGTGACCGTGCCGCCGCGGATGGATCTATTCCGACAGTTGCCTCGAGGACCGGATTCCGGCGTGGCCTGATTCGTCAGGCGTGTGGTGTCCACTCGTAACGCCGGATCCCGTGCCCTCGTCGGCGCTTTGCGCGCGGCGGCGGGAACGCGCTCACGAGTTTGAAACCTGCCTCCTCCAGTGCCGACTTCCTATCGAGATTTGTGTCGTCGGCGAGCACTTTGACGGCCGCCATACCCACCACCTCGAGCTGCCCGACGAGGGCTCGAAGCCTTCTGCGGGTCGAAGCTCGACCAGCCGGCCACGTATCGTTCCCGGGTCTATGCCAGTCGCGTCCTGACGCGGTCGATATTCGCCGGAGTCATCCCGGCGACCTCGAGGTAGCCCTGGACCCCGCCCCACTCGTGCTCCATGTGCTCGAGCACGCCGAGAATGCGCTCCGGCGGGCATCGAAGCTCCTCGCGAAACGCGTCGCGCTTTTCGGGCTCGGCCTCGCTGACCCACACCTCGTACTGCTTGGCAAGCTGGCGGTCGGTCTCGCCGTAGTCCGCGGCGATGTGTTCGGCGGGCACGCCGGCAAGGGATAGGATCATCGCCGCGACGAGCCCCGTCCGGTCTTTGCCGGCGAAGCAGTGAAACAGGACGCCACCCTCCGCCTCGGCCAGCGAGGTGAGGACGTCGCGAAACGCGTGGGGTCGGTGGTTGACGATGAACAGGTAGCGCTCGAACATGCTCTCGGAATCGCCGATGTTGTTCATGTTCGCGTCGTCCACGAGCTCGTGATGCAGGTAGCGCGCCGCGGTCCCATCGGCAAACGGATTTGGCTTGGTGAGGACCTCGGACGCGCTGCGCAGGTCGATGACGACCGACACGCCGTACGCGGTGAGCGCCTTGCGTCCCTCGGGGGTGAGGTGACCGAGGTGGTCGGACCGGATCACGACGCGTGGGCGCGTCAGACCACCATTCCGAGGAAGACCGCCGAGGTCGCGGGTGTTCTGGCAGTCGGGCCAGTCGAGCCGGCGAGAACCCGCTTCTATCGCTTTGTGTACTGGGGAGCTTTCCGGGCCCGCTTCAGTCCGTACTTCTTGCGCTCCTTCATCCGAGCGTCTCGCGTCAGCAGCCCCGCCTTCTTCAGCGCCGCGCGAAAGTCGGGGTCATAGCGGCAGAGCGCACGCGCGATGCCGTGGGCGATCGCGCCGGCCTGACCGCTGGTACCGCCGCCGATCACCTTGATCGTGATGTCGAACTTGCGCTGGGTGTTGGTCACACGCAGCGGCGCGAGAGCCGTCATCTCCAGCACGCGCCGGCCGAGATACGCGAGGGGATCCTTCTCGTTGACGGTGACGCGGCCCTCGCCCGGTTGCAATCGCACGCGGGCGATCGCGTTCTTCCGGCGGCCGGTGCCTCGATTCATCGTGTCAACCAATCTTCATGTTTCCTTTCTCGTCGAAGCTCAGCGTCTTCGGCTGCTGGGCCTGGTGACCGTGCTCCGCGCCCGCGTAGACGCGAAGGCGCTTCAGCATATCGGCTCCCAGGGTGTTGCGCTGCAGCATGCCGCGCACGGCTGTCGTGATCGGGAACGTCGGATCGAGCTGCTGCGCGCGCTCCATCGTCCGCTTCCGAAGGCCGCCCGGGTAACCGGTGTACCGCGTGTATTCCTTGTTCTGCAGCTTGCTACCGGTGACCTTCACCTTGGCCGCATTAATCACCACTACGTGGTCGCCACTGTTCAGGTGAGGGGTGAAGGTCGGCTTGTGCTTGCCGCGCAGGATCGCGGCCACGCCTGACGCCAGGCGGCCGAGAACCTGGTCTGTCGCATCGACGACATACCAGTCACTCTTCAGATCCGCGGCTTTCGCCGTCCATGTTTTCTGTTTGCTCATCTCTTTTTCGAGTTTCCTAGTAAATCACTTCCATCAAGGTCAGCCCTCCCGCGGGCGCGGTGCGCGGCGCCTGGCGGCGGTCGCGCGCTTGGAGGACGTCTCCCACCCATTCTGGCGGCCGCACTCCGCGGCCCACGTCGGCCAGCGCGCCCGCGATGCTGCGCGCCAGGCCTCGTAGGAAACCCTCCGCGACCAGCTCCAGCTCGACGAAGTCGCCGCGCCTAAAGACGCGGGCGGAGCGCATCTCGCGCACCCTCGTGTCAGGCGGCTCGGAAGCCGCGCAGTAGCTCGTCCAGTCGTGCTTGCCGACCAGCGCGCTCGATGCGTCAGACATCGCCTCGACATCGAGCGTCTGGCTGATATGCCAGCAGCGGTTACGGTCGAGCGCGGGCCGCGCGGGCCTGTCCAGATACCGATACCGGTAACGGCGCCAGCGAGCGGAGTAGCGGGCGTGGAAGTCGTCGGCCACGGGTTCCGCCGACAAAACCGCGACGTCCTCCGGAAGCTTCGCGTTGAGAGCCGCCATCAGCCGCCTCGGCGAGATCCGCCCGTCGGTATGGAAGTTGGCGACCTGACCTTCTGCATGAGCGCCCGCGTCAGTGCGTCCGGCCGCGTGGACCAGGTGGTCCTTGCCCGTGATCTCACGTAGCGCACGCTTCAGCTCGGCTTCCACGGTGCGACCCTTGGCCTGCTGCTGCCAGCCGGCGAAGTTCGACCCGTCGTACTCCAGCACGACTTTGATATTCACTTGTTAGAGCGCAGGTGAGGACGGCTGTCCTCCCCCGCGGTACCCCCTCCTCCCCCGCGCAACGCTAGGGAGACTTGATGGGTACGCCCGGTGACGGCCGGAATGAATCCGGCCTGGGCGCAGCGCCCTATTCAATTGTCAGTCGACTAGTTCGATGATCACCATCGGTGCCGCGTCGCCCAATCGCGGGCCCTTGTGGATGATTCGCGTGTATCCGCCTGGCCGCTCGGAAAGCCTCGGCACCAGGTTCGAGAACAACCTCTCCACCACCTCTGGTTTGGAGATCTCCTCGCTGACCTTGCGACGCGCCGTGACATCGCCGTCCTTGGCGGTGGTGATGAGGCGCTCGACCCAGCGCCGCAGCTCTTTGGCGCGCGCCTCGGTCGTGGTGATGCGTCCGCTCGGGCTTTCCAGGAGCGACGTGCATAGGTTGCGCATCAGCGCCTTGCGCGCGTCGGTGTCCCGGTTGAAGCGGCGGCCGCTCTTTAGGTGGCGCATGGAAACCGGCTAGCCGCGCAGGACCGTGCCCATTTCTTCGGGCTTGATGAAACCCTTCTCGACGAGCTTTTCCTTGATCTCGTCCAGCGACTTTCGCCCGAAGTTGCGCAGCGCGAGGAGTTCCTCCTCTCGCTTCTGGAGCAGCTGGCCGACGGTCTGGATCTCATTCGCCTTCAGGCAGTTGAACGCGCGCACGGAGAGGTCTAGCTCCTCGATCGGCGTGTCCATCAGCCGGTTCTGACCGGTCTTCTCGCCGCGCAGGTCCTGCTCGTGCCTCTCGATGTTGTCGCGGAACTTGACGAAGAGGTTGAGGTGTTGGGTGAACAGCTCGGCCGAGTGGCTCACCGCCTCCTCGGGTGACATCGTCCCGTCGGTCCAGACCTCGATGATCAGCCGGTCGTAATCCGTTGACTGGCCGACACGCGTCTTCTCGACGACGAAGTTCGCCTTTTCCACCGGGGAGAAGATCGAGTCGATCGGGATGACCCCGATCGGCTGCCCCTCACGCTTGTTCCGCTCGGCCGGGACATAGCCCTTGCCGCGCTCGACGTTCAGCTCCATCCGCAGGTGGCCCTTGGCCGCAAGCGTGCAGATGTAAAGGTCAGGGTTGACGATCTCGACGTCCGAAGTGGCCTGGATGTGCGAGGCGCGTACCTCGACCGGCCCCTTGACATCGAGGAGCAGGGTGATCGGGTCCTCGGTGAAGCTCTTCAGACGGAGCTTCTTGAGGTTGAGGATCACCTCGGTCACGTCTTCCTTGACGTGCGGGATCGCCGTGAACTCATGTGCGACACCGTCGATCTGGATCGACGTCACCGCGGCGCCCCAAAGCGAAGAAAGCAGCACGCGGCGCAGCGTGTTGCCAAGGGTGGTCCCAAACCCCGGGTCCAGGGGCTCGATGTCGAACTTGCCATAGTTCGCGCTCGTCTCGAGCTTGCGGACCTGTGGGGTCACGGTCATCTGGGTGTCAATTGCCAACTGGGTTATCTACCTCCGACTACCTTGAATAGAACTCGACGATCAGCTGTTCCTCGACCCCGGGCTCCATCTCGTGGCGCTCCGGCCGGGTGAGGATCTTGGCGGACTTTTCGTCCGTGTTGAAGGCAAGCCATGCGGGCACTGGGCGGACCTTGGAGGCCTCCAGCGCCACGTCAAACACGCCGTCCGAACCCTTCACCTTGAGCTCGTCACCGGGCTTGAGCTGGTACGAGGGCACGTTCACCAACTTGCCGTTGACTTCGAAATGCCGATGAGTCACCAGCTGACGCGCCTGCTTACGTGAGGTGCCCAGCCCGATGCGATAGACGACGTTGTCCAGGCGAAGCTCGAGGTGGCGGAGCAGGTTGATACCTGTCACCCCCGGCTCGTTCGAGGCCTGGTCGAAGTAATTGCGGAACTGCTTCTCGAGCAAACCATAGATGCGGCGGGCCTTCTGCTTCGCGCGCAGCTGCAGACCGTAGTCCGACGTCTTGCGTTTGCGAGCCTGGCCGTGCATCCCGGGCGCAAAAGCGCGGCGCTCGATGGCGCATTTCGGCGTGTAGCAGCGCTCGCCTTTCAAGTAGAGCTTGGCGCCCTCGCGGCGGCAGAACCGGCAGACCGGTCCGCTGTAGTTGGCCACTAGACCCTTCTCCTCTTGGGAGGGCGGCACCCGTTGTGCGGGATCGGCGTCACGTCCGTGATCGCGCTGACCTCGAGCCCGGTCGCCTGCAGAGAGCGGATCGCGGCCTCGCGCCCGGCGCCCGGCCCGCGAACGAAAACCTCGATCGAACGCATGCCGTGCTCCAGCGCCTTCTTGGCGGTCGCCTCCGCGGTGGTCTGCGCTGCAAACGGCGTCGACTTGCGGCTGCCCTTGAAGCCCTGCGCGCCGGCCGAGCCCCAGGCGATCACGTTGCCCTCTACATCGCTGATCGAGATGATCGTGTTGTTGAACGTGCTCTGGACGTGAGCCTGACCGGCCACCACGTTCTTGCGCTCGCGCCGCCGCGTGCGGACGACTTTCTTCTGCTTGGCCACTATTTGCCCGCCTTGACCTTCTTCTTGCCAGCCACTGCGCGCTTGGGTCCGCGCCGGCTGCGTGCGTTGGTCCGCGTGCGCTGGCCGCGCACCGGCAGACCGCGGCGATGCCGCTGGCCGCGATAGGAGCCGATCTCGGTCAGGCGCTTGATGTTCATCGCGATCTCCCGGCGCAGGTCACCTTCGATGAGGATGTCTTTCGCGCTCGCCATCCGATCCACAATCTGGCGCAGGCGCGCGACCTCTTCCTCGCTCAGGTCCTTGGTGCGCTTGTGGGGATCGACACTGGCGTTCTTGACGATCTTCTCGGCGGTCGTGTTGCCGATGCCATGGATGTAGGTCATGGCGATGACGACGCGCTTGGACGGCGGAATGTCGACGCCGGCGATTCTTGCCATCTAGTCCCCTACCCCTGTCGCTGCTTATGTTTGGGCGTCTTGGAGCAGATCACGCGCACCACACCGTTGCGCTTGATCACCTTGCAGCTCGCGCACATCTTCTTGACGGACGGACGTACCTTCATCTCCAAATCTCTCGAATTCGCCCTCGCGACCGGTCGCTGGTCGCGAGCTCGACACCCACCTTGTCTCCGGCAAGCAGCCGGGTGAAATGGGTGCCCGCGCGATCGGCGACGTGAGCGAGGACCTTCGCCCCGTTCTCGAGCTCAACCCGGTAGACACCGTTGGGAAGAGGCTCCACCACGACCCCCTTCACGAGTGAGGGGCGTTGGGGCACGAACGGCGATTGTACCAAACTCGGTCTGAGCTTCAGTCGAGGGCTCCCTTCGTGAGCACGATGGGACCCTTTTCTGTGATAGCGACGGTGTGCTCAAAGTAGGCCGACAGCGCGCCGTCTGCGGTGCAGATCGTCCAGCCGTCGGGCTTCATGTACACCTCGTGCGTGCCGGCGTTGACCATCGGCTCGATTGCCAGGGTCATCCCAGGCTTGAGCCGGGGCGGGGTGCCCGCCGTGCCGAAGTTCGGGACCTGGGGGTCCTCGTGCATCTGGCGGCCGATGCCGTGGCCGACGAACTGTCGGATCACCGAGAAGCCGGCCGCTTCGACGTGCTTCTGGATGGCCGACGAGATGTCGCCCAGGAAGCCGCCCGGGCGCGCCTTGTCGATGCCGACGTACAGCGCCTGTTCGGTGACCTTGAGCAGGCGGGCGGCCTCCGGCGTGATTTTGCCCACGCCGACCGTGATGCCGACGTCCGCCCAGAAGCCCTCCAAGACGAGGCCAAGGTCCAGGCTCACCAGGTCCCCAACCGCGATCTTCCGGTTGCCCGGGATGCCGTGCACCGCCTCATCGTTGATGGAGACGCAGATCGAGCGGGGGAACCCGTGATAGCCGAGAAAGCCGGGCGTGGCCCCGCCCTCCCGGATCAACTTGTCGGCGATGCGGTCGAGCTCGATCGTTTTGACCCCCGGCTCGCACGCCTCCTTGAGGGGTGGCAAGACAGACGCGAGCAAGCTGCCCGCGCGGGCCATCAGGTCGATCTCGTGGGCGGTCTTGAGGTTGATCATGCGGTTTTCGTCTTGGCCCCATCCCCCGGCTTTTCCGGAAGTGCGCCCTGCGCGCGCCCGGCGGCCGGGGACTTCCCCATCAATGGGGAAGAGTGTTTCCCGTTCACGGCAGCCAGGACCTGGCTGCTTATCTCATCAATTGTCCCCCGGCCGTCGATCTCGGAAACCAGGCGCTCGTGGCGGTAGTGGTCGAGCACGGGAACCGTCTTGTCGAGGTAGATCTCGATCCGCGGCCGGACGGCCTCGGGCTTGTCGTCCTCGCGCTGGACGAGCGCGCTGCCGTCGGCCGCGCACGCCGTGGTCTGGGGCGGGTAGGTCCGCTGGCACGTTGGGCAAACAAGCCTCCCTGAGAGGCGATGCAGAAGCTCCTCGACCGGGACCTTCAGGTAGATGACCCGGTCGAAGCGCTTGCCGAGCTCGTGCATCAGGTCGTCGAGCGCCTCGGCCTGGGGAACTGTTCGCGGAAAGCCGTCCATGATGAAGCCCGGGGCGCAGTCCGCCTTGCCGAGACGGTGGCGGACGATGCCGATCATGATCTCGTCCGAGACGTACTGCCCCGCCGCCAGGATGGGCTGCGCCTGCCGGCCCAGCGCGGTGCCGGCCTGTATCTCCGCGCGGAGCATGTCACCGGTCGCGATGTGCGGGATCCCGAAATGCGTGCGCAGCATGTTGGCCTGCGTCCCTTTGCCCGAGCCAGGGGCGCCGTAGAGGAGGAGGTTCACTTGATGAACCCGCGGTACTGGCGCATCACCAGCTGGGTCTGCAGCTGCTTCATCGTGTCCAGGGCGACGCCGACCACGATGAGGATCGCCGTGCCTCCGAGATACATCTGCTGCTGGTTGATACCCGAGATCTTGGAGGTCGCGATGGGCAGCACGACAGTGATGAACCCGAGGAAGAGCGCGCCGACGAACGTCACCCGGTTCATCACCGCCTGCAGGTAGTCCGCGGTCGGACGTCCCGGGCGGATTCCCGGGATGAAGCTTGAATAACGTTTAAGGTTGTCCGCCACATCGTTCACGTCAAACGTGATCGCCGTGTAGAAATACGTGAACCCGAACGTAAGCAGGAAATAGAGCCCGTTGTACGTGATCGCCATGGGCACGTTCGAGGTGCTTGGTGAGAAGTTGCCCTGGACCCACTTCGCCGCCTGGTAGTACCACGTCGTGGTCGGCGCGGCGTTGAAGTAGTTGGCGACGATCGTCGGCAGGAACATCACCGAGATCGCGAAGATGATCGGGATCACGCCCGCGTGGTTGACGCGAAGAGGCAGGAAGCTCGCCCGCCTCCCCACCTCGCGTCCGCCGGCGACCCGCTGCGCGGACTGGATGGGGATCTTGCGCACCGCCTGTTGCACCTCGATGATCACCGCGGTCATCACCAGGGCGACGAGCCCGAAGAGGATGAAGGGGATGTAGTCGGCCAGGCCGCCGCCCGCGGACTTGGAGCCGAACACCGCCGCGACACCCTGCGGCCCACGGCCGATGATGCCGGCGAAGATGATCAGCGAGACGCCGTTGCCGATGCCGTACTCGGTGATGAGCTCGCCGAACCACATCAGCATCACGGTGCCTGCCGTGAGGACGAGGATGATCTGCAACCGCTGGAACCAGTCGAGCGGGCCAAGGATCGCAGGGGTCGTGTTCTGGAACAGCACCGTGAAGCCGTAGGCCTGACCGGCGCCCAGCGCGACGGTGAGGTAGCGGCTCCAACGCTGGATGCGGCGACGACCGGCCTCGCCTTCCTTCTGGATCTCCTTGATGCGCTCGGAGATCACGGTCATCAGCTGCATGATGATCGTGGCGTTGATGTAGGGGTTCATGCCCATCGCGACCACGCTGAACCGGGAAAGACCTCCTCCTGAGAAGAGGTCGAGCAGCCCAAGCAGCGCCTGATTGTTGAACAGGTTGGCGAGCGCACCCTGGCTCGCGAGCGGGATCGTCACGTTGGAGAAGAGCCGGAACACGACGAGGATCCCGCCTGTGAACAGGATCTTGTTGCGAAGCTCCGGCAGCCGGATCGCGTTGATGAGCGCCTCGAGGAGATTCATCCTCTAAGCCTCGTCGGGAGGGGTGGCCTCCTCGACTGCTGCCGGCGGGGCGCTTTTCTTCTCACGCTGTGGCTTCGGCGCCGCTGCCGGTGCGGCAGCCCGGGGAGCTTCGGCTGCGGGGAGTGGCTTCGGGGCTTTGGCCGCCGTGCGGCGAGGCCCGATCTTGCGCGGCTCTCCCAGGACTTTGACGCTCCCACCGGCCTTTTCGATCGCCTCCCGCGCGCTGTTGCTGAAAGCATGCGCCTCGACGTTCAGCTTGCGCTTCAGGCGCCCGGTGCCGAGCACCTTGACGTCCAGGCCCGCGCGCACGAGACCCGCTTCGAGCAGCGCTTCACCGTCGACCTTGGTCCCATCGCTGAACCGGCTGAGCTTGGAGACGTTGACGACGGAGTAGATCTTCTTGAACGGGTTCTTGAATCCGGGCAGCTTGGGGATGCGTTGCGAGAACGGCATCTGGCCACCCTCGAAGCCCAGGCGGAAGCCTTCGCTCCGCGCGTTCTGGCCTTTCTGACCACGCCCGGAGGTCTTGCCGCGACCCGATCCGGTTCCGCGGCCTACCCGCCGCGCCGGGCGGTGCGCGCCAGGCGCCGGCTTCAGGTCATGCAGCTGCATCGCTCAGTTGCCCCTCTGGTGCTTTTTCGTCGAGCGCGCACGCCAGATCTTGTAGCGGCTGCGCTTCGGCCGGACGAACGGCTCGCCCTCGACGGCGACCAGGAAGTCGACCCGGCGCAGCATGCCGCGAACGGCAGGGTTGTCCGGCAGCTCCCGCGTCTGGTTCATCTTCCGAAAACCCAACGACTCCACGGTCGCCTTGATCTCAGGCCGCGCGCCGATCGCGCTCTTCATGAGGGTGGCCTTGATCATCTTGTCAGCCACGGGTAGCCCCTCCGGCGGCCGCCGGCACGAGCTCCCCACCCTGCGGGGAGGCATTGCTCGGAGGCTCGGCGCTCTTGTAGGCGGCCGCGAGCCGCTTGCCGACCATCTGCTCGACCTCCTTGCCCCGTAGCTCCGCCACCTGCGACGCGGTCTTCAGCTGCTGGAGCGCGGCCAGGGTGGCCCGAACTGTGTTGATCGGGTTGTTGGTGCCGTGCGACTTGGTCAGGATGTCCTTGATCCCCGCGGTCTCGATCACCGCGCGCATCGCCCCACCCGAGATGACACCCGTGCCCGGCGCGGCCGGCTTCAGCATGATGCGCGCGGCCCCCCACTTGAGATGAACCTCGTGCGGGATCGTCGTCCCCACCATGGGGACCGTGATCATGTTCCGTTTCGCGACGTCCATCCCCTTGCGGATCGCCTCCGTTACCTCTCTGGCCTTGCCGATGCCTGCTCCGACCCGGCCGTTCATATCGCCGACGACGATCAGCGCGCTGAACGAGAACTTCCGCCCGCCCTTGACGACCTTGGCGACGCGGTTGACGCGAACGACTCGATCGGCGAGCTCTGAGCGCTCGCCGCTCGAATGCGGATACCTACCTCCACCTCTCTGGCTCAAAACTCCAACCCCGCTTCGCGCGCTGCATCGGCAAGCGCCTTGATTCTTCCGTGATACAGGAACCCACCGCGGTCGAACACGACGCTGCTCACCCCGGCGACCTTCGCCTTGGCCGCGATGGCCTTGCCGACCTCGGCGGCCTGCGCAACGCCGTTGCCCTTGACCTTCATCTCCACGGTCGACGCGGCCGCAAGCGTCCGGCTCGCACCGTCGTCGATGAGCTGCGCGTAGAGGTGATTGAGGCTCCGAAAAACCGCGAGCCGCGGCCTTTGCGTTGTGCCGGCGACGTGGACACGCACCCGCTTGTGGCGCTTCGCCCGGTTCTCCTTGCGATCGTGGCGCTTGATCATGCGGTGGCCTTGGCCCCCTTGCCCGCCTTGCCTGCCTTGCGGCGGACCTTCTCGTCTCGATACCTCACGCCCTTGCCCTTGTAAGGCTCGGGCGGCCGCATTCCGCGGATATCGGCGGCGACCTGACCGACGTCTTCGATCGAGATTCCGTTGACCGAGAACTTGGTCGGATCCTGGACCTCGATCGAGATTCCCTTCGGAGGCTGGAACCGGATCGGGTGCGAGTAGCCGAGGTTTAGCACCAGCTCCTCCCCCTGCTTGGCCACGCGGTAGCCGACGCCGACCAGCTCCAGGTTCTTGGTGAAGCCCTTCTCGACGCCTTCGACCATGTTCGCCACCAGGCTGCGCACGAGACCGTGCATAGCGCGGTGACGGACGTCCTCGGACGGCCGCTCGAACACGAGCTCGCCGTCTGACTGCTTGATCGTGATGTCCGCCGGCAGGGTGCGCTCGAGCTGGCCCTTGGGGCCTTCGACCTTGACATGGCCCGGCGCCAGGGTGACCTTCACCGACTTGGGCACCGCAATCGGCAGCTTTCCGATCCGCGACAACTCTTCTTTATCTCCTACTACTTACCAGACGTAAGCCAGGACTTCGCCGCCCAGCCCCTGGCGCAACGCCTGTCTTCCGCTCATGACTCCCTCAGCCGTGCTGAGGATGGCGATTCCGAGGCCGCCGAGAACCCTCGGGATCTCGGTCTTGCGTGCGTAGACGCGCAGGCCGGGGCGGCTGATCCGCTTCACCCCGGAGATCACTCGCATCCGATCCGGGCGGGACTTGAAGATGATACGCATCGTCTGCGTCGGTCCGTCAGCCTCGACGTCGTAGCCGGCGATGTATCCCTCGTCCTTGAGGACGCGGGCGATCTCGAGCTTGAGCCTCGATGCAGGGACCTTGACCTCGGGGTGTCGAGCAGCGTTCGAGTTCCGGATTCGGGTCAGCATGTCCGCGATCGGATCGCTGACGATGCCCGTCGCGGCGGTGCGCTTGACGTTCTTGTTGACCTTGCCAGCGGGCGGCCGGCCGTCGCCTGTTCGTGCGACTGCTGTAGCCATCACCAGCTCGACTTCGTCACGCCTGGGATGCGTCCCTCGGCGGCAAATTCGCGGAAGCAGATGCGGCACATGCCGAACTTGCGCAGGTAAGCGCGCGACCGCCCACACAGGCGGCAGCGATTATGGAAACGCACCTTGAACTTCGGTGTCACAAGGTCTCGCTTCCAGCGCTCGATGGATGATTTCTTCGCCAAAACTCTCTCCCCTTACCTCTTTCTGAACGGCATTCCAAGCCGAGTCAGCAAACTCCGAGCCTCGTCGTCCGTCTTCGCGGTCGTGATGATCGAAACCTCGAGCCCGCGCAGCTTGTCGATCTTGTCGTAGTCGATCTCCGGAAAGATCACCTGCTCGCGCAGGCCGAGCGAGTAGTTCCCGCGCCCATCGAACGCATCGGGGCTGACCCCGCGAAAGTCGCGGATGCGCGGCAGTGCGACGTTCAGCAGCTTGTCGAGGAAGTACCACATGCGGCGGCCGCGCAGAGTCGTCTTGATGCCGACGGTCTGGCCGGCGCGCAACTTGAACGCGGCGACCGACTTCTTGGCCTTGACCAGCTGCGGCTTCTGGCCGGTGATCGTCTGTACGTCACCGACCGCGGCGTCGAGCGCCTTGTCGTTGTCCTTCGCCTCGCCGATGCCGATGTTGACCACGATCTTGTCGACGCGCGGCACCTGCATGGCGTTCCCGTAGTCGAACTCCTTGGTCAGCTGCTGGGTCACCGTTTCGCGGTACGACTGGAGCAGGCGCGGCGGCGCCTCCGACCTGGTGCCGGGCGCCTTCGGGGCCTGCTCCTTCTTGGGAGCTTGTTTCGCTTTCGCCACTGCTACTGAGCCTCCGTCTTGCGCACGCGCTCGTATGGCTCCCCACAGTGGCGGCAGATGAGCACGCGCGCTCCCGACTCGAGGATGGTGTGCTTGGTCCGCGTCGGCCGGCCGCAAGATGGGCAGACGAGCATCACGTTGGAGTAGTCGAGCGCGGCCTCGAAGTCGACGATCCCACCCTGCGCGACCTGCACGCCACCTCGGCGCTGACCCGCCTTGGTGTGTCGCTTCAGGATGTTGACGCCCTTGACGACGATCTTGTGCTGGTCGGGGATGGTGCGCAGCACCTCGCCCTGCTTGCCCTTGTCCTTGCCGGCGATGACGATCACGGGATCGCCGGGCGCGAGGTCGAGCCAGCGGCGCGTCGGTTCTGGTTTGTTTCTGAGCATTGTTCTAAAGGACCTCCGGGGCGAGCGAGATGATCTTCATGAAGTTGCGCTCGCGCAGCTCACGCGCGACAGGTCCGAAGATACGGGTGCCGCGCGGGTTGTTGGCCGTGGCGAGAAGCACGGCCGCGTTCTCGTCGAAGCGGATCAGGGAGCCGTCCGGCCGCTTGTACTCCTTGTTGACACGGACCACGACAGCCTTCACCACCTCGCCCTTCTTGACCTGGCCACCGGGCTGGGCCGACTTGACGGTGGCGGTGATGATGTCGCCGACATAGGCGTACTTGCGGTAGTGGCCGCCGGCCACGCGGATGACCAGGAGCTCCTTCGCTCCTGAGTTGTCCGCGACCTTTAAGCGTGTCTCTTGCTGGACCACGCCTAGCGAGCCTTCTCCACAATCTCGAGCACGCGCCACCGCTTCTCTTTGGAGATGGGGCGTGTCTCGGTGATGCGGACGAGGTCGCCCACGCCGCACTCGTTCTTCTCGTCGTGGACCTTGAAGCGGGTGCGCTGCTGCACCGTCTTGCGATACAGACGGTGCGCCTTCGACGAGCCGACCTGGACGATGACGGTCTTGTTCATCTTGTCGGAGATGACGGTGCCCAGGCGGACCTTGCGCCGGCCGCGCGCCGCGGTAGGGGCTGTCTGAGTGGCGGTGTCGCTCATTCAGCGTCCTCCTTCTTTTTGCCACGGCCACGCTTGGGCTTGGGCGCCTCTTCCTCTTCGACCACCTCAACAACCTCATCCGCGGCCGGCAACTCTGCCACGGCCACGGCCGACGGCTCCTCCTCAGCGCTCGGGGCGATCCCGAAGTCGCGCTCCCGGATGACCGTCATGATCCGCGCGATGTCGTGGCGGACCTTGGAGATCTGGCTCGAGTTCTCGAGCTGGCCGACGGCGTGCTTGAACCGGAGCTCGTACAGCTCGCGGCGCGCCGAGCGCAGCCGCATCCCGAGCTCGTCTGCCTCGAGGACGCGAAGCTCGTCGACCTTCATCATGAGCTCCCGCTCTCAGCAGAGGAGACAAAGCGCGTCTTGATCGGCAGCTTCGCCGCCGCGAGCTTCATCGCCTCTTTGGCGACCTGCGGCGTCACGCCGCCCATCTCGAACAGCACGCGCCCCGGCTTGATCACCGCGACCCAGCCCTCCGGATTTCCCTTGCCCGAGCCCATCCGGGTCTCCGCGGGCTTCTTGGTGATCGACTTGTCCGGGAAGACTCGGATCCAGATCTGGCCGCCGCGCTTGACGTGCCGGGTCATCGCACGCCGGGCGGCTTCGATCTGCCGGTTGCTCATCCAGCACGCTTCCATCGCCTGCAGGCCGTAGTCGCCGAACGCCACCGTGGCGCCGCGCGTGGCGATGCCCTGGCGACGGCCGCGGTGCATCTTGCGGTACTTGACGCGCTTGGGGATCAGCATCAGCTGTCCGCCTTCTTCGTATTGCGGGTGGTCCCGGCCTTCTTGACAGCGGCTGGCGCCGACTTGGTGGGCACCGCGGTCTTCTTCACCTCAGTCTTGGCTTCGGCCTTCGGCTTCGGAGTGGCTTTGGGCCGGGCCGGGGCTGCCTTCTTCTCTTCGACCTTGGCGGCGGCGGTTCGGGTCCGGCGCGGCGCCACCGCAGTCGGGGCTTCCGGCACGGCGACCTCGATCTGCGCGGCCTGCGGCTCGGCGACCGCCTCGATGAGCTCGGCCAGCGGCGTCACCGGCTCGGGCGGGTTCGGCAGCGGCTCCTCTTCGGGTGTGGGCGGCAGCCGGCGCTGCGCTGGCGAGATCTGGTCCTTGTAGATCCAGACCTTGATGCCGATCGCGCCGAACGTCGTCTTGGCGGTCGCACGACCGAAATCGATGTCCGCGCGCAGGGTGTGGAGCGGGACGCGGCCCTCCCGGTCCTGCTCGCGGCGCGCCATCTCCGCGCCGCGCAAGCGGCCTCCAGCGTAGAGACGGATGCCCTTGGCGCCGGCGCGCATCGTGCGCAGGATCGACTGCTTCATCGCCCGCTTGTAGCTGATGCGGCGCTCGATCTGGCTGGCGATGTTCTCGGCCACGAGCTGCGCGTCGAGCTCGGGCTGTTTGATCTCCTGGATCGAGATGCGCACGCGGTTACCGAATCGCTTCTCGAGGTCTTCGCGCAGCTGGTCCACGCTCGACCCGCCCTTGCCGATCACGATGCCGGGCTTGGCGGTGTGGATGGTCACGGTCAGCTGCGCATTCGACGAGCGCTCGGTCTCGATCTTCGCGATGCCCGCGTTGCGCAGGCGCGCGAGAATGACGCGGCGCATCTCGAGGTCCTCATGCAGCATCTTCGTGTAGTCCTTGGGGTTGGCGAACCAGTTGGCCTCCCAGGGACGGAAGAAGCCGAGGCGGAACGCGTTCGGATGAACCTTATGACCCAATTAGTTACTTCCTTCCATCGGGCTGGTCTTCGACGACCGCCGTGATGTGACAGGTGCGGTGGAAATACTCGTGCGCCATGCTGCGGCTCACAGGACGGCGCCGGCGAAACGTCGGCCCTTCGTCGATGAGCAGCTGCTTGAGCACCAGGTCATCGCGGTTGAGGTTGAAGTTGTGCTCGGCGTTGGCCGCCGCGGACTTGATCGCTTTCGCGACGTCGCGTGCCGCGTGCTTGGGCGAGAACTCCAGGTACGCCAAAGCTTCCGACACCTTCATCCCTTTGACGGAGTCGGCGACCAGGCGCGCCTTGCGAGGCGCTCGGCGAACAAACCTCTGGACCGCGGAAACTTCCATCGTTGCCAACTTCTCTACTTGACCGTCGTCGTCTTTTCGGTGTGGGTGCCGTGGCCGCGGAAGTGTCGCGTCGGCGCGAACTCCCCCAACCGGTGACCGACCATGTTCTCGCTGATGAAAACGGGCACGTGCTTGCGCCCGTCGTGCACGGCGATGGTGTGACCGACCATGTCGGGGTAGATCACGGACGCGCGGGCCCAGGTGCGGATCACCTTCTTGTCGCGTGTCTGGTTCATCTTCTCGACCTTGTCGCGGAGCGACGGGCTGATGAACGGACCCTTCTTGGTTGACCTACTCACTTATTTCTTGCGTCCCTTCTTTTCGCGGCGGCGGATGATCAGCTTGCTCGAGGCCTTGCTGGGCTTCCGCGTTCGATAGCCGAGCGCGGGCTTGCCCCAAGGCGTCTTGGGGTTGCCTCCGGGTCCGGTCTTGCCCTCGCCGCCGCCGTGCGGATGGTCGCGGGGGTTCATCGTCGAACCGCGGACCTCGGGGCGCTGGCCAAGCCAGCGGCTGCGGCCTGCCTTGCCACCGGACTCGTTCTCGTGCTCGATGTTACCGACCTGGCCGATCGTGGCCTGGCAGCGGATGTGAATCCGGCGCAGCTCGCCGCTCGGCATCCGGATCACGGCGTAATCGCCCTCTTTCGCGAGCAGCTGAGCGCTTGCGCCGGCGGATCGGACCAGCTGACCGCCGCGACCGAGGGTGAGCTCGATGTTGTGCACGGTCGAACCCACAGGGATGTTCTCCAGCGGGATCGCGTTGCCGATCCGGACGGCCGCCTCTGGCCCCGCCTCGATCGGGTCGCCAACCTTCAAGCCGACCGGAGCGAGGATGTAGCGCTTCTCGCCGTCCTTGTAGTGGATGAGCGCGATCCGGGCGCTGCGGTTGGGGTCGTACTCGATGGTCGCGACCTTTCCTGGGACGCCGTGCTTGTCGCGCTTGAAGTCGATCTTCCGGTAGAGCTTGCGATAGCCGCCGCCCTGGTGGCGCGTCGTGATGCGGCCCTGGTTGTTGCGGCCGGCGTGCGTCGGCAAGGACTCGAGCAGCGTTTTCTCCGGCGTATCGGTTGTGATCTCATCGAAGCCGGAGATCGTCATAAAGCGACGGCCGGGGCTGGTGGGCTTGAACTTTCTAACCGGCATCAGACTGACCCGAAGAGCCCTTCGATCTTCTGGCCTGCGCCAAGCGTCACGATCGCCTTTTTCCAGTCCGTGGTCCGTCCGACCGCGCCCGTGCCCGTGCGCCGAAACGCGCGCCGCTTCTTGCCGCGCATCGTCACGGTGTTGATCCGCTTGACCTCGATGTTCTGTGACTCGTACTGCTCCTCGAGCGCTTTCTTGATCTCGGTCTTCGACGCGGTGGCGAGGACCTTGAACGTGTAGCGGCCCTGCGAGTAGAGCTGGTACGTGCGCTCAGTGATCACCGGGCCGATCACGATCTCAGACGCCGCTTTCGTCGCCATCAGGCGGTCTCCTTCTGGCGCGGGCTGAAGTTCTCTTCGAGCAGCTCGATGGCTTCTTTCGCAAGCAGCAGATACGTGTGCGTGAAGAGATCGCGGATGTTCAGGTTGCGGGCCAGCACGATCTTCGCGCCCGCCAGGTTCTCGAATGACCGGCTGACCGTGTAGTTTGGTGCCGGGAGGACCACGAGCGCGGTGCTGTCGAAGCCGATCGCTTCCATAAGCTCGGCGGCCTGGCTCGTCTTCGGCTCGTCGAACACGAAGTTCTCGATCACGCGAACCTGCCCGTCGATCGCCTTCTGGCTGAGCGCGGAGCGCAGCGCGAGCCGTCGCATCTGCCTTGGCATGCGATGCGAGAAGTCGCGCGGCCTCGGTCCGAAGACGTTGCCGCCGCCTTTCATGCTCGGTTCCCGGATCGACCCGTGGCGCGCGCGGCCGGTTCCTTTCTGACGGTAGGGCTTGGCGCCACCGCCGGAGACCTCGCCTCGGGTCTTGGTGCTGGCGGTTCCCTGCCGCGCGTTCGCCAGCTGGCGGAGATAAGCCTGGTGCATGACGGGCATGTTGGGCTTCTCCTCGAAGATCGCCGTCGGCAAGTCGACCTCGCCGTTGCGCTCGCCGAGGGCGTCGAAGTACGGAGCCTGCAACGCCATCAGTCGGGGCCCCCGAAAAATCGAAGATTTTTTGGGGTGTTCATACCTTCCTCGGGTTGGGCTTGCCCGCCGGGCCCTTGGGCTTGACCTTCTTGGTTGACTGGCGGACGAGCACCAGCGCGTTCTTCGCGCCCGGCACGCCGCCCCTGACCATGAGCAGATTCCGGTCGGCGTCGACACGCACGATCCTGTACGCGCGCGACGTAGTGCGCACGTTGCCCATCTGGCCGGACATGCGCACCCCCTTGAACACCCTCGCGGCGTCGGTCGCGCCGATCGCGCCCGGCTGGCGGACGTTCATGGAGCCGTGCGATTCGGGCCCTCGGCTGAACTTGTGACGCTTGATCAGGCCCTGAAAGCCCTTGCCCTTGCTGGTCGCCGTCACGTCGACGAGCTCGCCGGCGGCGAAGATCTCGGCCTTGAGCTCCTGACCTGCCTCGAGGCCGTCGTAGTTGCGGATCTCGACGACATGCCTGTGCCCCTCGAGGTTGGCCTTCTTGAATTCGCCCAGTCGCGGGCTGTTCAGCTTGCCTTCCTTGGCCGGCGCGAACGCGATCCGAACAGCGCTGTAGCCGTCCTTCTCCGCGGTGCGCAGGCCAAGCACCTTGCACGGCCCTGCCTCGAGCACGGTGACAGCGGTCACCGTGCCGTCGGGGTTGAAGAGCTGGGTCATGCCCAGCTTCCTGGCGAGAAGCCCCTTCACGACTTGATCTCGATGCTCACGCCGGCCGGGAGGCTGAGGCGCATGAGTGCGTCCACGACGCGTGGGTTGGGGTCCAGGATGTCGACGATCCGCTTGTGGGTCCGCATCTCGAACTGCTCGCGGGAGTCTTTGTCAATGAACGGCGAGCGGATCACGGTCAGCTTTGAGATCTCGGTTGGGAGCGGGATGGGGCCGGCTGTGCGCGCGTTCGTACGGCGGGCGGTGTCCACGATCTTGTCCGCCGCCTGATCGAGGACCCGATGGTCATAGGCCTTGAGCCGGATCCGAATCTTCTGCGCCACTGGCTGCCTTTTCCCTATTCCTTCTTATATGTGCCTTACTTGATGACCTCGGTCACCACGCCGGCGCCGACGGTCTTGCCGCCTTCGCGGATGGCAAACCGGAGGCCCTGCTCGATACCGATCGGTTCCCCGAGCGTGATTTCCATCACGACGTTGTCGCCGGGCATCGTCATCTCGACGCCCTCGGGCAGCTTCACCTCACCCGTGACGTCGGTGGTCCGCATGTAAAACTGCGGCCGGTAGCCGGTGAGGAACGGCGTGTGCCGCCCACCCTCTTCCTTGGTCAGGACGTAAACCTGGGCGTTGAACTGAGTGTGGGGCGTGATGGTACCGGGCTTGGCCAACACCTGGCCGCGCACGACATCCTCGCGCTTGACGCCACGCAGCAGCGTGCCGACGTTGTCGCCGGCCTGGCACTCGTCCATGTCCTTGTGGAACATCTCGATTCCGGTGACGACGGTCTTAGTGCTGTTGGGGTGGATGCCGACGATCTCGATCTCCTCGTTCCTCTTGAGCTTGCCGCGCTCGACACGGCCGGTGGTCACGGTGCCGCGACCTTCGATCGTGAACACGTCCTCGATCGGCATCAGGAACGGCTTGTCGACGGGTCGCTCCGGCTCCGGGATGTAGGTGTCGACCGCGTTCATCAGCTCGAGGATCTTCGGCGACCATTCGGGGTCGCCCTCGAGGGCCTTGAGCGCCGAGAGGCGGACGATCGGGATATCGTCGCCCGGGTACTCGTACTTGTTCAGCAGCTCGCGCAGGTCGAGCTCGACCAGCTCGATGAACTCCTTGTCGTCGACCATGTCGCACTTGTTCAACGCGACAACGAGGAACGGCACGTTGACCTGGCGGGCCAGGATGATGTGCTCGCGAGTCTGCGGCATCGCGCCGTCGTTCGCGGCCACGACGAGGATCGCGCCGTCCATCTGGGCGGCGCCCGTGATCATGTTTTTGATGTAGTCCTGGTGACCAGGGCAGTCGACATGAGCGTAGTGACGCTTCTCGGTCTCGTACTCCACGTGGGTGATCGAGATCGTGATGCCCCGCGCCTTCTCCTCTGGAGCCTTGTCGATCCGGTCGAATGGTGTGAACTCCGCAAGTCCCTTCTCGGCCAGAACCTTCGTGATGGCGGCCGTCAACGTCGTTTTGCCATGGTCGATGTGACCGATGGTCCCGACGTTCAGGTGGGGCTTGGTCCGCTCGAACTTCTTCTTCGCCACTGTCTCCTCCTAACTAACTTCTCGGCCTATCGCGGCGGCCCACAGCCTCCGCCAAGTTGCCTGGCATCTCTGCGTAATGACTGAATTCCATCGAATAAGTCGCCCGCCCCGAAGTCATCGACCGAAGCTCGGTAGCGTAGCCGAACATCTCCGCGAGGGGGACGCTGGCCTTGACGTTCTGCGACGTGCCGCGGCCTTCCATGCCGAGGATATGACCGCGCCGCGACGCGAGGTCGCCCATCACGTCGCCGAGGTATTCCTCGGGCATCACGACATCGACCTTCATGATCGGCTCGAGCAGGTAGGGCCTGGCCTTGTGCATGCCGTCCTTGACGGCCATCGAGCCCGCGACGTGGAACGCCATCTCGCTCGAGTCAACCGGGTGATACGAGCCGTCGACCAGCGTGACCGTAATATCGACCACCGGGTATCCGGCGACGACGCCCGACTGGAGCGCTTCCCTGATTCCCTTCTCGACCGCGGGGATGTACTCGCGGGGGATGCGTCCCTGCGTGACCTTGTCTTCGAAGATGAATCCGGATCCCTGCTCGCCCGGCCGCACCTCGACCTCGGCGTGGCCGTACTGGCCCTTGCCGCCGGTCTGCCGGACAAACCGCCCCACGCCCTTAGCCGCCTTCTTGATCGCCTCTTTGTAGGCGACCTGCGGCTTGCCCTGGTTGGCATCGACGCGGAACTCGCGCAGAAGCCGGTCGATGATGATCTCGAGATGGAGCTCGCCCATGCCCTCGATGATCGTCTGGCCCGTCTCTTCGTCGGTGTGGACCTTGAACGTGGGGTCCTCTTCGGAAAGCCTCTGCAAAGCCATGCCGAGCTTTTCCTGGTCGACCTTCGTCTTGGGCTCGATGGCGACCGAGATCACGGGCTCGGGGAACGTGATCGATTCGAGCAGGATCGGGTGCGCCTCATCGCATAGGGTGTCGCCGGTGGTCGTCACCTTCAGGCCGACGGCCGCGGCGATGTCGCCCGTGAACACCTCGTCGACGTCCTCGCGACGGATCGCGTGCATGCGCAAGATGCGCCCGATGCGCTCCCGCTTCCCGGTCGACGCATTCATGACGGACGAGCCGGCCTTCAAGCGGCCTGAGTAGACGCGGAAGAACGTCAGCTTGCCGACGCCCTGCGGGTCCATCTGGATCTTGAAGGCGAGTGCCGAGAATGGCTCGCTGTCGTCGTGCTCCCGCACTTGGAGGGCGCCAGTCTTGGGGTCCTTGCCCTCGACCGCCGGCACGTCGGCCGGCGACGGCAGGTACTCGACTACCGCGTCGAGGATCGGCTGCACCCCGCGGTTGCGGAGTGCCGCCCCGCAGAGCACCGGGACGAGGACGCCCGCGACCGTGCCCCGGCGCAGCCCGCCCTTGATCTCCTCCTCGGAGATGTCCTGCTCCTCGAGGTACTTGTGCATGACGTTGTCGTCGAAGTCCGCGACCGCTTCGATCAGGTCGTGGCGGTACTGGCTGACCAGGTCCTGCATTCCGGCCGGGATCTCCAGCGACTCGGTCGACGTCGTGCCGAGGTCATCCGTGTAGACGACGGCCTCCTTGCTGAGCAGGTCGACATAACCCACGAAGTCGCCCTCGGAGCCGATCGGCAGCTGGATCGGCACCGCGCGAGCGCCCAGGCGGGTGCGGATCGACGCCAGCGACCCGTAGAAGTCCGCGCCGATGCGGTCCATCTTGTTGATGAAGGCGATTCGGGGCACGCCGTAGCGGTCGGCCTGGCGCCAGACCGTCTCCGACTGGGGCTCGACGCCCGCGACCGCGTCGAAAACCGCGACCGCACCGTCGAGAACGCGCAGGCTCCGCTCGACCTCGACGGTGAAGTCCACGTGCCCGGGTGTGTCTATGATGTTGACCGCGTGGTCGCGCCAGTTGGCGGTCGTCGCCGCCGACGTGATCGTGATCCCGCGCTCCTTCTCCTGGACCATCCAGTCCATGGTCGCCGCCCCTTCGTGGACCTCGCCCATCTTGTGGATGCGGCCCGCGTAGAAGAGGATCCGCTCAGTCGTCGTCGTCTTGCCCGCGTCGATGTGCGCCATGATTCCGATGTTTCGGACCTTGTCGATGGCGACGGGACGCTCCTGCATCTTCAGTGCCACGTTCATCTCTCTTAGTACCGGAAGTGCGAGAAAGCTTTGTTGCTTTCGGCCATCCGGTGGGTCTCCTCTTTGCGCTTCACCGCGCCGCCGGTGTTCTGCGCAGCATCGAGAATCTCGTAAGCGAGCTTCTCGGACATACTCTTCCCGCCGCGCTGGCGCGCAAAACGGACGATCCAGCGCCGGGCGAGGGCGAGCCGGCGCTCCGGCCGAATCTCGATCGGTACCTGGTACGTGGCACCGCCGACGCGCCGAGGCTTGACCTCGAGCAGCGGGGTGGCGTTCCGCAGGGCCTGGTCGAAGACCTCGAGCGGCTCCTTCTTGGCTTGCTTGGAAGCTCGGGTCAGCGCGTCATAGACGACCTTCTCGGCGGTCGAGCGCTTGCCGCGGCTCATGACCACGTTCACGAACTTGGCGATCGCCTCCGATTGGTACACCGGGTCGGGCGCGACGACACGCTTGACGGGACGGTTGCGACGAGGCATCAGGCTGCCGCCTTGCCCTTTTCCCGCTTTGCTCCGTACTTCGACCGAGCCTTCTTGCGGTTCTTGGTCCCGGCGGTGTCGAGGGTGCCCCGGATGATGTGGTAGCGGACACCGGGGAGGTCCTTGACGCGGCCGCCGCGGATGAGCACGACCGAGTGCTCCTGCAGGTTGTGGCCGATGCCCGGGATGTAGGCCGTGACCTCGATCCCCGTGGTCAGGCGGACGCGGGCGACCTTCCGGAGGGCCGAGTTCGGCTTCTTGGGGGTCTGGGTATAGACGCGCACGCAGACGCCCCGCCTCTGCGGTGAGCCCCGCAGCGCGGGCGCCTTAGACTTCGCTCTGGCCGCCCTGCGCCCAAGGCGGACCAACTGCTGGATGGTTGGCAAACGGTTCTCCGAATGGCGGTTTGATTCCCACGCGGCAATAGCCGATTGGGCGACAAGCGATGAGTATACCCAAATCCCATTACTTCGAAGCTCGCCCGGCGACCGCCTCGCGGCCGAGGACGGTGCGTCTGCGGCTGGGTGCGCTCGAACTCGCGCTGCAGGCCGACAGGGGGGTTTTCGGCTCCAAGGGGATCGACGCCGGGACGATGATCCTGCTCCGCGAGGCGCCGCCGCCGCCCCTGTCCGGCGATCTACTCGACCTGGGTAGCGGCTACGGGCCGATCGCCCTGGTCCTGGCCCGGCGAGCTCCCGAATCCCATGTCTGGGCGGTGGATGTCAATGAACGGGCGATCGAGCTGACGCGGGCGAACGCCGCCACGGCTCAGACCCCGAATGTCTCCGCCATGCCGCCCGAGCAGGTGCCCGACGGGCTTCGCTTCGACGCCATCTACTCGAACCCGCCCGTGCGGGTCGGCAAGGCGCCGCTCCACGACCTCCTGCTGACGTGGTTGCCGCGGCTGAAGCCGGGCGGGGCCGCCTACCTGGTCGTGCAGCGCAATCTGGGTTCCGACTCGCTGGCGAAGTGGCTGGGCGAGCAAGGTTTCGACGTGACGCGGCTCCGATCGAAGAAGGGCTACCGCGTGCTCGAGGTCAAAGCCGCCTCTTAACAGGCTGGGTGGGAGCGGTTTTTCGAAACCGCCAAGCTCAACCCAGGTTCGGCCGGCGGGGGAGGGCCCGGCAAGAAGAAGGGAGGGCCCCAAGTCCGAGCAGGGCTAGAACTGACCCGCGAAATGGCACGCCGCCATCTGGTCCCGCGCCCCATGCGCCTCGAGCGGCGGCTCCTGCTCGCTGCAGACGCCGGGCACCCTCGCTATCGGGCAACGCGGGTGGAACCGGCATCCCGACGGCGGGTTCACCGGCGACGGGATCTCACCTTTCAACGTGATCGGCGCTCGGCTCATCTCCGCCACCGGGTCCGGGACAGGGATCGAGGATAGGAGCGCCTTCGTGTATGGATGCTGCGGCCGGTCGTAGATGTCCTTCCGGTCGGCCGTCTCAACGACCTTGCCCAGATACATGACTGCGATGCGGTCCGACAGGTGCCGCACCACGGCGAGGTCGTGGGCGATGAAAAGGTAGGTCAGCCGGAACTCGTGCTGCAGGTCCTGCAGCAGGTTGATGATCTGGGCCTGGATCGACACGTCCAGCGCCGAGACCGGCTCGTCGCACACGATGAAGGAGGGGTTCACCGCCAGCGCCCGCGCGATTCCGATCCGCTGTCGTTGGCCGCCGGAGAACTCGTGCGGGTAACGGTTGGTGAAGTTGGGGTTAAGGCCCACCAGCCGCAGCAGTTCCTGTACACGGCGCCGCCGCTCCTTGAAGGTTCCTACCGCGTAGTTGTCGAGTGGCTCCTGCAGGATGTCGCCGACCGTCATGCGCGGGTCGAGCGACGCATACGGGTCCTGGAAGATCATCTGCATCTTCCGGCGCACCCGTCGCAGAGCGCCACCGCGCAGCCGCGTGATGTCCTGCCCGTCGAGCATGATCGAACCCGCGGTTGCCGGCAGCAGTCCCGTAACGAGTCTCGCCAGGGTCGACTTACCGCAGCCTGACTCGCCGACCAGGCCCAACGTCTCTCCGCGCCTGATCTCGAGGTCGACGCCGTCCACGGCGCGTACGGACAGACCCGAGAAACCACCGACCGGGAAGTGCTTGTAGGCGGCCTTGATCCGGAGCAGCACGGGATCCTGCCGGACCGCGGTAATCGACGCGGGCTCAGCCGCCAATGGTCCCCCCCAGCTCGGCGGTCGGGGCCTTCAGCTTCTCGGCGGCCTCCTTCGAGAGCGCGCTCTGCTTGGCAGCGTCGATGTCGTCCTGCTTGACGTTCCGCATCAAAACCCAGCACCGTGCCACCTGGTTCGTCGCCACTTCGCCCAGCGGAGGCTCAGGCTCGTCCTTGCACTTGTCGATCACGAAGGGGCAGCGGGGGTGGAACTTGCAACCTGGGGGCGAATGCGAGAGGTCGGGCGGCAGTCCCTTGATCGACACGAGCCTGTCCTTGCGCGCCTCGTCGACGCGGGGGACCGAGCGGAGGAGCGACCAGGTGTACGGGTGCTGCGGACTCTTGAAGATCTGCTCGACCGGACCCTCTTCGACGATCCGGCCGGCGTACATCACGATGATCCGCTGGCACAGGCTCGCAACCAGCGCCATGTTGTGCGTGATCAGCATCATCGCGGTGTTCAGCTCGCGGTTGAGCTGCTTCATCAGCTGGATGATCTGGGCCTGGACCGTGACGTCAAGGGCCGTGGTCGGCTCGTCGGCGATCAGCAGGTCGGGTTCGTTGGAAAGACCCATCGCGATCATCGCCCGCTGACGCATGCCGCCGGAGAACTGATGCGGGTAGTCCTTGACGCGCGATTCGGCGGCCGGCACTCGCACCCGCTTCAGGAGCTCGATGACACGTCCTCGGGCGAGGGTTTCCGTGAAGCGCTCGTGCGCCGTCATGGCCTCCTCGATCTGGCTCCCGATCCTGGTGACCGGGTTCAGCGAGGTCATGGGGTCCTGGAAGATCATCGCGACGTCGTTGCCGCGGAAGTCGCGGATCTCCTCATCCGTCATCTTGGTGACGTCTTTACCGCGGAACAGGATCCTGCCGGACATGATCTTGCCCGGGTCGGGCAAGAGTCGGAGGATGGAGAGTGCCGTCATCGTCTTGCCGCAACCGGACTCCCCGACGACGCCGAGCGTCTCGCCGGCGTCGACGTGGAAGGTCACACCGTCGACTGCGTGGACGACACCCCGCGTCGTGAAGAACTGTGTGCGGAGATCCTCGACTTGAAGCAGCGGCTGTGCCAATAGAAACGCTATCGCCGCATGCGGGGGTCGAGGGCGTCGCGCAGGCCGTCACCGATGAATGAGAAGGCGAGCAGCGTGAACCCAATCGCCAGGGCCGGGAAAACTACCGAGGTCGGGTTGGCGTAGACCGCCTCGTAGCCGTCGAACACCATCTGGCCCCAGGTCGGTGTTGGCGGTTGGATGCCGACCCCGAGGAAGCTGAGGACCGCCTCGAGAAAAATCGCCTGTGGAATGCCGAACGTGAGGGTCACGATGATCGGGCCCAGGGAGTTGGGTAGGAGGTGCTTGATGATGAGCTTGAGTGGCGGTGACCCAGACGACCTCGCAGCCTCGATGAATTCCTTTTCCTTTATCGACAGCACCTGTCCGCGGACCAGGCGCGCAAGTCCTACCCAGTTCACCAGCGCAATCGCGCCGAAGATAGTCAGCAGGTTAGGTTTGAAAACCGAGACCACTACCAGCACGAAGAGCAGGTCTGGGAATGCGTACCAGATGTCGGTGAACCGCATCAGCAGATTGTCGATGCGGCCACCAAAATAGCCGGCGGCAAGCCCAATCGCCAGCCCGATGGGCAGGATGATGCCCTGTACCAGGATCCCGACCGAGAGCGAGATCCGGCTTCCGAACAGCAACCGGCTGAGGGTGTCTCGGCCCAGCTCGTCCGAGCCAAGAAGGAACCCCGCCTGACCAGGGGCGGCCTCGATATATTGCACGTTCTGCTTCACTGGGTTCTGGAGGATCCCGAGCTGGACCAGCAGCGGGCAGAGAAAGGCGATCAGCACCAGAATGAGAACAAGCGCCGCTCCAGCGACTGCAAGGCGGTTGCGCCGGAAACGCTGCCAGGCATCAGTCCATAGGCCGATCTGGGTCTCGGCGACCTCCCACTCGACCAGCTGCTCGACCGCGACCGCCGGCACCGCCACCTACGTAAGCCTCACGCGCGGATCGATGAAGACATAGGCGACGTCGACCACCAGGTTGGCGACCGCGATGATGACCGAGAAAAGCACGGTGGTGCCGAGGATCATCGGGTAGTCTCGTGATGAGACCGCCACCACGAAAGCTCGTCCGATGCCAGGGATGTTGAACACCGTCTCTACAATCACCGAGCCGGTTACCAGGAACGCGAAGGTGGGGCCAAGTGTGGTCACGACCGGGATCAGCGAGTTCTTCAAGATGTGCCTGATGACAACCAACCGCTCCGGCAGGCCTTTCGCCCAAGCGGTCCGAACGAAGTCCTGGCGGATCGTGTCCAGGGTGCTGGCTCGTGTCAGACGGGCGGTGTAAGCGATCGGCAGCAGTGAGAGCGTAATGACCGGCATGATCAGGTGAGAGTCAAGGCCAAAATCGGCCGACGGGAGGAAGAAGTTGCCATCCGTGGCCTTGTAGAGCACGACCGAGAAGACGACGACCATCAAGGCCCCGATTACGAAATTCGGGAATGAGGCAGCGAAAGTTGCGAAACCCATCGTGATGTAGTCCACGCGGGTGTTCTGTCGCAAAGCAGCAACCACACCGAGACTTATTCCGACTGGAACGATCAGAAGAAACGCCAGAAAGCCGATGGTCGCTGTGTATGGCCAACCGCCGCCGATGAGAGTGACCACGCTCTTGCCTTCGTACTGGTACGAAAGGCCGAAGTCGAAGTGGATGACGTTCCAGAGGTAAAGCTTGAACTGCTCGGTCTCTGGTTTGTCCAGGCCGTACTTGATGTTGAGGTTGTTCATGACCGCCTGCGACAGCTGGCGGCCCCCAGTCCTATCCCACGGGCTTCCCGGGGCCAGATGCATGAGCACAAAAGTGATAAGAATCACGAAGAAGACGATCGGCACCATCCACAGGATTCGCTTACCCACGAAGATGGCGAGGCTGCCGCCCCTGCTGCCTGCCAGCTGTGACATTCGCAACGGCAGAAGGGCGCCCCGACCGGAGCGCCCTTCGCTTATTGCCATTTAACTTCTAGTGCGTCGTGATGTACACGTCGTGCCAGTAGAAGGAGCCGACCAGAAACTGATCGTCTATTGCAGTGGATTTGACATTGGCCACCCACGGCTGTATGAGATCGTACTCGGCGTCCTGGTAAAGCATGCCGATGGCAGCCTGGTCGATCATGATCTTGTGAGCCGCGGCGTAGTCCTTATTGCGTTGTGCCTGATCGACTCCGGCGTCTGCCTTCTTGACTAGCTCGTCGAAGCCGTCCAATTTGGCGCAGCCCCAGTTGAGGGAATGGCACGCGCCAGTAGTGTAGTTGTCGAACCAGTCCTGCTGGTCCGGATAATCGGCGCCCCACCCGTCGGGACCATAGAGATCGAAATCCCCCTTGCGGAGGTAGCGACTGGTGGTGGTCTTGCTGTCGACGACATCCAGCTGGATGTTAAGCCCCAGGTTGGTATTCCACTGGTCGACGATGAACTGGTTGATCGTCTTGTTTCCCGTGGTGTTGCGCGTCAGCAGCTTGAACTTGTTGAGGTCCGCTGCAGTCACGCCCGCGTCCGCCAGCAGCTTCTTCGCCGCCGCCGGGTCGAAGCTTTGTACCTTGTTCGATTCGTCATATCCGGCCATGCCCTTGGGGATATAGCTCAGTGTCGGCGTGCCAACACCGTGCAGCACGTTGTTGACGAGACTGTTGCGGTCGATCGACTTGGCGAACGCCATGCGCACCTTGGGGTTGTCTAGGGGTGGCCTTTGGGCATTGGCCACCATCCACCAGGTGCCCAGCCTGGGATACAGATTCGCCTGTTTGCTTAGTTTGGGATCGCCACGCACGACGGTGACATCGGCTAGTGGGACTCCGATCATGTCGAGAGCACCGGTCTGGTACTTGGAGTACGCCGTGTTGCCGTCTTCGATGAAGTATTCGATCACTTGCTGGAGCTTCGCCGGCCCACCCCAGTAGTACGGATTGGGGACGAGGGTGACGTGATCCTTGGGCGCGATCTCGGAGATCTTGAAAACGCCATTGCCGATTATCGTCGCGGCGTTGTTAGCCCACATCAGGGCCTTGGTGGGGTCGTTGGATGGGAATGCCCCGCCAGCAGCCTGCTCGACAACATCCTTGCGAATCGGAGCCGCGAGCCACAGGGTCACGACCCATTTGAAATACCCGGCGGGGTGATCGAGCTTGATCACGAATGTGCTGGGATCGGGTGCGGAGAGGCCAAGTCCAGAGACGAAGCCATCGATATCCTTGACGCTGCTCTTCGAGCTGAAATCGCCCCAATGTGTGGCACCGGCGATAACGCTGTCGAAATATGGGTCGACGTAGCCAGCAGCTAGGGCAGGGTTGAGCAAGTGCTGATAGCCATAGACCCAGTCGCTTGCGGTCACCGGCTTGCCATCGCTCCACTTGGCATTCGGCTGCAGGTGGAATGTGTACGTCAGTCCGTCTGACGAGATGTCGTAGCTCTTGGCAGCGGCGGCTTGCACGTCGCTGCCATCAGCCTTGGGCTTGAGCAAGGCTTCGAAGACCTGGCGGCCGACACCCGCCTCATATGAGTAGGTCTGCTGAGTGGGGTCGTAACTGTTCGGCTCGGTGCGGTCGTTGACACGGAGAATTTGCTTGTCAGGTGGAGCGGGGTTTGCGCTGGTACTTCCGCCCCCACCACAGCCAACCAGGAACACCCCGGCGGTCGCGAGCGACAACGCACGGCGAATGGTTAACCGTGAATGCATACGCGTCTTACCTCTCAGACTCATCCTGCAGCCTTCTTCCCGGCGGCCGAACCGGGGCGAGAGTGCGCCGGCAGCAGGTCTTACTCACAGCCACTCTTGCGGGCCACTTTGAATTCTGTTGTGCGTGGCTAACAAGTGTCAAGTTTTGAGCACAAGAAGCAGACGAACAGGTGTTTGGAGCGCGCCGGCTCAGTGGGGCGCAATCGACAGCCCCGCCGGCGCCAAGGCCCCGGGCCACTCGTCGACCGGTGAGTTGACAAGGCCCCGCACGTACGGCTGGACGAGATACCAGGTCACCGTTTGGGCGAGGAACACGACAGGCGCCTCGCCGACGAGCATCGACTGCGCCTGCAGGTATTCCTGGTCGCGCCGCGTGGGCTGTGTATCCGTCCGGGCGACGCTCACGAAGTTGTCGTACTGCGGGTTCTGCCAGAACGCGATGTTGTTCGAGCTGGTCGTTAGAAAGAGGTCGTACCAGTCGGCCGGGTCGGGATAGTCGGCCGTCCAGCCCCTCGGCCCGGTGATCTGGAACTGTCCCGCCTCGACGCGCGAGGAGAGAGTGTTGGGGTCGAGCGCCTGGAGGTTGAGCTCGATCCCAAGGTTCGTCTTCAGCTGGTCGTGCACGAATTTGGCCGTCGCCTTGGCGAAGTCGGACGACTGGTCGTACGCGTAGGTCAGCGATACCTGCTTGGCCGAAAGCCCCGAGGCGGCGAGCGACGCGCGCGCTTGAGCGACGTCGAATTTCTGGGAGGTCAGGTTCGGCGAGTAGCCATGCATGCCTTTCGGGATGAAGGTTTGCGCAGGGGCGGCCTCGCCCTCGAATACCTGCGCGACGAACGCGTTGCGGTCGATCGCCTGCGAGATGGCCTGCCGGACCCTCAGGTTGTTGAGCGGCGGCGAGTTGACGCGGAAGACGATCCAGAACACGGTGAGGTTCGGCGTCTTGACGAGCCGGCGGTTGAGCGCCGAGTCACTGCTCACCGACGAGGCCTGCGCCGGCTGCACCGACATCTCGTCGAGCTCGCCGTTCTTGTACTTCGTCAGCGCCACCGCGCCGTCGTTGACGATCATGAAATCGATGCGCACCAACGACGGCTTTGGGCCCCAGTAGTTGGGATTGCGCTCGACCCGGATGTGATCGTTCTTCACCATCTCGGTCACCCGGTACGGGCCGTTGGTGACAAACGTCTCCGGGGCCGTGGCCCACTTGTCGCCGCTCGTCGCCACGACGTCCTTGCGAATCGGCGCGGAAGCGGGCATCGCGGCAAGCCAGATGAACGCGGGATCCGGATGCGCGAGCTGGACCTGGAACGTGAAGTCGTCGACCGACTTCAAGCCAAGCGTCTTCAGCGCGGTGTCGATCGTGGCCTTGTCGCGCTGCGGGTCCATCAGCGAGACCTTCTCACCATTGAGCACAGCGTCGGCGAAGAGGGTTTCGTTCGGCGCCGCCAGTCGCGGGTCGATCAGGCGCTGCCAGGCGTAGACAAAGTCCTGCGCCTTGACCGCGGTCCCGTCCCAATACTTGGCGGCGGTCCGCAGGTGGAAGACGTAGGCCGTCCCGGAGCTGTTCACCTCGTAGCTCTGCGCCGCGGCCGGCTCCACACCGCTCAGGTCTGCCTTGGGCTTGAGCAACGGCTCGGCGACAGCGCGCAGCAACGCCGTCTCGTAGGTGTACTGCGTTTGGCCGGGGTCGAGCGATGCGGGTTGGTCCTCGAGCTGCACCCGCAGCACCTGGTCCTTCGCGAGCTTCGGCCCGACCGTGACGCCGCTATCACAGGCGGTCGCGACTGTTGTGATCGCGATCACGGCGCCAATGGCGCGCCAGAACCTTGAGCCTGGAGTCACGCCCTCATCTTAAGTAGTCGGTAGGAACCCTTAGGTTTCCTTCCGTGGTGCAAAACAAAAGGGAGCAACCCTGGCGGGCGCCCCCTTGTGCACGTAGGTTGACTTTACCCTAAACCGGGTCGGTTATCTATACAGATAGCGTCTCCAGGTCAATTGGCTCCTCCTCCAGGATTCGAGCCGCCTGCTCGCGCTGCTTCTTGTAGTAGTCGAGCCCCGTCCCGGCGGGGATCAGCTTGCCGATGATCACGTTCTCTTTCAGGCCCCGCAGGCGGTCCACCTTGCCCGAAATCGCGGCTTCGGTGAGGACGCGGGTTGTCTCCTGGAAGGACGCGGCGGACAGCCACGACGTGGTGTTGAGAGCCGCCTTGATCAGGCCGAGCAGCACGGTCTGTGCGGTGGCGGGCTCCCCGCCTTCCGCCAGCGCCCGGGCGTTGGCCTCCTCGTATTCCCACTGCGAGACGATCTCGCCGGGCAGCAGGCCGGTGTCGCCCGCGGAGTCGATGCGAACCTTCCGCATCATCTGCCGAACGATGACCTCGATGTGCTTGTCGTTGATGTCGACACCCTGGCTGCGGTAGACCTTCTGGACCTCGTCGACGAGGAAGGTCTGGACGGCCTCTTTGCCCAGGATGTGGAGCAGCTCCTGCGGAGAGATCGAACCCTCGGTGATCTGCTGGCCGGCCTTGATCAGCACCGTGTGACCGTCGCGCCGGTCGAGCTCCGGCCGGATGCGGACCTGGTGCGGGATCGCGTATTCGCGCACCTCCTCGTCCACCGTTTTGACCGTGATCTCCTTGGCCGAGATCGCGACCTTGCCCGCGTGGCGTGTCCGGATGACGTCGTTCTTGGAGTCACGCGCCAGCTCCTGGCCCTCCATCACGTCCTCGCCGGATTTGACGAGCGCCTCCATCTTCGCCGGCAGCGGGTACGAGACCTCGAACTCCTCCTTGGAGGTCACGCGCACCTTGCGTGAGCCTTCCTGGCGGATGATGTCGAGCTCGCCGTCGATCTCCGAGATGATGGCCTTGCCCTTGGGGATGCGAGCCTCGAACAGCTCCTCCACGCGGGGAAGACCCTGTGTGATGTCAACGCCGGCGACACCACCGGTGTGGAACGTACGCATTGTGAGCTGGGTGCCCGGCTCGCCGATCGACTGCGCCGCGATGACTCCCACCGCCTCGCCGATCTCCACGATCTTGCCGGTTGCCAGGTTGCGCCCGTAGCACGTGCGGCAGACGCCCTCGCGAGCCTCGCACACGAGCACCGACCGCATCTTCACGGGCACTCCCGCGACGATGATCGCGCGCGCGGCCTCGTCGCTGATCGACTGGCCCGCCGCGACCAGCACCTTGTTCTTGATCGAGATGTCCTCGGCGGCCACGCGGCCGGCGATCTTCTCGAAGATCGGCTCGTTCTTGGCCCGCTCTGGGGTGATGTCGCGAATCCAGATCCCGTTCGTGGTTCCGCAGTCCTCCTCGCGCACGATGACGTCCTGTGCGACGTCGACGAGACGCCGGGTCAGGTAGCCGGAGTCGGCCGTCCGCAGAGCGGTGTCGGCAAGACCCTTGCGCGTGCCGTGCGTAGAGATGAAGTACTCGAGCACGGTGAGCCCTTCGGTGAAGTTGGCCATGATCGGCAGGTCGATGATCCGGCCCGTCGGGTCGGCCATCAGCCCACGCATGCCCGCCAGCTGGCGGATCTGCTGAATGTTGCCGCGAGCGCCCGAGCCCATCATCATCCAGATCGGGCTGAATTTGTCGAACGCAAGCTCTGTCTGGTTGCCCACGTCTTCGTAGGCGCGCTGCCAGAGCTCGATCACCTTGCGGTAGCGCTCGTCTTCGGTCATGACGCCTCGGCGGTACATCCGCTCGACGTCGGCCACTTCTTTTTCGGTGTTGCGGATGATCTGCCACTTGGTGTCCGGGTGCGGGATGTCCATCGCGGACACCGTGATTCCGGCCTGTGTCGCGTAACGGAAGCCCAGGCGCTTGATGTCGTTGACGACGGTCGCCGTGACTTCGCTGCCGTACAGGCGGTACAGCTCGGCGACGAGCACGCGCAGCAATTTGCGGTCGTAGTGCGCGTTCTGGAACGGCAGCGGCTGCATCGACTCCTCGTCCATCGGCTTGCGCCCGATGGGCAGAGACTGGTTGAAGACCACACGGCCCGGAGTCGTAACGACCGTCTCGGTTCCGATCCTGACCCGGATCCATTCCTGCAGCTTCACGACCTTGCTCTCGAGCGCGAGGAGCACCTCGTTCTGGGAGCTGAAGATCCGCAGCTTGGACGTGTCGGCCGGCTGGTCGCCGCGGGTCGCGGTCAGCCAGTAGCAGCCCAGGACGACGTCCTGCGTCGGCGCGACCACGGGGTGGCCGTCCGCCGCGGACAGGATGTTCTGCGACGACATCATGAGGTTCTTCGCCTCGGCGATGGCGCCGCTGAAAAGGGGCACGTGGACGGCCATCTGGTCGCCGTCGAAGTCGGCGTTGAAGGCGGCGCAGACCAACGGGTGGATCTGGATCGCCGAGCCTTCGACCAGGACCGGCATGAAGGCCTGGATGCCCAGGCGGTGCAGGGTCGGGGCGCGGTTGAGCAGCACCGGGTGGTCGCGAATGACCTCGTCGAGGACATCCCAGACCTCGGTCCGGCTGCGCTCGACCATGCGCTTGGCCGACTTGATGTTGGTGGTGTAGCCCTTGTTCACGAGCTCGCGCATGACGAAAGGCTTGAAGAGCTCGAGGGCCATCTTCTTGGGCAGGCCGCACTCGTGGAGCTTCAGCTCCGGGCCGACCACGATGACGGAGCGACCCGAGTAGTCCACGCGCTTGCCGAGCAGGTTCTGGCGGAAGCGGCCCTGCTTGCCCTTGAGCATGTCGGAAAGCGACTTCAACTTGCGGTTGCCCGTGCCGGTGATGGCTCGGCCGCGGCGGCCGTTGTCGATCAGCGCGTCCACCGCTTCCTGGAGCATTCGCTTCTCGTTGCGCACGATGATCTCGGGCGCGCCGAGCTCGAGCAGCCTCTTCAGGCGGTTGTTGCGGTTGATCACGCGGCGGTAGAGGTCGTTCAGGTCGGACGTTGCGAAGCGGCCACCGTCCAGCTGGACCATGGGGCGCAGCTCGGGCGGGATGACCGGAAGCACCTCGAGCACCATCCACGTCGGGCTGGCGTTCGACTTGCGGAAGTCCTCGACGACCTTCAGGCGCTTGATCGCCTTCTGCTTGCGCTGGCCGCTCGACGACTTCGACTCCTCGCGAAGCCGGTACATCTCGGACTGCAGCTCGATGCGCGACAGAAGGTCGCGGACCGCCTCCGCGCCGATGCCCGCACGGAACGCACGGCCGAACCGCTCCTGGTAGTCGCGGAACTGGGTGTCGGTGAGGATCTGCTTGGCGTGCAATGCCTCGAGGTCGGTGCGTGTGGCCTCGATCTCCTGCTCCAGCTGCTCCAGCTGGCCCTGGATCGCCTCGCGCTCGGTCTTCGTGGCCGCCTCGATCTGGCTCTCGAGCGCCTTCTTGTCCGCGTCGAGGCGCTCCTTGGCGCGCTTCTGCGCAGCCTTGGTGTTGGCCTCCAGCTTCTCGACCTTCTCCTGGACCTTGGCCAGCACGCCGCGCGACATCTCGCGCGACATCAGGTCGCCCTTGTCGATGACGATCTCTTCGTCGCCGTTCTGGCCGACGGTCATCTGGCGGCGCGACTTGGTGCCGATCCCTGCCTTGATGTGCTCCGTGGCCTTCTTGCCCTGGGTGGTCAGCTCGTCGACGGCCTCCTGCAGCTCTTCCTCGAGCCGCGAGACTTCTGCTTCGACGTCGCCCTTCAGCTTCTTGGCCTTGGCCTCGTGCTCCTGGCGCAGCTCGCGCGCCTTGGCATCGATGTCGGCGCGCAGGCGGACGGCCCGCTCGTCCTTGTCGATGTTCAGCACTGCGAGCATGTCCTGCCGGACTTCCTCGTGGACGTCGGTGACGATGTAGTTGGCGAAGTAGAGGATCTTCTCCAGGTTGCGCGGAGACATGTCGAGCAGCAGCCCCATGCGGCTCGGGATTCCCTTGAAGTACCAGACGTGGCTCACCGGCGACGCGAGCTTGATGTGGCCCATGCGCTCGCGGCGCACCTTGGACCGCGTCACCTCGACGCCGCACTTGTCGCAGATGATGCCCTTGTAGCGGTAGCGCTTGTACTTTCCGCAATGGCACTCCCAGTCCCGCGTCGGGCCGAAGATGCGCTCGCAGAAAAGACCGTCGCGCTCCGGGCGGAGCGTGCGGTAGTTGATCGTCTCGGGCTTGGTGACCTCGCCGTGCGACCACGACATGATCGTGTCCGGAGAAGCCAGCGACAGCTTCAGCGCGTCAAAGTTCTCGAGTTTCAGCAACCTTTTTCCTCTTCTTCCTTATCTATCTATGTGGCTACGACTATTCGGCGGAACCTCGCGAAATCTTCGATTTCGCGAGGACTCCGTCTTGGTTGAATGACGGATTCCGCCTCATTCGGCGGAATCCTCCCCGAGCTCTTCGCGCTCGAGGCTGATGCCGAGGTCCAGCGGGATCTCGGGAATGTCCTCTTCTGAAAGTACGATCTGGCGCTCGTCCTCGCTCAGGATCTCGACCCCGAGCGCGAGTCCTTCAAGCTCCTTGACCAGCACGCGGAACGACTCCGGGATGCCGGCCTCGAGCGTGTTGTCGCCCTTGACGATCGCCTCGTAGGCCTTCACGCGGCCGACGATGTCGTCCGACTTGACGGTCAGAATCTCCTGCAGGACGTGCGCGGCGCCGTAGGCCTCGAGCGCCCATACCTCCATCTCGCCGAAGCGTTGGCCGCCGAACTGAGCCTTGCCTCCCAGCGGCTGCTGGGTGACCAGGCTGTAGGGGCCGGTCGAACGGGCGTGGATCTTGTCCTCGACGAGGTGAGCCAGCTTGAGCATGTAGATCTGACCGACGGTCACCGGCTCGTCGAACTCCTCGCCGGTGCGGCCGTCTCGCAGTCTGACCTTGCCGTCCACCGGCAGGCCGGCCTTCTCCAGCTCCTTGACGATCGTCGCCATCGGAGCGCCGTCGAAGACAGGTGTCGCGATCTTGATGCCGAGCGTGCTGGCGACCCAGCCGAGGTGCGTCTCGAGCACCTGGCCGAGGTTCATCCGGCTCGGCACGCCGAGCGGGTTGAGCACGATGTCGACGGGGGTGCCGTCCGGCAGGTACGGCATGTCCTCCATCGGCATGATCCGGGCGACCACGCCCTTGTTGCCGTGGCGGCCGGCCATCTTGTCACCGGCCGAGATCTTGCGCTTCTGGGCGATGTAGACCCGGACCATCTCGTTGATGCCTGGGCCGAGCTCGTCCTTGTTGTCGCGCGAGAAGACCTTGACGTCGACGACGATTCCGCGCTCGCCGTGTGGCACGCGCAGGCTCGAGTCGCGAACCTCGCGCGCCTTCTCACCGAAAATTGCGCGGAGCAGGCGCTCCTCCGCCGACAGCTCGGTCTCGCCCTTCGGCGTGATCTTGCCCACCAGGATGTCGCCCTGCTGGACCTCGGCGCCGATGTACACGATCCCTCGCTCATCGAGGTTGCGCAGCGCATCGTCGGCGACATTGGGGATGTCGCGGGTGATCTCCTCGGGGCCGAGCTTGGTCTCGCGAGCTTCGGACTCGTACTCCTCGATGTGGATCGAGGTGTACATGTCGTCCTTGACGACGCGCTCCGAAAGCAGGATCGCGTCCTCGAAGTTGTAGCCCTCCCACGGCATGAAGGCGACCAGCACGTTGCGGCCCAGCGCCATCTCGCCGTTGTCGATTGCGGGCCCGTCGGCCAGGATGTCGCCCTGCTCGACGTGCTGTCCCGGCTTGACCACCGCGCGGTGGTTGAGGCAGGTGCCCTGGTTAGAGCGGGCGAACTTCTGCAGCGGGTAGTGACGCTCTGGCCCGCCGCCATCCGGCTTGACCACGATCTCGAAGACCGGCGTCGCGTGGACCGTCTTCAGTTCCTTGGGGTGCGCGATGTCGGTCACGGTGCCGGCGACGTCGGCGACGATCATCTCGCCCGAGTCCTTTGCCGCGTAGTACTCGACGCCCGTGCCTACCAGCGGCGCGTCCGTGACGAGAAGCGGCACGGCCTGGCGCTGCATGTTCGCGCCCATGAGGGCGCGGCCCGCGTCGTCGTGCTCGAGGAACGGGATCATGGCCGTCGCCACCGAGACGATCTGCTTCGGCGAGACGTCCATGTACTGGATGTTGTGGATCTCTTCGATCTTGAAGTCGCCACGCGCCCGAGCCGGCACGCGCGCGTCTACAAATGTGCTTTCCGGCGTCAGCGCGGCATTGGCCTGCGCGATGCCGAACATATCCTCCTCGTCGGCGGACAGGTACTCGACCTCGGTGGAGACCCAGGGCACGATGTCGACCGAGCCGACGTGCGCCTTGATCAGCTTCTGCACGGCCTTGGCGTCGAGCACCTCGTGCGCGGCCATGACCTCGTTGCCCTTGGCGTCGACCGCGGCCCGGCGCAGCGTGCGACCCTCGAGCTTGGGCACGATGGCCTCGTTCAGCGCAACGCGGTTGTACACGCGGCGGAAAGGCGTCTCGATGAAACCGAACTCGTTGACCTTGGCGTAGGTCGCGAGGTTGCCGATGAGTCCAATGTTCGGACCTTCCGGCGTCTCGATCGGGCAGATGCGGCCGTAGTGGCTGTGGTGCACGTCGCGGACGTCGAAGCCGGCGCGCTCGCGCGACAGGCCACCGGGGCCCAGCGCCGACAGGCGGCGCTTGTGCGTCAGTTCGGACAGCGGGTTGTGCTGGTCCATGAACTGCGACAGCTGGCTCGAGCCGAAGAACTCCTTGATCGCCGCGACCACGGGCCGCGCGTTGATCAGCGACGCAGACGTGACCGTGTGCGGGTCGCTGATCGTCATGCGCTCCTTGATGATTCGCTCCATCCGGATGAGGCCCATGCGGAACTGGTTCTGCAGGAGCTCGCCGACCGCGCGCACGCGGCGGTTGCCGAGGTGGTCGATGTCGTCGGGGATCTGCTTCTCGCGCGGAGCGTTGTTCAGCTCGATGAGCTTGCGGATGAATGCGATGAAGTCGCCCTTCTCGAGGATCCGCAGCTCACGCTGCCGGACGCGCTCGAGGATGTCGTCCTCGTCGCGGCCGAGTCGCTTGTCGACCTTGTAACGGCCGACGCGGCCGAGGTCGAAGCGGCGCGGGTTGAAGAACAGCGACTGCAGAAGGTTGCGCGCGTTGTCGACCGACGGCGGGTCGCCCGGCCGTACGCGGCGGTAGAGCTCTAGCAAGGCGTCCTCGGTCTTGGTTGTCGTGTCCTTCTCGAGCGTCTGCTCCATGTAGCGGTGCTCGGGGTTGTTATCGACGTCGCCGAACAGCTCCATCAGTGCGCGCTTCTGCGCCTCGCGGTCGTTCTCGGTGCCCTTCATCTGGGGCAGCTCAAGAGCCTTGAGCAGGACGGTGACGGGAACCTTGCGCTTGCGGTCGATCTTGACCGTCAGGAGGTCCTTCGCCGATGTCTCGATCTCCAGCCATGCGCCGCGGTTCGGGATGAGCTTGGCGCCGAAGAGCTTGCGACCGGTGTTCGGGTCCTCGGCGGCGGTGAAGTACACACCAGGTGAGCGCACGAGCTGAGACACGACGACGCGCTCGGTGCCGTTGACGATGAAGGTCCCCTCGTCAGTCATCATGGCGAAGTCGCCCATGTAGACCTCGGACTCCTTGATCTCGCCCGTCTCCTTGATGGTGAGGCGGGTCCGGATGCGCAGCGGCGCGGCGTAGGTCATGTCCCGGTTGCGGCACTCTTCGACGGAGAACTTGGGCTGTCCGAACTCGTAGTCGAGGAACTTCAGCTCGAAGTTCTTTCCCGTGTAGTCGGTGATGGGGTTGATTTCGTCGAACAGCTCACGCAGCCCCTCGCTCTTGAACCAATGGAACGACTCGAGCTGGGTGGCGATGAGGTCCTTCAGCTCGACGAGGTTCGGGATGCGGCCATAGCTAAGACGCGCGGGAGCTCTCATCTCTGAGATCAATTCGGTTCTCCTTCCAGGAAAAAGGGCGCGCTCAGTTAGAGGGCTTCGTGAGCGGCCGGGACGTGCACAAACGGCGAGTATACGACAGATTACCCCTCTTTAGGGGCGCTTAAACAGGACCAGGTGGAAGGCCGCCTGGCCGAGGTTTCCGGGCACTATACCACCGGTCGGGCCAGATCGCCACAGTCTCCGTTAGCCTGTCGGTGATGCCGGATTGGCAGGCCCTCCGGGCCGAATTTCCACTTCTGGCCAAGTACATCTACTTCAACGCCTGCTCGCTGGGCCCTCTTCCCCGGAGCGGCCAGGCGGCCCTTCACCGCTACGCCCAGGACTGGGATGAGCAGGGCACGCCGGTCTGGTTTACCACCTGGCTGCCCCTGCTCGAGCGCTTCCGCGGTCGGGTGGGCGAGCTGCTGGGCGCTCCGGCGGGCTCGACCGCGATCGCACCATCGGTGTCGGTCGCGCTGACCACCCTGGCCACTGGCCTGCCCCTACCGCCGGGGCGGAACAAGGTACTGATCGGCGAGCTCGACTTCCCGACTGTCGGCCACCAGTGGCTTTCGCGGCCCGGCTTTGAGGTGGAGTTCGTCCCCTCCCGAGACGGCATGACGATCTCGCCCGAGGCCTTCGCCGAACGGATTGACTCGCAGACTGCCCTCGTGGCGACGACCCATCTCTTCTACACGACCGGCTACCTGCAGGACGTGCGCGCGATCGCCGACGCGGCCCATGCCGCCGGGGCGCTGTGCGTGATCGACGGCTACCAGACTTGTGGCTGCGTCCCTCTCGACGTCGAGGCGATGGGCTGCGACGCCTTCGTCGGCGGATGCCTCAAGTGGCTGAGCGGCGGACCGGGCAACGCCTTCCTTTATGTACGGCCGGATCTGATCCCCCGCGTTCGGCCGCAGGGCACGGGCTGGTTCGCGACCCGAGACCCCTTCTCTTTCACGCTGCAGGAGCTCGTTTTCGCCGACGACGCCCGCCGCCTCGAGACTGGTACGTGGGCGATGGCATGCCACTACGCGGGGCTGGCCGGTCTGGAGCTGATCCTGGAGGTCGGTGTGGCGAACATCCAGGAGAGGCTGCGCGACCTGACAGATCGGATCCTCGAGCGGTGCGATGAAGCCGGCGTCAAGACCTTCACACCGCGGGACCGCGAGCGCCGGTGCGGGATCGTGACCCTGGAGTGCGACAAGCCCGAGGAGGTCGAGACCGCCCTGCACGCGCAAGGCGTGATCGTCGACTCACGCCCAGGGCGGATCCGCCTATCCCCGCACTGGTGCGTCACCGAGGATGAGCTGGAACGCGGGATGGATTCGGTCCTGCGGCTGGTCAGGCCGCCCAGCGCATCCCGGGCCCGCGAACTCTCCTAGGAATCACTCTCTCGGGCGGGATGAACTTCACGCCCTCGCCGGCCCGGATCACCTGCCAGCCGCCTTCGTGCACCAGCCGGTGATGGTGGTAGCAGAGCGGGAGCAGGTTGGGCAGATCACTCCGCCCGCCGCGAGCCCAGAACTCGATGTGATGTGGGCTCGTCATGTTGATCGGCCGGTCACATTCCGGCGCCGCGCAGGTGCGGTGCCTCGCCTTGAGAGCTCGCCATTGCGAAGGCGAGACCGAGCGCGTCGC
>VBEG01000007.1 GCA_005882115.1 Chloroflexota bacterium
TAGAGGCGGCGAGGTCAAGTGACTTCGCCGCCTTTGATCACCCGCCGGGCTAGTGCTAGCTCGTCTGGATGTCGACCACCAGGCGGACCGGGTTGCCGAGGATGAACGCGCGGTAGCAGTTGCTGCCCGCGACCCCGAGGCCAAGGATCACGTGGCCTTCAAAGTCTTCGATCACTCGCGTCTCGCGAAGGCCCGGATAGCCGGTTTTGAAAGCGCGCGCGCCGCTGTACGCGGTGTGCATGTCGGCGCCGCGGACAAGCGCGACCAGACCGTGGCCGCCGGCCAGCGTGATCGTGTCTCCCCGTGGCGAGCCGAGGAAGTTGGACGTCGGCTGCGGCCGCAACTCGATGCTGCCCGGCTGCCGGCCCGAGAACTGCACGACCAAGCGGTCGTATCCGGGGTGGCTGCCGGTGCGGACGGCGTCGATCGCCGCCACGGCGGGTGCGCCGGTTGCCGACAGCGTCGAAGCGCTGCACTGGAATGGAGTCACGCTGGCGACGGGGGCGGCGGCCGGCTCCTCGGCCTGGCTTGGGCTTGGTGACGCCGCGGGAGCCTGGGCTACTGGCGTCAGCGCTCGGTTGGGATGAACGAGGAAGAGAGCTCCCACGGCAAGCGCCCCGAGCAGCAGCGCCGCCACACCTGCGAAGTAGAGGGGTCCATGCCGAAACGTTGCTGGAGTGTCTGTTGCGTTCATGCCAATTAGATGCGGCCGCTATGTGTTTAGTTGCAGCTCCCGAGCGCTGGCTTTCATCCGGGCGAAGTGTTTGGCGGCGTAGCCGTTGAAGTCGAAATCGAGGTCCGAGATCCCGCTCTGCAGTACACCCCACATCGCCTCCCGAAAATCGGACATGTACCGCATCAAACGCACGGCAACAACGTCGCTCTCGCGCTCGGCGCCGAAATACGCCGCGAGAAACCGCCGGTCGTCCTCGACCGAGAACTCGTGGTTCACCGAGAAGTTCGCCAGGTCAAAGAATCGGTCGCCCATCCCGGCGTACTCCCAATCCACGATCCGGACCGACCCATCATCGAGGAAGTTGCCGTTCAGAAGGTCGTTGTGACATGGAACGTTTGGCTGTGCGCCCCGTGCTGCGCGGATCCTTTCTGCGATCGCCCGCGCTGGCGCGAATTCCGCGGGGATCGCAACGCCGTGCGCTTCGGCGGTGGCACGATAGCTGTCCACAATCGCCCATGCGTTGAAGCGTCCAGGTATGGGTGGCGCGTCGTGAAACGCCCGCATCGCGAATGCAACTCTTGTCAGCGTTGAGGGCCTGCGCATCTCCTCGGGCGAGATCGGCCGTCCGTCGATGAACCGCGACACAAGCCAGCCTTCCGCAGGTTCGAAATGAACGACCTCCGGCCCCACCCCGACCTCGAACGCGCGCCTTCCGGCCGCGTACTCGACGGCTCGATCGATGCCCAGCAGCTCGGTCTTTGCTCCGCCCATCCGGAGGACGAAAACCTCGCCGTCCACGTCCACTTTGAAGTTGCGGTTGGTGATCCCGCCGCCGAGTTCCGACACAGTCGCCGAACGTCCCGGCCACAGCCGCTCGACGGCCGCGCGAGCCCCTTCCACCTGGCCCGGATCGTATCTGCTTGAATGGCCGCGTGACGGTCTCGCAGTCCACGGAAGCCGAGCTCGCCGAGCTGCGCTCAAAGTACATCCCGCGCGGGATCACCAGCGCCCACCCCATCACCGCCGACAGGGCGAAGGGCTCGGAGCTGTGGGACGTCAGCGGCAAGCGGTACATCGACTTCGCCGGCGGCATCGGCGTGATGAACGTCGGCCATGCTCATCCCCGCGTGATGCAGGCGGTGCAGGAGCAGCTCGAGCGCGCGACCCACACCTCCTTCCAGGTCGTCCACTACGAGTCATACCTCCGGCTCGCCGAGCGGCTGTGCGAGGTGGCGCCGATCGGCGGCGCGAAGAAGGCGGTCTTCTTCTCGACCGGCGCCGAGGCGATCGAGAACGCTGTCAAGATCGCGCGCTCGGCGACGGGCCGCCCCGGCGTGATCAGCTTCCGTGGCGGGTTCCACGGCCGCACGCTGCTCGCGCTCAGCCTCACCGGCAGCGTCCAACCCTACAAGCAGGACTTCGGCCCCTACGCGGCCGAGATCTATCAGACGCCCTTTCCTTATGAGTACCGCGGCTGGAACACAGAGGCTGCGCTGGCCGACCTCGACAACCTGCTCGAGGCTGAGATCTCGCCCAAGCGTGTCGCCGCGATCCTGATCGAGCCGGTGCTGGGTGAAGGCGGCTTCGTTCCGGCTCCACTCGACTTCATGCGCCGGCTGCGAGAGCTGACCAAGCAGCACGGCATGATGCTCATCGCCGACGAGATCCAGACCGGCTTCGGCCGCACCGGCAAGTTCTTCGCCATCGAGCACTCAGGCGTCGAGCCCGACCTCATCACAGTCGCCAAGAGCCTGGCCGCCGGCTTTCCGCTGTCCGCGGTCGTCGGCCGGGCCGAGGTGATGGATGCGCCCGACCCGGGCGGCCTCGGTGGCACATACGGCGGCAATCCGATCGCCTGCGCCGCCGGCCTCGCGGTGATGGACGTCATGCGTGATGAAAAGCTGCCCGAGCGCGCCGCACGGATCGGCTCCGTCGTTGAAGAGCGCATGCAGAGCTGGGCGGCCGAGCAAGACCTAGTCGGCGACGTGCGCGTCGTCGGCGCGATGGCGGGCATGGAGCTGGTGCGCAACCGGCAGACCAAAGAGCCGGCGGACACCCAGACCGCGAAGATCCTGGCCGCGGCGCGTGACAAAGGGCTGATCATCCTGCGCTGCGGCATCCACCACAACGTCGTCCGCACACTGATGCCGCTGACGATCCCGGACGAGCAGCTGGAGGAAGGCCTGGACATACTCGGCGCGGCGCTCGGAGAAGTCGCCGCCGGCCGCTGAACCCAAGGAGGGGATATGAGCACGACTTTGCGACGCCAGGAGATGTTCATCGGCGGCGATTGGACGCCGGGAGCCGGCAGCGAGACCCAGGAGATCGTCAACCCCGCCACAGGCAAGGTGATCGCCCACGTGCCCAAGGGCACCGATGAGGACGTCAACCGCGCGGTGGCCGCTGCGCGCAAAGCCTTCGACGGTGGGTGGTCTGACACCACGCCTCGCGAACGCAGCGAGCGGATGCTCAAGCTCGCCGATGCCATCGAGGCGAACGCCGACGAGCTTGCGCAAATCGAGTCGGAGAACGTCGGCAAGCCGCTCGCGGTCATGAAGTCGGAGGAGATACCGCCCACGGTGGACTGCTTCCGCTTCTTCGCGGGCGCCGCGCGCACGCTCGAGGGCCGCGCGACCGGCGAGTACATGCAGGGCTTCACCAGCATGCTGCGCCGGGAAGCGATCGGAGTCGTGGGCTCGATCGCGCCGTGGAACTACCCGCTGATGATGGCGACGTGGAAGCTCGGTCCCGCCCTGGCGGCCGGCAACACCGTCGTCCTCAAGCCGTCGGAGTGGACACCACTGACCGCGCTCAAGCTTGCAGAGCTGGCGGCGGACATCTTTCCGCCGGGCGTCCTCAACGTGATCACCGGCGACGGCGAGCCCGTCGGCGCGGGCATCGTTCGCCACCCAGGGGTTGGGATGGTGTCGCTGACCGGGGACGTCGCCACGGGCAAAGAGATCGCGCGCAACGCAGCCTCGACCTTGAAACGCGTCCACCTCGAGCTCGGTGGCAAGGCGCCGGTCGTCGTATTCGACGACGCGGATCTGGAGAAGGTCGTGGAGTGGATCAAGATCGGCGGCTATTTCAACGCGGGCCAGGACTGCACCGCGGCCACGCGTGTCATCGCGGGCCCCCACATCCACGAGAAGCTGCTCGGCGACCTCGTGCCGGTGGTCAGCCACATCAGGGTCGGCGACCCGCTGGCCGAGGACACCGAGATGGGCCCGCTCGTCACGGAGGAGCAGCTGACCCGAGTCTCCGCGTTCGTCGACCGCGCCCGCAAAGCCGGCGCACAGGTGCTGACCGGTGGCGCGCGGATCAAGAAGGCGGGCTCCTGGTACGAGCCGACCGTGGTGGTTCCGCCCGGCCCCGACGCCGAGATCGTGAACAAAGAAGTGTTCGGGCCCGTCGTCACGGTGCAGCGGTTCAGCGACGAAGAGCAGGCGCTGCAGTGGGCAAACGGCGTCGAGTACGGCCTGGCCGCGTCGGTGTGGACGCGCGACCTCGGCCGCGCCCTGCGCATGGCGCGCAAGCTTCAGTTCGGCACTGTGTGGATCAACACGCACATCCCTTTGGTCAACGAGATGCCGCACGGCGGGTACAAGCAGAGTGGATACGGCAAGGACATGTCGGTGTACTCGCTCGAGGAATACACGCAAATCAAGCATGTGATGGCGTCGCTTGACTGAGGCTGAGCGAGCAGCGCAGGAGCTGAGCCCGAAGATGGGCCGCATGGGCGCCGAAGATCCGTCGAAGGTACCTCCGTCCGCGCCTCAGGCGGAGCCTCCAAAACAAAAGAAACCCGCACTAAGAATCCAGGGCGTCCGCAAGAGCTATGGCCAGGTCGTCGCCGTGGCGGGCGTCGACCTCGTTGTCGACGAGGGCGAGTTCTTCACGCTGCTCGGACCTTCGGGCTCGGGCAAGACGACGCTCCTGCGGCTGATCGCCGGTTTCGAGCGCCCCGACGTGGGCCGCATCGAGCTCGGCGGACGCGATGTGACCAACCTTCCGCCGTACGCACGTGATACCAACACGGTGTTCCAGGATTACGCGTTGTTTCCGCACATGTCTGTGGCCCAGAACATCGGCTACGGACTGCGCATCAAAGGCGCGCCGCGGCAAGTGCGCGAGAGGAGGGTGCAGCGGGCACTCGAGATGGTCCGGCTCGGCGGGCTGGGCCACCGGCGCCCGAACCAGCTCTCAGGCGGGCAGCGCCAGCGGGTCGCCCTCGCCCGAGCGGTGATCAACGAACCCGAGGTCCTCTTGCTTGACGAGCCGCTCGGCGCCCTCGATCTCAAGCTCCGGCAGGAGATGCAGATTGAGCTCAAGCAGATCCAGAAGGAGGTTGGGATCACCTTCGTATACGTGACCCACGACCAGGAAGAGGCGCTGACCATGAGCGATCGCATGGCCGTGATGTCGAACGGCCAGATCGAGCAGATCGGCCCGCCCGTCGAGGTGTACGAACAGCCGGCGACCGAGTTCGTGGCCGGGTTCATCGGCATCTCGAACGTGCTCCTGAGGGACGGCGTGCGGTTCGTCATCCGCCCGGAGAAGATCCGGATGCTGGCCGCGGGAGAGCAGGCCGAACCAGGCATGACCGTCGAGCGAGGCCAGGTCGAAGAGGTCATCTACATCGGCGTGAGCACGCGCTACCTGGTGCGGCTCGACCGTGGGGAGCAACTCGTGGCGGTACGTCAGAATATGGACGCTTTGGGCGACGCCCAGAAGTTCGAAGGCCGGCCTGTACGGCTGGCCTGGACGCCCGATCAGACATACGTTCTCGGACAACGGGAGGTAAAGGAAGCGCGATGAAGTTCGGTGCATTTGCAGCGGCCGCCGCGGTGGTCCTGACCGCGTGCGGTTCGACCGGGACCACGCCCGGCAGCACGCAGGAGCAGCCGCCGACCGCAACGATGAAACCCCAGACGTCTATCGGCGCCGGCGAAGGCCAGCTCAACCTCGTCCTGTGGGACGGCTACGCCGACAAGTCATGGGCCGACCCGTTCACGGCGGCCACCGGCTGCAAGCTCAACCTGCACCCGGCCGGATCGTCAGACGAGATGGTCAGCCTGATGAAGGATGGCGGCGGCGGCCAGTGGGACATGGTCTCGGCCTCCGGCGACGCCGACCTGCGGCTGATCTACGGCGGCGACGTCAAGCCGATGAACACGGACTTGATCCCGGACTGGCAGAACTTCGACAACTACTTCAAGGGCCCTCCGTACAACACGATCAACGGCATCCACTACGGCATCTCGCTGCAATGGGGTCCGAACACGCTCCTCTACAACAAGAAGAAGTTTCCGAACAAGCCGACGAGCTGGCAGGTCATCTACGACTCGGCCAACAGCGGCCTGATCACCGTTCCCGACAACCCCATCCAGATCGCGGACGCGGCTCTCTACCTAAGCAAAACCCAGCCCAGCTTGGGCATCAAGGACCCCTACGAGCTGACGCAGAAGCAGTTCGACGCGACGGTCGCCCTCCTCAAGCAGCAGCGGCCATTGATCAAGAAGTACTGGGGCCTCGCCACCGACGAGATCAGCCTCTTCAAGAACGGCGATGTTCAGGTCGGCGCGGCCTGGCCGTACCAGACCATCCAGCTGAAGGCCGCGGGAGCCCCGGTTGACGACACCATCCCCAGCGAAGGCGCCACCGGCTGGGCCGACACGTGGATGCTCGCCACGAAGGCGACCCATCCCAACTGCGCGTACATGTGGGCCAAGTGGGTCAGCACCCCCAAGGTGCAGGCAATGCAGGCTCTCTCGTTCGGTGAGACGCCGGTGAACTCGAAGGCTTGTGCCGAGATGGAGGCCCAGCAGGCCGGCAGCTGCCACCAGTACCACGCCGACGAAACCGGCGCCGCCTACTTCGACACCATCAAGTTCTGGAAGACCCCGCTCGCCGACTGTGGCAACGGCAGCAAGACGTGTATCCCGTACGCCACGTGGGTGACAGCCTGGACCTCGATCAAGGGTTAGGTTGTCGTCCGTAGAGACTGTCAGGCGGCCTCGTCCCAAAGGGGGCGGGGCCGCCGGCGCTCAATCCCTTTTCTGGCGTGTGTCATGGCTGCGGCCACTGGTCCTGCTCACGCCTCCGGTCGGCTGGTTCGTGGTCATCTACCTCGCGGCGCTGGTCACGCTCCTGATCACCGCGTTCTGGACCATCGACCCCTTCACGACGCAGATCGTGCAGTCCTGGAACCTCGACAACTTCCGGATCATCATCACCGACTCGACGTACTGGTCGATCATCGGCCGGACCGTCGGGATCGCGACCCTGGTCACGGCGACGGACGCAGTGCTCGCTTTCCCGTTCGCGTACTTCATGGCTCGCGTCGCCACGCGTCGCGTGCAGACGCTGCTCTTCGCCGCGGTCCTGTTGCCGCTGTGGGCGAGCTACCTCGCGCGCGTGTACGCGTGGATCCTCATCCTCAACCACAGCGGGGTCCTGAACTGGAGCCTGCAGTCGATCGGCCTGCCCCCCGCCAACATCGGCTACACGAACACGGCCATGTGGCTGGTGTTCTCCTACATCTGGCTGCCATTCATGATCATCCCGGTCTACGCGGCGCTGGAGCGCGTGCCGGAGTCGCTGATGGAGGCGTCGGCGGACCTGGGCGCGCGAAGATGGCAGACACTGCGCGACGTGGTCCTACCCCTGGCCGCCCCCGGTGTCGTCGCGGGGTCGATCTTCACGTTCTCGCTCACGCTCGGCGACTACATCACCCCGATCCTGGTCGGCGGAGCCAGCTCGACGTTCATCGGCAACGTCGTCTACGCCAACGTCGGGATCGCCAACAACATCCCGTTTGCCGCGGCCCTATCGATGGTTCCGCTTGGGATCATGGCCGTCTACCTTTTCATCGCGTACCGCCTGGGCGCGTTCGAGGCTCTCTAGGACGTGGAAGGTTTCTGGACGCGGATGGTGCTGCGGGTCTGGGTGGTCCTGATCCTGCTCTTCCTGTTCATCCCGATCCTCCTCATCTTCTTCTACGCGTTCAACACGTCCAACATCCAGAGCTGGCCGATCCCAGGCCTGACCGCCAAGTGGTTCGGCGCCACATGGGCTGACGAGAACGTTCGCGCGGCGCTCGTCGTCTCTCTCCAGGCGGGCCTCACAGCCACCGTGATCGCGCTCGTGCTGGGTTCTTGCGCGGCGTTCGCCATTCACCGCACCGCGTTCTTCGGCCGCGAGGTCATCAGCCTGCTGTTCGTGCTGCCGCTCGCCCTACCAGGCATCATCACGGGGATCGCGCTGAACGCGTTTTTCAGCTTCAACGGAATCTCTCTTTCGCTCTTGACCATCGTCGTCGGCCACACGACCTTCTGCATCGTGGTCGTCTACAACAACGTCCTCGCGCGTCTGCGTCGCACTCAGGGCTCGCTGCTGGAGGCGGCGATGGACCTCGGGGCCAACGGATTCCAGGCGTTTCGCGACATCACGCTGCCGCTGATCTCAACGGCTGTCGTCGCCGGCGGGATGCTGGCGTTCGCGCTCTCGTTCGACGAGGTCATCGTGACCACGTTCACCGCGGGCTCGCAAAGCACCCTGCCGATCTGGATCTACGGCCAGATCCGCCACGGCGTGCTGCTGCCGGAGGTCAATGTGGTCGTGTCGTTCGTCATCCTGATCACCGTCATTCCGGTGGTGATCGCCGCCCGGCTTACGGGTGGGGGCGGCATCGCGAGAGTCCCGGCCGCCCGCTAGCGCTTAGCCCACCACCGCTGAGAGAGTCCACAACCCCAGCCCAATCGCGATCAGGTTGAGCTTGCGGTAGCGCCAGCCCACCGCCGCGGCGACGAAGGCCAGGAACGCGAGCAGCAAGATGATCGTGCCAAGGCTCAGGTGCGACAACCGGCTAATGAGGAAGGACAGCGACCACAGGGCCAGGCCGACCGCGATCAGGTCGGTCTTGCGATACGTCCAGCCGATCGCGGCCAGGACAAAGGCGACCAGGGCAAGAATGACGAGGATGACGCTCAGGCTGAAATTCATGTCTCAATCTTCCTCGATCGTGGCCGCCGGGCGGTCACCCAGGCTACCCGCCGGCATCAGCCAGGTGAAAACGTCGACCTCGAGCCTTCCCGCCCGAACTGAGGGGTCGTTCGCCACCAGGACGCGCGTTTGCTCGACCGACGTTCGGAAGATGCTGATGCCACGCCACGATTCGTCCGGCTGGTCCGCGAACGGCCCGCTGACCAGGGCATGGCCAGCCTCGCGCATCCGGGCGTTGAAAGCCAGGTGATCCCGCTGCAGTGCCTCGAGCTCGCGTTCGCTCATCTCGGTCGGGTCCTTCGGCCGGCGCAGCAGGACGATGGTGTACGCGTCCAACCTCACGGCGCCAGACTAGCGCCATGCGGACGAGCACCGACCGCCTCCACCTGACCGGGCTCGCCCTCACGCCGGGCAACCAACGGAGCTGGTGGCTGCGCGAAGCGCTTGCGCAGGACCCGGGGGCCGAGTGCCCACCTCTCAACAAGGACATCAAGGCAGACGTCGTCATCGTGGGCGGCGGATTCACAGGTCTGTGGACCGCGTATTTCCTGCACGAGCGCAACCCCGACCTCGGCATCGCCATCCTCGAGCAGGACATCTGCGGCGGCGGTCCGAGCGGGCGCAACGGGGGATTCGCGAGCGGCTGGTGGGACGAGCTCCATGGCCTCGTGACGCTTTACGGCGTAGAAGGCGCAGTGAAAGCATGCCGGGCGATCACAACCAGCATCGATTCGATCGGAAAGTTCTGCGAGGGCAACGGCATCGACGCCTGGTACCGGCGCAGCGGCTACATGTACGCGATCACTGTCGAAGCAAATCAGCGTGCACGCGACGAGATGGTCGCCCTCGCGCGCGAGGTGGGGGCGACGGAGGAGCTCTACGAGCTGAGCCCCGCTGAGGTCCAGGCGCGGTGCGCTTCGCCCGCATTTCGCGCGGGCGCATTCATGCGAGACGGCGCCTCCGTGCAGCCCGCGCGGCTCGCCCGGGGACTCCGGCGGGTCGTCCTCGAGCGTGGCGTCACCATCCACGAAGGAACGCGTGTGACTCGGCTCGACGGCACCACGGCGGTGACGCCGCGGGGACGGGTCGACGCATCGCATGCCGTGCTCGCGGTCAACGCCTGGGGTATCGGCTGGCCGCAGCTGAGTCGCAAGCTCGTGGCGTGGAGCAGCTACATCGTGATGACCGCTCCCGCGCCGGAAAAGCTCGAGGAGATCGGCTGGACCGGCGGCGAGCTGATCACCGATTTCCGCACGTCGCTGCGCTACTTCCGCACCACACGCGACGGCCGGGTCGCGTTCGGCGGCGGCGGAGGCCGGGCGCGACGATCGGTGGACGATATGTTCACGCACGACGCGCGGGCGGTCGCGGAGACCGCAGAGGGCTTTCGCCTGATGTTTCCGAGCTTCTCCGGCGTCCCGATCGAGGACGCCTGGGGCGGCCCCATCGATGTTTCGCCGACCCACCTGCCGACGTTCGGCCGCGTCGGCGACTCGAGCGTCTACTATGCCGCCGGCTACACGGGCAATGGCGTCGCACCGACGCATCTCGCGGGCCAGGTCCTTGCGGACCTGATCACCGGCGCCGACAGTGACAACGTGCGCCTGCCCATGGTCAATGCCAAGGCAATGACGTTCCCGCCCGAGCCGTTCCGGTCGTGGGGGGCGGCAGTGGTCAGGCGGGCGATGATCGAGAAGGAGACCGCCGAGGAGCATGGGCGGCAGCCCAACTTCCTGGTCGCGCAGCTGGCTCGCACGCCACGCCGCATGGGCTACTTCTTAGGCCCGGACTAGGGCGTGTCCCTGTAGATAGAACGCATGAATTCGGTTCGAATTGGGCATAACAAAGACGTATGGCAAAGGGAGATTTCGTCGAGGTCCTGGTCGACGCCGGCGGCGGTTCATCGCGCGAGTATGTGGTCGAAGCGACTCGCGCCGGACGCACAGTGGAGGTCCGCAGCTCGCGCACGACAGTGGAGGTTCGTGAGCTCACCCGCACCGGTGGCGTGGTCCGCACCGCAAGGTTCGTCGCGCCGAGGGTCCTCGCCGTGGTCGAGCATCCGAAGGCGGCCTAAATAGACTGGAGGTCGTGGAAGACCTCCTCGCGAAGTGGGACGGCGAGTCTGTGTCGATGCATCGCGACCGCGAGACCGACACGTGGATGTTCATATGCGTTCACTCAACCCGGCTTGGGTCCGCCGCGGGCGGTACGCGGATGAAGCACTACCCACGCATCGTGGACGCGCTCGCCGACGGCATGCGTCTCGCCGAGGCGATGAGCTTGAAATTCGCGAGCGTTGAGTTCCCGCATGGTGGCGGCAAGGCTGTGATCGCCCTGCCGACGCCGGAGATCCCCAAGGGCGAAGCCCGGCGCCGCTTGCTTCGCGAATACGGCGCATTCATCAACTCCCTCGGTGGCCTGTACAGCGCCGCGCCCGACATGAACACCTCCGCACTGGACATGGACGTGATCGCAGAGGTCACGCCATATGTCTTCTGCCGCACCGAGGCCGCGGGAGGATCCGGTGATACCGCACCCGACACCGCCGTCGGCGTCTTGCACGGGATTCGCGCGGCGTGCCGCTACGTTTTCGACTCCGACGACTTGAGCCGGCGCAGCATCCTCGTGCAGGGCGCGGGCGGCGTCGGCGGCCACCTCATCGACCTGCTCATGGAGGCTGATGCAACCGTGATCGCGACCGACGTCGATGCGCAACGCCTCGCCATTCTTCGCGAGAAGGGCATACAGGTCGTCCCACCGGATTCCGCGCTCGGGACCGAATGCGACGTGCTGGCCCCATGCGCGGTTGGCGGCATCATCAACCGGCGGTCCATCCCGACGCTTCGCTGCCGTGTGATCGCCGGCGGAGCCAATAACCAGCTCGAGACCGCAGAGGACGCGGATCGGCTACGCGAGCGTGGCATCGTCTACGCGCCCGATTTCGTGATCAACGCGGGCGGTGTGCTCCACGGCGGCGGCCTCGAGGAACAGCACTGGACACGCGAGGTCCTCGACGCCAGGCTCGCCGCCGTCGGCGATGCGGTCTACGGGATCTTGCAAAGAGCCGAACGCGACGGCACCAGCACCGACGCCGCGGCCAGGCGTATCGCGATCGCTCGGATAGATGCGAGTTGATCTGAGGGGCGGCGACAATCTCTCGACACGATCGTGAAAAGTTGCCAACCCGCAGGGCCGTTCAGCTGATCGACCGCTAGTGTTACCGCGTGCGCGCGTCGCGCTTGATCCTGGTCTTCGCGCTTCTCGTCGGTGCGTGCGGCGGCTCTATGCCTACCGGCTCTCACACGCCGTCGCCATCCTCGACCACCGCAACTCCATCGGCTGACACCTCGCCGATCAGGAGCCCGACCACGGGCGTGGCATCCTTGGTCCACTGCGCGGCGGCCGTCCCCGCGGGCGACAATCTGGTGATCGGCACCGTGGCCGGCGACGCCACCGTTGTGGTGCGCGATATCCAGGACCCGGCGCACGCGCGAAACCTCTGCACATTCGACGCGGCGGCGCTCGCGCCGCAATTCGTCAGCGCGTCAACCGTCGCCTACGAAACGTCAGACAACCAGATCGCCACCGCCAACCTGAGCGGCGGCACGGCAACGGTCCTGGCGACGTACACGAGCGGGTTCGACGCGGGACAGTACGCGTTCAGCCCCGACGGCCGATCGCTCACCTATCTCGATAACAACAATTGGCGTCTCGTCGGTCCGTCAGGAAATCGCGTGCTGGCCACGCTGCCGGCAGCGCCTGGCCGCGGGATCAGCCCAGACGAGGACGACAGCTTTCTCAGCTTTTCGCCCGACGGGCAGTACATCGCCTACTTCCAGACCTTTCACACCGGGGGCAGCGGTGCCACGGCACCGGACCAGGTCCGCCGCGCGAGCGACGGTTCGCTCGTCTATTCGACTTCCGGCGTGACGATGGCGGTCTGGGCATCGCTGCCCAGCCGGCTCTTCTTCCGCGATGGGCCTGGCAACGTGCGCCGCTGGGACGCGAGTGCAGGGGCCACGTCGATGACGTCCCTGCACTGGGTCCGGCCGCATCAGTCGCCCGACGGACGGTGGATCGCTTACGTGTACAAAGCCGCCGGTGGGCTGGGCGCGATCGGCTTCTACAGCGTGCAGGCCAACAGCGTGTCGCGGACGCTGCCGGCCGGTCGATCTGGTGCCAGGTTCCTGACCAACGACCTCGTCTGGTATTTCGGCGAGCGCGCATGCTCGACGTGTTTCGGCGGCCAGCCGACGCCGACCGGAGTCACCTACATCTACAGCATCGCGGGCGCGTCAGAGATCACGTCGCGCCTCTCGTCGGTCAGCGACGTCTGGCCAAAGGTGACCGCACCCGCCCTGTAAGTGGAGTTAGGCCATCTCCCGGCGGCGCTCTTCGCGGGTCGTCGGGGCAACCGAGCCGATCATCCGCTCCATCACCGCGCGGTAGTGGAGCAACGCCTGGCGCATCCCCTCGGTCTTGTCCCGAGACGAGTAGCCGAGCTTGTGCGCGCGCCGCACTTCGTCCGGAAGGTAACGCTCTGTGAGCGGATGCCCGCGCTCGCGCAGCATCGACATGACGAGCGACTCCGCTTCGCGAACGGCCTGCTCAGGCACGTCGACGAACTTAGTCTCGATCTCATCCCAGTCGCTGATGTAACGGTCCCGCGATTCGGCGGGCAGCGGCCGCAGCTTCGGCCTGCGGCCGCCGACGCCGGCGGCGCGCATCAGGAAGAGCAAGACGAAGACCACGAGGGCAACCACAAGGATCGTGATAAGGGTTCCTGTATCCATCTGAGTCGGCACCTCCAAATTAGGAACGCCAACCCCCGGACATCGACCCGGACGATGCGTCGCCTGGGCAGCACAAATATGACGAAACGCAACGCATTGCTTGAAGCCAGGCCAACAGCTCGACGCGTTGTACCTAAGTGGAAGTCAGGCGGGCCTTGCTGTGGAGCGGTCTGCTGTTGGGGAGCCAGGCGACTGACACATTGACCACCGCGATCGATCGGGCCCGGGGAGCCGTCGAGGCGATGCCGATCAGCGCACAGATGCTAGAGGTCGGCGGGGTTGCCCTTTTCTGGGTATTCAAGGTGATGATCGTCGCGGCCGCGGCGGCCGCGTTGCTCGCGGCGGCCCACAACGCGCGGTCAGACCCGCGCCGTTTCTCGCGACTCACCTTCCAGTGCTCGCTCGTCGCCGTGCAGGCGGTCACGATCTGCCTGGCCTTCACCTCCCTCAGCAACGTCGCGGTGCTGGGGTCGATAGTGGGCTAACAGCGGATCAGTAAAGGCCCGGGCGCAGCCGCCGAGTTTCGCTTGGCCGCGAGGCGTTTTCGACCTGGTGCCGGTCCCAGGCCTGCACGCAGCTTTCGCACGTGCAGCCCGGACCGGGCGACAGCGACGCCGAGCGTCTGCCTGTCCAGACCAATTTCATGAGCGTTGCGACGATGTTTCTGCGATGTATTGCTGCCAAGTTGCCTCCAGGGTAGTGGTACCGCTAAATGAATAAACGACGAAACGTCTAAATTCCTGCGCGGTAGCCAGGAGTTGATCCGTAGCTGGCCCCCGGAGACGTGAGGTGGAGGCTAGGTCGTGGTCGGGGCTGCGGGACCTAATGGCGCCGGGCCGCCGGCGATTTCGCGTTCGTACCACGCCACGATTCCCGCCGTGATCGCCACGCTGTAGGGGATCGTGAACAGCAATCCGACGCAGCACAGGATCACGCCCAATCCGCCGATGAGCCGGGCCACGTAGATCAGCAAGCCGGCGATCACGGTGGTCGATGTGTGGGTGGATGCCGTCTGCCAGACCGAGTTGACGTCGAATCCGCCCGCGATGCCGGTGCGGTAGGTGTGCAGGATGATCGCCGGGGCCAAGAAGGCCAGAAGCAAGCTGAGAGCGAACCCGATCAGCTGCCCAAGCACGGCCAGCCCGGCGCTGTCGTTTCGGTTGCCGATCCCGGTGAGGAGTGCGCCCGGGAGCGAAAAGACGATCACGTAGACCAAGAACACCACGAAGAGCCCGATCCCGCGCTCGAGATGGAAACCGGCAGGAGGCAATTCGCGCCGGCCGGCGCGGTAGTTGTCGAGGATCAACAAGAACCAGCCGACCATGGCGATCCAGCCGACGATCGGGATGATTCCGATCAGGCCCTGGATGATCATCTTGCCGAACCAGCCTGGATCCTGGAACGGCCACGCAAAGCTGTCACCGACGCTCGTCATCGGCGGGATTGTAAGGTGCGCGGGTCAGAGCGGCAAGGTCCGGCCGGCGATATATCACGTGGTCGACACCGAAGGCCCACGACGCCTTTTCCACAAGGACGATCGTCGGCCCATCCGCTCGTAGAGCCTGCCGACGCCCGCGTTGCCCCTGACGAGGCCCAGATGAGGCTGTGGTGACCGCGCTTTCGGATGCGCACGGCCAGGGCCGCGCGCACGCGGCGCCAGGTTACAGCGACAGAATCGGGTGAACCTCGACGGTGCCGCCATGCGCCGCGGGATTCTTGGCCGCCCAGGCCTCCGCCTCAGCCCTGTCCTTGCAGTCCAGGACGAAGTAGCCGTTGAGCCATGGCGACTGAGCGTGCATCGGCCCATCGCTGGTTTTCGTTCGACCGTCGCGGACGCTCACGCTGAAGCCTGCTGCCGACGGCTGGCAGGGGTCGCCGTCCTTGAACGCCCCGGCCGCCTTTACCTCGTCGAGGTATTTGGCGAAAGCGTCGATCTGCGCGTTCAGCTCGGGTGAACCGTACTTCGGCGCTTTCGACTCATCGACGTACTGAAGGAAGATGTACCTGGCCATTGTTCTTTTCTCCTGCTTTTGATTTCGGTCTGTTACCCGTACGACGAATGGCCGTCGCCCGATTCGACACCCTCCAGCCAGGCTCCGATGCTTTAACCTCGGCTGCGAATGCGGTGGACGGGCGTCTTCGGTTATCTCGCCGCGGTGGTGGTGGCGATTCTTCTATTGAGCCGTTGGTTGGGCTGGACGGGCTGGCTGCTCGTCATCTCCATAGTTCTTGCCTTTCCTGTCGTCGTCGGTCTGGCGAGCCGCTGGGGGCACCCGTTTCGGTGGTCAAGCGCTTTGGCTTTCGCTTCAGCGGGCGCGCTACTGGGCTCGCTCGTGAGCCAATACGCCAACTGGATCGAAGGACGTAACTCGCTTCTGCTCCTCTGGACAGTGCTGTTGCTCGCGGTTTCGATCACCCTTTTCAGCCATCCGATGAGGGGGCCGGCGTGGGGGCTTTTCGTCGGTTTTTGGGGCACAGTGGCCGTGATCTGGTTGATCGTGCTGCAGGCTCTTGCGGTCATCGGGTTTCTGCATGGCTCGGCTTACAGCGGATGGGTGGCCTGGCCCCTTGCCATCATCGGCGTATGGATACTGGTCGCCTCAGGCTCCGGCTTCGGCGAATCCCCTTTCGGCCGCGTGGTGGACGCCCTGGGGTTGTTGACCGGCGTTGGGCTGCTCGCCATCAGCATCGCGACATGGTCGGGAGCCGAGGACCTGGCGAAGACGATTGCGGCAGGAGCCGCGGTGGCTTATTGCCTCTGGTCGGCCGGCCTGGGTTGGGCACTCTGGGGATATGAACGACCTGCGATGGCGGGAGACAAAATGACCAGGCGCTCGTTCGGTTGGTCGTCTCCAGGCCCCAGCTGAATGCCGTACGTCGTCGCATCAGATGGTGTGAGGCTGTACTACGAGACCGTCGGCAGCGGGCCACCCCTTGTTCTGCAGACTGGGGGAGCCGGCGACGGCTCCATGTGGCGTGATGCTGGATACGTCGATGCATTGTCTTCCGTCCGCCGATGCGTGCTGCTTGATCATCGAGGACACGGCCGCAGCGAGCAGCCGCCGCTAGCTCAAGCGCACACGATGGAGCGCTACGCAGCCGACGTCGTCGATGTCCTCGACGACTTAGCCATCGAACGCACCGCGTTCTGGGGCTACTCGCAGGGTGGCGAGATCGGACTCGCGCTGGCCGCTCTCCATCCAAGTCGGATCGTGGCCCTGATCACCACCGGGGTCATCAGCAGTCCGGACCGCAGGGCCAACTCCGCCGAGGACACGGACGGAATCCGCGCCATCCGGCATGGGGGTTGGGCCGGATTCCTGGACCCCGCCGCATTGAGCTCGACGCCGGCCTGGTTCCAGCGCCAGGTGCAGGCGACGAATCCGGAAATGTTGGCCCTCTGGTTCGAGGCATATGCCGATTGGAATCCGTGGGATCGACTGTCCCAGATGGCGATTCCGATCCTCATGTTCGTCGGTGAGCTCGAGGATCCAGAACATTGGAACTCTCGGGCTGCCGAGCTCGCACCCAACGCGCGACTGGTTCGCCTTGCAGGCCTCGACCATTTGGGAGCCTACATCCGGTGCGACTTGGTCGCGCCGGTCGCCAAGGAATTCCTCGACGGCATTAGACTCGCCGTCGAGCTCGAGGGCTGAGCCATTCGTCGACCTCGACCATCTGTGCCCGAATGGCGGAATCCGGAACTCGTCGTGGGCCGCGGTATGTCCGCGGTAGATTCGAACCCGCGCCTCTAATGCCCTAAATCCAGAAGAGGTGTCCCAGGACGAGTCCGACCACGACGGCCAGCGCATACATCGAGCGCGGGAAGCGGTGGGACAAGTCGTGAATACCGTCCGTCATCGGGTCGGAGCCGGAGATGAGGCAGCGCGTCTCATTAATCATCAGCACGACGAGCAGGCCGATAAAGCCTGTGCCGATTAGGGCAAGGATGGCCTCGACGTTGGCTTGCACGGCTAGCTCCTCGGCTGTGCGGGTCGGGCGACAGGGCCTCCCCACAGGACATGCCCAATCAGGATTCCGAACACGACAGCGAGCGCAAAGGCCCAGCCAGGATACGAGTTAACGGTCTCGTGGACGTAGTCAGTGATCGGCTTCTGGCTCGTGAACAGGGCCCACGTTTCGAAAACCAAGAGCAGGAAGACGACGCTGAGCAATGCCGTCACCACGGCAGACATGAACACCCCGGAACTCCTCATGACTCCTCCTTTGGCGCCTTCAAGCGTGCGATGCCATGGCTTTGCTTGGACGCCACCAACTTGGAACGGGGTTGCCTCCCGGCCAGTTACACGAACGCGATCTCGGTCCACTCGCTCATATGTCAGGTTGAAATCGATGAGTCAGTGCGGTAGCAACGTTGGCCATTGCCTGTGCCGAATCAGATTCCTTGTTTGCGCGCTTACTTGCGCGTGTTTCGAGCGGCGTTTGTCACAGGGACGACGATGATGGCCGACGCAACGCCCGCGCTTTTCTGGCGGGGAAAGGCGGATCGCCAACATTTGGGGACAACGCCCGTGCGGCCGCACCGGCTGCACGGGCTTTCGATTTCGCGATGCCTGCGTTACGCCGCCCGACGGCTAGCGTTGGTCAGCACGCCCTGACGAGACCGCGTTGACTGAACAGCGAGCACGCCTACGAGCGCAGAAAGAATGATCAGGACCTGTAGCAGGCGACTTCTGCTCCCCACGAGTACACCTCCTTTGAGAATTTGGCGCCCTACCGAACGCACCACTGCAAGATCAACGGAGCTCCCGCGCGGCGGTTACGGTGAGCGCACGGTCTCGGCAGGATCGCCCAAGTGGCCGACTCGGAGGCGCTTACAAGAGTCGGAGGCGGAGCGCATGGCGGGGTGTTGTGTTGTCTTGCGAAGGGCACTCACAGCGAATGCTGACGTGACTGAAGCGAATCCCGTCCGATGCGTCTCGGGCAACTGTTATCAGGCGTGACCGCCAGTGCAGACGAGTATCTGGTTCCTCAGCAGGCGTAGTCAGCGTCGGCTCCGTTCGAGGTTTGACCGGATTGACGTAGCCGTTGCGTCAAGCCCGTCGAGAAGCTGCTCGTGCAGTTGGCTGCACCCGCGACCCAAGTCCACGAGGTGGACACCGGCGCGAAGCTCGATCCGGATGTGATCGTGTTCCACGCGCTGGCATACGAATAGACTCCAATCGTCCCGGCGCTCAGAAAGTGCAGGCGATCGGCCGCGCCATCGATTGCGGCTTGGTTTAGGAGACGGTCCGACGACGACCAGCTGTTGGCGGTCTCGACATCTACCCACCAGGCAGTGGGCGTCACGCTACCGGTCGACATGTGACCGAACGCATAGTCGCTCTCGGCGCAGCCGATCTGGTAGGCCTGTAGGTACCTGCCGCCGTAGCCCTCGGGCGAGGTGGCCGTCGAGCAATAGCCCGAGACCTTGCGCGAGTAGGCGCCCGAATAGGCAACATTGATGTAGAGCGAGGGCGCTTGGGTCGTTCCGCTGACCGCCTGGCTCCAGAGCACCTGGCGACAGGAGTCGACCGTGAATGGTCGACCGCCTGTTACGCGGACAATGCCGAACGAGCTGAAATTTGGGTCGACCTTGACGGGCGTGCCGTTCGAGCATTGGTAGCTCGAGGCGTCGTAACCCGCGCCGGCATATGGCGCAACCTGTGCGACAGCCAAACCGGCGGTGGCGAAGAATAGGGCGCTGGCGAGCGCGAGTACGGTCAGAAGCCTTGGCACCGTGGGCGCACGCTAGCACGAACCCGAAAACTGTGCCGACCAGCAATGAATGAAACACCGCAGTTGATTGCAAGGAGGGAGATGACGACTCAAGACAAGGCGGCAGTCCGTGCGGTTATTGAGAGGTTCATTGATTCTTGGAATCGTCACGACATGCGGACACTGGCGGCCCTTTTTACGCAGGATGCTGACTTCGTCGATGTATTTGGGAACTGGTTCAAGGACAGGATGGCGATCGAGAAGGCGCTGGCTCAGCGTCATGCCACCGTCTTCAGGAACAGCCGCTTCACGGAGAAAGATGTTGCGGTTCGGTTCCATAAGCCCGACCTGGCGATTGTGCACGCCGTCATTGAGTTGAGCGGCGCCGTCGACCGCCAAGGTCAGGAACTGCCACCTGGCCTCGGCGTCATCACCTGCGTGGTCGAAAAGGCTTCTAAAAGCTGGCGCATCATCGCATTGCAGAACACGGCGGTAACCGCACAGCCAGACACATGAAGGTAAGCGCATACGTGGCAGGCAGCGGTGGACCAGGGCCGGCGCTGGATTGGAACAGCTTGCCTCCAGGTAACGTGCTTCTGAGCGGGGGTCTGACCCGTGAGATACTGGCCGCATTCGGGTTGCACGCCGAACCTCCAACCACCCACCATTTGGAGGGCCTCTATGACCGAGACCATCACGGCTCGAACGGTCGACGCTTCCGCCACGGAAACCGCGATTGGCCGGTGGCTGGCGGACTTCGAGAGGGCTCTGACCGCCCGCGACATCGACGCCGCTGCCGATCTCTTCGTCGAAGACTGCTACTGGCGCGACCTGGTCGCGTTCACCTGGAACATCATCACGATCGAAGGTCCCGAAGGCGTACGCAAGATGCTTGCTCAGACGCTCGATCAGGTCCGGCCCAGCGGTTTCCGCGTAACTGACGAGTTGGGCGAGGCAGCCGCGCCAACCGAGAGCTGGATAAGGTTCGAGACCTCGGTCGGCGGGGGCCTGGGTCACCTGCGGCTCAGAGACGACAAAGCCTGGACACTGCTGACGACGCTGAACGATCTTAAGGGCCACGAGGAGCCGAAGCGTGACCGGCGACCGAAAGGAATCGAGCACGGCGCCGTCCCGAATCGGCAGACATGGCTCGAGCAGCGCCGGCTCGAATCCGACGAGCTCGGCCACGTCACCCAGCCGTACGTAGTCATCGTTGGTGGCGGGCAAGGCGGCATTGCTCTGGGCGCGAGGTTGCGCCAGCTCAGCGTGCCCACGATCATCGTCGATCGCAATCCCCGGCCCGGCGACGCGTGGCGCAAGCGCTACAAGTCGCTGACCTTGCACGACCCGGTCTGGTATGACCATCTTCCGTACATCGACTTTCCGCCGAACTGGCCGGTCTTCTCACCGAAGGACAAGATCGCCGACTGGCTCGAGATGTACACGCGAGTCATGGAGCTCAACTACTGGGATTCGACCGAGTGCAAGAGAGCCTCATACGACGAGGCGGCCAAGGAGTGGACCGTTGTCTTGGAGCACGACGGTGTTGAGATGGCTCTGCGACCGAAGCAGCTCGTACTGGCCACTGGCATGTCGGGCAAACCAAGCGTGCCCGAGATCGATGGCATGGACGTCTTCACCGGCGACCAGCACCACTCGTCCGAGCACCCCGGGCCCGATGCCTATCGTGGCAAGAAGGCGGTCGTTATCGGCTCCAATAACTCGGCTCACGACATCTGTGCCGCGCTCTGGGAGGTCGGCGCAGACGTCACCATGGTTCAGCGGTCCTCGACGCACGTTGCAAGGTCCGACTCCCTCATGGAGTTGGGCCTTGGCAGCCTGTACTCGGAGAGCGCCGTTGAGTCAGGTATGACGACGCAGAAGGCCGACCTAACGTTCGCGTCGATTCCTTACCGACTCCTGCACGTGTTTCAGGTCCCCATCTACGACGCGATCCGCGAACGCGATGCCGACTTCTACGCGCGGCTGGAGAAAGCCGGCTTCATGCTCGACTTCGGCGACGACAACTCTGGGTTGTTTATGAAGTACCTACGCCGTGGCTCCGGCTACTACATCGATGTCGGCGCCTCCGACCTGGTGGCCAACGGCGACATCAAGCTCGAGGCTGGAGTCGATGTCGCGCGACTGACCGAGAACGCGGTCGTGCTGAGTAATGGCAAGACGCTGCCCGCTGATCTGGTTGTCTATGCCACCGGCTACGGCTCGATGAACGGATGGGCCGCCGATCTTATTTCGCCCGAAGTTGCAGCCAAGGTCGGCAAGTGTTGGGGTCTCGGGTCAGCAACCGCCAAGGACCCCGGACCATGGGAAGGCGAGCTGCGCAACATGTGGAAACCAACCCAGCAGGAAGGGCTTTGGTTTCATGGCGGCAACCTGCACCAGTCGAGACATTATTCCTTGTACCTGGCTCTTCAGCTTAAGGCGCGAATGGAGGGAATCCCGACACCGGTCTACGGGCTTCAGGAAGTCCACCACCTGAGCTAGGGCTGCAACTCGCGGACACTCCGGGACTTCAGATGGTGGTTCGGGGGTTCATAACGCGAACCAACCGCTAGAAGTGAGCCAGGACTTCTCTCAGCTCGACGGTCTCCAGGCGCATGAACGGGGGTCGCGGCGCACCGCGTATCCACTCCGCAGCCATTAGGGCCGCATCCTCAGTCTGGAACAGGAACAAGTTCAGCGTCCTTCCGCCCTGGTCTGTGGTAAAGGTTGCTGAAACGATCCCGGGAGCGTTCCTCACCTGAGGCACGACGTTTGCCTCCACATGGTCCCGGCTTCCCCGCACCCGCTCAGCTTCTCCGCTCTCTCGAACCACCACTGCGAACATCAGATCCCCCTTGGCCTCCCGGCCATGACGCTTCCCTTAGTCCCACCGCCCCGCGTAGAATTCGAGAGAACGAGACTGTATTGGAGTTATGAGTATTCCACCGAATAGTCGGCATGTCAAGCCACCTCGCCGCTACGACTCGACCCGGCGTCGGGCGCAGGCGGCTCAGACTCGCCAGGACATCCTCAAAGCCGCGCTGCAGCTGTTCCTGGAAGGCGGCTACGCCGGCACCACGATCAACGACGTCGCGGCGGCGGCGGGAGTGGCGGTGGAGACCATCTCACGCCCGAGGCGCGTCCTGTGGTTCGAGCGATGATCGCGGAGCAAAATCCGCGCCGGGTGCTCGAGCTGCACGCCGCCACGCAGCCTGGGATCCATGCGCGAGCCGGCCCCCTGTATCGGGTGCTGATCGAGGCAGCCGCGGCGGATCCCGAGGTCGCGGATGTCTGGAACCAACTCGAGGCCCAGCGACTGACAGGCATGAGGCGGATAGCCGAGCAGCTGAAGAACGTCGGTGGCATCAGGCAGGAGCTATCGGTCGAGGAGGCTGCGGACATCCTTTGGACTGTTAATTCGTTGGCCGTCTATAACCTGCTCGTCCTGCAGCGCGCATGGTCCCCTGAGCGCTACCGCGACTGGATCGCCTCCACCAACACGCGCGCGCTGCTTCCCGGCAGAAGGCGACCGACCCCGCCGAACCATCGACTGTCGGTCCACGCACGACGACGTGACTGAGCCGCGCTACGGAAGGTCGAGGGCGCCGATCTCATCTAGCTCATGGGGGTAAGCGTCCACACGCTTACAACGGCAGCGTGCGCTTCAGAAATTCGATCGTCTGGATCCAAGCCTTGCGGGCCGCACGTTCCTGGTACATCTTCGCCGCGTTGTGATTGTCGAAAGCGTGGCCAGCCCCTTCGTGCACATGGAACTCAGTTCCTGCGTGATGCGCGAAAGCCTCCCGGACCGCCTCCTGCTTTTTTGCCGGGATGTAATCGTCAGCGTCTCCGAAGTGAAAAAGGATTGGACATCTGACCTGTCGTGCCAAGCCCAGGGCGTCAGGAACCGCGGAGCCGTAGTAGGAGATGCACGTCACCGGGTCGGATAAGGCGGCGACCATGTATGCGATGCCACCGCCGAGGCAAAAGCCGAGGATGCCGGCCTTACCGCTCGCCACCTCCGGAAGGCCTCGAAGGTGCTCGAGCGCAGCTGTCGCGTCGTCGGCAGCCTTGGCGAAATCGAGTTGTCCCACGTAGCCGAACGCCCGCTGCAGGCCGTCGGAATCCTTCTCATCGATGGCGACTCCGGGGCTGAGCCGCCAGTAGAGGTCGGGCGCCATTGCCACGTAACCCAACTTGGCAAGCCGCCCGCAGACGCCCTTGATGTAGCCATTGACTCCGAATATCTCCTGGATCACGACCAGCCCCGGCCCCGATCCACCATCGGGCAGCGCCACATGGCCAAGGAAGCGGCCTCCATCATGCGCTCGGACCTGCTCGGTGCGATTCGTGTTCACGACCTCATCATCTTCCAGGACTGCCAACACAAGGGCGAGCCGTTCTATCGATGTGGAGTCGGCATCCCTTTAGCTTCGATGCAGGTTTAACTGCAACCTTTGACGCTGGGCCTGATCCTCGCTGGCTGTCGGAACCAGGAGCGCTGCAGCCGGGGTCATGTGGTAGCCGCTGACCAGGTGCATGACTTTGGCTGGTTTAGTAAGCGACGGGATTGATAGTCGGGGGGTTGGGGGGCGGGTCTGCCCGCCCCCGCTGACGTTCTAGTGTGAGGCTGCCTGAAAGCAGGCTACGTCGTACTGGGACACCGCCGCGGGATTGTTCGAGTTCTGTGGTTGGGCGCCGGCATACACAGTTTCCGCGTGGTTGAAGCCTGGTGTGTTGAAGCCGCTCGGGGTGAACGGGCCCGCGTCGCCAAAGAAGGACTGGCAACTCTGGTTGGGCTGCCCCTGGTTGCCGGTCGAATTGGCGTAAACCGGAAACGAGAACAAAGTGATCGCCCCCAGCGCGAGGACGATAGCGGTAATGCGCTTCATAGGCTGTACTCCTGTTTCAGTGGATCGGGGGCCGTTGCCTGTCAGGCCCATAAGCCACTACCGGCCGCGGTTACGACCTGGGTTGTGTTCGCTGAACAGCACTTTGCCGTCAAGGCGACCGTCTTACCGCCGGAGCCGCTCTCGCTTACGTTGTGGCCGTGTCTGATATGCCCGAAGCGTTGCGCCTAACGACTCGCGGGCGGGCTCTCCTGTCCGAAGTCAGATGCGTGGTGGGCCGCGGCTGGACTCGAACGACCTACCTCCGTGCTATTGGCCGTAGCGGCCCTACGCTGGAGCTAGGTTGCGTTGATCGTTCCGCAACGGGCAATCCGTTGGCTCGGTCCATGTGCCGGTTCGTTCCATATGAGCCAACCATCGCTCGTCGCGTGGGTCCTGTCGTTGGCCTAGTCGAGGGAACGGGTGTCGCCGTTCGGTCCCTGTCCGCCTGGCTTGCTGTTGCCGCAATCCTGAGACCCCATCACGTTCATAGCGCCAGCTACTACGTTTCCGCTTCGGAGGACCGCGCGACAACTACAGCGGTCGAGGTTCCCAGGTCATGACCCTGATATCGAACTGGCATCCAGGACGCTCCCATCGGATGAACTGATCGCCTGTACGAGCAAAGACGTGGCGCTCACGGTGACGCGAACGTATTCGTAGGTCGTGTCTTCGCGAAACGCGCTCCACGTCGGTTGCGCGATGGTGAACGTGTTGAAACCGTTACCGCCAGCGCCGGTGACGATGTATGTGATCCCGTTCAGGGCGCGCTGTCCGTCGATCAAGCCGTAGGTGCGCTCGTAGTTGTGTGAATTTCCCGACAGCACGAGTTGAACCTTCTGCTGCTGAAGGAGAGGAACAATGTTTTGCTGGACCGGAACTGAGCTGGAGTTCGCGCTTGTCGAGCTGTAAGGAGGATTCTGAAACACGACTATCCGCCACGTGCTCGACTGATGCGCGCTGAGGTCCGACTGGGCGAAGTTGTATTGCGGTGACCCTGGTGTGTAGGGTCGCTCCGTGTCCAGCACCAGGATGTGGGCGCTTCCCCAGTCATAGCTGAACCACTGCTCGTTGTTCGGCAACGAGAAATCTTGCCAAAAAGCACCGTCGCCGAAATATTCCTTCTCACCGTTGGCGGTCGTGAAGGTCTCGTGCATGAAAGCAGGTTGAAATTGCTTGAATAGCCGGTTATCGAAGTCCGAGTAAAAAGTCAGGAAATTCGGGTCGCGGCCGTCTGGATATATGTTGTCACCGACTGTCTGTATGAATTGAGTCGTGTCAGCGTTGATGTGTTGGGCGTTCTGCAACTCGCCAGTGGAGTTTCCTCCGAAGTCGCCTATCGCGGCGAACGAGAATGTGGTCCCTGGAGGTGCCGCTGTGGTCACGGTCGCAAGCTGGCTGACGACTGTGCCGTCTCCAACCTGATAGACATAGGTTGTTCCCGCCGTCAGTGGTCCGATGAGCATGACGTGGCGAGTGGTCAACACCGGATCGACCAGCGTCGCGGTGATGGTTCCCACCCCAAAGGCGACGACGCTTCGCGTCGGCAGATCGGTCCACCAGGTGATGCGCGCTGAGCTGGCCGTGGTCGACTGGGCCAGAGGACCGCGTGCAAGCCTGACCTGCCCCGCCGCCAGGGTCGTGCCGCTCTTGATGCCGGTCGGTGTTGAGACGTTACCGGCGCCGTCCACTGCCTCGATCGCGTACGAATAAGTCGTGCTCGGCGCCAAACCATTGTCGGAGTACGTGGTTCTCATTGGGAGGTCCACCTGACCAACGACCACGCCGTTCCGCAGCACGAGGTATCCGGAAACATCGGAGGACGAAGATGCGCCCCACGTCAGGTCGATTCGCGTTGGTGAGAACTTTTTGACCGACAGCGACCCAGAAGAGGGTGGGGCGGGCGGCACAGTATCGCTGGAGGAGGCCGTGGTGAAAGTGACGGTGCGAATCAGCGACAGGTTGTTGTCTGGATCGAGGGCCTGTATGCCGAACTGGTAGGTCTTGCCGCTGCGGAGAGCCGTGGCGGTGTACGAGTTCTTGAACCCATCTACGGTCCAGATGTACGGAAGTGATGGCGCAGGATTGCCCGGTACGCCCCGGAGGACCCTGAAGCCTTCGACCCTAGTGTTATCGCTCGACTTGCTCCAACTCAGCTTCGCCGACGAAGACGTGATCGAGGACACGGTGATCGCGCCAGGCTGGGTCGGTGGCGAAGTTTCGGCAGCCGCCTGTGTCGTCGTGGCAGCAACTTGGGAGAGCGCACCCTCAAGGCCTGCTGCGACCGTGGCCACCTGATATGCGTACGAAGTGAGCGGCGTCAGGCCGGTGTCGTCGTAGCTTGTGGCCGCAGTGTTGGTAAGCAGGCTTCCGTCGCGATAAATGTTGTACGAGGACCCGCTTGCAGCCGCGGTCCAGATCAACTCGACCGTGGTCCCGGTCAGGCCCTGGGCGACGACCACCGCCGGGGGCGGCGGTGAGTCTGCCTGTGCAAGACCAGCATGCATAAGCACGCCGGCACAGGGCGAGGCTACCAAAGCCAGGATAGCGATGAGGCGCCGTGCCATTACAGCCGATTTGACTCTAGCCAGCGGAACGCAGACGCGAATGGGACATGAGTCCCACCCTGATGGGCACAAGTCCCACCCGACTTTGTCCGCGAAGCATCTGCCGCGGTCGACTCGACCACCTACCTCCGCGTTAGATCCGGCTGAGCGCTGTGCTAATGAGAGCGGGAGGCCGAGCGTAGGGCGGCGAGTTATGTGGTGCGCTGGAAATGGCGATGGAGGATAGGCGGCCGCAACCACCAGTGCAACCGCCAGGTCAGTCCGAGGCACTTCCGCAGGAGCTGACGAGGT
>VBEG01000129.1 GCA_005882115.1 Chloroflexota bacterium
TGCAGGTCACGGTTACGGGCGGGTTCTTTGTCCCAATCCCTGTCCCGTGGTACCAGATGACCGCTCAGAACTACCAGAGTGTGATCTCGGCTGTGCTCGGTGTGTCAGCCGCGCGCGCAGCCGCAATCGCAGCCGAGTATCCGGTCAGCTCATACGTGTTGCCCGCTGTTGCCTTCAGCACCCTCGACGCCGATGCAAGCTGGGCATGCCCCGCCTTGCAAATGAACCAGTGGCTCTCCAAGCGCGTGCCGACGTTCGCCTACGAATTCGACGACGACAATGCGCCGGGACGATACGTTCCGAACTTCCCCCCGCCCGTCGCAGCGGCAACGCATCTTTCTGAGCTCCCGTACCTTTTCGACCTCAACGACGCGCCGAACCAGACCCCGCTCAGTGCCGCCCAGCAGACTCTCGCAACCAGCATGCGGGCAGCTTGGGCGAGCTTCGCGTCCGAAGGCGACCCCAGCGAGGAGTCGAATGTGCGGTGGCCTTCTTTCGGAGCTGAGAACGGGGCCAAAGTTCTGTCACTCGTTCCTGCGCGGCCAGTGGTATTCAGCGACTTCGCGTCGCGACATCACTGCGCATTCTGGGCCGGAGCCCAGTAAGGAGATTGCGTAGGGGGATCCCCAGTCACCTTGGGCATGAGGCGCCCGTCCACCCCTGCGAGCGCGTCGGCCCTCCAAGCGTCAATTCATGATCGAACGAGGAGGAAGATCACATGAGCGCAACCACCCCCGACATGGCAACAGAGGCGGCGATCCGTCCATTCGAGGTCAGCGTTCCCGATGAGCAACTAAAGGATCTTCGCGGCCGCATCACCGCCACGCGCTGGCCGCGCAAGGAGCTCGTGGCAGATGGGTCGCAAGGCGTGCAGCTCGGGATGCTGCAAGCCCTGACCCGCTACTGGGCGACCGATTACGACTGGCGGCGCTGCGAGGCTCGGCTGAATGCGCTGCCGCAGTTCAAGACCGAGATCGATGGGCTCGACATTCACTTCATCCATGTCAAGTCCCGTCACGAGAATGCGCTGCCGCTGATCATCACCCACGGCTGGCCGGGCTCGGTGATCGAGATGCTCGAGGTCGTCGGACCGCTTACGGACCCGACGGCGCACGGCGGACGCGCCGAGGACGCGTTCGACTTGGTCTTGCCGTCGATACCGGGCTATGGCTTTTCCGACGAACCGAAGGAGCGCGGCTACGGCCCAGACCAGATCGCGAAAGCTTGGGCGGAGCTGATGAACCGGCTTGGCTATAGCCGATACGTCGCCCAGGGCGGGGACCAAGGCGCCAACGTCACCGATGCGATGGGACGCTTGGCTCCGAAAGGCTTGCTGGGCATCCACCTCAATTTGCTCGGCTCCTTCCCGACACCGGTGCTGATTGGGATCTTCGGCGGCACTATCCCCGCCCCAGAGGGACTCGTCAAGCGGCTTGCGGTGGCCGCCATCAGCGCCTCGGCCGACAAAGAACCAGTGGCCTTCAATCAGACCGCGGCCGTGTTCAGAAGGGGCTACTTCGTGGAGATGGGTGAGCACCCTCAGACGGTCGGCTACTCGTTGATGGACTCGCCGGTTGGGCTCGTAGCGTGGATGCTTGACCACGACCCGGACAGCTACGCGAAGATCGCGCGCGCCTTCGTCGACGGAGCGCCAGTGGGCGGCCTGACCCGCGACAGAATCCTCGACAACATGACCTTGTACTGGCTGACCGGCACTGCAGCGTCGGCGGCGCGACTCTACTGGGAGGAAACACAAAGCATCGGTGCCGCACTGGCGTCCGGCCAGAAGCCGCCCAAGCTTACGCTGCCGGTTGGATTCACCGTCTTCCCCAGTGAGATCATCCAGGCCCCGCGCAGTTGGACCGAGAAGGTCTACCCCAACCTCACCTACTTCCACGAGGCCGACAAGGGCGGGCACTTTGCCGCCTGGGAAGAGCCGGAGGCCTTCAGCCAGGAACTACGGACAGCGTTCAAGACGCTGCGCTAGCGGCAATACGAGTGGAGTGCGGGCTTGGAAGCCCGCACTCCTCGGATCGGGCAACGCCGTGCTGATGACCTACCCCCGATGCCGGCCAGGGCTCCTTATGTGAGTACCCGGAGTACGCGCCCTACTGAGCGTCTGAACGGTGTGCTCGCTGCAAACCCGCTGCCAGCTCGCGACGCGAGCGGACCTCAAGCTTGTCGAAAACCTTGCGAAGGTGCCATTCAACCGTCCGCCGGCTCAGGAACAGCTGCGCGCCGATTTCCGGGTTGGTGCGACCGTCGCTAGCGAGGCGCGCGATCTGCATCTCCTGCGGTGTGAGCTGATCCTGCGTTTCGACGCTGCGCTTGCGGACCCGTTCCCCAGTGGCCAAAAGCTCGTGTCGGGCGCGCTCCCCGAAGGCTTCCATGCCGATGTCAACGAACATGTCGTGGGCCGTCCGCAGCTGATCGCGCGCATCGACGCGTCGCCCCTCCCGGCGAAGCCACTCGCCATAGAGAAGATGTGCACGTGCGAACTCCGGACGGACGTCGGTGCGGCTCAGCCGATCGATCGCTTCGCGATAGAGCCGCTCGGCGGCGCCGTCATCGCTGACCAGCGCCCGTGAGCGCGCCTCCATGCCGAGCGCATAGTCGGTGCCGGCCGCCTGGGTCGTCTCAACCAGTCGCGCGAGCGCATCGCGCGCAAGATCTGGATCTCCTGAACGCGAAGCCGCTTCGACGAGCTCTGGAAGTCCCCAGTTGTAGAGTGCGACGGGTCCAGCGTTGGCGGTCACGTGGGCAGCTGCCGAGGCAGCCTCTCCGTAGCGGCCCAACCCGTTGTACAGGACCGCCGCCCCCAACTCTGCCGCCAGAACGGCTAGTCCCAGCCTTCCTGCCGTGCATTGTTTGATCGTGGCCTCGATGAATGCTGAGGCCTCCCGTTCCCTACCTTGCCATGCCAGCAGGTTGAGCGATGCGAAAGGAGGCAACGGAGTCCCGATCGTGGCGGCCACTCGGTCGCTTTCCGCGATGACGAGGGCGGCCCCATCAAAGTCACCAACCAAGGTCTTCGCCAATCCCAACTCTTGGAGGTAGATGGGCAGTTCAGCAAGGGCACCGGCCTCGCGGATGAGCCTGGCATTCCGCTCGAAGACGGCGGTACTGCCGTCCCACAAGACAGTGCTGGGAGCTCCGGCTTGCGAGCCGCACCGCAGAGCCTCGCCAACCGACATCTCAAGAACCGCTCTTGCTGCCCTTTGGAGAGTTGGAGCCGCCGCGGCGTGTCCTTCGACAGTCAGTTGGGCGATGGCGTCAAGCACAAGGTCGAGCGGGTGCGCACCTTCGGACGGTAGAGGCAGATTGCGGGCAGCGCGGCTGATCTCAATGAGGATGTCTGGTCCGCCGAGGTACCCAGCCACTAGCGCGGCCGCCCAAGCGGTGATGTAGGCGCTTCGGGCGAGATCAAGATCGAACGGCTCGAGCCGCCTCGCTGCCCTCAAGAGTAGGAGAGCACCATCGGCGCCGTAGCTCGAGACATAGGCAAGATGGCCTTGAAGCAAGTTGGCTTGGGCGGCCTGGAACTCGGCGAGCGGATAAGCCTCCGCGGTTGCGAGAAGACGCTGCGCTGCGTCGAACGCTCCGGCCTGGAAGCTCGCCTGCGCAGCCGCCAGCGCACGCTCGGTTCGTCTGGCCGGGTCGGGTGTGAGCCCGACGGCTCGATCAAGGAATGCAGCCGCGGCTGCGAGTCCGCCGCGGGCCTGCGCCCGCGCAGCCGATCGTTCGAGGTCGGCCGCGACGTCCTCGTCAGGGCCGGACGCGGCTGCCGCAAGATGCCACGCTCGGCGATCCGGATCGACTGTCGCGTTCGTCGCGTCGGCGAGGGCGCCGTGGACGACACGTCGCTGGCTGACGGGCGCGTCTCGGTAGACCACCGAGCGGACGAGGGGATGGCGGAACCGTACTTGCGTTCCCAGGTCGATGAGGCCTGAAGCCGTCGCAGCCTCGGCCGCATCAGCCGGAATGCCGACTCGTTCAGCGGCCGCCAGGATCAGGGCGCGGTCTCCGACTGGCTCTGCTGCCGCCACCAGCATCAGGCGCCTGCTTTCAGCCGGCAGCAAACTGAGGTCCCGGCGGAAAACCTCCTCGATCTTGGCCGAGACGGACGCGTTGTCGGGCAGCCCGAAGCCGCCGGCGAGGGCCATTGGCGTCCAGGCTCGAGCCAGCTCCAGCAATGCGAGAGGGTTGCCGCGTGCCTCGTCGACGATCCGATCGCGGACCGATGCGTCGAGCTTGCCACTGATCGTGGACTCAAGGACTGCGCGAGCGTCGGGGTCCGCAAGCGGGCCGATGGTCAGTTCTGGCACACCTACGAGATGCGAAGTATCGGCGGAAGCTCGGGCCGCAAATATCAGTACGACCGACTCAGCTGCGAGGCGGCGCGCTACGAAGCCCAGCACCTGCGACGACGCGCGGTCGATCCATTGCGCATCATCCACAAGGCAGACCAGAGGCTGCGCCTCGGCGCTGTCGGAGAGCAAGCTGAGCACGCCCACCCCAACCAGGAATCGATCGGGCGGCGCGCCGCTCGCAAGTCCGAAAGCGGTGCCGAGAGCATCGCGTTGAGGAGCTGGTAGTCGTTCGAGCCCGATAAGAAACGGAGCGCAAAGCTGGTGCAGCGCGGCGAAGGGCAACTCCATCTCGGATTCCACCCCGGCTGCCCGCGCCACGCGACATCCGGTGGCGTTTCCAAGCAGATAGTCAAGAAGGGCGGTCTTTCCGGCCCCCGCCTCGCCTCGAACCACAACGGCTGCGCTCGTGCCGGTGCGCGCGTCCCCGAGGAGCTGATCCAGTCGCGCACACTCGGCGCGCCGGTCGACTAAAGCTCGCGAGGTTCTAGTGGTCGATCCCACGCATTTCTCAATGACTCCCTGCTCGCGACGAAATCGAGCAGAGGTCTTGCTGCGTCGGATCGACGCCGCCGACCCCGGGTTAAACCCTGCGCATCAGGTACCAGTCGAAGTCGGCGAGTGAGCTACTCCCCTCTGGAAGCAGTAAAGCTACCACTTAACCAACCCGATGTCGAAAGTCATTTCGATCAAGGGATCACCGGTCCGTGCTGCTCTCGATAGTAATCGCTTATCGGTAGCAGGGCAGTAGATGAAATCCCACCACTTGCTGACATGACACTGCTCGAACCCTGAGGACCTACTCATCGATTCGCGAAGATCAGACCGAATCTTCGATTCAGTAGGTGTCACCGCTGGTCGTGGGCGCGGACGTCGAAATCCTTCCACAAGTCGGCTGGTGATTCGGCGCCGCTGGGCCCCGACGAGCTTCAGGGCAGGCTGGAATACTCCGGCCGCAATCGCAGAGCGCCCTTATCCTGAAGCAGTAACTAAGTGCCGATCATTCGTCGCCTTCAAGGAGGGGACCATGAGCTATGCCAAGCAGATGCTTGACTCCTACTCACGCACCTTCAACGTCGACAATGGCCTGCTGGCCTCTACCATCGACGCGCTCAACGACTGCGCCCAAGCCTGCACCGCCGACGTCGACGCGGACTTGGGCGAGCAGGACGTGTCCGAGATGGTCAAGTGCATACGGCTGTGCATGGAGTGCGCCGACATCTGTGTCGCCACCGTCACGGTCACAAGTCGCCTGGCCGAGTACGACTCAAAGATCACGAAGCCGCTGCTGGAAGCGTGCGCGGTCGCATGCAAGAGCTGCGGTGACGAGTGCGAGCGGCATGCCCAGATGCACAAGCACTGCCGGGTCTGCGGAGAGGCCTGCCGTCGCTGCGAGCAAGCCTGCCGGGAGCTCCTGGACACCATGAAATAAGGGACGGGCTATTTCCGGCCGGTGCTGGCGGATAACCTTCGGAATGGTCGATCTTGAGTACAAGATCTGGTCGGGGGCCCGGGATTTGAACCCGGGGCCTCACGGTCCCGAACTCTGAGATATCCCGTCCAGAAACCGCGGAAACGGTCGCTTTCAGTTCGAAAGTTCAAACGTAGCCACCGCCTCCGTCCAGATTTGAAGCGTTTTTCCGACGGTCTGCCAAAGGCCGATTTCGGTGCGATCGGGACGCCCGGATTACTACATGAACTACTACACGGAGCGTCTTGTGTTTGGAACGCCTGCACTATGCCA
>VBEG01000130.1 GCA_005882115.1 Chloroflexota bacterium
GTGTTCCCGACCTCGATGGGCCGTTTTTATCAGTGGGAGGATTTCGGCCTGGTCGGAGCGCTCAGCGACCTCATCGAATCGGGCGCCACCCAGCTTGTCTGCGTCGACAGCGTGGACGGCGAGTCGTGGTACGCCAAGGACCGGCCGCCCGCGGAGCGCGTCTTGCGCCATCTTCAGTACGAGGCGTACATCGTCGACGAGGTTCTTCCCCGCATCCCGGGCGCGCCGCTGGCTTGCGGCACCTCGTTCGGCGCCCTGCATGCGGTGCTGCTCGCGGCCAGGCACCCGACGCGGATCGGCGGCTTCATCGCCCTCAGCGGCGCCTACGACACCAACCGCTGGCTCGACGGCTACCACGACGACAATGCCTACTACACGAACCTATTCGCCTTCCTGCCGGGGTTGAGCGACGAGGCATACCTGGGCCCGCTGCGAGCGCAGCACCCCAAGGTGATCGCCACCGGCGCGGATGACCCGAACGTGGAGGACTCGAAGCGCCTGGGCGCGCTGCTGCGCCAGCAAGGGGTCGATGTCGGACTCGATATTTGGCCCGGTTGGGCGCACGATTGGCCCTACTGGAAGGAAATGATGCGGCGGTATCTCAGCTAGGCGACAAGAGAGGAAGGAAAGATGGCCCGCAACAAGATCATCGGACTGCTGATCGGACGCGAGAACACGTTCCCGAGCCCGTTTCTTGACATCGTCAACAAGAAAGGCGCCGCCGACGGCATCACAGCCGAGCTCGCGGTCCTGGGCGGGACCTCGGAGCTCGCCGAGCAGTACCACACGGTTCTCGTCGACCGGATCTCGCACGAGGTGCCGTACTACCGGGCGCACCTGAAGAGCGCCGTCCTGATGGGCACCACGGTGATCAACGACCCGTTCTGGTGGGAAGCCGACGAGAAGTTCTTCGAATGCACGCTGGCTCGCAAGCTCGGCGTCGCGGTGCCGAAGACGATCGTGCTGCCCAACAAGCAGTACATCCCCGACATCGACCAGCAGCGCTCGCTGCGCAACCTGCAGTTCCCGCTCGACTGGGAGGCGCTGGTCAACTACACGGGCCTGCCCGCGGTCCTCAAGCCGAACACAGGAGGCGGCTGGAAGGATGTTTTCATCATCAACTCGATCGAAGAGCTGATCACCGCGTTCGACCAGACCGGATTGAAGACGATGATCCTGCAGGAGTTCATCAACTGGGACGACTACATTCGCTGCATTTGCGTCGGCCGGCAGCACATCCTTCCGCTCCGCTACAACCCGAAGGCGCCATTCGAGGAGCGCTATCTGATCTCCAACCCGCCCGAAGGGAGGCTGCGGGACCAGGCGATCAACGACGCGCGGACGCTCGTCGAGGCGCTGGGCTATGACATGGACACGGTCGAGTTCGCCGTCAAGGACGGCGTGCTCTACGCCATCGACTTTCTCAATCCCGCGCCGGACTTCGACAACTTCTCGATCAAACAGGACAACTTCCAGTGGGTGCTCGACAAGATGAGCGACCTCGTCCTCGCTTACGCGCGCGGCGAGGCCACGCCGCCGTGGCGTGACGAGCACCGCTGGTGGAAGCACGTCTCAAGGGCACCTGCGGCAAGTCCCGCGCAGGCGTGAACGACCCGGTCGCCGCGTACCACGCGCTACTCGACGATGAGCGGCTGACCGGCGACAGCGCGGAGGCTCTGACCGAGGGACAGCGCGCGCGGCAACTGATGTTCGGCGAGCGGCCGCTGTGCGTCGCCATCCGTCCCCAGATCCTGACCCGGCCGCGCTACGAGCAGGCAGTGACGGCCGCCCAGGGGGTCTACAGCGCACTGGCGTCGCTCGAGAAAGCCGTGCTGAAGGACGACGACCTGCGCCGCGAGCTGGCTCTCGAACCGGAGGAAGAGCGCCTGGCGATGGCGGATCCCGGGTTCAAGTCGTCGTCCTCGTCCGTGCGCCTTGACAGCTTCTTCGCCGACGAGGTGCGCTTTGTCGAATACAACGCGGAGTCGCCGGCGGGGATGGCATACAGCGACAACCTGGCCGCGGTCTTCGTGCGCCTGCCCGTGATGAAGGCGTTTCGCAAGCTGTTTCGAGGCAACTTCCTGCCGACCAGGCGCCGCCAGCTGTCGGCCATGCTGCGGGCGTTCCGGCAGTGGGACCGCGGCGCGACACCGGTGATGGCGATCGTCGACTGGGAGGGTCTGCCGACGGCCCCCGAGTTCGAGATGTTCAAGTCGTTCTTCGAGGACGCGGGCGTCAAGACCGTCATCTGCGACCCTCGCTCACTAGAGTTCCGGTCGGGCAAGCTGTTCGCGCAGGGCACGGCGGTCAACCTCGTCTACCGTCGCGTGCTGACGAGCGAGCTCCTCGAGCGCGGCGAAGGCACGCAGGCTCTGCGCGAGGCCTACATGGCCGGAGCCGCGTGCGTGGTCAACAGCTTCCGCGCGAAGCTGCTGCACAAGAAGATGAGCCTCGCCCTGCTGTCTGACGACCGGTACGAACGCCTCTACACACCGGCCCAGCGGGCCGCCATCCGGCGACACATCCCGTGGACGAGGCGGGTGCGGCCCGAGCTGGCGGAGGACATCGCGAAGCGCCGCGAGACCCTCGTCCTCAAGCCGAACGACGAGTACGGCGGCAAGGGCGTCGTTCTCGGTTGGACCGTCGACCAGGCGGAGTGGGAGTCGGCGATCGCGATCGCGACCACCCAGAGCTACGTCGTCCAGGAGGCGGTCGAGATCCCGAGGGTGCCGTTTCCCGTCGTCCTCGACGGTCTGAAGTACATCGACCTCGCGGTCGACCTGGACCCCTACCTGTTCGATGGCCGGCCGGGAGGCTTCATGACACGGGTTTCGGCCGCCGCGCTCCTCAACGTGACAGCCGGGGCGGGCAGCGTCGTGCCAACATTCGTGGTCGAGGGACCTGCATGAGTCGGGACGGCTTTCTGACGATCGGTGTCGAAGAGGAATACCAGATCATCGACGCCTCTGGCCAGCTCCACTCGCATATCGACACCCTGCTGGCGGCGGCTGCACCGAAGTTGGGCGACAAGGTGAAGCGCGAGATGATGCAGTCGGTGGTCGAGGTCGGCACCACCATCTGCGAAAACGTCGACGAGGCGCGCTACCAGCTCGGCGAGATGAGACACACCCTGTCCGAGCTCCTCAAGCCCGAGGGACTGCGGATCGCCTGCGCGGGCACCCATCCGTTCTCGCGCTGGGAAGACCAGCAGATCACCGAGCACGAGCGTTACAAGATGCTCGAGATCGAGCTCCAGGACGTCGTGCGCTCGCTCGTCATCTTCGGGCTCCACGTACACGTCGCGATCCCCGATCCTGAGCTGCGGATTGGCGTGCTCAACGAGGCCCGCTACTTCCTTCCGCACCTACTCGCGCTGAGCACGTCGAGTCCTTTCTGGATGGGGCGCAACACTGGCCTGAAGTCGTACCGGAGCGTCATCTGGTCGAACTTCCCCCGCACCGGCATCCCGCCGGACATCAGCTCGTACGACGAGTACGAGAGCTACGTCGAGCTGCTGGTCAGAACCGGCTCGATCGACAACGGCAAGAAGATCTGGTGGGACCTTCGCGCGCACCCGAGCTTTCCGACGCTCGAGTTTCGCGTCTGCGATATGCCGACCCGGCTGGAGGAGACGGTGTGCCTGGCAGGTTTGATGCAGGCGATCTGCGCCAAGCTGCTTATCCTCCGTTCGCGTAACCTCGGCTTCCGCAAGTACATGCCGGCGTTGATCGCCGAGAACAAGTGGCGCGCGATCCGCTACGGGATCGATGGCAAGCTGATCGACTTCGGCAAGCAGTCTGAGGTGCCGATGCGCGACCTGGCGATCGAGCTGCTCGAATTCATCGACGACGTGGTCGACGATCTGGGCTCGCGAAAGGCGGTCGAGTATGTGCACACGATCCTGGCCGAAGGGACAAGCGCCGACCGGCAGCTTCGCGTGCTGGAGAACGGCGGCGACACGCGCGCGGTCGTGGAGATGCTGGCGGCGGAGACGGTGGGCGCGCCGGCGAGTTTGCGTGAAAAGACCGGGTGAGCTGATCCGGGAGACGGTCACCTCATGGCCGGGGGTGACGGCCTGGCCGCATCGCTTCGGAGGCACCGAATACCGATTCGGTAAGAAGGAGATGGGCCACGTCCATGGCGACCGGCTGGCGGACCTGCCGCTGCCCCGCCGGGTTCACGACGAGGTCATCGCGTCGGGGCGGGCGGTGCCGCATCACGTGCTGCCGGAGACTGGCTGGGTGAGCGTGTGGATGTCGGGCGCCGACGACGCGGCTTCGGTGATCGAGCTGTTCCGGATGCAGTACGACCGTTACACGAAGGCGCCAACCCCTTCTCCATCAAGCGTTTAATTAGTCCGTGGCGACACGGACGGAGGCGCGACCGCCAAGCGCGGTAAGCGAGAAGCGGCGGCAGGAGCTGGTGCTTGCAGCCTACCGCGAGATTGCGGAGCGGGGCTTCGAGGGTTTGCGTACCCGCGAGGTGGCGGACTCGGTCGGCGTGAACATCGCCACGCTGCACTACTACTTTCCGACCAAGGAGTCGCTCATCCGCGCCGTGCTCGATCACGCGATGGAGCGCTTTCGATCGACGCTCGAGCCGCACGGATCGCCCTCCCACCAGCTGAGGAACTACCTGCGGTCGGTGCGCAGCCTCCTGGTCGAAGAGCCGGAGCTCGGCGCGGTGATGGCGGAGCTGGCTCTTCGCTCGGTCCGGGACCGATCGATCGGCTCGATCATGAACCAGATGTACGACGTCTGGCACGTCACTCTGCGTGGTCTCCTGAAGCGGGCGGTGCGCGACGGCGGCTTGCGGCCGGAGCTCGACAGCGATGCGGTGGCCGCGCTGATCATCGCCACGCTGACCTCGATGACACTGCCGGTGATGACCGACCCCAGGCGAGGCGATCGGGCGCTGCGCCAGCTGGAGCTGTGGCTGGGAGTGGCTGGCCGGCGCTGAGGGAATTCCACAAAACCTCTGGCCCGCCACCCGGCGGCCCCATCCCCCGGCCCCTCCGGCCCTTCGGGCCACCTCCCCATGAATGGGGAGGAGTTGAGTTGGTCAAGCAACTGATTGATGGAGCTGCTATTATGCAGTCATGGCAACGGTTATGGAATCCCAGGCTCCTTCGTTCGTCAGACTCTTCAACCCGATCGCCCGCCGCATCCTGAAACGAGGGCCGCTGCTCGGTCCCAACGCCCTGATCACGGTCCGAGGGCGCAAGAGCGGTCTTGCCCGCACCACGCCGATCGCGCTGGTGGAGATCGAAGGCAAGCGCTGGGTGATCGGGACCTTTGGCGAGGTCAACTGGGTGCGCAACTTGCGTGCCGCGGGTGAGGCCAGCCTTTCGGTCGGCAAGCGCCGCGAAGAGGTGCTGGCCACCGAGCTGGACCACCAGGCGGCCACCGCGTTTTTCCGCGACGTCATCGGGCCTTACGTGCGCAAGATGCCGGTCGGATTCGGTCCCCTGCTGCTTTCGATGCTCGGGGCAGGTGAGATCCTGAAGGACCCGGCCGCGGCGGCCGACCATAGGCCGGTGTTTGAGCTGCGGTCGACCTAGGGGAGGCCCGCCGGAATAGGACGAGTTAGTCCGGTCCTCGGGGGAATCCGAACGTGATCGTCGGCGCGATCACGACGATCTGCTGGTCTTCGGTTTTGATCAGCTGCCATCCGCCCTCATGCACCATCCGATGATGCCGGCGACAGAGGGCCTGTTGCCGAACTCGAAGGGAGCGGCGACAATATCGACGACCTCAGTTCTCGCTCACGTCACAGCAGGAGGTAGCGCACTTGATGGGGTCCAAAGCGGTCGAGCCGAAGCTCTACCTGAGCTTCTCGTTGGACGCGGCCGTTCCCGCCAACCACATCGTGCGTCGACTCGCGGCTGCGG
>VBEG01000131.1 GCA_005882115.1 Chloroflexota bacterium
ACATCGCCCGTGACGAGCAGCATGCGGATCTTGCTGGGGTCGTTGGGCGCGACGTAACTGGCATGAAACAGTCCCTGAAGGCTTAGCACCGGCAGGCGGTTGGTGCGCGCGGAGAAGGAGGGCTGGTCGACGTAGTCGGGAGCAGCCACGAGCTGACGGGCGCCCGATACGACGCCACCCGGTGCGAGGGCCGTTGTGCCCTGATTGCAAGCCACCAGCAGTACCACGGCGGCCGTGAGGACGATGAAACTCTTCCCCGCTTGCGGGGAAGTACCGGGCGCAGCCCGGGGATGGGGCTTCCGCGAAGTCCTCATTTGACCGGCAATTGTGCCAGCAGGTCCTCGATCGCGATCAGCCGCGCGATATAGGACCGGACCGGCTCTCCCAGCTCCCCGGCGGCCCGAAAGACGCGCTCATTGCCCTCGGCGCGCCGCGTCTCCAGCATCGTGGACAGGTTGCGGTCGAGCGATCCTCGACGTAAAGCCACCTCGACCACGCTGCCGATCCAGGACGCGTACAGCGCCACCTCCTGCTCGCGCGGGTCGGCGCCTCCGATCGCTGCCACCGAGTGAATGTGCTGGTCCCAGAGCCGGCGCAGGCGAAGAAGGTCTTCTGAGGCTCCTTTCAAACTGCCGCTTTGAGCTGCGCGATCACGGCATCCGCGACCTGGCTCGTGCCGACTGCGGTCGGGTCGTCGCGCTTCTCCTTCAGGTCGTAGGTGACGTTTTCGCCCAGCGCGATGACGTTGGCGATCGCCTTCTCGAGGGCGTCCGCCGCGGCGGTCTCCTCCAGGTACCTCAGCATCAGCACGCCCGAAAGCATCACCGCCATCGGGTTCACCTTGTTCTGCCCGGCGTATTTCGGAGCTGAACCATGCGTGGCCTCGAAGACGGCACCGTTGGTGCCGATGTTGGCGCCCGGAGCCAGCCCCAAACCGCCGATCATGCCGGCGCCGAGGTCCGAGATGATGTCGCCGTAAAGGTTCGGGCAGCACAGCACGTCGTATTCCTTGGGCCGCAGCACGAGCTGCATGCACATGTTGTCGACGATGCGGTCCTCGAACTCGATGTCGGAGTTGCGCTCCGCGACCTTGCGTGCGACCGCGAGGAACAGCCCATCGGTGTGTTTCATGATGTTCGCCTTGTGCACCGCGGTCACCTTGCGCCGGTTGTTCTTTCGCGCGTAGTCGAAGGCGTACTGGACGATTCTTTCCGAGCCGCTGATCGAGATCGGCTTGATCGACAGCCCGCTGTCCGGGCGGATCTTTTTCTTAAGCAAACCTGAAATCTCCTCGATCAGGTGCTGTGCATCAGCGCCGCCCTGCTCGAACTCGAGGCCCGCGTAGATGTCCTCGGTGTTCTCGCGCACGATGATGAAATCGAGGTCGTCGCGCAGGTTGCGCGCTCCCTTGTAGGCCTTCACAGGGCGCACGAGCGCGTAGAGGTCGAGAGCCTGCCTCAGCGCCACGTTGACGCTGCGAAAGCCGCTGCCTACGGGCGTTGTGATCGGTCCCTTCAGCGCCACCTTGTTCTTGCGGATCGATTCCAACACGGGCTCAGGGAGCGGCGTACCGAACTTTCCGATCGCCGCCTCGCCGGCCTGCTGCACGTCCCACTCGAACTCGACACCCGTGGCCTCGAGGACGCGCACCGAGGCGTCGCAGATCTCGGGGCCGACGCCGTCGCCCGGGATGAGCGTTACGGCGTGCTTGGTCAATCCGTTGAAGGGAGCGTGAAGCCCGGATTACCGGTTCTTGAAGTAGTCGGCGTTGATCTGGATGAAGTTGCGCCACTGCTCTGGCACTTCATCCTCGGGAAAGATGGCGTCGACCGGACAGGGATCCACGCACGCTCCGCAGTCGATGCACTCGTCAGGGTCGATGTAGTACATGTTCGCGGCGTCATCTGTATGGATGCAATCGACCGGGCAGACCTCCACGCATGAGGCGTCTTTGACGTCTATGCAGGGCTGGACGATGACGTATGCCACGTGCCGCAAGGGTACCATGCACCGTTAAATGCCCGAATCAGAGCCGAAACCCCGGCTGATCGAACTTGTGGCGCCCGGTGCGGGCCAGGGTTGGAAGGCCGTTCTCAGGAGCGGCAAGCCGGCCGTCGTCCACGAGATTCCGGTGCCACCGGCCGAAGCGGCCGCGTCGGTGCCGCGCATGCAGCGCCTGTTCGAGCATCGCCATCCAGCTCTCTCCCCCGTCCTCGCCTGGGGTATCGACAACAGCGGGCTCTGGGTCGCGGTTGAACCCAACGAGGGCACGCCTCTCGGCTCGATCCTGACGCGTGGACCGCTAACCCCGCCTGCCGCGGCCGCTCTAGGCGCCGCGGTGCTTTCCGGAGTCGCAGCCCTTCACGAGGCCGGCATCGCCATGGGTGGCTTCGGCGCCACGGCCGTGCGAGTCACCTCGAATGGAGATGTCAGACTCGCCGGTCACCCCGCCGCCGCGGTCCGAGGCGCGCCGTCGCAGAGCGACCTGCGCGCGGACGTCCGCTCGTCCGGGATGGCTGTCTGTGCCGCCTTCGGCGTGGATCCCGCAGGTGCGCCGGCACCGGCCAACATCCCACCGGGACTTGTCGTCACGATGCGGTCGATGGCGAGCGGCGCCATGGGCCCGTCTGCTGACCGGGCGCAAGGAGCTCTTCGCGAGATGGCGGCGGCTCTGCTTGCTCCCGACCGTCAGATGGCGGCGCAGTCCGAGCTCGCAACCCGGGCAGGCGGCCGCGAGGTGCCCGCTATCACACCGTTCCTGCCAGGCGGCCCAGTGGCGCCGCCAGCGGCTTCGAGCGAGGCTCCAGGCATGACCGCGCCACAGGAGTCGGCGCCGGCTCCGGCTCCTTCACCCTTCATCGCACCCCAGCAACGCGACGAAACCCCGGTCCGGGTACCGGCTTCCTATGACGCGCCTGACCGGCCGCTGCAGACCTACCCCGCCATGCCGGCGATCACGTCTCCACCGGCTGCGCCAGCGCCGCCGGCACCCACCGCCCCGCCTCAGGCCGAAACCCAGCCCAGTCCCCCTCCGGTGCCGACTTGGTCCGATGAGCCTTACCAGCCACCGGCCGCCAGTGTCACCACTCCGCCGGCCCCGGCCCCGGTCGAACCCGCTGCGGAGCCTGCTCCCGAGCCGGAGGCTGCCCCACCGCCGGCATTCGCAAGCCCGCCGCCGGCACCCTCGTGGACGACTTCCGCGCCTGAACCGGCGGCCACACCGGTCGAGCCCGTCGCTCCTCCAGTGCTCCCGCCGGCCCAGCCGACGTGGACCCCGATGGAGCAGCCTGTCTGGAAGCCCGGCGAGGCCGTGCCGCCTGAGCCCCTCGGCACAGGCGTGGCAGCAGCCGCCATCCCGCCGCCGCTGATGGAGCCGCCCCCAGCCCAGGCTCCGGTTCGCCCGCCCTCGGCGCCGGCCCGCCGCCCGATCCCACGACCGAAGTCGGGCGGTGGCCCGCCGTCAGAACGGCGACCCTGGCTCATTCCGGTGGCGATAGCGGCCGTGATCGTGATCCTGCTCGGGATCGCGGGCGTCATCATTCTGGCCAACCGGGGCAGCGGCCCGGTCACCGGCGTCCGGACCTCACCGTCAGCGTCGGCAAAGCCCACGACGTCGCCCAAGGGGTCCCCGAGCACGTCGCCGACCGGCGGAGGACTACGGCCGGTACCGAACTACGGCCCCGCCAGCTCTGCCCCAGTGACCAGGGTCCAGATCTGCACCACCGATTCGCCGTGCAGCATCCCGGGCAGCGCGGACGAGAGCAAGACGGTTTGCAGCCTGAGCTCATGCCGGCTCGAGGCCGCGATCTATTTCTCGACATCGCAAAAGTCGGTGCTCGTGTCCTACACCGTCAAGTTCTTCGATCGCTGCACGGGCCAAACGACCGATCTGCCGGGAGCGAAGAGCACCACGCCGGCGAGCGGCTACATCGTCTCGGTCCCGAGCGATCACCTCACGGTCAGGATTCCGGGCGGGGTGAAGTCGGGTGCGCTGGTCGTGGTGTCGCAGACGCCGGGCGTCGCGGCCTCCGCGCCGCTGCTGCTCGGCGCTGACAGCTGCTAGCGCAGCCCGTAGCGTAAGACCGCTCCGCGCGTTCCTGGTGGAACGCGAAGGCCTCATCGCTTTTCTGCTGGCGCTGGTCTACCTGGTTACGTTCGGGACGCTGTCGGTACTTCGACACGAGAGCTACCACTCATCCGGTTTTGACCTCGGACTGTTCGATCAGGTTCTGTGGAACACAGTCCACGGACGGCCGTTCGAATCCACCATGAGCGAGGCGTTGCCGGTGCCTCACTCGCTGCTAGGAGACCACTTCTCCATCGCGCTGCTTGTGCTGGCTCCCTTTTACTACGGGTTCCCGCACCCGGAGACCCTTCTGGTGGGTCAGTCGGTGGCGCTAACGCTCGGCGCGTGGCCGGTTTTCCTGCTGGCGCGGCTCAAATTGGCGCCCGGTTTCGCACTCGTCTGGGTGATCGTCTACTTCCTTTTCTTGCCTCTGACCTACATCAACCTGGATGACTTCCACGAGGTGTCTCTGGCCGTCGCCCCACTCGGCTTTGCCCTCTACTATCTCGAGACTCGGCGGACATGGCCGTTCCTCGTTTGTTTGCTGTTCACGTTCCTGATCAAGGAGGAGATGCCCCTGGTCGCCGTCGGCTTTGGCGCTTACGTCCTTCTCGGAAAGAGGGACTGGAAGCTTGGCTCAGGCGTGATCGCGGCCGGGCTTCTTTCGTTCTTCGCGCTGATCAGCCAGGTGATCCCTTACTTTGCGGAAGGCCGCTCGTATCCCTACATCGCTGAACGCTATGGCGCGGTCGGTGGCAGCGCCGCCGGCATCTTGCGGACTTTCGTCACCGACCCGGCACGCATCATCGCCAGCGTCTTCCAACCAAAGAAGATCCTCTTTCTCTTCGGCATCTTCGGTCCGGTCGCCGGACTGAGCTGGGTTTCGGGTTGGGCAGCGCTGGTGCTGCTGCCGACGCTCGGTTACCTGCTGCTGTCCAGCTACGAGCCGCAATTCTCGTTCACGTCCCAGTATTCAGCGCCGCTGGTCCCGCTCGTGATCGGAACCGCGATCCTCGCGTTGGCGAGGGCTCCGATTCGGTTCCAACCTGCGCTGGCAACAGTCATGGTGGTGAGCTCGCTCGCTTTCAGCTGGGCATTTGGATACATGCCGTACTCGCGCAAGTTCGACGCCGGTCAGTTTCGGACGGACACGCGGTACGCCGCGTTTGTGCCGAAGTTGTCGGTCATCGCACCCGACGCGCGTGTTTCCGCAGAAACGGGACTCACCAGCCACCTGTCCGAGCGGCGCTACGTTTACGACTACCAGTTCGAGGGGGTGCAGGATGCCGAATGGGTGGTGCTCGACTACGAGGAGAGCGCCTTCAGCCTGGAGAGATTTGATCGACAGGTCGCCGCTGTGGAGGCGATGGGCTACGTCGGGGTCGCCCAGGGCTACGGACTGGCGCTGCTCCGCAAGTCATAGCGTAGGAACAAGAAGTCGCCGTGGCGACGCACGCTCAAAAGCTTCGACCACACCTCGCGTCCCGGCAGGAACTCCACCCCGGCAACCATGCCGAGTCGTGATTCGTCGCTCCGACCGGCGACCACGGGCGATATGGTGACAAAGGCCTCGTCCAGCAGCCGTCGCGCCAGCAGCTCGCCCATCACATGCGGCCCACCCTCGGTCAGGATCGCCTCGTAGCCGCGGCCACGCAACTCCTCGACCGCGCGCGACAGGTCCAGCAGTCCGCTTTCGCCGATTTCGATCACGTCACAAGAATCCGGAAGCCGCTGCCGGAGTCGAGCCGCGCCGCTCGCGGTGGTGACTACGGTCGCGCCGCCGATGACGGCAGCGTGTGACACCTCGACGTTTCCGCTCGCCGTCAGAAGGACAAGCCTCGGTCGGGGCTTGCGTCCGAGGGTCATGCGGAGCTCGGCGAAGGCCGAGGCCATATCGGGGTAGATGTGATCCGGCGTCCAGTGGTGCCCAGGGGTGGCGCGCAGCGTTCCGGCGCCGAGGAGCACCGCATCGGCAAACGCGCGCAGCAGGCCCATCAGGAATCGGTCGGCCTGGTTCCGGCCACTGATCGTGTCGGCGAAACCAAGCCGGCCGTATATCTTCTCCAGCTCCGCCGGCATTTCGGCGCGAGGCACATCCGCCTCGTAGAGAAGGTCGAAAGGTTGGATCAGCGGTCGGACCGCGACTTGGCTGTTTCGAGAAACTCGCTGCGCAGAAGTGGTCTCTTCGGATCAATGGCGAGAGTCGACATTCATGTCTCCTTGTTGGCGCCGATGCCTGCCAACAATTTAAGGCGCTTGGCAAGACGCCATCGGGAGGGCCGCATTAAAGTGGAATCGCGTTGAGTGGGAAAAGGGTCCTGTCGGTGATGATGCCGGCCTTCAACGAAGAGCGGACGGTGGAGATCATCCTCGCTCACGTCCTCGACCGTCCGGAGGTCGGCGAGGTAATCGTCGTCGACGACGGGTCCACGGACCGCACGTGGGAGATACTCCAGGACGTTGCGGCGCACGATTCGCGAGTGCGTCCATTCCGGCAACAGGTCAACCAGGGCAAAGGCGCGGCGCTGCGGCGTGCGATCTCGGAGTTGAGGATGCCGTTCGCCCTGGTCCAGGACGCCGACCTCGAGTACGACCCGCGGGACTACCCCGCGCTCCTGGAACCCCTCATCGAGGGCCGCGCCGATGTGGTTTACGGCGTGCGTGGCTTCGCCGGGCAGACCGCATTCAGCTTCTGGTTCGTGCTTGGCAACAAGTGCGTGACCTTCGTTACGAACGTCCTCTTTGATTGCTACATCTCCGACATGGAGACCGGCTACAAGGTCATCCGCTCGGATCTATGGCGGCGCCTCGGCCTGAGCGGGATTCGCTTCGACATCGAACCTGACATCACGGCGCGTGCCCTCCGCCTCGGATATCGGATCCATGAGGTCCCAATCCACTATTACGCGCGCGGCCGCGAAGAAGGCAAAAAGCTGACCTGGCTCGATGGCGTTCGGGCCGTCGGCGCGCTGGCGCGATTGCGACTCAGCTCGGACGAAGCCCTATTCGGCGCGTCAATCGACCGTGAATATCACCGGCTGCGGCAAAGCCAGCTGGCGAGGCAGCATCCGTTGATGCCGGGAAATGGGGCTGACCGTGGCGCTACCGCGCGCGAGGCTAGCGAGGAGTTTGCGCGACCGCCCAGAGGTTGAGTCCGCCCTCGAAGGACCCGTAGCGAGTTAGCGACGGCAGGAATCCAGCCTCGTCGAGAAACGCGGCGATCTGCGCATGCGAATAAATGCCTTTGTGCTCGCCGATCTCCACGTGGCTCAGGAGTCTCATTCGGGCCATCAGCTGCAAGATGCCATCCGTCCAATGGGCCGGCGTGGTCATGATGAATGAGCCGCCGGGACGAAGGGTCCGATGGATCTCCCTCAGCACTGCCCTCAGCACCGGGGGATCGAGATGCTCGAAGACGGCGAGCATCGTGACAACATCGAAGAATCCGCCGTCAAACGGGAGTCTCTCGCTCTCGATGTCGTGGTGGATGAGATTGACGCCCTCCATGCTGAAATCGTCCGGCGCAACACGGTCCAGGCCGTAGCGTTCGGCGAACCTTGTGTTTAGCAAGAACAGCGGATAGGATCCGCACCCGACATCGAGGATGCGTCCCTTTCGTGCGCTTTCCGGAATCAGAGAGTTGGCCTTGCCGCAACGCTGACGCGCCAGGAACTCTTCGAGGAAGCCATGTCCGCGTGTGACGCTGCGCGTCCGTGTGGTCACGCTGATCCATGATGCGGGATCGCGCCGTGTGGCGCCGTCCGCGGCAGGTCACTAAGGTCTCCGGCGGCTGATCGTTGAGCCCGCGGGGGGCTTGGCGCCCAGGCTCACCCCGCCGTCGAGCGATGCGAAGAAGGTCGAATCGGTTGGATCAGTGCTCGCCCCTGGACTTGGCTGTTTCGAGAAACTCGGTGCGCAGCTGCGGATCCTTCTCGTAATTGCCGCGCCAGTTGGACGTCCACGTCCGCGAGTGACTCTCGCGCACGCCTCTCATCTGCGTGCAGAGGTGCATTGCGTTGAGGTGCACAGCGACGCCGTGGGGCTTCAGCACACGCACAAGCTCGTCCGCGATCTCAACTCCGACGCGCTCCTGAACGGTGAAGCGCCGCGCGAACACGCGCACCAGGCGGGTGAGCTTGGAGATGCCGATGATCTCCTCGTGCGCGATGTACCCGATGAAGGCGTGGCCGTGGAACGGCAGCGCGTGGTGCTCGCAAAGCGAGTAGAACTCGATCGGCCCCTCGATGACCTGACTGATGTTGCAGTCAGGGCCGCCGTGGCACTCCGTCGGGAACGCGGTCAGGAGCTTGGGGTCGCCTTCGTAACCCGCGGTAGCCTCGTAGAGAGCGCGCAGGTATCGAGTCGGTGTCTCTTTAGTGCCAGGCGTGTCGAGGTTCATTCCGAACGCATCGAAGATCTCAGAGGTGTAGCCCGCGAACTTCTTCCACAGCTCCGGCGAGATGTGACGTGGACGGACTTGCTCCCAATGGGTGGTCTCTTCGGGATCAAACGCGACCGTGGACATTGCAAACTCCTTGAGTTGCGGACCGAATAGTGTCCAATGTAATCTCCGGCCTGCCAGGAAATTTCATGCTCGGAAGTCGACCTGTGCTTTCATCGTCAGGACCCGTGACACCATCATTTGCTTTCGATGAAGAGATCGCCGCCTGCGATCTATGTGGGGGACGCGATTTCGCAATCCTCTCCTCCGCAGCCAACGTCCGCGCATGTGTGCGGTGCGGTTACCGCTTCGTCAGCCCTCGGCCGTCGCAGGCTCAGATCGCAGCCTCCTACTCCGACCCCTCTTTCTACTCCGGTTGGATCGACGACGACGCGGGCCGCCAACGTATGTGGTCGCGCCGCCTGGACCTGCTGCACAGGGTCGGAGCGGGAGCGCGGGTGATCGATATTGGGGCCGGAATCGGCACATTCCTCGCGATGGGTCGGGATCGCTACGGCTGGCAGGTCACCGGCACCGAGATATCAAGCTCCGCGGTGCAGCTGGCACGGGATCGTCATGGTGTCG
>VBEG01000008.1 GCA_005882115.1 Chloroflexota bacterium
GGCGGAACCACCGTCGTCATTCTGCTGATGATCGCGATCGACGTGGCAGTAGCGAGCTGGTTCGCGTATCGAAGCATCGGGTTATCGGCGCGGGTATCCCTCGTCCTCGAGGCGGTTTCGATGACGATCATCCTGGTGCTCTTCGCGATCGTCTTCGCGCGGAAGGGGATCTCGGCGGACGCTCTGGCCCTCAAGGGGATGCCGAGCGCCGGAATCGGCCCGGGGATCGTGATCGCCATCTTCGCTTTCGTCGGCTTCGAGAGCGCTGCATCGCTCGGGCTCGAGGCGAAGAACCCATACCGGACGGTGCCCAGCTCGGTGATCATCAGCGCCGTCCTGGTCGGGGTGTTCTACATCATCGGCACCCTGGCTCAGACCACTGGTTTCCAGGGCGCCAAGGTTGGGTTCGACAGTGCCCCGGCGCCGTTGTTCGACCTCGCCGGGCTCATGGGCGTGTCGTGGTTCGGCTATGTGATGAACCTCGGCATCACGGCCAGCAACTTCGCTTGCACGCTGGCCTGCATCAACGCCGGTTCGCGGATCGTCTACCAGATGGGCCGGGACGGCATGATCCTGGGCGCGGCCGGGCGTTCGCACGCGACCAACCAAACGCCCCACATCGGCATCTACCTGGTGGTGCCGCTGATGGCGCTTGGTCCCTTCGTGATCATCCTCAGCGGGCACGGTCCGCTCGACGTCATCAACTGGATGGGAACCACGGCAACATTCGGCTTCATGCTCGCCTACCTCTTGGTGGCGATCGCGGCCCCGCTCTACCTCTACCGGCGGGGTGAGCCGTACATCGCCCCTCTCGTGGTGGGGATCATCGGCTCCCTGATCATGCTGTACGTCTATTACTCAAGCGTCTGGCCGATCCAGCCCATGCCGGGACCGCTCTGGCCGATCATCTTCGTGTCGTGGATGATCATCGGATTCGCCTGGTACTTCATCGTCAGGTCGCGGTCTCCCCATGTGATGGCGCAAATCGGTGCCATCCATGAGACCAACGAGGAGTTGGTGGGGGCTCGTGTCTAGGTTGCATTCGCCAAGAGGCGGCGGGCGCGATGCTCGTCGCCTCTTTTCCTCCTAGCCCAGAGCTTTGAGGGTCGTCGCCAGCAGCTCGGCGAAGGTCGTCATTCCCGACTCGACTCCCATGTGTTTCAGTCCTTTCAAGAGGTGCGTGCGGGCGCCAAGCCTTTGCTCGAAGAGCGACTGGTTGTCGAGTGAGACGTAGGGATCATCGTCGGAGAAGTAGGCGGTGAGCTCCGGCAAGCGGCTACGAACCCGGGCGAAGTCGATCGAAGTGTCGATCCAGGGTTGCGCGATGGGCTCCTCCTCAGCGGTGAGGTTGGTGAGAACGAACCAGGGCGCCACGAACGTCGCGCCCCGCGCGGTGCCGCTTGCGGGCAGCTGCTCGAGGTGCCGCATGATCGTCTGGCAGCCGATGCTGTGGCCGACGTAGTAGGCGGCTTCGCCGGTCTCGCCGACCTCCCGCCTCAGATGCGATATCCACGCACCAATCGCTGGGGCCTCCGTGCGGGGCATCGCCGGAGCCGCCACCGTGAAGCCTTTGAGCTCGAGCTGTTCCTTGAGCCAGGGCATCCAATGGTCGCCGGGTTTGTCTCCCCAGCCGTGGACGATGAACACTCTGGTCGTAGGCTGCTCTTCCTTCACCGTTTATATAAAACCAAGCTTAGGCTTGGTCTCGCACCAGCTCGCGATCGAGATGCGCCCGTTGGAGGCCCCCGGTCGCATGACTCCTGGCGGTCGCCAGTCGGTCTAGCCAATCCTTGAGGAGCTGTTGCTCTGCAGGGGACAGGACGTTGGGTGCGTCGGAGAGCAATGCCCGTAGCGCCACAGCGTGCACCGCGACCCGGGCAGCCGCCGGGGCCGCATCGGGGGATTCGTTTGGCGCCTCGGCAGAGGCCGGAACCGTGACGGCGGTCAGTATCGCCTCGCGAATGCTCTCGGACATACGCGGGTCGCGTTACTCGGGTGATATGGCGGCAGCGGCCGAGCGCGAGCGCGCGAAACTGTGGCTCGGATCTCTAGACCGATACGCCCGACGCGCACATCCCGTCGAACAAGCGCAGTCCGTTGCGGCACTGTGTCTGGCGGCCTCAGGTGACCCGCTCGGCTCATCGACTCGTCACATTCCCCTGCCGTATTCGGTCATAAGTAGTAGAGCCGGTCGCTGTCAGCACGAGGAGGATCCGACAAATGGGCAACTTGCAACTGTTTCCATACGTCAACTTCCAGGGTCGAGCCCGCGAGGCCCTTCAGCTCTACCATGAACTGCTCGGCGGCAAGCTTGATCTGTACACCTTCAGCGAGAAGGGAGCTAAGCCGGCCGAGGTCGGCGATAGCATCATGTATGCACGATTAGAGGCAGAGGGCGTAGTTATCGTCGGCTCCGATGGCCGCCCAGGGATCCCCGCCAAGGTTGGCGACAACGTCGCCTTTGCCCTGCATGGCACCGACAAGGACCGAATGACAACAATCTTCAGCAGGCTAGGGGACGGCGGCAAAATCAGTATGCCCTTAACTGAGGCGCCTTGGGGCACCGATGGCTGGCTGAGGGACAAATTCGGCATCACCTGGAATATCGCTATCGACAGGGCGTAGTCCCCACGAAGTCACCCACACATTCCGCATCGCAAAACCGTAATGGCGCCCGGGGGCGAGAGGCGATTCTCAGCCGGCAGCCAGCCGGGGATGACGACTCGGTCCAGGGGACCTCATCCCTGGTTTTGGCCTCGAGCTTGGCGGTCCAGGGCATCGATGCGATTGTTCGTGGATCCCATGAATCCGCGTCGAGCGACCGACGTGCTCGAAACGCGGAGGCTGATGATGGCTCGCGAAGCTGGCGTCAAGCGCGCCGTCTATGTCTCGATCGTCGGCATGGAGGGAGCGGCTTTTCCCTATTACCGAGGCAAACTCGCTGCTGAAGCGGTGGTGTCTTCTTCGGTGTGACTATATGGGTGCTTGACGAGCATCTCGTACTCAACCACCGCGTTGGTTTTCTTGCCATCTCTTGCCTGGGGCACCTGGGCTTTCTTGGTAGGACAGTCATCTGCGACTTCTACGAATGTGTCGTAGTAGTTCATGACCTAAGCGGGACCAACTCGTAGATGAGAAGAGCGAGATCGTCGACGGTCCTGGTGCTGACGAGGCGCATAGGTTTCTTTTCACTGCCCTCGCCGAAGAGGCGCTCCCCAGCCCCAAGCACGACCGGGTAGATCATCAGGCGCAGTTCGTCCACAAGGTCGTGCTCCATTAGCATGTGCCAGAGTTGGAAGCTCGCAGCGACGAGGATATCGCCATCTATCTCACGCTTCAGCTTCGAGACCTTGTTGATCACGTCGCCCCTTATTACCGTCGTGTTGTTCCAGACGGGAGCATCGAGAGTCGAGGAAACCACGTACTTGGGCAAGCTGTTCAACCTGTCCGCGAACGGGCCACTTCGGGATGGCCACCGCGCGGCCAAGAACTCGTAGCTCCGCCGGCCAAGCAGAAGGGCCTTGGCGCCCAACGCCTCGTCGAGCGCAACCTTGGCCGCCCCGTCGCGACCCTGGCCACCGATAAGACCGACCCAGCCGCCGCGGCTGAAGCCTTCGACTCCCGCCGGGTCCTGGATGACTCCGTCGAGCGAGACGTTCTCACTGACAACAATCCTTCCCATCGCGTTTCTCCTTGCAGTTGGTCGGCTAGGCAGTTCCACGTCTATTGGAAGACCCTGAGCCTGGTGAGCGCGAGCCTCGAACCTCAACTACCTCGAGACAGTCCCTCTTGACCGAGGAGTGATCTCAAGTAATCCTCCATCTTGTTGAAGCTGTCCTCCTGGCCGTCGTGTTTGATTGCTTCCATCAGGTCGTCGCGGGGTGACGGTCGCCGCCACGGTGGCGCAGACTGTCATCTCATTCCGGCGCGGTGATCGGCCGGGCGTAACCAGGCCCGCGGCCTTAGGAGTCGATGGACTTCGAACTTTCGGAGCAGCAGACCGCATTCCGCGACCTGATGCGGGATTTCGCCCGACGGACCATCAGCCCGGTCGCGCGCGAGTGGGAGCTCGCGGGCCGCTACCCGAGCGAAATCGTCGACGAGATGAAGTCGATGGGCCTGTTTGGGATGCTTGTGCCGGAAGAGTTCGGCGGCATCGCCATCGATGCCGTCTCCTACGCCCTGGTATTCGAAGAGATCTCGAAAGCATGGATGGGTGTGGCCGGAATCCTTGGCTCGCACTCTCTAGCCACGCTGATGCTGGCACGCTACGGGACGCCGAAGCAGCGTGCCCGATGGCTGCCGGACCTCGCCACAGGCGAGCGGCGTTCGGGCATCGCTCTGACCGAGCCCCAGGCTGGCAGTGACCTGCAGGGCATTGCGACCGTAGCGCGCCGAGCGGACGATCACTACGTCGTCAACGGCGCCAAGACCTGGATCACCAACGCGCGCCATGCCGATCCGCTTCCTGTGCTGGTTAAGACCGATCCTGAAGCGCAGCCTCGGTATCGCGGAATGACCATCCTGATGATCGAGCAGGGGACGCCCGGGTTTACGGTCGGCAGCGACCTGGGCAAGCTCGGTTACCGTGGACCGGAATCGTCGGAGGTCTTCCTGAGCGATTGCCACGTTCCCGTCGAGAACGTTTTAGGGGGTGAGGAAGGGCATGGGCTCCAGCAGGCGCTGGCGGCGCTCGAGTTTGGACGAGTCAACATCGCAGGGCGGGCAGTCGGTGTAGCCCAGGCGAGCCTCGACCGCTCGCTCACGTACGCGCGAGAGCGTCACGCTTTCGGCCGGCCCATTGCAGAATTCCAGGCGATCCAGTTGAAGCTCGCAGACATGGCCACAGAAGTGCAGGCCGCTCGGCTCTTGACCTGGTGGGCGGCCTTGGCCCTCGACTCTGGCCGGCGGGCCGACCTCGAGACAGGTATGGCGAAGCTCTATGCCTCGGAGGTGTGCATCAAAGCGTCTTTGGAGGCGATGCGCATTCACGGCGGATATGGCTACTCGACCGAATATGAAATCGAGCGGTTCTACCGAGACGCGCCACTCATGGCGATAGGCGAAGGCACGAACGACATCCTCCGGACTGTGATTGCTCGCCAGCTGGTGCGTGAGTATCACTCCTGACCCCGTCTTTACCTAGCCCCGATGAAACCCATCCTCGCCGGGCTGCAGGTTGTCGAGCCCTCTGCCTTAACACTTGAAACCAACTCCGGCGGCTGTTCGTTGCGGCTTCTCACGGGGCGCGGCTAACATCAACGGTCGGCGACCGTCCTAGCGGCTGTCCCGCAGATGAAAGGTCACTGTGCGGACAGCAACCCCATGGTCTTCAAAACCATGGGAAGTTCGACATGTCTGATCACACTCGAGCCCTCAGCATTCATAGGCTGAAGCGTCTAGAGTCTGCCCGCCGACGGTGTCGCCCCCAGAGCGCCGCGAGATCGAGGCCGAAGTCCGCCCAGCCCATGGTGTCGCCACCAGAGCGCAGCGAGATCGAGGTCGCACATGAGCACATATGTGCTTGTCCATGGCGCGTGGCATGGTGCGTGGTGCTGGAAGAAACTCACGCCGCTTCTCGAGTCCGCCGGGCATCGCGTGTTCACGCCGACGCTCACGGGGCTCGGAGAGTGTGCGGACCTCCTCTCCCCGGACGTGGGCCTGAGCACACACATTGCTGACGTGGGCGCTCTGATTGAGCGCGAGCGCCTCTCGGACGTAGTGCTCGTGGGACACAGCTACGGCGGAATGGTGATCACGGGAACGGTCGACCGTGTCCCCGACCGGATCGGACATCTCGTCTATCTCGACACCTTCGTCCCGCGCGACGGCGATTCGATGCAGAGCGTCGCGCCCATAGTGGTCGGCGTCTTCCGAATTGAGGCGCGGCTTCATGGCGATGGCTGGCGCGTCGACCCGCCGACGCGCGAGGACTTTGGAGTTTCCCAGGAGCCGGACCGCAGCTGGGTCAGGCGGTCGCTGACGGCTCAATCGCTCAAGAGCTTCGTCGAGCCCCTTCGGTTGACTGACTCGGAGATCGTCTCCCGCTTCCGTCGGACCCATATCTACTGCGCGGGACGCGGGCATTTGGTCTCGCTTGTGCAGCGAACCTTCATGCCCCGGACTCTGCCGCCGCGCGAGCCGGGCTGGCGTCTCCGCAGATTACGGGCCGGTCACGACTGCATGATCACTGATCCGCCCGCGCTGGCGAACCTGCTCCTGGAAGCCGGCTCTCCAACTGACACCAAGGCGATCCCCAGACGTTGAGCAAGTTCGGCGCCGTGTTCCTGATGCTTCTGTTCGCAGCTGCGCTGAACGCCCTCCGACCACAAGGCATTCCGAGCGTGGCGCCTGCTCGGCCTCGCGTGCTCGCCAATGAGGCGCTGACCGCAATCAATGGCGGACTGCTGTTCGTTCTTCTCGCGGCAGTCGCGATCACGGTTCTCTACATCCGCCCTCTGTTGTCAGTGCATTACCTGGTCGGGTTCGCCTTGATCCCGCCCCTGGCCTTGAAGTTGGTCAGCACCGGCTATCGGTTCATGCAGTACTACAGGCAAGACCATGATTTTCGGCTGGCGGAGCCTCCGCCGCTGTTCCTTCGATTCGCGGTCGCGCCGACTCTGGTCGTTTCGGCCTTGACCGTGATGGGGACCGGTCTCGAGCTATGGGCTTTTGCCGATCGCTTCGGCACCTGGTGGCTCTCGGCTCACACAGTGAGTGCGGTCGTATTCATGGCTGCGATGTTTGTGCATCTGCTGAGCCATCTACGACGCAGTGTGGGCGCGCTGGCGGAGGAGGTCGACGGACGACCGGCCGCACGGGCGGTGAGCCGTCGATCGATTTTGCTGGCCTCGGCGATCCTGGGCTTTGTGTTGGCCGCGGTGTCCCTGACTTATGCAAGCCCGTTTGGTTCAGGCGTCGGAGGAGGCTGAGCTGTGTCGGGAGAAGTGTCTCAATCGGGAATTGGCAGCACCGACGCCGCTGGCAAAAGTGTTGTTTGCGGACCGACAGAACTTCAGTAGCGGACTGGGACGCGCGCCGGAGTTGCGCCGCAAGGCTCGGGCTGTCGTTGGCACTAGAGCCTATGAACGTGCGTTGTGGTCAATCGCGTCGTAGACGACGTTCCTGCCTAGTTTGCCAACGCACACCCGAAACCAACGCCACAATTGTTTGACTCGTTCGTCGGTTGACATGCTGTTGGCGACTCGGAGGGGGAGAGGCGGATGAAGCGATTTGATGCGTCCCAAGGCCCGCGCATCGTCGGGCCTGCCGATGGCAAGTTTGTCGATTTGGGCTCCTGCGGCGTGAGGTTCATGGTCTGGGCCGAAGAGTCGGGTGGCGGATTCTCGTTGGTAGAGCATCCGATTCCTCCTCGTCACCTGGCGTCTCCAGTTCATCGACACTCGAAGGAAGACGAATACAGCTATGTGTTGGAGGGCAGGCTCGGCGCCCTCCTGGGCGACCAGGTCGTATTCGCGAATCCGGGTGATTTCGTCTTCAAGCCGCGCGATCAATGGCACGCGTTCTGGAACGCCGGCGATTCACGGTGTCGAATACTCGAGATCATCTCGCCAGGTGGCTTTGAGCACTACTTCGAGGAGCTGGCGGAGACGGCTGATCCAGACGTTGATTGGACTCGACGTTACGGTAATGAGATAGACACAGCGGCGACGAGTCGTATCAGAGAGCGGTTTGGACTGCAGTTTCCGCGACTGGATCGACGCTGATCGCTCGAGTGGTTTTGGCGTCGCGTCTCGGCGCTGCGGACGCCTGGCAACGGGCGGCAGTTCCCACACTTCAAGACGGTCCGGATCCGTTAGCAGTTCGAAGCTAAAGGCCTGCGCGTCGAGTGCGTTCAGCCGCTTCCGATCGCGTGAGGATCAGGTCTGTGTTGTCGCCGACTAGGCTCGCTTTCTTGGCGTCGAACGCCCGATTCCATAGGCCAGCAGCCCATGCAACCTCGAGTTCGTCTCTCGACCAGGCTCGGCCTCGCGCTTGGGAGTAGCCATCGATGAACTCCTCCGTCTGTTGGATCGAGGCGACCTCACCAGGGCCACCTGTGCCAGGCCACACGGCGGCGGCGTGGCCGGCGATTGCTGCCTCAGGCTGAGCAACGACGCTATCCCAGTCGTGCACGGCATGAAGCCGGTCGCCGACCCAGTGCAGATTCTGTGAATACCAATCTCCATGTCCCACTACACGAACGGCTGCGTACTCTGTCAATCGAGCCCGCACCGCAGACGCGATTTGGTCCAGCCAATCGCCCGGCTCGTGGGCATTGAGGTCTCCGTCGCGGTCGTCTGGCTTAGGCCATAGCTGGTTCTCAGAGTGGTCCCAGCCGACCCAGGGCGGCGATGGCTCGAGTGACCCCACCTGCTCCGGGAGAGGTGCGAGGCGGACGAAATGGCACAGACTCGACGAGAAAAGACCGGGCGCGTCCGCACGATCCGAAAGCTGCTGGCCTCCTTCCAGCAGCATCTCGGCCGAGACCGCGTAACCGTCGAACGTCGTCGGGCCAACGATTGGCTCGGGTGCGGGGAAGCCGCGCTCGAAAAGCCAGCGTTGCACCCGAGAGCAGCTGATGAGTCGGTCCTGCCAGTCGCGGATCTTGACTACTACGTATCGTCCGTCATCCAGACGAAGACCAACTATCTGCGCCAGGTAGCCCGTCTCGAAAAGGAGTTCGACTGGAGCCGCAGATAGATATTTACCGCACCAATGAGCAACGAGATCTGCATTTAGCGCGGGTCGACGAGGCGCTGAACGACTCGCGGTCACACGGCAATTGTTGGCGAGAGGAGCAGTGTTGTGCGATCGCCCCGACTGCCGGGGCTCCTCAAAGTCCGAGGCGATGAGCCTTCAGGAGTTCGAGCGCGCTAGCAGCGAGTTCAGCTTTGGTATTCAAATAGTCAGCATGGAAGGACCGGCAGCTCGTGCAATACCGTGGGTTGCGCGGGCGCTGATTGGGCGCGAGTCCACGTAGAGCCACATGCAGGAGGCCGGTCCCAATGAAAGAAGTTACTACGAGGTATGTCGGCTTGGACGTGCACAAGGCGACCATCAGCATCGCCGTCGCTGATGACGGAGTGGCACCCGTGCTTTTCGGCACCATCGCCAATGAAGCGACTGCAGTGCACAAGGCGGTCAGCCTGCTGAAAAGCGGAGGCAAGCTGGTCGCGGCCTACGAGGCTGGCCCTACTGGCTACGGTCTCCATCGCCAGCTGACTCAACTTGGGGTGGACTGCGTCGTGGTGGCGCCGGCGCTGATTCCCCGACGCGCTGGTGATCGGGTCAAAACTGACAATCGAGACGCCATCGCCTTGGCGCGACTGCTTCGTTCCGGCGATCTCACACCCGTCTGGGTCCCAGGTCAACAAGACGAGGCTTTGCGGGACCTGGTCCGCAGTCGGTTTGACGCCAAGGACGACCTCCGCCGAGCCATGCACCGGCTGGCCAAGTTCCTGCTCCGGCAATCGATTCAGGCACCACCTGGAATCAAGCCCTGGTCGGCGCGACACCTGCAGTGGCTGGAGACGCTGCGCCTCAATCATCCGACCAGCCAGCTCGTCTTCGAGGATTACCGAGTTGCAGTGCATGCCGCTCGTGAGCGGGTGCGCCGGCTGGAGGCCGATCTCGAGCGCTGCGCCGAACAGAGCCCGCGGTTGGGAACCATCCTTGCCCTTCAAGTTCTGCGTGGCGTCGCCTTCCTTTCCGCCGTCACTATCGTGGCCGAGGTCGGCGATTTCCGCCGCTTCCCGAATGCACCTCGCTTCATGTCTTTCACCCGGCTGACGGTCAGCGAGCATTCGAGCGGCCAGTCGCGACGCCAAGGCAGAATCACCCGTGCCGGCAACCGCTACCTTCGCCACATTCTGGTCCAGGCCGCGCACAACGCTCGCTTCGCGCCGAGTCTCGAAGGCGAGCTCAAGCGGCGACTGAAAGATGTCCCGGCAGACCTGGTCGCTCTCTCGGTCACAGCTCAGAACCGACTTCATCGACGCTACCGACATCTCGATCGCCGCATCGGTCGACCCAAAGCCGTGACCGCGGTCGGCCGTGAGCTCGCGGGTTTCGTCTGGGCCATCGGTCAGCGCATGGAGGCAATTGCAGCTTGATTCACAGCTGGTCCGAGGCGCGGTCGAGGTCGGCAGTTCTCGTCGAGAATCCTCGAGGACACTCTGCGATAGCCAACTCGCGCCAATTAGTCCGAGGCGGCTCGGCGGCGACGTCTCACTGCTTTGCGGCACCGGCTCTGCTGACCCGCGGATATCAGGGTGATTACCGTCGTCTGTCCCTGCCCTCGGCCGCGTCTCGAGCCAGCGACTCACCGATCGCCCAGATGCCGAGGTGGACTTGACATGTCCTTCCATATCAGTGTCCCGTCCCCCGACCAGTCATCGCGGCAGCGGGTCCGGGCCAGTCGCGGTGATGATGCGCTGGGGCACCCAGCCCTCGACGTGGTGGAAGCCATCGAACCGGGCGCCGTCGAGCTCGCAGACATCGCGCAGCGAGCGTCGATAGAACTTCACGTGGGTGAAGTCCTCGAACAGGACGTAGTACGGCTCGTTGTTCGGGCTCTGGAACTGCTGCCCGGTCAGGGCCCTGCGATGCACGCGCGAGAACTCCTCGACGTCGTCCCCGACCACGACGCCGAGGTGCTCCAGCCCCATCCGGTAGATGCGCTGGTGGACGGGCGGGATGAGCTCGATGAGCGGGACGAGGGCGCCGTCGAGGACGACGAGCGGCTGCGCCAGCAGGATCTTCGACATGGGCCGGCCGTTCCAGACGTTCTCCACGTTGGCGGTCGCGTGCCGCTCGAGGAGGGTCCGCACGTGAACGTACTGCTCCCACTCGGGGACACGGTACGCGAGGTGGCTGAGGGGATACGGGGCGATGTCGATGCCGCGCGCCGACAGCCGGTCGCGCTGCTGAGCGACGAAGGCCCGGTAGTCACCGATGATGTCCTCGACCGGATCCGCCATGATCCGACCCCTCCCGGCCGTGGGCAAGCGCCGGTGATGCTGGGGGGCTGCGCCCGCCGTGGCGACACGATACCAGAGGCGATCATCGTCGCCAGGACGACGGCGTCGAGGCGCCGTCTCCACTGGAGGCTCGTCCCTTGCGTTCTCGGCGCCGCGCAATAGGCAAGACGAAGATGGCCAACTTTCGGGACTGTGAGGCCCCGGGTTCAATCCCAGGGCCCCGACCAGCGCGCACGGCGGGCATCAGCCGGAACCTTGTATAACCCCGATCGGCCGTATGCGAGACTTTGGTCGGAGGCGTGAGGATCCTTGTCGGACATTACTTCGCTGCACAGTTCGCTCGTTGCGCGAGTCCTCGAAGGGGAGGGTCAGGCGTCGCCGGAGATCCGCCGCACAGCCTTCGATAACGAACGGCTCGCTGAGCCGGTGCGCACAGTTGTGGATAAGGTCGCACACCGCGCCAGGATGGTCACCGATGCGGACATCGGCACGCTGAGGAAGGCAGGCCTGAGCGAGGACCAGATCTATGAGATCGTCGTCTGCGCCGCGATCGGCCAGGCCACTCGGCAGTACCAGAATGCGCTCGCGGCACTCAGCGCGGCCACGGGGAGAAATTGAAGAGTGCGCCTCGCCATCCTCGATCACGGGCATGGAATTCGCACGAAGGCGATGTTCGTCCTCATCCGAGTCTTCTCGGGGCATCCAGTGGTGGATGCGGTCAAGTTGGCGTTGTACCGCCCCAGCTTCTATCGAGCAGGAGGGCTTACCCAGGAGGCGATGCGCGGACCATCGGATTGGTCGGTCGCGGACCGCGAGCTCATGGCCGCATATATCTCCAAAATGAATGAAACGGAGTTCTGCGTCGCGGCCCACACCGCGACGTCTGTGCTCGCATACAACGATGGTGCCAAAGTGTCCGCGACCGTGGCCGACCTGGAGACAGCTCCTCTTGGCGAGCCCCTCCGCGCGACGCTGCGCATGCTGGGCAAGCTAACCCGCGAGAGCAACCTAGATGCCGACGACATACGCAGGGTGCTGGCTGCGGGCGCATCAGAGCAGCAGATCAAGGACGCCCTCGCGGTCGCATTCTCATTCAATGTGACCGACCGATTGGCCGACGTCTTCGATTTCGCTGTGGACGACCCCGCGGCAATCAACGCCGGCGCAAAGTACCTGCTCGCTCGCGGCTACCGGTAACTGCTGACCAAGGGCGACGAGGATGGCGTCTGCGACTCGATGGAGGGCTAGGGCCTGTCGCTGCCGATTCGCCGAATGATCGTTTTGACGGGATCATTACGGATCATTCCGCGACCGCATGAGTCGATGGCGATGTTCGAGCTATCGCCTCGGACACACCATGTCGGCGGTTCGGAGGACGCATCACCGTTGACTCTGCTGCGACGGATGAGATCGGCGCCGCGGCCCGGTCGAATCGAACGACGACAAAACTCAGCGACGAGGGAACTGCGACCATGAAACTGACGACCATCACGATGGTCACCGTCGACGGAGTGATGCAGGGACTCGGCGGGGCGGACGAGGACCGCCGCGGCGGATTCGAGCGCGGCGGATGGGTCGGGCCGCTGTTGGACAACGAGGCCGCGGCGTCTCTTAACCAGGTCTACCAGCGCGCCGACGCGTTCCTGTTCGGCAGGCGGACCTGCGAGATCTTCGCCCGGTCCTGGGGCGCGGCGGAATGGGGCGCAAGCGCAGGGATAGATCTGGGCACCAACCCCATTGCAGCGGCCTTGAACACGCAGCCCAAGTACGTCGCATCGACCACGCTCACCGAACCGCAGTGGGCGAACACGACCGTCCTCGCTGGTGACGTCGTGGGCGCCAACGGCGAGCTGAAAGCCAAGCGGGAGGGTGAGGTGCAGGTGCACGGCAGCGGCGGTCTGATCCGCTGGCGGTTCGATAACCAGCTTGTCGATGAGATCACCCTGTTCGTCTGCCCCGTGATCATCGGCCAGGGCATCCGGCTGTTCCCCGACACCGGCCCGGACGCAGCGCTTGATCTGGTCGACTCGCGAGCCACCCCGAAGGGGGTAACGTTACCGGCCCACCGGGCGCCCGCAGTATGCAACCACCACCGCGACCTGAAGTACCTCAGATGGATCGCGAAAGTTGACCATTTCAGCATCAATTTCTGGCTTGTGAGGTCGATCACAGTGCCTCCGCGATGAGCCGCAATGTCGGAGGTACGACGTGACTGACAGCTCTGGTGATTCGCAGATAGCCGGGCGCCGCGAGTGGATCGGATTGGCCGTGCAGCGCCCGCCTAGCAAGGAGGCACGATGAGCAAGCTCAGGTGTCACATCTCGATCTCGCTGGACGGTTTCGTCGCCGGCCCGAACCAGAGCGAGGAGAACCCGCTCGGCGAGGGCGGCGAGCGGCTCCATGACTGGGTGGTTCCGCTGGCCGCCTGGCGCCAATCCCACGGCGAGCAGGGCGGCGAGGTGAACGAGAGCGCAAGGATAGTCGAGGAATCGCGCGAGAACATCGGGGCCGGCGTGATGGGCCGGAACATGTTCGGCCCTGTCCACGGTGGTGCCTGGGGCGACGAGCAATGGACAGGCTGGTGGGGCGACAACCCGCCCTACCACTACCCCGTGTTCATCCTCACCCATCACCCGCGTGATCCCGTGGAGATGGAGGGCGGGACCACGTTCCACTTCGTCACCGACGGAATCGAGTCCGCGCTCGAACAGGCAAGGAAGGCCGCCGGCGGCAAAGACGTAATGCTTTGGGGCGGCGCCCACATCGCTCAGCAGTACCTGGCAGCGGGACTGCTCGACGAACTTGAGCTCCACGTCGTCCCCGTGCTGCTGGGCGACGGTGCTCGCTTCTTCGACAACCTCGGGGACGCGGAGGTGCAGCTTGAGCAGGTCCGGGCCGTCGAGGCGCCCGGCGTCACGCACCTCAAGTACCGAGTGGTGACATGAACCGGGCCCCGCGTAACACGATGCATCGAAGGCCGGGAGCAAGCCGTGTCAGCAATCGAACGCAAACCAGCACAACTCGTTGCGCAGCCGCTGGTCGTCGAGCACAAGTTTCCGGATCTCGTGGGGGAGTTGGGCGCGCTGCCACTGGCACTCCAAGCGGCCAGCCGCCTCGCGCTCGTCTTCAGCCGCTGCCGCCCGCGCCGCCCTGATCGCGTAGGCCGCAGCACCGAGCTCGTGGGCCGCCACATGGCCCACCGCCGCGGCCTGGCCGGCAGCGTACGCGGCATGCCGTGCTGCCCCACTCAAGTCTCTGGCCGCGGCGTTCGCATGGCCGGCCGCCGTGCGGGCTTCTCCCCACGTGATCTCCCCCCGCGCCCAGGCACGCCCGCGGTCGATCGCCCGACGTGGACGGTCGTCCGTCGGCCGTGCCTGCTCGAAGTGGTGCAGCACGTGCTGCGCGCAGTCAGCTGCCCAGATGGCCAGAAGGCGGTGATCGTCGTCTTGGAGGCTGCCGCCGCGACGCACAGTGATGAACCGCGGATCCCGGATCTTGGGGAGGATCACCAGTTGCCGAATCTCGCTCTTGTGTCCGCCGAGGTTAGCAGGATCGGCCTCCGACGAACCCGCCTCCTATCGTCGGTCGATCACCCTTGCTCAGGCAAGCGTGATGACGGACAAGGAGCGAGGTCATTCGCAATCTGCTACAGGCTCTGAGAGCTCTGCGATGCCAGTGGGTTCTGGTCGACCAGGAAGTGAAGCACAATTTCACCCGTGGAGGGATTTTGTCCGCGATTCTGGTCAGGCGTGTCCTAGAGATCGGGTGCCTGCCGTCGGACACCGATCAGGAAAGGGTTCGGAAGCAAGTCTTTGTCGTCATAGGACTGGGGGCGGGAGTCGCCGGCGCGGCCTGGGCGGTGATGTACGCGGCCCTCGGCAGGCCCCTGGCGGGGTTGATACCACTCGTGGTCAGTATTGCCGTGGGCGCGGCATTCGTGAGGTTCGTCGTCACAAAGCGGCTGGGCATTCTGGCCCTTCTGGTACTTGGGTTGATGGTCATACTCCCTCTCTTGCTCCAGCTCAGCCTGGGGGGCTTCGTCTACGCCAGCGCGGTCGTGGTCTGGGCGTTTGCGGCGCCGCTCGGCTCGCTGCTGCTGAGGCCAGCTCGTGAGACGCCGATCTGGTTGGCGGCGTTCTTTGGCGATCTCGCGATCGCCGCGGTCCTGGACAGTGCGGCCAAGCAATCGGCGAGCCCGCTTGCCCCCCTCGCGATCAATGTCCTGTTCTCGCTCAACATCGCCGGCATCGGCACCCTGACGTTCATCGCTTTGTTGTTCTTTCGGTCCCAGCGCGAGGCGGCCGAGATGCGCTCGGAGAAGTTGCTGCTGAACGTTTTGCCTGCTTCGATTGCGGTTCGCCTCAAGAGAGGTGAAGAGCCGATCGCCGACCACCATGACGAGATCTCCGTCCTCTTCGCGGACCTCGCTGAATTCACCGTCCGCTCGGCACAGGAGTCACCGGCGGAGACTGTCGCGGTGCTGAACGAAGTCTTCTCGGCCTTCGACGAGTTAGTGCACCTCTATGGCCTCGAGAAAATTCGGACGATCGGCGACTCGTACATGGTTGCGGCGGGGGCACCGGCAGCACGGCCCGACCACGCGTACGCCATCTGCGCGATGGCGCTTGACATGCAGCGCGAGGTGAAGCGCCTCAATGCCGAGCGCGATTGGAACCTCAGTTTTCGGATTGGAATCAACTGCGGGCCCGCCGTGGCTGGCATCGTCGGCCGAGAGAAGTTCCACTACGACCTTTGGGGCGACACGGTCAACATTGCGAGCCGGATGGAGTCTCATGGCCTTCCAGACCAGATACAGGTCACCGAAGGCGTGTATGAGCGGCTGAATGGTGAGTTCACGTTCGAACGACGCGGGGTCATTGAGGTGAAGGGGAAGGGACCGACCCTCACGTACCTGCTTATCGGGCGCGGGCGAGACGGGGTACCAGTCTAAAACTGACGCAGCGATGATCACCCCGTCGAAAAGCGGTATCCGCGTTAGGGGTCGACGGGCAGGGACCGAAGGAAACCGCGGACCTCAGCATTGAAGCGCTCCGGCGCCTCGAGGTCGCAAGCGTGGCCGACTCCAGGCATAACCACGAGGCGTGATCCAGGGATCTGGGCATGCATCTCCTCGGCCACCTTGAGGGGCGAGCGAACATCGCGGTCGCCATACAGCAAGAGAGTTGGAACCTCAATCCTCGGAAGCACATCGCGGAGGTCGTGCTCGGCGAACCCGGCGCGAAACAGAGCTCGCTGCCCGGCCGGGTGGATCTCGGACAGGATGGTAGTCACCTCGTCGACAAGCTCAGCCGGTGCCGAGTCGCGGAGCAGGGTCGGGATGAACTCCCGCGCAAATTGATCGGGTGGTCCATCGAAGAGCCGGAGCATGCGCTGCTTGCGTTGTTCTGCAACTTCCGCGGGGAGAGAGCCCGCCCAGCCCGCGTAGGCCGACGCGAGAACGAGCGACCTGGGAATCGTCGGGTACCAGCGATAGAGTTCGAGGGCGAGCCCGCTCCCGAATGAGAGCCCAAGCACATGGGGCTGCCTGAGCCCGAGGGCTTCGATGAAGGCGACCAGACAGTCTGCGTAATCGCGCGTGTGAAGGAAGTGCTCAGGCGGATCCGCGGACTGGCCACAGCCCGGCATGTCCCATGCCACGACGGCGAACTCATCGGACAAGCCCTCTAGCTGGTAGTGCCACTCGCGGCTGTCCGAAGGGCCTCCGTGCAGCAGGACAAGGGGTGGGCCCATGCCTGCGCGACGGTAGGCAATTCGGATGCCGCCGACGTCGATCCGATCCATCTGGATCTGCTCGCTCATTGCCGCGACCGTAGGAAGCCACTGACCTCGGCATTGAACCGATCCGCCGCCTCAAAGTTGCTCAAGTGGCCAACCCCCGGCATCACGACCAGCCTCGATCCAGGGATCCGGGCATGGAGCTCCTCACCCACGGTGAGCGGTGAGCGTACGTCCTTGTCGCCGTAGAGCAAGAGCGTCGGCACGTCGATGCGCGGGAGGACCTCTCGGAGATCGGCCTCGGCAAGTGCTCGAGTCATGGACTTCATCCCGGATGGATGGAACTCGGACATGATCGCCGCGTTTTCGTCGACCGTTGCGCGCGGAGCCGATTCCGTGAGGAGACCAGGAACGTTGTAAATGGTCACGACCTCGGCCGCTGGCAGGTCTAGATCTGGAATGGTTTTTCGGAGGCGTTGCTCAACGACGTCGGCAGGCAGGGAACCACTCCAGCCTGCATACGCCGCAGCCAGCACCATGGTTCTGCAGAGCCCGGGGTTCTGACGGTACAGCTCTAAGGAGAGCGTTGAGCCGAACGACAACCCGAGCACGTGCGGACGCACTAGACCAAGGGCTTTGATGAACAGCGACAGGCACCTGGCGTAGTCGGGCATTCGAAACGTCTCGGGTGGGTCGGACGATTGGCCGCAGCCAGGTGCATCCCAGGCGATCACATCGAATTCGCTCGACAGACCCGCGAGCTGCTTGGACCAGACCCGGCTATCTCCGAAGAAGCCGTGAAGGAGGAGCAGTGGGGGGCCTTCGCCGATCCGTTGATAGGCGATATGGAGCCCGTCGATGTTGACCGCCTGCCTGTCGTTCCCACCGGGCGCTTGTAGGGGCGATCGCTTGGAACTTGGCATCGTTCAGCCGCCTCCGGACGTCTAGTGTGCGCCCGGGAACGAAGCCGGGGATCGTCCTACGGACCCCAGTGCGGAGTCTCGGCCGTCGACTCCGGAGTTCTTTATGGTCCCACTCGGGCGAGTAGACGGTGAACACGATCTGCGATCCATCGGGGGCCAGTCGCCCTCGAACTCCCAGGGCGTGGCTTCGTGCTTGAACACGCGGCGCAGCTCGCCGCCGGCCGACGGGACCACCCACAAGGCGCGGTCTTCGACGCCGGCAGACCACCTACCCGCCAAGAGGATCTGCTTCCCGTCCGGCGACCAGCGGGGATAGGCGGCCCCGAGGTCGTCGCTCGTAAGCCGCCTGGCCTCGCCGCCGGCGGCGGGAACGACCCAGACGGCCCCATGGCTGTCGTCGACGGACCGCACGAACGCCACCCTCTTGCCGTCTGGCGAGAAGGCCGCGTCACCTTCACCGGCGACGCTGTGGAGCGGGAACGGCTGACTGCGACCGTCTCACAATCCGCTGGTTCGCGAGCGTTGCGGGGGCTGATCGCTAGCCGCAGCAGCACATAGCACATAGATAGACGCGCGAGCACGAGGCCGGAGCCTTTCTGGGGCGTCCTCGCGGCTTCAAGCTCGAAATCGTTCGCCAACCAACGTTCTTGGCGGGGTGCTGAAACGAGCACATTTGCCGTGGCCAGACTTTCTTGGCGTCTCAGATGCGAGATCGAATTCCAGGCTTGACTCGGGCTTGCGGAACTGGCGCAGCCTCAGCCTTAGCATTTCCCTGGAATGACCATTTCAGCTGCTGACGATCGAGCGCGAGGAGCAGGAGTCAGCGAGCGCCGTCCGATTACGGTTCTGTTTGCCGACATTGCGGGCTCGACCTCCATCGCGGAGAGGCTCGATCCCGAAGACTGGACCATCCTCGTCGGCGAGGCTTTCCAGCGCATGAACCGGACCATCGAGCGGTACGGCGGCAACATTGCCCGCCTCATGGGCGATGGAGTCCTCGCCTTCTTCGGGGCCCCAACCGCCCACGAGGACGACCCCGAGCGCGCTGTGCGTTGCGGCCTCGACCTGGTTCGCGCCATCGACGAGCTCGACGCGAGCAACCACATTTCAGAGGCGGACAAGCTTCGGGTGAGGGTTGGCATCAACACCGGCCCGGTCGTGGTCGGCGTCGTTGGCACCGAGACCGCCTCCGAGTACACGGCGATGGGTGACACCGTCAACGTGGCCGCCCGCATGCAGGCCTCCGCGCGCCCCGGCAGCGTCCTCATCACCGCGGCCACCCACCGCTTCGTCAGCGGGCTCGTCGAGGCCGTCGACGTAGGTCAGCTCGAGCTCAAGGGCAAATCGGCAACTGTCCGCGCCTACGAGATCACCAGCCTCAAAGAGGGCGCCGTGCGCACGCGCGGCCTCGCCGGTGTCAGCTCGCCGATGGTCGGCCGCGACTCGCAG
>VBEG01000009.1 GCA_005882115.1 Chloroflexota bacterium
CAGGGGCAGAGCGCGACGAGCACCATCAGCACGGCCGTGGTCAGCGGCTCGGCACAGACGGTGACGCTTAGCGCCAGCGGGCTACCGGCTGGGGCGACGGCGACGTTCAATCCGACCGCGGTCACAGCCGGCGGCAGCTCGACCTTGACCATGGCGACGGCGTCCTCGACCCCCGTCGGAAATTACTCGATCACGGTGATGGGGACGGGCGCCTCGGCGAGCCATGCCACCACCATCTCGCTTGCCGTCAACGCGCCGGTGTCCGATGACTTCTCGATCAGCGCCAGCCCCAGCAGCGTGACCACGCTTCAGGGGCAGAGCGCGACGAGCACCATCAGCACGGCCGTGGTCAGCGGCTCGGCACAGACGGTGACGCTTAGCGCCAGCGGGCTACCGGCTGGGGCGACGGCGACGTTCAATCCGACCGCGGTCACAGCCGGCGGCAGCTCGACCTTGACCATGGCGACGGCGTCCTCGACCCCCGTCGGAAACTACTCGATCACGGTGATGGGGACGGGCGCCTCGGCGAGCCATGCCACCACCATCTCGCTTGCCGTCAACGCGCCGGTGTCCGATGACTTCTCGATCAGCGCCAACCCGAGCACCCTGAGCGTCATAGAGGGTCAGTGGGCAACCAGCACCATCAGCACGGCCGTGGTCAGCGGCTCGGCGCAGACGGTGACGCTCAGCGCGGGCGGGCTACCCGCGGGGGCCACAGCCACGTTCAATCCGACCGCGGTCACAGCCGGCGGCAGCTCGACCTTGACCATGACGACGGCGTCCTCGACCCCGGTCGGGGACTACTCGATCACGGTGACGGGGACGGGCGCCTCGGCGAGCCATGCCACCACCATCTCGCTTGCCGTCAACGCGCCGGTGTCCGATGACTTCTCGATCAGCGCGAGCCCCAGCAGCGTGACCACGCTTCAGGGGCAGAGCGTGACGTCGAGCATCAGCCACTTTCAGCCCGAGCGCGGTCACAGCCGGCGGGAGCTCGACTTTGACCATGACGACGGCGTCCTCGACCCCCGTCGGAAATTACTCGATCATGGTGACGGGCACCGGCTCGTCGGCCACCCACAGCACCAGCATCACGTTGACTGTGAATTCGCCGCCGCTTGGACCGCGCCTCGTCCAGGCGACCGCCGCCGGCGAATCCGTCAGCTCGACCACGCTCATCGCAACTTTCCCCACCGCGACCGCCGCTGGCCATCTGCTCGTGCTCTCGGCCAGCGTCTATAGCGGAGCCACCAACCAGATCACCAGAGTCACGGACACGGCCAACAACGCATGGGTCAAGATTGGTTCCTTCTACACCGCGGGCCACTATTCGGACGGTGAGATGTGGTATGCGGCCAACGCGAACCCGGCCACCAGCGTCACAGTGACGCTGGCCACCGCAACAGTCGTCGCGATGGAGGTTCAGGAGTTCTCTGGCGTGGCCACGAGCAACCCTCTCGATGTGAAGTCGGGGGCTTCGAATACGGGAACCAGCGCGGCTTCCGGGCCCGGCACCCCGACGGCATCCACCGATCTCGCGGTCGGCTTCATCGCGGGCCACGGGTCGATTCGGGCCATCACGATCACAACGGCGGGCTACACCGCGCAGCCACAGCAGACGAGCACCAATGCCGGCGCGACGCCTGTGAGCGTGATCACCGGCTACCAGGTCTTGACTTCGATGGCTCCCCTGGACTTCGCGGGCAGCTTTCCCGGAGCCATGTACTGGGCGGCGGGGATCGCCCTCTTCAAGCCGGCCTGACGGACCAGCCTTGGTGGCCGACCCTCAAATCGGCTACAGCGCCTGGTGAACCGATTCGTGGAACAGCGATTGGATCTCGCTTGGCATTTCGAGTCCGAGCTCGTCCAATCGGTCAAGGACTCGAGGGCGAACGCCCGACGCCGTGAACCTGCCCACAACTCGTCCCTGGCTATCCATTCCGCTGCGGACGAACCGGAAGGCCTCCTGCATCGTGATCACGTCTTCTTCCATCCCCGTGACCTCGCTGATCTGCATGACTTTCCGGGTCCCGTCGCGCAGCCGCTCGAGGTGGACGATGACGTCTATAGCGCTCGCAATCTGCGACCGAATCGCTCGCACGGGCAGGTCGAAACCCGCCATCAGGACCAGGGTCTCGATTCGCGCCAGCACGTCTCGCGGTTTGTTGGCGTGAAGGGAGGTCATCGACCCGTCGTGTCCGGTATTCATCGCCTGCAGCATGTCGAGGGCTTCTGGCCCACGGACCTCACCGACGACCAAACGGTCTGGCCTCATACGCAGCGACGAGATGACCAGGTCGCGGATGCTGATCTCTTTGCCGTTGGACCCGGCTGGACGAGCTTCGAGTCGAGCCACGTGGCGCTGGCGCAGCTGCAACTCGGCCGCATCCTCGATGGTGACGATGCGTTCATCGTCGGGCAGGTAGCCCGAAAGCACGTTGAGCAGCGTGGTCTTGCCGCTGCCCGTGCCTCCGCTGACGACTATGTTGGCCCGCGCGAGCACGCACGCTTTCAAGAAACCGAAAGCCGTCTCGCTGCAGCTGCCAAGCCGAACCAGGTCGGCCATGACGAGTGGGCCCCTGACGAACTTGCGGATGTTGAGCAGCGGCCCATCGATGGCTACCGGCGGAATAGCGACATGGACGCGCGATCCGTCGGCCAGGCGCGCATCGCTCAGCGGCGATTCGGCGTCGATCCGCCGGCCGACCGACTCCACGATGTGCCGGATCACCGCCATGAGCTCGTCCTCGGTGGAGAAGTTGATTGGCGTCAGAACGACCTTGCCGTCGACCTCGATGTAGACGTCATGGACGCCCATGACCATGATTTCACTGACACGGGGATTTGCCATCAGCGGACCGATTGGCCCGAGTTGCGAGTAATCGGCTGGCCCGGGGGCGGGCGGGGAAGGTGGTTGGATCTTCATTGGGTCAACCGAACAGCCGACGGCCAGGTACGCAGTGTCGGGTCGGCCATGATCGAAACACCTCCATTGCCTTTCACGGTCGCGGACCAGGCGATGACGCCTCCCGCGATTGTCGCGAGGTAGTTGCTGCTCCCGATGATCGTCACCGACGCCGCCGGGGTGTAGAAGATGCCGATCAAGCTTGTGATCCCATGACCGGCGACGTTGTTCAGACATGTGTTAGCGGGAGGCGGCTGCTCCGGGCCAGGCTCAAACAGAAGGATGCGCTGGTACTGGTAGCCGCTGTAGACGAAGATGTCGCCGCCACCCTGGAGGTTCAAGCAAGTCGAGGTGTTTCCGCCACCAGGAATGAAGAATTCCACCGCGCCCACGGTCCAGGCGGACGGGCACGCCACGTTGGCGCCGGTGGCGGGGTTGACGCAGTGCCCCTCATTCGCGAGGTCACCGCGAGGCGGAGTGGCGGGGGCGGGATCCCTGTTCGGGAGAGCGGGCCCGAGCGGCATGCCCTCCTGATCCGGCGGCGGGGGTTGACCGCTGGGGCAATTGTTGATCGTAACGCTCGCGTTTCCGTTTCCGGTATTGGCGCAGTACGTCAGCCCGGTGCAGCTGCCGTTCGGCGCGAGGTAGATGTAGAAATCCTGTGCCCCCGGATCATTGGTCACATCCACCTTGACATTGCCGCTGCTTGCGACGGTCAGCGTCTTGCACATCGAGGGCGCGCTCTCTCTCAAGTAGCAAGTGGGCGAGATGGGTCCGCTACAGCTCGCGACGCCATTCGCAGACCACCGGACGGCAGTAACCTCCACCGAGTACGTGCCGGCGGAAAGACTCCCGGATCCCGGTGAGCTCAGCGTGAAGGTGCTGCTGCAGCCGACCCCGTTCGAGTCCCAGAACTGCGGGAAGGCCCTCACTGTGAGCACCGTTCCAGATGGGATCGTTCCGCTCACGTCTTGCCTGTTGATGCTGATGGTCTGGTCGGTCGCGTTTGCGAGCGCGGACGTCGTAAACGTCTGGCCTCCAACAAAGACGGTCGACCCGGCCGGTATCGATCCAGCCAACGCGTTCACCAGAATCGACGTTTGTCGGGTCCCGGTGAGATTAGCCCTCAGCGTGGTCAGGTTCGGTTGGCCGGCCGATGCCACGTTCGGTTCGTCTGGCGGTCGAAGGAGATTGCTCACAAATCCGCCGTTCTGAGTGAAGCCCGCCGAAAAGGTGTAGATCCCGCCACTGAGGAAGTAGCACCCCGCGCTCCCCGCGAGGTGAGGGTCGGAGTTGTAGGTCCCCGGCGACTCGGTGCTCCCGTTGGCCGAGGCCCACGTCCGGGTCGAGGTGTTCAGAGCCGGCTGCTGGTAGCCCGGGTCAGGGATGTTGAACCCGTTCGCCTGCGAGCCGCTGACGCTGAAGTTGGACAGCGCCGACGGCGGATACGTCGGACAGATGTCGATCACGTTCCCGTTCACCGAGCCCGAGGCCGAGCCGCTGTCGGAGATGCTTCCGTTCGACCAGACATCGCCCGTGATGCTCGTGGTCGAGGTTCCCGTGAACGTCAACGAAGGCGCAGAGCCATTGCAGCTGCCGGGGCTCAGGGTCTGGATCGCGGCGCCGTACTGGCCCGGCGGCCTTGCCACCGCCGTGGCGGTCGCGCCCACCCGCATGGTCTGTCCGGCTCCGAGCACCTGCATGATCGTGACTCCGACCTGGTGCACGGCCGTGACCCGGAAGCTGACACCCGCGATGGAGTGGTCGATCGCGGTCAGTGTCAGCGTCTGGTTGGTGGGGTCGCTGAAGGTGCAGGAAACGGACATGCTGCCGTAGCCGCTGCAGTTTGGCGTCATGTACAGGCGCTCGTTGTTGGCGAACTCAGCCACCGCGGCGACTTCGGCCTGCGCGTAGTCGGTGTGATTCATGTAGTTGTAGGCCGCGGCCAGCGCGGCGGCGTCGACCGAAGCCTGCAAGTGGCGCCGGTCGAGGTAGCCGCGGCCGCCGTCCATGGCCAGCCCGACAAATCCGAAGAGCACTGTCAGGATCAAGGCGACGAGTACGATCGCCTGGCCGCGTTGGGCGCCGCGTCGCATCGCCAACTCAGTACTCGGTCTGGTAGGTCGCTGCCGCGCTGATGACGATGTGATTGACCGTCAACTGCTGGATCAGCGGGGTGATCGGAACAAAGTTGTAGCGAATCGTGATTTCCAGCGGAGTGTGGTTGAATGCCGGCAGCGTCGCGCTGCAGGTGCCATCTGTTTCAGCCCACATCTGTCCACCAGGGGCATTCCCGGCGCCGACGTCTAACTGCGCCACGCGCTGCAGATCCGCGAGCGACTCCAGCGTCGTTGCGTTTGGCTCAGTGATGTAGATCCAGCCCCGGTTGGCCGGCGGCGTGGCCGTGGTGACCGGTCCGTTCGGGCACGGGTTGGCGAGGGAAACGTCCACGGCGTGTTGGCGCACCGCAGTCTGCACGTCGACGTTGGTGGGCAGCAGGGGCGAGTCACGGATCGCCATCCGCGCGCCCTCGTTGACGGCCTGGTTGAGCGTCGCGTACGTATAGATGAGCCGGCCGAAATCCACGATTCCGAACAGCAGGACGATGAGGATCGGTGCGATCAGCGAGAACTCGACGATCCCTTGCGATCGCTGCGGTTCGCGGCGCCAGGCCGCCAGCAGTTCCCGCACTTCAGTAACCGCCGACCGTCATGTGCGTGTTCGCGACGATGTGGATCGAGTTGCCGAAGATGCCCTCCATGAGGCCCGAGGCGAACCCAAAGCCCATGACAAGAACCACGTTCACGTCGGTGCCTTTGAAACTGTTATCGGCCGGCGCCGAGGCAAGGTCGAGACCAGGCGTGTTGGCGTAGCAGATGTACAGCAGCGGTGAATTGATGGTGGCCGGATACGTGGAATCGCTGTAGGGCGGATTGAAGGCGGCGTTGCCGTCAGACGTGGCCGGACACGTCGCCCCAGGGTTCTGGAGCACCGAGTTGGGCAACCCCGACTTGGTGAGGATCCCGTCCACCGCGCTCTTGATCGCCGTGTCGTACAGAAAGGGATTGGTTCCGGTGTCCGGGTCGAACCAGCTCGCCTGGCGCGCGCCTTCGCGCGTGGCGCCCTGCAGCCCGACGTCGAAGTAAAAGACCCGGCCCAGGTCGATGAGCCCGAACAGAAGCAGGACGAGCACGAGGGCCGACGCCCCGAACTCCACCGTGGACTGGCCGCTCTGGCCAGCTTTACGCTCGCTCATGGCTATCCGCCGTTCCGGAGGAAGTGCAGGGCGAGAAGCGCCGCCGGCCCAAGCAGGATGACCCAGAGCGTCGGAAAGATGCACCCAAGCATTGGGAGCAGCATCTTCAGCGACGCCTTCGCGCCGCGCTCCTGGGCGGCGAGAAGTCGCCGCATTCGCACCTCATCGGACTGGATTCGCAGAATGCGCGCGACACCTGACCCCAGCTGCTCCGACTGGACGATCGCCTGGACGAAGTTGTTCAGATCCTCGACCCCACTACGACGCCCCAGATCCTCGAGCGCTTCCAGCCGCGGCCTGCCCAGCCGAACCTCTTGCATGGCGCGGCCGAACTCGCTCGCGAGCGCATGGTCATATTTCTCGACGACCTTTTCGATGGCAGCTTCGAAAGTCAGACCGGCTTCGACGCAAACGACGAGGACGTCTATGACATCCGGAAGGTCGATCTGGATCTCCGAGCGTCGCTGATTGCGCCTCCAGCGAAGCCAGAACACCGGCGCGTAGAGCCCGACGATCGCGCCCACGGCGGCACCCGTCGCAAGCACGATCCGGTTCTGCGTGAAGCCGCCGACCAGGATCCCGACACAGCAGAGCACGCCGGTCAATACGTAGCGGATCGCGATGAAGTCAGCCGCACTGATACCCCCAGGGCGTCCCGCGATCTGCAGGTTGGTCTGGATCTGCCTACGCGCGTTGTCGGGCATCGTTTGCTCGATCAGCCCGCCCAGCCGTTTGAGGGCAGGCCTGATCACGCGATCCATGAATGGCTGCCGCAGCTCGATGTCCGCCAGCGTGAGCGGCAGCCCGGTCTCGTATACGTGCAGACGGCCCTGCACGAGATCGGCGTTGCTGGGCCGCCGCGGCCTCAAGCTCCAGACGCTGATGAACAAGCCGACCGCGGCGACAACTCCCAGCACCATCGCGACGTAGACGACTTCCACCGGCTAAACCTTGAAGCTCGTGATTCGTCGAACGAAGAAGTTGCCGAGCGCGATGGACACCCCGGCGGCGACAAGGAGGACGCGACCTGCCGGGTCGGTGAACATCGGGCGAAAGTAGCTTGGGGTGATCACATTGAGGATGGCTGCCACGATGAACGGCAGCAACGTGATGATCCAGCCCGACGCTCGCATCTGCGCCGTCATGGCGCCGATCTGTGATTTGATCTGAATGCGCTGCCGAATTGTGTGTGAGATCCCGTCCAGCACGCGGGCAAGGTTGCCGCCGACCGACGACTGGATCGCGATCGCGGTGACGACGAGGTCGAGATCCTCGCTTCCCACCCGGCGCACCATGTTCACGAGGGCCGCAGAGGTCGAGGTGCCCAGATTGGTCTCTCGGATGACCCTGGTCAGCTCGTCGGCGATAGGTGGCGACGCGGTTTGCGAAACCGACTCGATGGCCTGTGGCAGTGACAGCCCGGCCTTCATCGCGTTCGACAAGAGGCTCAGCGTGTCAGGAAGGCGTGAATTGAAGGCCTTCAGGCGGCGGCCTTGCCGCCACTTGACGTAACGCATCGGGATCAGATAGGCGACCACGCCGGCCACGACAAACTGCGGTGCGAAGCCAAATCGCCACAGCGAGAACAAGGCGGCCGCAACCAGGAGCCCGACCTGAATCATCACGAACTCCGACGTCCGTAGCTTCAGATCGGCGCGGGCCAGGTGCTCGGCGAGAGTCAACCCGCCGTTGAGTCGATGTTGGCGATTCGATCGATCGGCAATCGCTTGAAACGGCCGGTTGATCCTGTCGCGCAGAGAAACCTCTTGAGCGGAGACCCCACTCTCCCAGCGCGGTGCGCTGTCTCGTGCTTTCTGCGCCCCGGGCATGGCGAGAGCTACCGAGGCGAGGAGCACCCCGAGCCCGGCGATCAGCGAGACGAGAAGGATTCCGCTCATCTCACTGAGCCACGCCTGCGTATGTGGCGGGTTGGAAGGCCGCATCCGGCAGAGTTTCGCCACGCTGGGCGAAATGATCGAGGTGGACTGACATGTTTCCGGTCGCGGTGTGATAGCCGTTCGCGTTCCCTTCATGGTCGAGGCCGGTCTGCCGGAACTGGAAGAGCTCTTGGAACTGGGTCTCGCCGTTGGTCAGGCCGGTGACTTCCGCGATGCTCACGATCTTGCGTGCGCCACCGCGCACCCGCTCCGCCTGGACGACGATGTCGATCGCCGAGGCGACTTGCTTCTGGATCGCCCGCACCGGCAGGTCGGCGCCGGCCATCAGCACCATCGTCTCCAGGCGGCCGAAAGCGTCGTACGGAGTGTTGGCGTGGACCGTGCTCATCGAGCCTTCGTGTCCGGTGTTCATCGCCTGCAGCATGTCGAGCGCCTCGCCGCCGCGACACTCGCCGACGATGATCCGGTCGGGTCGCATCCGCAGGGCGTTGCGCACAAGGTCGCGAATCTCGATCGCACCCTTGCCCTCGACGTTGGGGGGACGGGACTCAAGCCTAATCACGTGCGTCTGCCGGAGCTGAAGCTCGGCCGAGTCCTCGACCGTGACGATCCTCTCGTCCGGAGGGATGAAGCTGGAGAGGATGTTGAGAAGGGTCGTCTTGCCTGATGACGTACCGCCTGAGACGAGGATGCTCAGCCGGCTTCGCACCGCCGCACGGAGGAAATCCATCATCTGCGGGCTCGCGCTTCCGATCGAGAGGAGGTCCTCTGGTCGGAGCTTGTCGCGCGAGAACTTGCGGATCGTCATGCATGGACCATCAATTGCGAGGGGCGGAAGCACGACGTTGACCCGCGAGCCGTCGCGCAGCCTGGCATCGCACATCGGTGAGCTTTCGTCGACGCGCCGACCGACGGTGCTGACGATCCGGTCGATCACCTGCCTGAGCTGGCTCGCGCTCTCGAAGACCACGGGACTCAGGGTCACGCGTCCCGCGCGCTCGACAAAGATCTGTTGAGGGTGGTTGATCATGATCTCTGTGACGGCGGGATCCTCGAGGAGCGCCTGGAGCGGTCCCAGGCCGAGCACCTCGTCAAGAAGCGCATCCACCAGGTGTCCGTAGTCGAAGCGGTTGAGCGTGATCGAGGCTGTCTTCGCGTACTCCTCGGCGAGGCTCGCGATCCGTGACTTCACGCCAACGCGGTCTGTGATGTCGATCTCGTCGGCGTGCCTTTCGACGAGCATCTCGTGAATCGCAGTCTTCACCGCGGCGAACGCAAGCGGCGTCCGGGTCGACTTCTGAGCCGAATCATCCTGCCCACTCGCTGGCTGGAGCGGGACCGGCGGCACGCTGCGCATGCCTTCGATGACGGTCAGGTGGCCGTCGCCTGACGCTCCGTCGGCGCCCTGCCGTCTCGCCTCGAGCCTGTCCTTGAGTGCCATCAGAGATGCATCTCCGGAGGCTGCGCTTCGATCTGCCGCAGGGCGTGCTTGGCCGCCGCGCGCACGCGGGGGTTCCGGTCCGCGAACAGGTAGCGGATCTCGTGCCTCGACTCACGCGCCCGCAGCGCACCCAGCGCTTTGGCCGCCGACATCCTTAACTTCCAGTCACGTTCGTTCAGCGCCTCCGTGATCGCGGGGATTGCGGTGGCGGCTCCGATCCAACCGAGGGCGCGGCAGCTGATCACCCTTTCCCGTCGGCTACCGCGCCGCACCAGGGCAATGAGCTGGGTCGTCGCGGTGTGCCGCCGTCGCAGACCGGCCGCCAGCGCGAGCGCAGGCCGCGCGCCTGGCTTCTGGGGCTGCGCCAACGCGACCTCGATGAACTGGTCCGGGGCGCCCCGCGCCAGCTCGGCGACAAGCCTGCGGCTGATTCCTCGACGCTGGAGCGCGAACAGCAGGGCGCTCGCGCTGTGGACGCCGCCGATCCGCCCGAGGGCCCTCGCGGCGGCGTCAGAGACTGGGCGGTCCTTCGATGCGAGCAGCGGGGCCACGCTGGAAACCGCCTCGTACATCCGCAGCGCGCCGATCGCACGAGCCCCGGCAGTGCGATGTTGCGCACCCTTCGCGCCGAGCCCGTCGATCATCCGGTCGACGGCGCCCGAGTTCGTCAGTGCCACGACCAGTCGCTCCAGGGGAAGACTGTCAGCCTGGAGTCCGATGGTGATCTCTTCGATGACGCCGGCCATATCGACGCCGAGGTCGTCGAACGGGCCCGATACGCTGGTGGCCTTGCCCAATGCGATTGACTCGAGCCGCCGGCGCAGAGCGCCGCGGCGGACGCCATCTCGGGCGCGCTTGATCGCTGCGACAGGATGGAGCGCCGCGCGTATCAAGACGGCCGGCCCGCATGTTCGGCGATGCCGTTCGGAATGGAGCTGGAGTCAACCGCGACTCGGGGCCGGGCGTGGGTCCCGTCGAGCAACGCGGCCAACGCCTCAGCGCCCTGACCAATTTCGCTCTTCGCGTTGGTGAGACTCAGGATGGCGCCGTCCACCGCGGCCTGCTCAGGTCGGTTTCCGTCGAACGCGATTTCGACGTCGACGCGCCGCTTGAGGGCGCGCTCGACGGCAGCCTTGCTCACCGCCGGTTTCTCGGAACGGTGATTGAGGACGACCGTGAGCCGGTTGTGCGGAGTTCCAAGCTGGTTGAGAATGTCTACGGCGTCCGCCGCGCTTTTGACCGCGGAGAGCTCAGGGGCCGCGACGAGCACAACGTGCTGAGTCAGATCGAAGAGCGCAAGCGTCGAGTCGGTGATGGTGACGCCGAGGTCGACAACGATGTAGCGGAACGTCTTCCGCAAGGTCGCGATCGCCTTGTTCACCAGCTCGGGCGTCACCTCATCGGCCTCTTCCGGACGCAGAGCCCCGGGCAGGATCATGGGCCCGCCCGAGTCGTAGAGCACGGCGCTGAGAAGAGCATCTTCGAACGATTCCTGAGGCACGGATGACATACGAGCGAGGCAGCTCGTGGGCACCAGGCCCGCGAGCAACGCCGAGTGTGAGTACGGGAAGTCAAGGTCGAGGAGCAGGACCTCGCCGGGGTAGCGGCGCGCCAGCGCGCCGACGAGGTTGAGCGAGATGCAGGTCCCTCCTGAACCGCCCTTCGGTGAGTACACGCCGACGACGGTTGCCTCCTCGAGCAGCTGCCCCCAAGTGGCCTGGACGCTGATATCGGCGAAGAGATTGAAGCGCTGCTCCGCGAGCCGCCGCAGCTCTTCCAAACCGTCGCCGTCGCGGCCGGCCATCACCGCGTGCAGGCTCTGCCGGTCAAGCGCGAGGAGGTAGCACTCCGTCTGTGCGTAGACAGAGGCCTGCTGAGACCTACCCAGCACGCACGCGCCCTCGCCGAAAAAGTCGCCCTCCGTCAGGACGGCGACGGTGACGATGCTCGGTGGCTTTTCGATCACCAGACGGCAGTGGCCACGCTCGATGAAGAAGATCGTGTCGCCCGGTTCCCCCTGGCAAAGGACCATCTCGCCGGCGGGGATCTGCATCCGGCGGACTCGCCTCGCGATTGCGCGCAGCGCTTCCTCCGAGAGCGTGAAGAAGACCGGTGCCCGCTCGATCGCGCTCAAGCGTGACGTCATATCGTGAAAGGACGGTCGCGGAATTTCGGGCCGTTTTTGCACCGGCGACTCTGCATGGAATGCATCGCTCGTGACGAGTGCGGGTCGGCGCGGCCCCGAAGCTTTCCATTCCTCGGCGGGGAGTCGCTGGCGCATCAGATCAGGTGCCTTTGGATCATGTCTAGCCCTCCAGGAAGTGCCACCGGGCGTCGACCAGCCCTGGGCCGACGATGACCGACGCGGAGGTTGATGGGCATGAGGCATCAGGCTGCGGCGGCGTTGTGTTGTAGTCGTGGTAGGCCAGCAGGGTGTACTTGAGCGTGGCGTTGATCAGCAGCCACTCCATGTAGTTCCAGTCGCACTGGGTCATGACCACGGTGATGCTGCTGGACACGCCCTGGGCCTGCCCTTGCCCTTGGACCAGCGATTGCGGCCCGACGCGAATGACGTGAACGCTCGAGAACACCGTCCGGGCCACCGAGCGCGGATTTCGCGGCGAGAACAGAGCGGTATTCGTGACGGCGATGACGTTGATGTAGTCGCCCTGGTGGATGTACCCGCCGACGCCTTGCTGCTCGCCGGTCGGAAGGGTCGCGGCCACGTAGCCGGCCGGGATCGGAAGGTAGGCAGAGGTCGCGGCAGTCAGGTCGTCGGGGTTGGCCGCGACGAGGTTGGCAGAGATCGCCTGACCTTTGTAGATCTGCACGACCGCCCACATGCCGGTCAGCTGTGAGATGTGCAGGATTGCGTTGGGCGGCACCGCGCTGGCGGGGAGTGAAGATATGGTCAGGTCGTCCGGCCCGATCGACGCCCTCGCGTCGATGTCGCTCTTGGCGACCACCACCGGAACCGTCCCTGTGGGCTGGGTGCGACTGACGAACACGATTCCGAAAGCGAACATGACGAGAAACGCGACGAGGGCCAGGGCGACGCCAAAAATGAAGAGTGGTGTCCGCATGCTGGTCGGCGTCAGCGGTCTGCTCTGTCCAATCGTTGCCATCTTTATGACTTCTCCAATGGCGGCACTGAGGCCACCCAACGCGCTCCATCCCAGTGCTCGCCTGGCTCGAAAGGAGCTTCGGGTCCGATGACGAGGTAACGAACTTCCCTCAGCACGAGCGTCCCCGCGAGCAGGTCATGCAACCCCTGCTTGCGCGGCGTGAAGGCGGCCATGAGCCAGCCGGTGAAGAGGAAAAGTGTCGACAGGATCTTGAACAGGTGGCGGAAGGTCGCCCGCCGGAAGGTGATCGGATCTCCGTGGGTGTCGGTGACCCGGAGACTAAGTGAGATCTTGCCCAGGGTCCCTTGCGCTGGGGAGCTCTCCATGACCACGAAGTAGGCCCACCAAAGTGCTGCCGAAACCGGAGCCACGTTCGCAAGGGCCTGGAAGTCGTTTGGCGTGAGGACGGCTATCGACCTCGCCATGGCAACCTCGACCCCGACGAGCAGCGTGGCATCGATGAGGAACGAGACGAATCGCCGCCAGAAACCCGCGTACGCGATTTCCGTTCTCGCCACGTGTCGGAGCACGCCCGACGGGGGCTGACCAATCGACGAAGGCTGACCAATCAATGTTGCCGCGACCTCACTCACAAATCGAATCCGCCGGTGGGCGGGAGGGGCCAGAGGCAAGGCTCGCGTACGAGACGGCTGCAGACGCGACAGCACTTGCCGGTGTGCGATCACCTCCCACCCACCCAATGCGGGTTACGTGGACACGTTAGTAATCACCGGCGAGGACAACAAGGGGACATTTGACCCATCCGGAAGTCATGGGTCGGAATGGGACAGAAGGCCTATTGAGCCCGGGGGATTTGCGGGTTACGTTCCCGAGACCGGGCGCTGGCGGCGTGTCGCGCGGTGGTTGGCCGAAGTCGTTCGGCGCTGGGAGGGGGGTTCGCCTTGCCGGAGGTGGGCCCCTCCCTTCCTTACTGTTCTCGGGAGCCCACGACGGCTACGGCCAGGTGCATCAGCGGCGAAGGATGAACAGACCCCAGACCGCGATGGCGATCACGAGCACGATGAGGCCGAAGACCACGATCTGACCGCCCACGTCGCCAGACGATCCCGTGTCGGCTGCGGCCGACTGGGTGGCGGTCGGCGTGGACGTCGGCGTGGACGTCGGCGTGGGCGAATTCTCCGGGCTTGCGCTTGGGCTCGGCGAAGGAAGCGTGCTCGCTGTGGCGACTGAGCTCGGTGAAAGTGAGGGCGAATGAGTCTTTGAGGGGTGACCGTGTGAAGGCGAAGGGGTAGGGGTCGGGGTCGGCGTCGGGGTCGGCGTCGGCGTCGGGGTCGGCGTCGGGGTCGGCGTCGGGGTCGGGGTCGGCGATGGGCTCGGCGGCGACACGACGCCGAAGAGGTCAGTGATCGGGTTCAGCGTGGCGGCGCCGGCGATCCCGGGCAGCCCATAGAAGCTCTCCACCGTGCGCAGCACGTCGTAGTGCGTGATGTGCTCGGAGTACTGACCGGGGGTCACCCCGGCGCCGGCGAAGACGGTGTAGATGTGGTTGCCGTTGCTGCCACCGTCCTCATCGAAGGTCAAGATCGCCAGCGAGTTGTGGGTCTTCGCCCACTGCACGTAGGGATCCCAGTGCGCGGCCAGCCATGCATCGCCGGTGCCGATCGAGCAGTCGTGCATGTCGTTGCAGAGGTTGGGCACGACGAGCGCGACGGTCGGCAGCGTCGTGAAATCGCTCGGCCACGCGTTGTAGGTCTTGTTGTGGGCGGCGTCCTGAGTCACGACCCAGTCGGCCCCCGGGTTGTGCTTGCGGGCGTAGTTGCCGCCGTTGGCGCTGCCGGTGCAGCCCAGGAAGCCGTCGGAAGGCATGGACTCGCTGTAGGTGACGACACTCAGCCCGGCGCTGATGAGCTGCTGGCCCAGGGACGGCGTGGTGAAGGTGTGGGGACAGCTGTCGTCGGTCACACCCTGGTTGGAGCCACTCCAGAGCTCGTGATAGTTGGGCTCGCTGGGGTGACCGATGGCGAAGGACTGGGTCATCAGCGCGTTCTGTTGGGCCAGCGTATTTTCGTAGGGCGCCGCAGAGTTGCCGATGATGTTTTCGTAGGCGTGGTTCTCCATGATCCCGATCACCACGTGATCGAAGTTCGTGGTCGAGGCGGTAGCCGACGCGAGTGGTCGCGTTGCGACCAAGAGACCGCACGCCAGGATCGCTATCGTCAGCAGGGCCTGGGCGGACTGCTCAGGAGATGTGTGCATCTTGGCCCCAAATCGGGGCCGTGTCGGGTGCTTTTTAGGCAGCCCGCGGCTGTCCGCGGACGCGGCAGCACAGCGGGCAGCATAGGTGTATGGAAGCTTCATCGTTGCCCGTCACGAGGCTGCCGGTTGCCCCGATCCAACGGCGAGCTTTACACGGCTTGACCTCGACTGTCAAGGCGGGCGGTCGATTGTTACGCGACCCATATTGGCTCCCGAACCGTTCTATGCTTCGAGAGACCATTGTGGCGTGGGCGGTGGGTGGGGGAGTTTTGTCGGCAGACCTGTTAACCGTGTGAGTAAAACCAAGTGATCCGCCTCGCCCTCATTGACGACCACCCGGTGTTCCGGGAGGGGCTGCGCCGAGTCCTCGAAAGGGCACCCGACTTTGCGGTCGTGTGGGAGTCAGGCACCGCGGTCAACCTCGTCGAGGACCTCGAACACGATCCGGTCGATGTCGTCCTGCTGGACCTGTATCTCGGCCCAGAGGACGACGCGCTTGCAGCCGCGCGGGCGGCTCGCGAGCGTTTCTCCGACGTTCGGATCATCGTCGTCTCGGCGTCACTCGACTGGGACTCGGTGACCGCATCTCGCCAGGCAGGCGCCAGCGGCTATCTGCCGAAGGACCTGTCGGTCGAGGATATGGTCGCCGCCATTCGAGCCCTGGCCGATCCGAACCTCGGCCGAATGAGCTTTTCGGACCGAGTCAACCCCGGCCGCCCGAACAGCGGATCAGATCTGGTTGCGAAGGCCGGCTTGACCCGCCGCGAACGCGAGGTCTTGTTCGAGATGGTCTGCGGGCGCAGCAACCGAGACATCGCTGGGCGGTTGGGCGTCTCCGTCACGACCATCAACAAGCACGTCCACCACATCCTCAGCAAGCTCAAGGCGAAGACCCGCGCCCAGGTCATGGCCCGCATGCGCGGCGGGCCGGCGCCCCGATCGTACACGCCGACGTTCGGGCGAGGCTGAGCCGGCTTAACTCACTCCCAGCCGGCTGGTCCCGAAGGCGGCATCGTCGAAGAGGACGTCCCAGGTCACTGCCGCGGTGTCGCCAATCTGCATCGCGCCAATGGTTCCGGTTCCCATGTTGACACCGTTCAAGGTCAGGACTGCCGCGCCGTCGAACCACACCTCGACGAGGCCGGTGCTGATGTTCAGTTGGAGCTCGACGATATGCCAGCCTGGACCTACTGACGCTGGGAAGCCCCCCGCTGTCCACAGATCTGGTGAGCCGTTCAGCCTAGGGCTGCGTCAGGCGGACCTGAAAAGCGCGATTCCGGAAGCCCAGTACATCGAGGCCGCAAAGATGCCGGTCATCTCCTGAGAACCGACTGAGCTCAGGACTTTATAAGCGGACACCACGCTCACCGGGGTCGAGCCCCCGTTCGAGCTTGTCTGCTGGGACTGCGCGGTGTATCCCGTGGCCGTAACGCTGATTGCCTGAACCGACCCATGGCCCGCGACGAAGCCCACCGCCAGCTCCGTCGAGGTCGCCGGCGTGATCGCGCCCGAGGCTGCAGCGGTGCCCGTATTCGATGCACCCCCAGAGACGTCGAGTGGGTTTGTGGTGGCCACCCCAGAGAACTCATTCACTTCAATCGCTATCACGGCTGCAGCGGCGACTGTGACGGTCACGCTCGTCACGCTGTTGGCGTTGGCCGCGTACCACAGCTCCCCGTCTGAGAAGTGGCCTGCGGCGCAGTACGCTCCGATCTTGGTCCAGGTGTTGCCCGCCGGATCCGTGACCTTCGAGATCTGATTCGTCGCGCCTGTGTAGACACTCGCAGCGAGCACGAGCAGGTGGCCTGCACCGGTCGGAGTCGGGAAGGTGGCGGTGAGCGTGGTCGAGCTGGCGGATTCGCCGGCGGCGGCCGTCTGAACAAAGCGCGGTCCCGATAATGCCGCGGTCACGGTGAGTGAGACCGATGTGCTGTGCGTGGCCGAGGCGCCGGTGCCCGTTACGGTCACGGTGTAGCTGCTCGCCGGGGTCGAAGACGTGGTCCCGATCGTCAGCGTCGAGCTGCCCCCCGCCGTGACCGTGCTGGGGTTGAAGGACGCGGTCGCCCCCGCGGGCAGCCCGCTCGCGCTCAGGGTCATCGTCTGCGCGTTCCCGCTGGTCACGGTGGTGCTCACGGTAGAGGTCGCGCTCTGGCCTTGAACCACAGTCACGCTGCTCGGACTGACGCTGATCGAGAAGTCGTTGGGCGCGCTGACCGTGAGAGTGAGCGAGTTGGTGTGGGTGGCCGAGGTCCCGGTTCCCGTCACGGTCACCGAATAAGTCCCGGTCGGCGTCGAGGAGGTCGTGCTCAGGGTCAGCGTCGAGCTGCCGCCCGCCGTCACCGAGCCGGGGTTGAAGGATGCGGCGGCGCCTGACGGCAGCCCGCTCGCGCTCAGGGTCACGGTCTGGGCCGAGCCGCTGACCACCGCGGTGCTGACGGTCGAGGTCACGCTCTGGCCTTGAACCACAGTCACGCTGCTCGGACTGGCGCTGATCGAGAAGTCGTCAGGCATGGTCACGGTGAGTGAGACCGAAGTGCTGTGCGTGGCCGAGGCGCCGGTGCCCGTCACGGTCAGGGTGTAGCTGCCCGCTGGGGTCGAAGACGTGGTCCCGATCGTCAGCGTCGAGCTGCCGCCCGCCGTGACCGTGCTGGGGTTGAAGGACGCGGTCGCCCCCGCGGGCAGACCGCTGGCGCTCAGCGTCATCGTCTGCGCGTTCCCGCTGGTCACGGCGGTGCTCACGGTCGAGGTCACGCTCTGGCCTTGAACCACAGTCACGCTGCTGGGACTGGCGCTGATCGAGAAGTCGTCAGGCACGGTCACGGTGAGTGAGACCGAAGTGCTGTGCGTGGCCGAGGCGCCGGTGCCCGTCACGGTCAGGGTGTAGCTGCCCACTGGAGTCGATGTCACGGTGCTGATCGTCAGCGTCGAGCTGCCGCCCGCCGTGACCGTGCTGGGGTTGAAGGACGCGGTCGCCCCCGCGGGCAGCCCGCTCGCGCTCAGGGTCATCGTCTGCGCGTTCCCGCTGGTCACGGTGGTGCTCACGGTCGAGGTCACGCTCTGGCCCTGAACCAC
>VBEG01000010.1 GCA_005882115.1 Chloroflexota bacterium
TGTATCGATCAACACGCTGTCGTTCCCGGCCATGGTCATCTCGTACATCCTGCTGTTTGCCTGGGCGTTCGTCGTGCTGTTCCCTCTTTACTGGCTCGCGGTCACCTCCCTCAAGACGCCGCTCGATGTCAACGCCGGGCCTTTCTACATCCCGTTCCGCGACTTTCAGCCGAACCTCGACAACTGGCACTACATCTTTGTCGACCTCGGGGAGGACACCTTCCGCCCGTACCTCAACACCGTCGTGGTCGGGCTCACGAGCACTGCGATCACGGTGCTCCTCGGCTCGATGGCGGCCTATGGCTTGGTGCGCATGCGGTACCAAGTACGCCTGGGCGCGATCGCAGGGTTTGCGGCCGGGGTCGCGGTCGCCGTCGTATTGATGATCTTTCGCACTCCGTGGCTGCTGGCCGCCGTCGCCGGCCTGGCGTTCTTCGTCCTGCTCCTGCAGACCGTGGCGCGGCGAGGGAGACGGGCCGTGGGCAATGACGACATCGCGTTCTGGATGATCTCGCAGCGCATGCTGCCGCCCGTCGCGGTGGTGATCCCCATCTATGTCTTCTTCCAGCAGCTCAGCCTGCTCGATACGTGGGGCGCTCTGATCATCACTTACGTCGCGGTCCACCTTCCGATCGTGGTGTGGCTCATGCGTGACTATCTCCAGAGCATCCCGCTCGAGCTCGAGGAGAGCGCCGCCATCGACGGGGCGTCTCCCTACCGGGTATTCAGGTCGATCGTGCTGCCTCTCGCCGTGCCGGGTCTGGTCGCGACGTTCCTCTTCGTCCTCGTCTTTGCCTGGAACGAGTACCTGATCGCGTTGTTCCTGACGAGCTCGAACGCGCAGACCCTACCCCTCACTGTTGCCGCGCAGAACGCCACCCGCGGGCCGCAGTGGTGGTACATGTCGGTGCTCATCCTGATCATGATCACGCCCGTGATCGCGATGGCGATCGCGCTCGAGCGATTCATCGCCCGCGGTCTTCTGGTCGGCGCGGTCAAGGGCTGAGTCAATGCATCGAATCCTCAGCGTCACCGCGCACGATGTTCGGTTCCCGACTTCGCGCAGCCTCGCCGGCTCGGACGCGATGCACACGACGCCCGACTATTCGGCGGCGTACGTCGTCCTGAAGACAGATGCGGGCGACCATCTCGAAGGCCACGGCCTCACCTTCACGCTTGGTCGCGGCACGGAGGTCTGCGTCGCCGCGATCAACGCCCTCGCGCCGATCGTGATCGGACGCACGCTGGAGTCGATCACGAGCGATATGCGTGGCTTCTGGCGCGCCATCACCGGCGAGCAACAGCTGCGATGGATCGGGCCCGAGAAAGGCGCCATCCACCTGGCATCGGCCGCGCTGATCAACGCTGTCTGGGACCTGTACGCCAAGGTCGAGGGCAAGCCGCTGTGGAAGCTGCTGGCCGATATGACCCCCGAGCAGCTCGTGTCGTGCATCGACTTCCGCTACCTCAGCGATGCCCTGACGCCCGAGGAAGCGTTGGACATCCTCGAACGGAAGGCGCCGACGCGTGCCGCGCGCGAGGCCGAGATGCTGCGCACCGGCTATCCCGCGTACACCACCTCAGCCGGATGGCTCGGCTACTCCGACGAGAAACTTCGCACGCTGTGCCGCGAGGCCGTGGCGGCCGGCTGGTCGCACGTAAAGATGAAGGTGGGCCAGAGGATCGAGGACGATGTGCGGCGCGCTCGCATCGTCCGCGAGGAGATTGGGCCCGATCGCCACTTGATGATGGACGCCAATCAGGTCTGGGAGGTCGGCGACGCGATTGCCAACGTGAGGCGGCTGGCCGAATTCGAGCCGTACTGGATCGAGGAGCCGACGAGCCCCGATGACGTGCTCGGCCACGCCACCATCGCAAGGGCCATCGCGCCGATCAGGGTGGCCACCGGCGAGCATTGTCAGAACCGCGTGATCTTCAAGCAGCTCTTCCAGGCTGAGGCGATCGGCTTCTGCCAGCTGGATGCATGCCGCCTCGGCGGCTTGAACGAGGTGTTGGCGGTGCTCCTCCTGGCGGCCAAGTTCGGCGTGCCGGTCTGCCCACATGCCGGCGGGGTCGGCCTTTGCGAGTACGTGCAGCACGTCTCGCTGTTCGATTACATCGCGGTCAGCGGGTCGCTCGAAAACCGCGTCCTCGAGTACGTCGAGCACCTCCACGAGCACTTCCTCGACCCTGTTGTCATTCGCGACGGCTGTTACGTCGCGCCACAGCGCCCTGGCTGGAGCATCACGATGCATCCAGAGTCGGTTCGCGAGTTCGAGTTCCCATCGGGGCCCGCCTGGAAGTCACTTGATCGATGACGTCGTGCCGGCGACCGGGCTGCACCTGGCTCGGATCGATGGCGCGATCCACCTGAAGCGGGACGGAAACTGGAGTGTTCTGCGGGAAGGCGTTTCGTTCGATTCGCTGCTCCGGATGTCTCTGGATGAGCTCCGCGGCACGCTAGACGCAGAGCGCCCTGCTGTCGCCGTCCGCGAGGGCGCCGTCTTCGGAGCGCCCATCGAGAGCCAGGAAGTGTGGGCCGCAGGCGTCACCTACCAGCGCAGCCTCGAGGCCCGCACGGATGAGGCGATCAGCTCGGATCCTTATGACCGTGTCTACACCGCGCCGCGGCCGGAGCTCTTCTTCAAGGCCACACCCGGCCGGGTGAGGGGACCGGGGGAGACGCTTTTCATCCGCTCCGACTCCACCTGGGACGTCCCCGAGCCGGAGCTGGCCGTGGTCTGCAACAGCAGGCTCGAGGTGGTCGGTTACACCATCGGCAATGACGTCAGCTCACGCAGCATCGAAGGTGAGAATCCGCTTTACCTTCCTCAGGCCAAGGTTTTCGATGGATGCTGCGCGCTTGGACCGGCGGTCGCGCTGGCCTGGGACTTTTCGCCGTCAGATCGCTCGATTGAGCTGGAGATCAGCCGTGATGGTTCTGTCCTCTTCCGGGCGGCGACTTCGACCTCAGCGATCCGGCGCTCGATCCCCGAGCTGCTTGACTACCTTGGTCGCGACCAGCGCTTCGAATCGGGATGCATCCTCCTCACCGGGACGGGGATCGTTCCGCCGCCCGACTTCACACTCGCTGAAGGCGACGTCGTCGCGATTCGAATCGACGGCTTAGGCCTACTCGAGAATCGGATCCGGAGGCACGCGCGACCGAAACCGGCGTAGACGCGCCTTACTTCTTGTCGCCGGTCGGACCGGCGAGCTTCCATCCGCTCTGCCAAGGCCAGTTGTGCTTGATCTGGAGCAGAATGTTCAGCAGGCCCATCCCCTCGAGCACGCGAGCCATGGCAAGGGGCCCGGCGTCGACCGGACGGAATCCGATCGACTCGGCGAACTGAAGCGCCTTCTGTTTCGAAGGCTCGTGATCACCAGCGATGTAGGCGTCGAGCTTTGTGCCATCGGCATTCGGATCTGCCATCTTCGACGCGAACGCGTAGTTGAAGGCCTTCACGACATGAGACTTGGGCGCCTTCTTCTGGATTTGCTCCGCCATCGAAGAGCCGTCGAGGACCTGGCCGGGATCCTGTGCGTTGACGCGGTTGGTGACGTCGATTATCACCTTGCCGTCGAGGTCGGACGAGAGGGCGCCGACCACCTCGTCGACCTTGTCGGCCGGTACCGCGAGAACGACCAGTTCGGCGTCTTTGACGGCCTCCTTGTTGGATCTGGCGGCGTGCGCCTTCGTCGCCTTTGCCGCGTCCTCGGCGTGTTGGGGGTCATGGGCGGCGAGGGTGACGGTATGACCCGCCCTGGTCGCCGAGCCTGCCAGCGCCTTGCCTACGTTGCCTGACCCGATAATCGCTACCTTCATGGCAAACCTCCGGCCTTAGATCCACACAGAGTTCCTACTCCAGCCGGCGAGCAGTTATTCGGCGGCGGACCTTGCTCCCACGACTCGGACGAGGATCGAAGACGCCGCGATGCTGACGACGACGGCCCCGATCAGGCCAGCACTGACCTCTTTGCTGATGAAGCCGGCCCCAAGGGCAAGTGCCCCTAGCACGTAGCTGAACTCGCCTACCTGCCCAAGCCCGACCGATAGCTGGAGCGGTCTGGCGCCAAGGTGGGTGAAGCGCGACAGCAGCCACACGACAAGGACCTTTCCGGCCAGGACCATCGCAAGGAAGGCGAGCAACCAGGGCAGCGCCCGGACGACATCGGTAGGGTCGATCACCGTCCCCAGAGCGACGAAAAACATCACCGCGAAGAGGTCGCGAAACGGAAGCAGGCGCTGGCGAGCCTCCGCGGCGACGGGGCTCTCCGTGATAGCCAGGCCGGCGACGAAGGCGGCGAGGGCGAGTGGGACGCCGAAATAGCGCGAGCCGACCCCGGCCACCAACAGGCCACTCGCCACCGAGACGAGAAGGAACAGGTCGTGCTCGGTCTGCATTCGCCGCAGCAGCCAAGGCAACACAAACGCCGCGACCGCGGAGAGAACCCCGAACGCGACCACGCCAGCGACCGCCGTCAGCCCGGAGCGCCCTCCGATGCCCAGCACCACGACCATGATCAAGGCTGCGCCCACGCCGACCAGGTCCTGGATGAGGCTCCATCCCAGGAGAACCTCGTCGGTCCGCCGGTCGGTGGTCCTGCGGCGGCTGCGAGTGATGTTGACGACGACGACACTCGACGACATCGCGATCGAGAGGCCGATCATGGCGGCGCCTGCCGGCGCAACCCCGAGCGCAAGACACACCCCCGCGCTGAATATCCACGTCAGCAGAACCTGGACCGGCGCCAGGAGGAGAAGGCGGCGGCCCTCGCGGGCGAGGCGCAGCGGGTTGATTTCGATGCCGACCTCGAAGAGGAGAAGCACGACGCCGATGTCAGCGAGGACCGAGAGCTGATCTCTGTTGGCGACGTATCCGGGCGTGAACGGCGAAACGAGGACCCCGACCAGTAGGTAGCCAATGACAGCCGGAAGACCAAGCGATCGGGCACCTCGGCCGGCGAGCGCCGCCAGGAACAGCAGGAGGCCCAGGTCGAGGATCGCGGGTGCTGTGTGGTCCACTGCCCGGGACAATATCAACCGATGGGCGACCTGGACTGGCGACCTTCGCGGCGACCCGAGCGCACCCCGCTCGATGGGGACTCGGTGCGTCTCGAGCCGCTGAGCGCTGAACGGCATGGGGAGGATCTCTTTGCCGCTAGCAGCGGTGCAGACGAGACCTGGCTGTATCTGCCCTATGGCCCGTTCGCGGGCAAGTCAGAGTTCATGCGCTGGCTCGAGGAGCGCGCGGTCCTGAAGGATCCGCTCGCGTACACGATCATCGACCGCGCGGCGGGCGCCGCGCGCGGGATCGCGACGCTGATGAGCATCGAGCCCGAGCACGGCTCGATCGAGATCGGACACATCTGGCTGTCGCCTCAACTACAGAGGACCCGCCAGGCGACCGAGGCGATCTTCCTGATGGCTCGGTACGCGTTCGATGAGCTGGGCAATCGTCGGTTGGAGTGGAAATGCAACGCGGACAACGCCGCCTCCCGACGCGCCGCCGAGCGATATGGCTTTGTGTTTGAAGGAATCTTTCGCCAGCATCGCGTCATCAAAGGGCGCAACCGAGACACCGCCTGGTACTCGATCACGGACGGCGAGTGGCCGATCCGTCGGGCAGCCTTCGAGGCCTGGCTCTCTGCGAACAACTTCGACTCATCCGGCCGGCAGCGGCGTTCGCTGGCCAACCTTCGCGAGGGAATACAAGCTTCCGCCGTCTGATATCACGGATTGATGTGGCCGTAACGAAAGACGCGATCGAGGCCGCGCTGGAGCGGGGGCACACGATTGACATCACGACAAAAGGGCGCAAGAGTGGGGAGGCGCGGCGACTCGAGATCGTGTTCCACAACATCGGCGGCCGGACCTACATCAGCGGCACGCCCTATCCGGGGAAGCGCAAGTGGCTGCTGAACCTCGAGGCCGACCCTCACTTCACATTTCACCTGAAGGGCAGGACGCGGGCCGACCTGCCGGCGGTCGCGCGCGTGATCGACGACGAGACCGAGCGCCGCGAGGTCCTGCCGCACATCGCCCGCGCGTGGAAGCGAAACGACCTGGACCGGATGGTCCGCTACAGTCCGCTGATCGAGGTCAAATTCGACTAGCGGCCCCATCCCCCGGCTCCGCCGGGTACCTCCCCATGAATGGGCAAGAGTTGCCTCCATAAAAAGCGCCGCCTGGGAAATCCAGACGGCGCTTCGGCTGGGGGAGGGGTGTCAGCTACAGCCGGTCGTCGCTCCACAGTTGAGGCACTTGTAGCAAGAGCCCGACCGGACGGTGATCGCTCCGCAGTCGGCGCACGCGGGCGCGTCGCCCGTGTTGACGAACGCAAGCTTCTGGATATTGCTCGGCGTGGCGATGACCTTGAACTCCGTCGTAACAGGTTTCGGATTTTCTGAAGGTGCGCCCTGGGCGCGCCCGGCGATCGGCGCAGGCGCGTCATCGCGACGGATGACGCCGGCTTCGTCCTGGTCCTCGACCGGCAGGAAGTGGCTCGCCATCCAGCGGAAGATGTAGTCCACGATCGATTTGGCGATCGGGATCTCTTTGTTCTTGGTGAATCCAGACGGCTCGAAGCGCATGTGGCTGAACTTGTCGACCATGAACTTCAGCGGCACGCCGAACTGCAGCGCGTACGAGGTCTGGGTGGCGAAGGCGTCCATCAGGCCCGAGATCGTCGAGCCTTCCTTGGCCATCGTCACGAACAGCTCGCCGGGCATCCCGTCCTCGTATAGGCCGACCGTCAGGTAGCCCTCGTGCCCGCCGATGTCGAACTTGTGGGTTACCGCCTTGCGCTCGTCCGGGAGCTTGCGCCGCACCGCGCGGTACTCGACGTCGGCGGGCGCGGTTGCCTTCTTTTCCTTGTCGAGTGATGTCGAGAGCGGCTGCGAGCGCTTGCACCCGTCACGGTAGATGGCGATGCACTTCAAACCGAGCTTCCAGGACTCGACATAGGTCTGTTGGATGTCGTCGACCGTCGCGTCGGTTGGCAGGTTCACCGTCTTCGACATCGAGCCCGAGATGAACGGCTGCACCGCGGCCATCATCCGAACGTGGCCCATCGGGGCGATCGAGCGCGAGCCCTTGACCGGCTTGAACGCGCAGTCGAACACTTTCAGGTGCTCGTCCTGCAGGTGAGGGGCGCCCTCGATCGTGTCGTTCTCGTCGATGTACTCGACGATCTCTTTGACCTTGACCTCATCGTAGCCGAGCTTGCGCAGTGCCGCCGGCACGGTCGTGTTGACGATCTTCAGGAGGCCGCCGCCGACGAGCTTCTTGTACTTGACCAACGCGAGGTCGGGCTCGATGCCGGTCGTGTCGCAGTCCATCATCAGGCCGATCGTGTTGTGGCTCACGAAACCGTTGGCGACATACGTGACGTTTTCGGGAACGGAGAGGTCGTAGGTGAGCTGTTCCTGACCGAGCTCGGCTTTCTCCACGGAGTCGTAGAAGAAGCTGAGCATCTGCTTGAGCTCTGCGCTGCCAGTCCGCTCGAGCAGCTGGGTGGCGCTGCGTCGCGATACCGCCCCGTGACGGTGGATCGCCATCATAAGGATCTGCCGCAGGCGGTCGTTCTCAGGGGCGAGCCGGTGCACCATCTCTTGCGAGAGGGGGATGTGGTCGTACCGGGCCGCCTGTGGGTGGTCTACCGGCGCCACCAAAGCCAGCTTTCTCTCGGAGATGAAACCGACCGACTTTCCAAAGAGCCCTGAGACCGACTGGTTCAGCAAGCGCAGGACGTAACGCGGGGAGCTGCCCCAGCTTCCCTTACCAGGCGCGTCCACCTTGCGCGTGGTGACAAAACCGAGCGCCAAAAGGATCGCCTGCACGTCGCGGCTGAACTGCTCGGTCGTGGTTGTGAACGAGACATAACCGGACGAGACCGTTCCGTCGGCTTCGAAGAGTCCGCGCACAAAAGCGCTGTAGACGGCTGGATCGTTCGCGTGGAGGACGGCTTCGGGGACGTGGGCGACGTATCCCTTACCGCGATGGTCGGCTACCGGAACTCGCTTGGCGAAGCCGCAGGCTTCCCACCATAAGACCAGCCGGACAGAGTTGAAAGCAACTTCTGTGTAGCCCCTCTTCTGCGTGACGGCAGCTTTGAGACCGAAGAGAGACTCGCCGAGGCCGGTCAGGTGGTCGACAACGTCGCGATCTCCTGACGTGACACAGACACGAATGCCCTTTGTGTGCAGTGAGCCATCGCCCATGAAGTAACCGATGAGCTCAGCCAGGTCCGCCGTCATCCGGCGGGGAACGAAGGTGTTTTGATCCGATGTCCAGTACGCGTCCGGAAGCGGAGGAAGCTGAACCTCGGTCGGCTCGCCGACCATGCCGCCGAGCATCATCGGAACCCGGTCGCCGGAGCGGAGATCGCTCAGACGACGCCACGTCCATTGGCCATCGCTGTCAACAACCTTGATGCGATGCGTGGTGGTGCCTTGGATGCGGTAGCCACGACTTGTTTCCACAGTGACGACCGGCTCCGCGCCGTTCACAAAGAACTTGGTTGCCTTCTGGGGCCCTTGGTCGGTCGCAACTTGAGTGTCCAGACTCTGCCATTTGTCACCGTTCGGGTCGCCCAGACCTTGCAACCTGACCAACCCGCGATCAGTAATGACCAGGGTGTCGCCAACTAGACAACCCGTGGGCGCGAGCACCGTCGCCTGCGCGTTGCGGTATCCGTGGGCACGACCGAGCTTGACGGCTTCGTCCCAGGTGTCCTTAGCGCCCTGGATGACGTCAGCCGACTCCGGGGAGGTGGTGAGCTGGTGTGCCGCGGCGCGATGCTTTTCCATCACGCTAAGCATCGGCTCGCGATTTTTGGCGTACTCACTGAAAGGACCCTTGACCTGCGCCATCCGCGCCGACTGGGCGAACGCGCGTCCGGTCATGATCGCGGTGATCGCGCCCGCGAAACGCCGGCCTTCGTCCGAGTCGTAGGCCAGGCCCATCGACATCAGCAATGCGCCGATGTTCGCGTAGCCGAGCCCGAGCGGCCGGAGCGCTTCCGAGTTTTTGCCGATCGCCTGGGTCGGGTAGGAGGCGTTGGAGACGAGGATCTCCTGGCCCGTGAAGCAGACGTCGACGGCGCGCTGCAAGCGCTCCACGTCGAACGTCCCCTGCGCGGTCTGGAACTTCATCAGGTTCAAAGACAGGAGGTTGCATGCCGTGTCGTCGAGGAAAACGAACTCCGAGCACGGGTTGGTGGCGTTGATCCGGCCCGTGTTGGGCACCACGTTCCAGTCCTGGATCGTGGTGTCGAACTGAAGGCCTGGGTCGCCGCAGATCCACGCCGCGTCAGCAATCTCGCGCCACAGGTCACGCGCCTTGTAGGTGTCGACGGTCCGGCCGCCGACGACGGCCTTCGTCTTCCACTCTTTGTCGTCGATGACAGCCCGCATGAAGTCATCGGTCACACGGACCGAGTGATTGGCGTTCTGGAACTGGACTGAGTCATAGGCCCCGCCGGGCACATTGAAGCCCGCGTTGTAGCCGGCCTCGATCAGCGCCCACGCTTTCTTCTCTTCCTCAGCCTTGGAGTGGATGAAGTCGACGACGTCGGGGTGGTCGGCGTTGAGGATGACCATCTTGGCCGCGCGACGCGTCGTCCCGCCCGACTTGATGGAGCCGGCGAATGAGTCGTAGCCCTTCATGAACGAGACCGGGCCTGATGCCGTTCCGCCGCCCGACAGCTGCTCTTTGGAGGAGCGCAGGACCGACAGGTTGGTTCCGGTGCCACTGCCGAACTTGAAGAGCATGCCCTCGGTCTTGGCCAGGTCGAGGATCGACTCCATCGAGTCCTGGACCGAGTTGATGAAGCACGCGGAAGCCTGCTGGGAGCGACTCGGGATGCCGATGTTGAACCAAACGGGGCTGTTGAAGGACGCGTGCTGGGTCACCAGCAGGAAGCGCAGCTCCTCAGCCCAGTTTGCGGCGTCATCCTCCGTGGCGAAGTAGCCACCTTGGCGGCCCCAATTCGCGATGGTGTCGACCACCCGGTCGATGATCTGGCGGACGCTGGTCTCGCGCTCCGGGCTGCCCGGGCTGCCTCGGAAATACTTCTGGGCTACGACGTTGATCGCCAGCTGCGACCAGGAGCGGGGGACCTCGACGTCCTTCTGCTCGAAGATGACCTGGCCCTTCTCACCTGTGATCGAGGCCGTCCGGCGCTCCCACTCCACCAGGTCGTAGGCGTGGCTGCCTGGAGGTGTGAAGAAACGATTGAAGCGCAGCCCTTTGGCTTTGCCATGCCCGTTGCCGTTGGAGTGCTTGGTGGTGCGGGCCCCTGTGAGGTCGGCGAGATTCTTGGCCATCTGAGTTAGAACGCCTCCTTAAATCATCCCCGGAGTGGGTGTTTTTGAACCGCTTTGCTGGGACGTCTGATGGGTCGTTGGAGTTATTCGTTTGGGGATGCAAGAGGCCCCAGAGCATGCCCGCCACTTATGCCCCAGGGCCTCGATGTAACGCTGTGGACTATACGACCGGCTTTTGGGCTTGTCAAGCCCTGAACACAAGATATTTGGGCTGAACAACCACTTACCCCCTACATGTTGGTGGAATACCTGTGGATATCCCTGGTGACGAGTTGGGCACAGGGTGGGCAAGGACTGGGGGAAAGCGTCCAAATCAGATCCCTACTGGACCGAGTCGACGAGGGCCAGGCGGAGGCTTTCTGTGGAAACCTGGCCTTCCGCACCGGGGGAATCTGTGGAAACGGTTTCCCCCGACGAGTCGGTGATTTGCACAGCCTGCGTGGAGGCTCGAATCTTGGCCGTCGCCTGCCGGCCTTCGGTGTAGGCGTTCTGAAGCACGGTGAGGGAGCGCTGGACCTTGTTCTCCAGGATTCCCTCGAGGACGTCGACCTGGCGTTCGATATCGATCAGGGCGGACTGCAGCTTCTCCATGTCGACGCTGCGGGCGAACTGCAGGTGGAGCTGGTAGAGCGTAAGCAGGTATGGCAGCGCCATGGCGTAGCCGACGACCATCACGTGCCGGCTGTGCGCGTTGACGATGGCGCCACGGCAGACGTCGTACGCGGCATCGGGGATCACAGCCAGCGCAAATGGGGCGGTCGTCGCCGGGTCGATGTACTGGCTGACCTCGCGCACGCGTCGTTCGACCTCGCGTTCGACCTGGCCCATGAGCTGCGCGCGGCGGTTCGCGTCGAGCCCGGGCGCCGCCAGCTGCTCGAGCGCGACGCTGGACACCCACTTGGAGTCCATCGGCAGGAGCTTGCCGCCGGGCAGGCGCAGGGCCAGCTCGACCACCTTGCCGCCGACCCAGACGTTGCGCTGGAGCATCTCGGGTGGGAGGTGTCGCAGGGCTTCCTCGAGGATGTGCTCGCCCGCGGCGCCGCGGCTCGAGCTGCCGGCGATGACGCTCTCCAGACGCTTGAGGCTTGCCCGGGCCTCCTCCTCGACGGGCTGCCGGGCGGAGACGGCGGAGCGCAGGCCTTCGACGACGGACTGGGTCTGGCTCAGCCGCTCCCGCAGCTCGGCGGCCTGCGATTCCTGGGTCTGGCCTCCCGCCTGGAGGCGGGTCTTGAGCTCGGCGACGTCACGTGCGTGTCCTTCGGCGCTCCTTGACAGGTTCCACACCAGGAAGCCGACCACCCCGATTCCGACTATGAGGCATACCAGGAGCAGCGCGAACAACAGTTCGAGCACCGACATCTTGCGAATTGTAGCCGCGGATCAGGGTATAAACAAGCCTATTAACATGACGTTGATGGCCGAGGTGCACCCCCTGCCGGACGCCGACCAGGCGCCGGACCGAATCCCTCTGGAGGAGGTCTACATGCGTATGGCAGAGGAGTTGGCCAAGCGCTCGACCTGCGCCCGCCTGCAGGTGGGAACGGTGATCGCCACGCCAGACCTGACCCAGGTCCTGGGTATCGGCTACAACGGCAACGCTCGCGGTCTGCCCAACCGGTGCGACTCGACCACGCCCGGGTCCTGCGGCTGCCTGCACAGCGAGCAGAACGCTTTGATCAAGGCGGGCGCGCAGCTGCCCGGAAAGGTGATGTTCGTCAGCGCATCGCCGTGCGTGATGTGCGCCAAGATGGCCATCAACGCCAACGTCGGCCGCGTCTACTACCGCGAGGCGTACCGCGACCCCGCGGGGCTCGACGTGCTACGCCAGGGCGGGGTGGAAGTCATCCAGTACAACCGCTGGCGCGACTTCTGGCGCTGACCCTCTAGTCGCGGACCACTTCCCACCCGTTTTCCGTCTGCATGATGCGCGGCTCGACGATCGGGACCTCCCGCACGCGCCGCGCCCGGGCGAACAACTTCGTCGCATCGCGCTCATCGGCGACCGATTCCAGGATGGCGCGCGTCGCGTAGACGAGGGTGACATCGGCGGTTTCGAGCGCTCGTCGAGGCGAGAGCCACCGCCAGTCGGTGACCTCGCCCTCTTGCGGATGGATCGTCTGCAGGCCTGGCAGACGGGCCAGGAAAAACCGCGCGTCGAAGCGGCGGCGCAGCTGGGCCGGAGTGACCCACCGGGTGAACAGCACCAGCTCGTCGAACGAAGGCTCGAGGCCCAGCCCACGCATCGCGTCGCCGAACGAAGTGGACCGCGCGGTCGCGGATCTGAGCGCGGCGCAATCTGCGTCATTCGCGAAGTCGCGACCTCTCCGCGCGAGCAGGATGCCTGTCTCCTCGAACAGCTCACGGATAGCGGCGGCCGCAATCTCGTCGCCCCACTCCCGGTCATCGTCGTGCACAGTGCCGCCGGGAAAGACGTAGGCACCGGGCGCGAAGTCGGCGCCCCCGGGCCGGTGCACGAGGAGGAGCTCCCACGGATCGCCGTCGCGGATCAACAGCACCGTCGCCGAGGGTCGCGGCGTGACCGGTTTTCCGTCCAGGTTCAGGTGTCCCGCGATCTCGGGCGGCAGCGCCATGCCTTCGACTCTAAGGTCACTAGCATTCCCGACGTGGACTTCGGGATCGAGGGCAAGGTCGCGCTCGTCACCGCCGCCACGAAAGGCATCGGCCTAGCCATCGCGCAAGCGCTCGCGCACGAAGGTTCGCGCGTCGCCGTGATTGCGCGAACGGAATTCGACGTGAAGCAGGTCGCAGCGTCGATCAAGGGATTCGGCGTGGCGGCCGACGTCACGACCGAAGAGGGCTGTCGGAAAGCAGTTGATGAGACTCGACAGAACCTCGGCCCGATCGAGATCCTGGTCAACAACTACGGCGCCCGCGCGGGCACCTCGTGGAATGACACCGGGCCATCGGAGCTGGAGACCGCCTTTCGAGGCAATGTCGTGGTCAGCGCTCGCATGTCGCAGCTCGTTCTGCCCGGAATGCTGGAACGCGGCTGGGGCAGGATCGTGGTCATCACGTCGGTATACGGTCGGGAGTCGGGAGGGGCGCCTGCTTACAACGTCGCCAAGGCTGCCGAGATAAGCCTGGTCAAGTCACTGGCACGTGACGTCGCATCCCGAGGTGTCACCGTTAACGGCGTCGCTCCGGGATCGATCATGTTCGAGGGCGGCGGCTGGGATCGCCGGCGGCAGGCGGATCCCGCGGCGATCGCGGACTTCGTGCGCCGTGACCTGCCGATGGCACGTTTTGGAAGCCCCGACGAAGTCGCGAGCGTGGTGGCGTTCTTGTGCTCGCGCCAGGCAATCCTCGTCACCGGCGCCTGTATTGCAGTTGATGGCGGCCAGGGTCACTCGAACATCTAGCCGGGTGCGGGTCAGCGCCCTTGTGGCACTCGTGCTTGTACTGACGGCATGCTCGCAGCAGGCCAAGCCTCAGGCGGCGCACACGACAGGCCCGCAGACCCTCACCGGATCGATCGGCGCGGCCGCCTACGACATCCAGGTGCCCGCGCAATGGAACGGCACCCTGTTCCTTTACAGCCACGGGTATGTCGCGCCGGGAGGCACGAACAGGCCGCAGGCGGCGCCGCCCGGAGACGCGAGGACCTGGCTGCTCGGCCAGCATTACGCGATAGCGGGTTCCGCGTACAGCTCGACGGGCTGGGCCCTCGAGGACGCTTTCAAGGACCAGATCGCGCTTCTCGACTTCTTCGCCGCCCACGTCGCCAAGCCGCAGCGCGTTGTGGCCTGGGGCGCATCGCTGGGCGGAATCGTCACCGCCGGCCTGATCCAGCTGTACCCGAATCGTTTCGCGGCGGCGATGCCGCTGTGCGGGGTGCTCTCGGGGGGCATCGCGACATGGAACGCCGAGCTCGACTCCGCGTACGCGTTCAAGACGCTCATCGCGCCCCTGTCGGCGCTGCAGGTGATCCACATCCGCGACCCGGAGTCGAATCGCAAGCTCGCAACCGAGCTGTTCGCCGCGGCGGCCGCCACGCCGCGAGGCCGGGCCCGACTGGCGCTGGTGGCGGCGGTCATCGACCTGCCAGGTTGGTTTGACCCGCGCCAGGCCGAGCCGGCGGCGGGCGACCACGCCGCCCGCGCGGCGGCCCAGCGATCGTGGGAGTCGCAGGTCGATTTCAACTTTGCTTTCGCTTATCGCAGCGAGCTGGAAAAGCGCGCGGGTGGTAATCCGTCCTGGAACGAAGGCGTCGACTACGGAGCGCTGCTGGCGAACTCTCCTGATCGTGCTGACGTGCGGTCGCTGTACGCGTCCGCCGGCCTCAACCTGTCGACGGATCTGCGCACCTTGAACGCGGGCGCCACCATCAAGCCTGACTACGGGGCCGCGCAATACCTGGACCGGTTCATCAGCTTCGACGGAAACCTGAGCATCCCTGTGCTTTCGGTGCACACGACCGGCGATGGTCTTGTGATTCCGCCGAATGAGGCGGCGTACGCGCAAGTTGTCGGCTCCGCGAACAGCGCCGCGATGCTGCGCCAGGTCTTCGTGCACCGGGCGGGACACTGCGCGTTCACCCCGGCCGAGACGATCGCCGCGTTACAGGTGCTTCTGAAGCGCATGGACACGGGCCGCTGGGACGACGCGGCACTCGCGCCTTCGACGCTCAACTCATCCGCGCTGTCGCTGGGTGCCGCGGCGAACCAGATTGTCGGGTTCAGCTTCGATCCGTCGTTCGTCACCTATAGTCCCCCGCGTTACCCACGTCCCCACTTCAAGGGAGCCCCGATCCCCGCCTAGAATCTCGACATGCCGAGTTTCAAGGGCGTCCTCAGCGCCACGCCTCGCGGAGGAGGCGGCACCCTGGTTCCGATCCCTCGGCAGGTCGCGGCCAACTTGGGTTTGAAGGGAATGCCCAAGGTCCAGGCTGTGATCGCCGGTCAGCCCTACCGCGGATCGCTGATGCCAATGGGTGACGGGACGTATTGCCTCGGTGTCTTGAAGTCGATCCAGGAAGCGGCGGGCGTCAAGCAGGGTGACACGGTGACGGTGGAGCTGGAGCTGGACACGGCGCCCAGACTCGTCGAGGTGCCTGCCGACCTGGCGAAGGCGATCATTCGTGACAAGAAGGCGACCGCGGCCTGGGACGCCCTCTCCTACACCAACAAGAAGGAGATGAGCCGCAGCCTCGAGGAAGCCAAGCAACCCGAGACTCGCAAACGCCGGCTGGCGGCCGCCCTCGAGAAGTTGCGGGCTTAGGCCGGTCGTCGTGGCACTCTGCCCGGTTAGTCCGGAGGAACCGAAGAGGAGGCGGAGGTAAACCTCGGATAGTCCGGGCTATCCGGGGTCTGGCGAGAGTAGGCCCCTAGGGCGGGTTGATGGGGTTCGCGCCGAGCTGCCCCGCGATCAAGAGCGTCGTCGGATAGATCCCCAGCGCCAGCGAAGCGACTCCGCTCAGCACGACCGTCGCGCTGCTGCTGATCGACAGCGGTACCCGATCCTGGCGCGGCGAGGGCGTCCAGATCGGGATCAGGACGCGTACGTAGTAGAAGACCGAGACGACGCTCATCAGGACGGCGAGCACGACGAGCCACGTGTAGCCGGCGCTCACGCCGGCGGTGAACAGGAACAGCTTGCCGAAGAAACCGACTGACGGCGGGAAGCCGGCAAGCGAGAGCATGAAGATGGTCATCGCCACGGCCAGAACCGGGTTGCGGCGGCCGAGACCCTCGAGGTCGGCGAATCTGTCGCGGTCGCCTTCGGGCCCCGCCAGCAGCGTGATCACCGCGAACGCGCCGAAGTTCATGAACAGGTAGACGAAGAGGTAGTAGAGGACCGCCCGGAGCCCGTTCGGGCCGCCCGCGACGACCCCGATCATGATGTAGCCGGCCTGCGCGACCCCGGAGTACGCGAGCAGCCGCTTCAGGCTCGTCTGCGTGATCGCCATCAGGTTGCCGACCACCATGCTCGTCGCCGCGACGACGGCGAGCAGGGTCTGCCACTCCGGCGCCAGGTGGGGAAGGCCGCCGGCGAAGACGCGCACGATCATCGCAAAGGCCGCCGCCTTGGTGCCGACAGACATGAACGCAGTGACCGGGATCGGAGCGCCCTGGTAGACGTCCGGTGTCCACATGTGGAAGGGCGCGGCCGAGACCTTGAAGGCAAACCCGACGCCCATCAGCAAGATGCCGAGGAGGATCAGTGGATTGGACGCCGAGGTGGCGCTGAGTCGCTGCGCGATATCAGGGATGACCGTCGTCCCCGCCCCTCCGTAGACAAGCGCCATCCCGTAGAGGACAAACGCGCTCGCGAACCCACCGACGAGGAGGTACTTCGCGGCCGCCTCCTGGGAACGGAAATCCGCGCGAGCGAAGCCGCACATGATGTACAGGGCGATCGACAGCAGCTCAAGTCCGAGGAAGACGGTCACGAGGGAGGTCGCCGAGCCGAGAACCATCATCCCGATGACCGCGGCCATGGTCAGGATGTGGAACTCCGATTCGAGAAAGCCGCGCTTCCTGAGGTACGAATGCGAGAGCGCGACCGTCAGGATGCCCAGGCTCGCGAACAGGATCTCGAAGAAGAGCGCAAAGCTATCGCCAGTAGCGAACTTGTGGTACGCGTAGCCGCCACTCGCGTAGAGCCACCGATAACCCGCCGTGAGGAGTGAGAGCGCGAAACCGGTGACCGCAAACATCGCGACCGCCCCGCCGCGCCGTGAGCGGGGAAGCACCAGGTCGACCACGACCGCAAAGAGGAAGAAGCCGACCAGGGCGACGATCGGCGCGATCTGTCCCAGGTCCGCCAGAGCCTGCGACCACGAGTAGGTGAGGTCTGTACCGGGTGGCATGTCAGTGAGCCAGCCCGGTCTGGCCGAGCGAGGTCATCAGGTTGGTGAGGAGTGCCGGATCGAGACCGAGCACGAACATCAGGACGATCAGCGGCGCGAGCAGCGAGAGCTGCCCGGCGTAGATGTCCGAGCGCGGCACCGGCCCGACGGGTACCCCCTGCATCACGCCCTGGAACAGGCGGAGCATGTAGACCGGGGTCAGGACCAGGCCGATCGCGGCAAAGACGGCGAGCACTGGAGCCCGCTGCCAGGCGCCGAGCATGGTCATGAACTCGCCGACGAAGCTGTTGAGCCCTGGCAGCCCGAGCGCGGCGAACGTGACGACCGCAAACACACCGGCCATGACCGGCATGCGCAGAGCCAGGCCGGCCAGCGCGGAGCGATCACGGATGCCCATCGTCTCGGCGATCCATCCGACGATCAGGAAGAGCGCCGCGATGATGATCCCGTGGTTGACCATCTGCAGCACCGCGCCTTGCTGGCCTTGCACGTTGAGGGCGAAGATGCCCAGCACGATGAAGCCCATGTGGCTGACGCTCGAGTAGGAGACCAGCAGCTTCATATCGCTCTGGACGAGCGCCATGAGCGCCCCCCAGATGATCGCCGCAACGGCGAGGACGGGGATGACCCAGCGCCAGTCCCACCAGTCCACAGGTTGCGGGAAGAGCGGGATCGCGATGCGCAGGAAGCCGTACGCGCCCGCCTTGCCCATGACGCCGGCGAAGGTGATCAGCATCGGCACCGGCGCTGCGTTGTAGGCGTCGGGCAGCCAGCTGTGGAACGGGAAGAGGGGCGTTTTAATCGCGAACGCAAGGGCGAAGACGAAGAAGAGCGCGAACTGAAGCGACGGTGACGGGGCCAGCTTGGCGAGCTCGGCGAGGTCGAAGGTCTGGTGGCCGGTGGCGACGTACTCGCCGATCACGCCGACCAGCATCAGAAGCGATCCGACCAGGGTATAGAGGACGAATTTCAGGGCGGCCCAGCCGGGCCGTGGGCCCTCGCCATACAGCCACAGGAGGAAGTAGGCCGGAATCAGCATCGCCTCCCAGAACACGTAGAAGAGCACGAGGTCGGTGGCCATGAAGACCCCGGCCAGGCCCGCCGCCATCGCGAGCATCAGGCCGACGAACCCACCCGTGCGCGGCGTGACCGGTGTGGCCGCGATCGCGATCACGGTCAAGAAGGCGTTCAGGAGGAGAAGCCACAGGCTGATGCCATCCACCCCGAGGCGGTAGAAGATGCTGAACTGCGGGATCCACGCCACCTTCTCGGTGAACTGGAACCCGCGATAGTCGGGCGCGAAGTTCAGGCGCGGCGGAAGAAAAGCGACCAGCGCCCCCCCGAGCAGCGGCATGAGCCACAAGGCGGTAAGGGTCACGAGTTCGCCCTCACGATCAGGATCACCGCGGCGACGACGGCACCGCCTACGAAGACGAGCACGTAGTTCCGGAAGTAGCCACTCTGGGTCAGGCTCAGACCGCCCGCGCCGGCTCGCGCGAGAAGCCCGGTGTCGACGACGGCGGCGTCGATGATCGGCCTCTCGATGTCGCGAAGGGCAAAACCCGCGACCCAGTCGGTCGGGCGTACGAAGGCCCAGTCGTAGATCTCGTCGAAGTAGTACTTTCGCTCGAGCAGGCGCTGCGCCCAGGGCGCGTACGCCGACCAGGGGCGGCTGTACAGCGCCCAGACGAACAGGCCGGCCGCGAGGATCATGGTGAGGAAGGTCACGGCGATCTCGGCGCCGCCGCCTTCCCACCGCTGCGACCCGACAGCTGAGGCAAGAAAATCCGTCACGGTCGAGGGTCCGATGCCGATCGCCGTGGTCTGGATGAATCCGCCTACCGTGGCGAGGATCGCCAGGATGGCGACCGGGACCATCATGACCAGTCGCGGCGCATGTGGATGCTCGACCGGACGCTGGGGCGACGGCTTGCCCCAGAACGACAGCCACCACATGCGCCCGGTGTAGAAACCGGTGAGCAACGCGGTGACGAAGCCGACCGCCCAGAGGACGTGGACCATGTTGTCGTCGGGCTTGGAGAACGCGAGGCCGAGGATCTGCTCCTTGGAAAAGAAGCCCACGAACGGGATCACCCCCACCAGAGACAGCGAGCCGACGAGGAAGGTGATCGCCGTCGGCCGCATCTGATTCCAAAGGCCGCCGTACCTGCGCATGTCCTGCTCGTCGTGCATCGCGTGAATGACGTTCCCGGCTGCCATGAAGAGGAGGGCCTTGAAAAACGCGTGGGACAGAAGGTGGAAGAAGC
>VBEG01000115.1 GCA_005882115.1 Chloroflexota bacterium
TGTACAGGAGCGTGCAATCCGCCGGTTGTCCATCGCGCCCCGCTCGACCGGCCTCCTGGTAGTACGCCTCCAGGCTTCCGGGGGTGTGGTAGTGGATGACGCGACGGATGTCGGCGATATCGACACCCATGCCAAAAGCTGAAGTCGCGACCACGAGCTTGGTGCGCCCTTCGGTGAAGTCCTCCTGGACGCGGCGCCGTACAGCCGCCTCCTGCCGCCCGTGGTAGCAAGCGGCGCCCAGATCGGCCGCCACCTCCTCGGCCGCCTTGACTGTGCCCACGTAGACGAGGGTCGGCTGCTCTGGACCTGCAAGCAGAGCGTGCAGCTGCTCGCGCTTGGCGCGGTCGCCGCGGCACCGCACGACCGAGAGTCTCAGCGTCGGCCTGTTGAATCCCGTGACCGAGGTGAAGGGGTCACTCAGGTCGAGCGAGCTCGCGATGTCCTTTTGCACCTGGGTCGTCGCGGTGGCGGTGAACGCGGCGACCGGAGGTCGTCCGCAGGCCACCACCGCGGGGGCCAGAAGACGGTAATCAGGACGGAAGTCATGTCCCCAGGTGGAGATGCAATGCGCCTCGTCGACGACCAACCGGCGAACACGTAGGTCGGCCAGCCGCTCCATGAACCCGGGGCGCCCAAGTCGCTCCGGAGCCACGAACAGCAGACGGTATTCGCCTGCGACGGCCCTGCGCAGCCGATCGATCTGCTCGGGCCGCTCCAGGGACGAGTTGATGAACGTCGCGGCGACGCCCCGCTCGGTGAGGCGGTCGACCTGATCCTTCATAAGGGCGATGAGGGGCGAGACAACCAGCGTTAGGCCGCCGTCGACTACGGCCGGCACCCAATAACTGATGCTCTTTCCAGATCCGGTGGGCGCGACGGAGAGAACATCGCGTCCGTCGAGCATCGCCTCCACCACTTCTCCCTGCCCGGGACGGAATGCGTGGAGGCCGAACACCTCACGCAGAACCCGCTCTGCCTCGGCGACCATTCAGGGGAGTCTGACCGAATTCAAAAGCCAAGCCAACGCTCTTTACGACGGGCCTTCATGCGACCGACCCGACATAGAGTTAGGCGATGGACAAAGTCGCGCTGCAGGATCTCGTTGCCTACACGGGCTGGGCGTGGGATCAGATCAAGGCGGCGGTCCCGGACGACAAAACCCTCCGCGCCACAGCGCCCGGCTCGGGGTGGCCCGCCCTCCGGAACTGCTTAGCGCACATCGTGCTCGCCTACGACCGCTGGGTTCCAGCAATCGTTGACCTCCACAGCCGGCCGATGCCCGACCTAGCGCCCGATGACTTCCTGACCTGGCCCCAGATCGACACCCACCGGCGCCGGACACGCGACGTCCTCCAATCCCATCTCGATGCATGGACCGAAGCCGACCTCCGCGAACGACACGAGGTTGACGTCGACGGCGACCGTATCCGGTACACCCGCGGCGAGCTCATCACCCATCTTCTCCTGCACGAGCGCGGCCACCACGGTGACGTGACGACGCTCTTCTGGCAGCTCGGCTTCGAATCGGAGACGGTCCTCGAGTACCGGTTCCACCTCGGCCGTCACGAGAGATCGATCAGCAAGTGAAGGCCGATACTCTGCTCGCATTCGTCGGGTACCACGCCTGGGCGAACGACCGGATCCTGACCACTGCGGCCGGTTTGTCAGACGAAGAGTTCCTTGCGACAGGGAAGCTGGATCATGACAGCGCCTTTCAGACTCTGCGGCACCTCATGGACGTCGACTGGAGCTGGCGCGAGTTCTGCATCGGGCACAACGTAGGGAACACGTGCGCGTGGGACCACGGGTTCGTGCTCGACGACCTGCCGACCATCCATGCTTTCTGCCTCGATGAGGACAAGCGCTTGCGGAAATACGTGGAGTCCCTGGATGACGCGGCTCTCTTAGAGCCGTTGGCGACAGGCCCCGACTTCGCAGTGCCGCGCTGGCTGATCCTTGCCCACGTCGTTAACCACGGGACGCAGCACCGCAGCGAGGTGGCTCGCTACTTCACCCTGCTGGACGCCCCGGTACTTAAATGGCCAGGCGAGCCTGAGAAATTCGCCCTGACCGGCTGACCTACCGCCTCGCGACGAAGATGACGTTTCCGTCGTCACCCGTGGCCGGCTTGCCAGTGTAGTTGCCCTCGATCACGACATCACGAAAGCCCGCGTTCGCGAGCATGAGCAAAATCTCCTGCGCAAAGTACAGGCACGACTTGAGCATGTACGACTCTTCTTTCACGACCGACCCTTCGCGCCACAACCGAGCGCGCATCGCGAGCACCACCTGCTGCTCCAGCGGATCAAACTCCGCGACCCGGGTCAGAAGCTCGATCTCGTCTCCGTCCACGGTGCGGCGGCGGCTGCCCTGGTCAGGCCATGGCTCCGGGTATCCGGCGCGGTGCCCCGGCAGCCAGTCCGGCCACCCTTCCTCGGCGTCGTATGGAAGCTGATGGATGATCAGCAGGGCGCCGCCAGGATCGAGATGCTGATAGGCACGATGCATCGCTTGGTTGTCCAGATCGCGGCTGCCGCCGATGCCAAAGACTCCACACATGTAGGCGGTGCGATACGTCCGGTCGAGGCGCAGCTCGTGGAGGGCCTGCACCGAAAGGTGCGCCGCTCGAGACGCCGGCAGCTGTGCTCGGGCCGCCTCGATCATATCGGCCGAAACGTCGACGCCATCGACGTCGAAGCCCTCGGCTGATAGAGGCACCAGAAATCGACCGGTCCCACAACCGAGATCGAGCACCGGCTCGCCGAACTTTCGGATGGCGGATCTGTAGTAGTCGAGCTCATTTGGCTCGGCCTTGTTGAACTCGGCCCACCATCGCGCGATCAGGCCGTAATGCCACGTCCCGGACTGCTGATCCAGGCGCGAAACATAGATCAGACCTCGGCTCGTAACGTCCCGACGACTGGCCCGTTACCGCCTCATGACAACACGAACGAGCGGCGTGGTTCGGTTGCTGATGGCCCTCGTCGTAGCCACCGCCTGTGGGAGCGGGCCTTCAACAGTCGCTACGACAAATCCGACCCCGGCCACCGTCCTCGACGACCACTTCGGCTTCATAGCCGGCAATACCGTGCGCGTGGAGAGCAGCGCCAAGCCCCTCTTCGTCCTTCCTATTCCAAGCGACACGGCGGGCGTGGTCTCGCCTGACGGCCGGCGCCTGGCTTATCTGGCGGACAACCAGCTGCACGTGATCAACATCGCCTCGGGTGCCCAGCCGAGGACTCTCCTCTCACTGAGCGCCCTAGAGGGCGCCATGCACCTCGCGTGGTCAAGCGATAGTACCGGGCTCGTCGTCGGTGTGACCGGGACGGTGGCCCCCGTCAACGAGGGTCGACCCTCCTACACCAAGCTCCGCGTCGTCGACACTGCGGGCGGAACGCCGCGTGACGTCATCAGCATCGCCAACGCCAGCGTGGTGCCTCTCGCCTGGGATCGCCAGGCGCACCTCATCTCAGCCTACGAGGCAACCGAGAGCGGCGCCGGCGCCTACGACGTCGTCTCGGAAAGCGGGACGCTCAAGCGGACGAGTGCCGGGGCCGCCAACCTCTACATTCTCTCGGCCAGTCAGGACGGCAAGCACGTGTTCGGTCATGGGGACCCCAACAACGTCGTCCGCGTCTGGCCCATGGACTCATACGAGGGTGGAGTCGAGCTTCGGGGAACAAGCGACGAACACGTCGCCACAGTCGCGTGGCGACCCGGCACCGCGGAGGTCGGCGTCCTCTTTCATGGTGACCGCCTGGAGCTGTGGGACGCGAATGGCGCGAAGCGGACGATAGCGCTGCCTGCTGCGAAGTCCTCCTCGGACCGCTACGCCACCCTCGCCTTCCGCGCGGACGGGAAGGCTGTCGTGATCAGCCGTCAGTCCGGGGTCGAGGGCAGCACGGAGACATACACCGTCGCGGTCGATCTTGCAAGCGGTCGCAGCGTCCTCATCCCGATGTCCGGCAACGGGCCGCTCGCCGGCACGTCAGTGCGCATCGGCTCCTAGCCTCAGCCCGTCACCCGGGCCACCCTTGGGTCGGACGTGCGCCACACGATCAACAGGAGGAAACGCGACCACGCCGACGAGCAACGCGATAGACGCTCACGCCCCGATGATCGCGGACATCGCCTCACTGACTGTGCGGGCTACATTTGACCGCATGGACATGAAGCTCGAGCTCGTTCCCGTCCCGGTCACCGACGTCGACCGCGCGAAGAAGTTCTACGTCGACCAGGTCGGCTTCCACGAAGATCACGACCACAAGGTCACGCCGGAGCTCCGGTTCGTCCAGCTGACGCCACCGGGCTCCGCCTGCTCGATCGTGATGGGAACCGGTGTCACGCAGATGGCCCCTGGTTCTCAGAAAGGCCTGCAGGTCGTCGTCCAGGACGTGGCGGCCGTCCGCGAGGCCCTGGTCAGTCGGGGCGTCGAGACCACCCCCGTCGAAGTCATGCCCTGGGGATCATTCATCTTCTTCAGCGACCCCGACGGCAACACCTGGTCGGTGCAGCAGATTCCTTCGCGACCCTAGATGGCAAACCTGCCGGCTTGACGCCATCACGATTCTCTGACTAGAGTCAGAGAATTGGACGCAGCCTCGATCCAGACCGTGCGCGCCTTCAACCGCCTCGTCGGGGAGCGGATTGGCGCCCTCAACGACGAATTCCTCGGCCGCCGCCGCCCGATGGGCGAGTCGCGGGTACTCTGGGAGGTCGGGCCCGACGGCGTCGAGGTCCGCACCCTCCGGGTCCGTCTCGGGCTGGACTCCGGCTACATGACCCGCGTGCTGCAGTCGCTCCAGAAGCACAGACTCATCAAGCTCGAGCCTGACCGCGAGGATCGGCGCGTCCGGTTCGTCCGCCTCACCAGGCTGGGGCGCGCGGAACGACAAGAGCTCGATCGGCGCTCTGACGCCGTGGCGTGGAGCTTCCTCGAGCCCCTCAGCCCACAGCAGAGGACGCGCCTCGTGAGCGAGATGACAGAGCTCGAGCGATTGCTGGGCGCATCGCTGGTCACCATCGCCGTCGAGAAGCCGACGACACCCGACGCGCGCTGGTGCATCCAGCAGTACTTTGCCGAGCTGAACGCCCGGTTCGAGGGGGGCTTTGATTCGGCGCGCAGCATCTCCGCCGACTCAAGCGAGCTGGTCGCGCCAGCCGGAGCGCTGTTGATCGCCCGGCTGCGGGGGCGGCCCGTGGGTTGTGGCGCCTTGAAGTTCCACCACCGGGCGCCGGCCGAGCTCAAGCGAATGTGGGTGGTGCCCGGCGCCCGCGGCTTAGGCCTCGGACGAAGGCTCCTCCTGGAGCTCGAACGCCTCGCCCGCAGGAACGGCGCGGGCGCGGTCCGCCTGGAGACGAACCGCGCCCTCAAAGAAGCTGTCGCGCTCTACCGCAGCGCCGGTTACCGGGAGGTCAAGGCTTTCAACGACGAGCCCTACGCCCATCACTGGTTCGCCAAGCGATTGGCTACTTCGCCGCCGGTGCCGCCACCTTCCAGAGGTATCCGTCGGGGTCGCTGAAGTAG
>VBEG01000011.1 GCA_005882115.1 Chloroflexota bacterium
CTCATCACCGCGGCCACCCACCGCTTCGTCAGCGGGCTCGTCGAGGCCGTCGACGTAGGTCAGCTCGAGCTCAAGGGCAAATCGGCAACTGTCCGCGCCTACGAGATCACCAGCCTCAAAGAGGGCGCCGTGCGCACGCGCGGCCTCGCCGGTGTCAGCTCGCCGATGGTCGGCCGCGACTCGCAGCTCCGCCAGCTCGAGCAGCTGTTCCAGATAGTCAAAGCCGGGCAGGGTCGCGTCGCCTGCATCCTGGGCGAGCCTGGGATGGGGAAGAGCCGCCTGCTCGCCGAACTCCGCACAAGCCTCGAGGGCCAAGACGATCCCCCACGCTGGGTCGAGGGCCGCTGCCTCTCGTACGGCGAGACCATGCCCTACCACCTCCTGCTGGACCTCGTCCGCTCCCTCATCGGCGTGACCGAGACCACGGACGAGCCCCAGGTGGCGCAGGCACTCGAATCCTTCCTGCAGTCCAATGCCGCTGAGGACTGGAGCGAGAACTATGCCTATCTCGGCCACCTGCTGTCCCTGAAGCTCAGCCCCGACACGCGAGCCCGCATCTCCAACCTCGAGGTCGAGACCATCAAGCGCTACAACGCGGCGGCCATCCAGATCGTCCGCGCCGCCGCCGCATCCGGCCCTGTGGCAATGGTGTGCGACGACCTGCACTGGGCCGACCCTGCCTCCACTGACTCGCTTCTCACCCTGCTGCAGACGGTGGCCGGCCTCCCGATCCTCTTCATCCTGAGCTCGCGTCAGGAGCGCACCGCAGCCGGCTGGCGCCTCATCGCGGGTGCGCGCGAGATCTACGGCGACGCCCTCACCGAATTGCGCCTTGACCCCCTGTCCATCGACGACAGTCGCACCCTGGTCAGCAACCTGCTCACCATCGAGTCGCTGCCCGACGAGACGCGCGACCTGATTCTCGCCAGGGCCGAAGGCAATCCCTTCTTCGTCGAGGAGGTCATTCGCATGCTCATCGACCGCGGCGCGATCGTCCGCGAGGGCGACCACTGGGTCGCCACCGATAAAGTCGCCGGAATCGAAATCCCCGACACGCTCCACGGCCTGCTGCTTGCGCGCATCGACCGCCTGCCCGCCGAGAGCCGGCGTGCTCTACGCGTCGCCTCGGTGATCGGCCGCCAGTTCGGCGTCACAATCCTCGAAAGTCTTCTAGGGTCGAAGACAAAATGAGCGCGCGCGAGGAGCTCGGCCGCCTGGAGGCTAGCGGCCTCATCCAGATCGCAGCCCTGCAGCCCGAGCTCGAGTACCTCTTCCGCCACGCCCTCGTGCAGGAGGCCGCATACGCCTCGCTGCTCAAGCAGGACCGCCGCGCCCTACATCACGCAGCCGCCGAGGCCATCTTCGCGCAGCATCCCGACCGCGAGCGCGAGCTGGCGAGCGTGCTCGCGCTGCACTTCGAGCAGGCCGGCGAGAACGCCCGCGCGGCGAAGTACCTGGTGATGGCGGGGGATCACGCACTCGAGCGCTTCGCCAACCGCGAGGCGATCGGCTTCTTCACCCGCGCGAGCGGCCTGGCGGACGAATCGCAGGGCGAGCTGCGGCTGCGAGCGGCCGTAGGCGGGGCCAAGGCTTCGTGGGGATTCAAGACGAGCGGACGCGAGGTCGATGAGCTGGAGCTGGCGGTGGCTTCCGGTGAGAACGCCGAGCCCAAGCTCCTTGGCGAGGCCTACTTCTGGATTGCCTACCTCCGCCGCCAGCGCGGCGAGGTCCCCGAGACGAGCCCAGGGCTCGAGCGCGCGACGGAGCGCGCCATCGCGATCGCAGGGTCACTAAAGGACGCGCGTGCGTCGGCATTGCCGCGGGCGATGATGGGCGCTGGGGCCGCCTTTACAGGCCGGCTGCGCGAAGGGGCGCGCGAGATGCAGGCCGCGCTCAACGACATGGACCAGAACACCGATCCGCATTCGAACGCGATGATCGCCGACTTCCTCGCCATGACGTACGCGCGACTTGGCGAGTTCGATGCCGCCGACGAGATCGTCGCCCGCGGCACGCAGCAGGCCGCTCGTGCCGATGAGATCTCGCGCGTCGACATCGACATCACGCAATCCGCCGTCAACTACGAACGCGGCGAGCTCGACAGGGCAGCGCAGCAGGCGCTCCAGTGCTCAACGCGTGCCGAGGGGCTTGGCGCATATGCGTGCGTCGTCGCGGCCAACGTGATGTTCGGCTCGGCGACCATGGCAAAGGACGACGCCTCCTCGGCGAAACTCCCGCTCGAGCGCGGCGACGAACTCGCAATGGTGACCAACATGGCGCCGTTCCGCACGCTGACCAAGGGTCTCCTGGCTTCAAGCTACGCGCAGCTCGGAGATCTGCCCACCGGTGTGGCCGGTTGGAACGAGGCACTGGGCGCGGCGCGTGGCATGAACGACCGCTACGGCGAGGCGCGGGTGCTCTGGGCCCGTGGCCGTACCTTCGCACTCCAGTCGCCGCCGGACTGGACGGCGGCGCTCGCGGACTTTGAGAACGCGGTCCGGCTCTTCGATGAGATGGAGGCACGGCCGGCGCTTGCCCGCGCACTTTACGACCGGGCGAGGGCGTTGCGGGCGCAGGGCCACACGGCTGAAGCCGCGGAGGTCGAGCAGCGCGCACTCACCCTCGGCCGTGAACTCGGCCTCAAAGACGCCCCGTTTGCCTGAAGCCGGCGCTGCAAGGTGCTCGGGCTCCTTTATGTGTGCCGCACACCCTGGTCTGTCAGTTTTAGAACCCTAATTTCCTTCCGCTGTCTGTTGAAATCACACACCGGCCCCGACCAATGTTTTTGTAGCAGAGTCGGCCATGTCGGAAAAGTTGAGGTGACAGCAGCGCGGTAGGGACGCAGCAATTCACCAATCTCACCTGGGCTGCTATCGATCTGGCACCTCGGAGAACCCTCGCTGCGAATCACTTACCGCGCAGGTGGCGGGTTTCGTATAGAAATGTGGTGCTGGCACGCCTGGGACCCGCTGCAAGCGACACCGAGATCGGCCGCGCGTTGGCGGCGGCAGACGTTGACGCCCTCGCGCTGGTCTACGACCGTTACGGCGCCCTCGCGTACTCTGTGGCGGTCCGCATCCTGGGCGACGCCAGGCTCGCGGAGGACATCGTCCAGGAGACCTTTCTCAAGCTCTGGAACAGTGCCTCCACATTCGACGCTGGCAAAGGCTCGCTTCGCGCCTGGCTCCTGACGTCGGTCCGCAACCGCGCCATCGACCAACTGCGGGGCCGGGGCGCCCATGAAAGACGCGAGATGGACCTCGAAAGCGCCGAGTCGGTTCACGCCGCGGGAGCCGGGCCCGACCCGTGGCGAGAGGTCTCCGCCGCCATGGAGAGGGACGCGGTCCGTGACGCGATGGCGCGCCTGCCTGTCGAGCAGAGACAGGCTGTCGAGCTCGCGTTCTACGGCGGTTACACGTATCGGGAGATCGCGGAGATCGCGCGGGTGCCCCTGAGCACGGTCAAAGGCCGCATGCGACTTGCCCTGGAGAAGCTGCATTCGTATCTCGAAGGGAAAGGACTGCTGAATGAGCCCTGAACGCGATCACGAAGAGATAGAGGAGCTGCTGGCGGCCTTCGCGCTTGGCGCGACGGACCCTGAAGAGGACGCGCTCGTGCGCGCGCACCTTGACGGCTGTGCGACATGCACGAGCACGGTGCAGCGGCTACGGCGCGCGCTGGGGGCGGTCCCTCTGGCGGCCGATACCGTCTCGCCCCCGCAGCGACTGCGCCAGCAGATTCTCGAGGCGGCAGCGGCAGCTCGCCCCTCGGAGATCGCGACGCCCCGCAAGGCGCGAGTCCTCCGTCTGCGGCCACCGCGGACGCGGATCTGGCCCGTTGGCACCGGCTGGCGTTCGGCAGCCGCCGCGGCGGCGTTCGTCGCGTTTGCGTTGGGCGCCAGCCTTGGGCTCGGTGTCGGCCGCTCGCTCGCGCCGCAGCCGGCGCCGGCTTCGAGTGTCACGCAGTACACGCTGAGCGGGTCCGGCGCCATGTCCGGCGCGCAGGGCCGGGTCTACGAGCTCAAGCAGCAGGGCCTCACGCTAGTCGAGTTCAGCAACCTGCCGGACCTGGAGGCGGGGAAGGTGTACGAGCTCTGGTTGATTCCGAGCCAGGGTCAACCGGCGCCGGCGGGCGTCTTCAAGCCCGACCCGAGCGGCAGCCACGTGGTGGTGCTCGCGCGAAACCTCCAGGGGCTGACTGCACTGGCGGTAACGGCCGAGGCCGGGCCAAACGGCACCTCCGCCCCGTCGCAGCAGCCAGAGCTCGTAGGCAAGCTCGGGTGATCTAACTCCCTCTCGATTTCGTACTCGAACCTAGGACGTTCGCTGCCTGAAATGGGAGGAAACAACATGAACGTATCGCGCCGTGCTTTTCTGTCGCGCGCCTCGCTTGGTGTGGCGCTCGCGGGTGCGGCGGCGGTGGTACCGGGGTTGAGCGCCGTGCTCAAGCTTCCCGCACCTTCAACCGCCGCGCCCAGGCTGCCGCTGAATGCGGAACCGCTGGTGGCTCATGTCCGGGACCTCGCGAGCGGCGAAGTCTCGCTGATGGTCGGTACCGACCACGTGGTCTTGCGCGACGCGAACCTCGCGGCCCGGCTCTATGGCGCGGTGTTCGCGCCGCAATCGAAAGAGAGGTAGTCATGTCATCGCATCGCGAAGCGCCGGCAATCGCCAAGGATCCGGTTGCCGACAGTACCGACCTCTACGCTTTTGTGAGTCCCGACGCGCCCAACACCGTCACCCTGATCGCGAACTACATCCCGCTCGAAGGCCCGGACGGCGGCCCCAACTTCTTCGAATTCGGCGACGACGTGCTCTACGCGATCTACATCGACAACGATGGAGACGCACGGCCGAACGTGACCTACCGGTTTCGCTTCCAGACGAAGATCAAGAATCCGAATACGTTTCTCTACAACACAGGGCCCATCTCGGCGATCAACAGCGCGAGCTGGAACCGGCCGCAGTTCTACTCGGTGACGCGCGTCGCCAATGGCGCGGAGACCGTGCTCGGCGAGCACATCGCTTGCCCGCCTTGCAACGTCGGTCCGCGTTCCACGCCGTCCTATGCAGCTCTCGCCCAGAGCGCGATTCATAATCTGTCGGGGTCTCACGGCAAAGTCTTCGCCGGGCAGCGTCAGGAAGGGTTCTACGTCGACCTGGGCTCGATCTTCGACCTCGGCGCGCTGCGCCCGTTCCAGAACCTGCACCTGCTCCCCCTGCCGGCGGTGCCGGGGGTGAACGGGACAAAACACCTCAACGTTCACTCGATCGCGCTGCAAGTGCCGATTGCCGATCTGACCCGGGACGGGTCGAGCAGATTCAGCGACGCCGCAGACCCGAAAGCTGTGATCGGCGTCTGGACCGCCGCCTATCGGCGCAAAGCGATCATCCGCGGGGACGGCGACGACGTCGAAAGCGGTCCCTGGATCCAGGTCTCGCGACTCGGCAATCCACTCTTTAACGAAGTCATCGTGCCTATGAGCAAGAAGGACCGCTGGAACGAGCTACCGCCGACTTCGGACAGCACGTTCGTTCAGTACGTCCAGCACCCCGAGCTGGCCAAACTGCTTCCAGTTCTCTACCCGGGCGTTTTCCCCAACCTCGCAGCCGCGACCGGATCGCGGGATGACCTGGTCGCAATACTCTTGACGGGCATTCCCTCGGGGATCATCTCCGGATTTCAAAACTTCACCGGCACGACTCTCGCCGACATGCTTCGCCTGAACATGGCGATCGTCCCATCGTCCAGTCCAAACATTCTCGGACTTGTCGGCGGAGATGCCGCGGGTTTTCCGAATGGAAGACGCGTGGCCGACGATGTCGTGACGATCGAACTTCGCGCAATCGCAGGTGTGACGTACCCGCTGGTCAACCCAGGCTTCACACCGGACGGAGCCGCGGGCTTGATCTACGACATCGAGGACCCGGCGACCAACACCCCGCCGGTCTCTTACCTCAGCAGCTTCCCGTATCTGAACCATCCGGAGAGCGGGTTCGACGTTCCGTCCTGACCGCTGGTGTGGCGCTGGACTCGCGACGGGTTCAGCGCCAGTCCAGCTCGGTCACCTCGCTGGAGATGATTCGGACCTCAGCCGGTTCCCGCAGAGTCCTGTGCCAGAGCCGGTACTCGCCCTCAGCGAGTGAACCGAAGACGGCCGCGTTGACAAAGCCTTCGGCGACCTTGCGCCGCAAGACATCGGTGTGCGTGCGATTTGCGTCGTCACCCTTCGGGCTGATCTCGATCTCTTCACGCTGAAGTTCGTCGGTCGTGTAGATGACCAGCGCTCCGGCTCCGGGTCCGACGTCGACCATCACGCCCTGCTCGAAGCTGCCCTTGTCGTGGTGTGTCATGGGGGCCGAGCTTACGCAACGCCGTTCAAGAGCTCAACCGCCAGAAGAAGCTACCGCCCAGGAGCCGGGATCGCCGGCACCGCCGGCACGCGGGTTACCTGGGTGTCGTCCCAGCGAAAGCGCAAGCGATCGACCACCTCGACTACTCCGTCCAGCTCCCGCGTGGTGCGAGTGATTATTTGTGCGTCTGACTTGCGATCGACCTCGCCCGAGAGCGTCACCACATTCCACCGAACCGCTACCTCGACTGCCTCCGGCGTCTCGAGGAGCACTGCTGGAATGAGCGACGAAGTGATCTCGTCACGCAGTTCGTCGTCGGTGCGTAGAAACACCTGAAGCAGGTCGCTCCGGCTGACGATTCCCGCGATCTTGCCTCGCGCGTCCACAACGACAAGCCGACGAACGTTGCGCCCTTGCATCAGGCGAGCCGCCTGCGGCAGGGTCGCCTCACATCGGACCGTGATGGGTGGTGTGGTCATGACGTCGGAAGCCACAACTCCGAGCGCCTTCGCCCTTTCCTGCCGCCGGCGAGGATGCAGCAGGCTCGGCCCGGATTCCAGCTCGCTGCGCCGCTCCTTGAGGAGCAGATCCGATTCCGAGACGATGCCGACCGGCATGCCTTGCTCGTCCACGATCGGGACGGCGCTGATCTTGTTGTCCTCGATCAATTGAACCAGCAGCTTGAACGGCGTTTGCGGGCGCGCGACGTGTACGCGGTGCGTCATGACGTCGGAAACGGTGCGGTGGCGTGGCAGGTGTGTCACGCCGGCACTCGTTCGGCGACCAGCACCGGGCGATCGGTCATGTGAAGAAGGTCATGCGACACCGAGCCGAGTAACAGGCTTCCGATGTCGCCCATACGGCTCGAGCCGATCACGATCAGATCGGCATTCAAGTCTTTGGCGATCTGAGCCACCGCCTCGGCTACCGGTCCCTGATGCGCGACCATGCCTTGAACGGTCACTCCGGAATCGATCAGCATCTGGCAGGCCCGAGCCATCGTTTGGCGCATCTCGTCGTTCGACTCGACGTACGCAAATCCTTGGGCGCCGAAAAGCGCCTGCCTGACGTGCACGACAGTGACCGATGCGTCTGGCAGCCCGGCCGCCGCCGCCGCTCTCGCAGCAGGTTCCACGTCGTCACCACCGGCAATGGCCATGACGACCTTCGCCACCGTGCGCGATGCCTCCTTTCGGCGGGCCCGAGCGATCAGGACGGGGCAGTCGACGGCGCAAAGCAGCTGGTGACTGATGCTGTGCTGCGTCAGCGATCTCCAGTCCGAAAGACCCCGCGAACCAATGACGACCAGATCCGCTCCGAACTCCCTTGCCTCGATCGCGATTGCCGCGGCGACGTGATCGCTGTCCGAGCGGATGATCTGGGGCTCGGCCATCACGCCGGCGCCCAGGAGCCGCATCACGGTCGCGTCGACGAGCTTCTGCGCCTCACTTCGAACCTCGACGTCCCAGCGGCCGTGCCGATGGTGCACCTCGAGGTTCCAGACGTGCCCGACCCTGACCCTCACGGTCGGTGACTTGGCGATCGCGATGGTGGCGTCCACGGCGGCCTGCGACTGCTCGCTGCCGTCCGTGGCGAGGAAGATTCTTTCAAACCGCTTGACAGGTCCCCATGGCAGGAGCTTTCCACCCCAGACGCCGCCGCCCTAGGGCCGATCGACCCGGACGAGCAGGGACGAGGACCCTACAGGTGAAAGCAATCGCCGCTGACCACCCGCATGGGATGGCGTAGATTCGCAGCGGTGAGCGAGCCACAGGACCGGAAGGACGTTCTCCTGGAAGTCGGGCTCACGCTCGCGTCCGAACTCTCTCTGCCTATCGTCCTGCAACGAATCGTCGATCTGGCCGCCCAGGTCACCGACGCCCGCTACGGGGCGCTCGGCGTGCTCGGTGCGGAGGGTGATCTCGAGGAGTTCATCACCACCGGCGTCTCGGCGCGCCAGAGAAAGGCGATCGGACCGCTGCCGCGGGGGCGTGGAGTCCTCGGTCTGCTCATGCATCAGCCGCGACCCATTCGCATCACAAACATCGCTGACCATCCGAAATCGGTCGGCTTCCCGGCCAATCACCCACCCATGCGCTCCTTCCTCGGCGCGCCGGTGCAGGCCATGGGCAGGGTCTTCGGCAACATCTATCTCGCCGAGAAGCGCAGCGCCCCGACCTTCAGCAAGGAAGACGAGGCATCCATCGTGATCCTGGCCACTCAGGCAGGCGTGGCGATAGCGAATGCGACCCTCTATGCGGAAACCCGTCAGCGAGAGCGATGGCTTGATGCGCTCCGCGACATTACGACCGCCATCCTGGCCGGCTCGGAGGCGGACTCGCTGCTGACCAGGATCGCCGGGCATGCTCGCGATCTCGCCGGGGCCGATTCGGCGACGATCGTCACCACCGGCTCAACAGAGGGCCAGCTTGTGGTGGCCGCAGCGGCGGGTGACCATGCGGCGCAGGTCCGAGGACACCCCGTACCGGCGGCGCAGTCGATCTCGGGTGAGGTGATGGCGTCCGGCCGGCCACTTGTCACCGAGGACGCGAGCAGCCATCGAGATGCCTACCAACCGGTCATGCGCATGGGGCGCGTCGGGCCCGCCATCTTCGTTCCGCTCCGCGCCGGCGAGCGGGCAACGGGCACCCTCATGGTCGCCAACGTACAGGGAGGGCGCCGCTTCAGCCACGAGACCGTCCGGCTTGTCGAAACCTTCGCGGACCAGGCATCGGTGGCGATGGAGTATGTCCGTGCCCAGGCAGACGTGCGACGCGTCGGTCTTATGGACGAACGTGAGCGCATCGCCAAGGAGCTGCACGACGGGGTCATCCAGTCGCTGTTCGCGGTTGGGATGGGCTTACAAGGGACAGCGCTGATGATGAGCTCGCCAGACCAGGCTGCGCGCATCGAGGGAGCGGTGGGTGAGCTCGATCGGGTCATCCGCGACCTCCGCAACTACATCTTTGGATTGCGGCCGGGCATACTCGCCGACCGCCAGCTCGATGATGCTCTTAAATCCCTCGGGAATGAAGTGCAAGCCCGATCTCGCATCGTGGTGGCGGTCGACGTCGATGGCGCGGTGGCGGCGGACATGTCCGGCCGATCGCACGAGATCGTGCAGCTCACGAGAGAGGCGCTGTCCAACGTGGTCCGGCATGCGAACGCAAGGCACGCCACAGTCCGTCTGGTGCGCGCGGGCCGGAGTGCATTGCTCAGCATCGAAGACGATGGCTCGGGCTTTGACGCGCGACAGGACTCGGCCGGCAATGGGCTGGTCAACATGCGAGAACGGGCGTCCTCGCTCGGCGGCGAACTGCAGATCAAGAGCATGCAGGGCCGAGGGACGAGTCTCCGGGTTACCTTCCCGGTCTCGGAAGATAGGGCCATTCGGCCCGTTCGCAAGAGCACCGTGGCCCGTTCGGGCTCTCGGAGCAAGGTGCGACGATAGCCGCGATGTCGAGTCCGCGCCTGCGCATTCTGCTGGTCGACGATCATGAAGTAGTTCGCGACGGTGTCAAGTCGCTCATCAACGCCAACGACGACCTGGCAGTCGTTGCCGAGGCCGGATCGGTGCAAGAGGCGATCGATCAGGCAATCCGAACGAAACCAGATGTGGTCGTCATGGACGTGCGGCTAGCCGATGGCAGCGGCATCGAAGCCACCCGGGAGATCCGCGCGAAACTCGAAAAGACGCAGGTGCTCATGCTCACCTCGTTCGCCGACGACGAAGCGCTGTTCGCCTCGATCATGGCCGGCGCGGCCGGCTACGTCCTGAAGCAAATCCGTGGCGGCGAGCTGATCCGCGCCATCCGCGAGGTCGGTGCCGGGAGGAGCCTCCTCGATCCCGAGGTCACGCGCTCGGTGCTCGAGCGACTCCGCAAGGGCAAGACGATGCGCGATGAGAAGCTCGCGCGGCTTTCCGCGCAGGAGGAGCGCATCCTCGTGCTCATTGCCAAGGGCCAGACCAACGGGCAGATCGGCAGGGAACTGAGGCTGGCCGAGAAGACGGTCAAGAACTACGTGTCCACGATCCTCTCCAAGCTAGAGGTGGCGCGCAGGGCCGAGGCCGCCGCCTATCTCGCTCGACACACGACCACGCCGGGATCGCAGTAAACAGAGAAAGCGAGAGGCCCGGGTCGGCTCAAGCCATTTCCATCCTCAACTCAGGTGTCGCCTTGCGGCCCGGGGCTTCTCGCTAAGCTGCTGAAAGCCGACGGCAGAATCGCCGGTGCCCTCGCCCGAGGCGGGCCACAAGACCTCAAGAAAAAAAACAGCTCCGGCGGGCGAAAACCGCCGGAGCTTGGCGTCCTATCCGCTGTCACGCAGCGATTTTCTGCGCGACCTTGATCCTCTCGGGCCTCCGGGCTGCGACGAACACCTCGAAGACGAGGGCGCCGAGCACGCCGAGGGCCACGATCATCAGAGCGAATGCCGCGTAGGTCGTGTAGACGCCGATCGTCCACCAGCCGTAAGCGTTGAGAAGCATCGACCGCAGGGTCTCACCCTTGAACAGCGTTTCCCGCTGAGCGTTGAGCGTGGTGATCTGCTTCTGAAGCGCCGCGTAGCTCGGGTCGTCCGTTGGGGTGTTCGCTAGCTGCGCGTTCAGCTGTGAAACCTTGGTGCCAACCGTAGCGTAGGTCAGGCCGCCGGCGACGCCCTTGAGGTGCTCGCCGACGAAATCGTTGGCGTAGATGCGCGCCTGGTTGCCGTCGGTCACCTGGTTGCCGGCCTGGTCCCGGATCTCCTGCGAGAACTTGGCGGGGTCGAGCGCTCCGCCGGCCCTGATCTGGTCAGTGCCGGGGAAGTAGACCTGCTGCGCGGCTAACTCGTCGTGAATCTGCGTCGTGGTGAAAGTCCCCATCCCGTACGCAAACGCTGCCGCTCCTGCGAGAACCACGACCATGATCGCCTGAAGACTGATGATTCGCCACCGCATTGCTTTGTTCACCGAAAATTTCCTCCTCTGGGAATTCCCTCGTTCGAGGGATTTGATTGAGTTCTTGGACGGCTCTGCGCCTAGTCAACAAGGACGAGAAGGGGTTCGCATCTGCCGATTGGCATACGTTCTCTAAGGTCCACAGTCCCGCCCGCGGGGGACTAACGGCCCTGCTTCGAAGGCCGAGGTGAAGTCGGTGCCTGAGATCGAAGCGTGGGAGGTCGAACGAATGACGAGGAGCCCGCTTCCGAACTTCTTCGCGACCTCGATCGCCGCGGGCAAGCTGGACTCCGAATAGACGGAGCCGTCGATCGCAACCAGGATGTGCTCGAACATCTCAACTGACCTCCAAGCTCAGATGCGGTCAGTCGCAAGCCGGCCTACCCAGGCGGCCAGTGCCGGGGTCCCTCTCTGAAGGGGCCTTCAGACCCTGTCTGCCGATCGCACGGCGCGATCCAATTGAGCGCATTCCGCCGAGCAGAAGGAGAGATCAATGGACACACCGACCACCTACTTTCATTGGGGATTCATCCTCATCTCGACGCCGAACCTGCTGGTGATCGCCGGGATGGTCGTCCTTTTCGCGATCGCCCTGGTCGCCCCATTTCCACACGCGGAGGCGGACGACGATGGCCGTCGCAACTAGCGTCGAAAGCGCTGGCTCCTCCCAACCCGAATCGGCCAGCTGGACGCTGAAGCTTCGCCAGGCGATCGATCGCCACCTCCCGATGGACCACCTACTGCCAGACAGGCAGCCGTACTTTGTCGGCTCGTGGGTCTACGTCTTCGGGGTGGTCACCATTGCTGCGCTCGTCTGGGTCGTCGTGAGCGGCGTGGTCCTTACCTTCATGGGGCCGCAGTGGTGGCATGTATCTGGTGTAGGCCGCTTCTTCAACAGCCTGCACTTCTGGTCCGTCCAGCTCTTCTTCATCTTCATGGTCCTGCATCTGTGGGGACAGTACTTCATGGCCGGCTGGCGCCACGGGCGCGCGGCGACGTGGATGATCGGCGTCGTCATCTTCGGCATCAGCGTACTGACCGCGTTCACCGGTTACCTGTCGCAGCAGAACTTCGATGCCCAGTTCATCGCCATCAACGCCAAAGACGCAATGAACGGGGCAGGCATCGGAGTCTTCTTCAATGTCTTGAACTTCGGACAGATGTACGGCCTTCACGTCATGCTCCTGCCCATCGGCGTGACGGCCCTCGTGGTTGCTCACATCGTGATGGTGCGCACGCGCGGCGTCGTGAAACCAATCGACGCGGAAGGTGGTGCGCAGTCATGAAATCGATGGGTGCGACGCAAGAGGAGTACTACCGAGGCGTGCGCATGATCAGGTACGACCTCGTCAAGGAGCTGGCCATCGCATTAGGCGCGGCGGGACTCTTGGGTCTCGTGCTCGCCGCCGCGTTCTCTTCTCCCGACGTTCCCCAGGTGACGATCGCCACGTGGGCCCAGTCGGACCCCTTGGACTTCGTCACGACAGCTGCTGACGAGCTTGCCGGTTCGACCACGAGCGCAGGATATGGCAACCCGTACAACACGGCGGGCGAGGGACAGAGCTGGGGACCGATCGGACCGCAGAAATGGTTCGGCACCCGCATCCCGATCGACTCCGCGAATGCGTTCGTGATCCAGCCGCTGCAGCGCGCAAGCTTCAGCAACGCCAACCTCGCCAGCGCCCTCAAGACGTGGCAGGACAGCGACGCGGACCAACAGGGAAAGTGGCTCGATGCCTATTCGAAAGCCCTTCCTGACGCGACCGTGACCGACGGCAATGTGGCCGTCGTCGCCGGCGATTACGGGCCCCTGCCGGTGATGATGGCGAATCTTCTTGGGATCGCCCAGGCAGGCGCGCTGGATGGTCTTCTCGTTTCCGGCGGCCATTTCTACCAGACCGACTACACGCAGCCCCTTCTCTTCATGGGCGATGGCGGCTACCTCTCAGGGCTTGCCGACCAGGCACACCTGACCGGCAGCCAGTGGGGGATGATGAACGAGACCGGCAGCTACCCCGGCCAGACTTGGTTGTGGCTGTACACAATGTGGTATCAGGTCTTTCCGTTCACCAGCGATGACGGCTTTCTCGGCCTGAATGCCGGCAACGCCGACCTCGGGATCATCATCCTCATGACCCTTCTAACCACTGCGCTCGCGCTGGTGCCATTCATCCCAGGCTTACGCGATGTCCCGCGATGGCTGCCGATCCACCGCCTGATCTGGCGACGCTACTACGCCCCGCGAAGAAGCAGCGCGTCGCGCATAGAAGCCCCGCAGCTCTAGTCCAGAAACACGCCGTGGGTGAAGGGCCGGCCTGAGAGTCGGGGCTAGCGAAGCTCGAGGTGAACGTCGATCGCAGGAGCCCCATCCTGCTTGCCGAGAATCACCAGCGTAATGCCCTCGGCACGCCAGATGGTCGTCGTGATCGAGTTGTTGAAGAAGTTCTGGTTGCCGCCGACCCTGCCTTCCGCATAGTCAGGGAGTGCGACCACTGCTTTGTCCTTCTCGCCGACCGAGCCGGCCACCGTGAAGTTGCTGTCCGTCAGCGGGACACGCACCGAAACGCCGAACGAGAGGGCTGCGTTGAAGAGGCTCAGCACGATCCCCACCGTCAGCACGAAAAAGAAGCTCGCGCAGCCAAACCCGCAGCCGCGATTGCGATAACGAGTCCGGGTGGTCAGGTGGTCGTCTGTCATGTCTGAGCGGAACGATGTCATGTCCGCCGCTTGCGCGCATGGTCGGATGGGCCCATTGAAGGCGGGCCTTTCGTCGGTTCACCCGGCCCAGTCTGTGGTGCGGTGGAGCTAGCTCGCTGTCGCGATTGTCGGCAGGTCCCTCTCATATAGAACGACACAAGCGTTGCCAATTGAACGCAGAGTTCGACACGGGCGGCGGTGGATCTTTCAACAAGTGGTTGATGAAGGCAAGGAGCCGGAAATGACACTGATGCGGCGGTCCGGCGATAGGGCCATATGTCCCTGACACAAGGGGCCAACGGTCTCGCGGCTGCCGTGCTTCGTGGGTGGACAATCGAATGAGTCGATGTCTGACGCAAAGCCTGAGCCGCAGCTGGAGGAGATACGAGAGGCGGAATGCCTGGAAGTCCTTGCCGGCAACCGCCTGGGGCGAATTGCCATCGTCGTCGGTGGTCAACCGCTGATCTTTCCGGTGAACTACGCGTTGAGTGGTCGCATCATCGTGTTTCGAACTGCCGCGGGCAGCAAACTCTTCAACGCGCCAGAGGCGAGGGTCGCTTTCGAGATCGATGGCTACGACGAGCAGACCGGCGTCGGCTGGAGCGTGATGGTTCAGGGCATCGCGCACGATGCAACCGAGTCATATGACGACATCTCATGGGCGGCACATGCGGTCTTGCCGCGCCCAATGGCGCCTGGACCCAAGCCTTATCAGGTGGCGATCGAACCGACAAGTATCACGGGACGTCGATTCTCAGGCCCAGGCTCGGACTGAGACGGGGTTTAACAATCAGTCGTCGACGGCCAGTGCCGAATCCGGGATAACGCCCCTGCTCTCCGCCGGTCGTGTAGTCGCTGCGCCAGATCGGGCGATCATGTGGGAGCCACCGCGGTATGACGCGCAGCACCGGGATGAACGGCCCCCGCGCGCGAGCATTCCAGTGAGCGCCGTGAAGGTGATGGCCATAAGGTCGACATTCGAGGCGTTGGGGCCGAGGAATCCGTGATCGGAACTAGGCGGAGGGGCTGTTGGTCCGTCGTCTGAGAGGTCACTTGGCCCTGTACTCCCGGATTGATCGCGCGCAATTTGAGGCACAAGAGAGTGCGATGTACCTCAGTGTTGGCGTAGTCGTCGCGATCGTCGTCGTGTTGGCGTCTCCGATCATCTGGGTCGGCTGGTGGCTACTGGCCGATTTCAGTGAGAGGGGAAACGGCTCCCATCGGGCGGAGCACACTGTCGCGATCGGGCGATCGCGGCACCATGCGGCTTGATGGACGAGCCTCGTTCTGGGCAGCTCGAGATTCTGGATGAGACGGAGTGCGTGAAGCTGCTGAGGTCACACGACCTCGGCCGGATCGCGGTAGTTGATCAAAATGTCCGTCCGCTCATCTTCCCGGTCAACTACTTCTTTGACGAAATGGTTGTCGCGTTTCGGACCGCGCCGGGAGCCAAGCTGCGGCTCGCGCCGGGCGCTCATGTCAGTTTCGAAATCGATGGGTGGAATGCGAACAAAGGCATCGGCTGGAGCGTGCTGGTCAAAGGCATTGCACACGACATCACCCACCCACGTGGAGCGCCGTCTGGACGAATACGCTTCTGGCCGGTCCGACCCGCGGCGCCTGGATCGCGCGAGCACTGGGTTGGCATCCAGGCCAACGAAATCACCGGGCGCAGGTTTCACTCTGAGCCTCAGCGGTTCGTTGCCAGAGAATCCTGACGACTCTCGCGACGGCGCTTCTGGCCTCCCGTGTCACAGCCGTGTTACGGAATCGCTGCAACCTTGCCGGCAGACCGCGCATTGAGCATGAGCACTGTCCAACTAGGCGCGGCATCTCTCCTTCGTTGGGAGCCGGGAAGTGGCATGTCGACCAATGGCTGCCCGCTGTCGGCCACCCGGACCGTGGGAAAAGTGACCCGCAAATTCCTATTGACTGGGCCCTCTCTAGGTGCGTCAATCCGTCAGAAGTCGGCGGATTTCAACTCAAGGAGGGTGTATGTCCATTCGACGCAAGCTTTCCAGTGTGCTCGCTGGAGGCGCGCTGGCCGCCACCTTCGTCGTCGCCAGCGCCGCGACCGTGGGCGCTGCTTCAAACGAAACGTGCGCGGGCGGCACGATCGCATCGGGGACTTACCGCAATCTCACCGTCACCGGTTTCTGCACGCTGGACGGCGGAAACGTGACCGTCCAGCGCAACGTCAAGGTCACATCTACGGGCGCCCTGGACGCGATGTTCGCCGAGTCGACACTGACCACCAGTGGCAATCTCATCGTTGACACGGGCGGTCTGCTTGCTCTGGGGTGTGACCCGGAGGAGTCCGCGTGTATGGACAACCCAGATGGGACGAGCAATCACAGCATCGGCAGGAACTTGATCGCTGACGGTGCGGTGCTCATGATCGTCCATGACAACCGGATCGGGGGCAACGTTGAGCAGGTAGGCGGCGGTGGCGGCTTCAGCTGCAATGAGCTGTTTCCCCATGGACCTCCCGCATTCACCGACTACGCGAACAACACGATCGGCGGGTCGGCCACGGTTACTGGACTACGGACATGCTGGGATGGATTCAGCCACAATGTAGTTGGCGGCAGCGTGCGGCTGATCGACAACCAGACCGCAATCCCCGACGGCAACCTCGCGGACGGAAACCACATCAGCGGCAACTTCACCTGTCTCGACGATTCACCCGCGCCGCACCTCAGCGACGGCCCCGTCCAGATCTTGAACGTGGTCGGCGGCTCCGCTCGCGGCCAATGCGCCGCGATTTCCACTTAAGCACGACGCCTGGACGAGAGGGCCTCAGTCGGTCCTCTCGTTCCCGAATGGACGCGATGCGCCCGATCACGGCTCGAGCGGCCCCGGTGTGCGGTTCCGAGTTCTCTGGTCCCAGACTCGCGGAACCACGAGGAACCCAGAGGACACGCGGAAGGTTGGCGATGAGGACTACCAGCGGATCCGCCGCGAAACTGGGCTGATTCTTCGGGCTCGTTCCGATCAGCTTCGCAGCCGGAAATAGCTCTGGTCATACAACCAGCGACGCAATAGAGGCATTCGGCCCTGGCCGATGACGCGATTGTCTCTGAGCAAGATGGCGTGGCCGCCGATGTTCGCCATCGAGCGATGAGGCGCCACTGTCGGTTCCAAAGGCTTGAGTGGTTCGCCGTCCATGTCGGCGAGCACGTTGCTGGCCAGGTGCGCAACTCGTTGCCTGATCGAAACCATTGTCTTGCCGGTGGCGACTTTCGACGGAAGCGCAGCCGCATCTCCGAACGCAAATATCCCGGGTCGCGTGGTTGCGAAGCTTTCGTCGACACGGATGAAGCCACGATCGTCGAGCATGTCCACCGGCAGCCCAACGTTCACGCCACAGAGCGGCGCGACAATTGCCACCAGGTCGAATGCGGTGTCCTTTCCACCGACCACAGCCGCGGAGGCGGTCACCTCATTGAGCACGCTTTCAGTTGACCAAGTCGCCCCAGCTCTCATGAGCGCGGATCGAATTGCCGCCATGGCTTCGGCGCCGTAGTGGTCAGCCAGTAGGCCATCGCCGTCGACGACTACCACCTCCATATCCGCCGCGCCGAGGCGTTTTCTTCGCGTCGCCAACCATCCTGCAAATTCCAATCCTGGTCCGCGCCGGTCCCATCCGACTGCCACACAAATTCGCTTCGGCATCCTGCGATGAACCTCGACCGCGAACTTCTCGGCATCGTCTGGCTGACAAGGGAAGAACGCGTGCTGGTCAGCTCCCGGAATGCGATTCCGATCCGCGTCGGCTCCGGTGGCCAGCAAGAGCTGCGAATAGTCGATCACTCGTCCTTTAGCTAGGCCAACTCGTCTCGCGTCGAGATCAATTTGGTCGACGCGGTCGTCTATCAACTGAAACCCGTATCGAGCCGCCAACGGCGCCAGGGGTATGCACACCTCTGCAAAACGCCGCCGACCAGCCGGCACGTAGATCAGCCAGGGCTTGTAAACGAGGCTTGGGCCGGCTGTGATCAGGGCCACCTCGCGGCTGGGGCGAAGCGTTCTGATCTGAACCGCCGCCTCGAGGCCTGCGAATCCACCACCAACAATCACGAGCATTTCAAGCTGAGCGCGACATTAGCTAGATCCGATCATCCGGAGGGTTTCCGGTTACCTGGAGGAGCGCCCCTAAGTGATGGAGGGCACCTCGCCTGCGCAGCAACCATCGGTGCAGTTGGGAACGCATCCGCATGCCTCCTCCGACAACCCCGGTACGGCGGCGCAGGTGCAGTTTTCACCGCGCCAGGCAGCACGGCCCTCTTTGATCGCCACCGCTGCGATCGCCAAGCCGGCGATAGGATCGAGCCACCACCAGCCCCAGAGGCTGTTCGTGACCAATCCGGCCAGAACGGCGGCGGCCAAGTACGCACACAGCAGGTTCTGCATTCCCTCGCCGGCTGTCGCACCAGAGCCTAGGCGGACACCCAAGCGCTGTTTGGCAATGCCGAGAGCCGGCATCAGCAGGATGCTGCTGATCGTGAGCCCGATTCCAAGCAACGTTGAGTCCGCGCGGTGCTGGGTGATCAGGTCGCGAACAGATCCCGTCGCTACGTACGGCGCCAGTATCCAGAAGCTAATGGCGACAGCTTTCTGGGCCCTTCCTTCCGCTGTCTCTGAGAGGGTGCGTGCTCCGGTGAACCTCCAGATGACAATGACGCTGGCTAAGCCTTCAACTCCCGACGACAGGGCCCAGCCGACCAGCGCGATGGATCCGGCGGCGAATCCAGCGACAAGCCCAACGGCACCTTCGATCGTCATCCAGCCAAGGCTCGCCCAAGCGAGCCAACGCGCCCATTTGGCAGCCCGGAGCCATCCGATATCGCGCTGTAGAACGGCGATGGTCTGGATGGCTTCGCTCACACCGGGTCTCCATAACGCGGACATAGGGCGACCTGTTCACCGGTGGCAGCCAGCAAGCCCTCGGCGCTGCTGAGGAGCACTAGCAACTCCGGTCGTGCGAGTGAGTAAAAGATCTGCCGACCTTCCACGCGGCCATTGACGAGGGCGCAGTCGCGGAGGCAAGCCAAATGGGTAGAGACAGTTGACTGAGGCAGTTCCAGATCGCGGACCAAGTCGACCACCCTTGCCTCGCTGTCGGCAAGGCGGCGCACGATCGAAAGTCTTGTGGGGTCCGCCAGCGAGCGGAAGAGGGCCACAGCCGGCTGCAGTCGAGTTTGGGCAGCAATCATCGGTCAAACCCGATGATATCAGCCTCTGGCCATGTATTTCGACGGCTTGGCGCTCGCGGGGTGCGCCTTCGGCACCTGACTCTGTCAGCGTGTCACGGTCTCAAGATGTTCGCCATACTCCCGCGGCGCGCTTTCATCGCGAGCAACCATCACGGCGCGTGGTCTTACGGAGGCGATCGGAGAATGAGGCTAGGAATTTGATGAATGACATAACGGTCTTTGGCGTCTCAGCCCTGACCTTCATGATGGCGATGTACGCGCTCGAGGGGCGACATCCCGGCTTCACGTTGGCCTTTGCCTTCGGTTGTTTGTTGTCGAGCGTGTATGGCTTTCTGATCGGTGCCTGGCCCTTTGGGGTCGTGGAGATCATCTGGTGCGGGGTCGCGTTGCGTAAGTTTCAATTGCGACACGCCCAGGCAATGGCGGTCCGAGTCGACTAGTTCAAAGCCCGGCCCGCGATGGGCATCGTTTCGCGCATTCGGAGGGCGACGACGAGGCCGGATAACCCGGTGAGGCACGCGATGGTGATGATCGCGGCGGAGAACCCCTCAGCGTCGGCGATCACGCCCGCAACTATCGCTCCCACCGCATAACCGCAGTCGCGCCAGAAGCGGTAGATGCCGACGGACGTCGCTCGCTCGGGGACATGGGCGGCGTCGCTTACAACGGCCAGCAGAGTTGGATATACCAGCGCTGTGCCGACACCGAGGACCGCGCTCTCAGCGAGCCACCAGCCAAATCCGGGCAGGATCACGAATGCCGCAATCGCGACCGACTGGAGCAACATCCCAGCAACGATCAAGGGCTTGCGACCGAAGAGGTCGCTGGTCCATCCAGTGGCCAGCTGGCCCGCTCCCCAGATCGCCGGGTAGATCGAAGCAAGCAAACCGATCTCTCCGAGCCCAAGTCCGCGGCCCGCGAAGAAAAGCGGCAAGAGCGCCCATGCCATGCCGTCGTTGAGGTTGTTGACCAGCCCAGCCTGGCAGGCGCTTGACATCGTGTGGTCGCGAAAGCTGACTTCAGCTGCAACCCTGCGCAACCGGCGGGTCCGGACGGCGCCCCCCGATTCGAGCTGCATATGGCGTGAGGTATCGCGGGCGATCAGTGATAGCGCGAGGCCACAGATCGCGAGACTTTCCGCCAGTAAGTAAGGCCCGGGTCGGATTCCGTAATTTGCGGCGAGAAATCCGGCAACCGCGGCCGCCGCAGATACTGCAAGGTAACCCGAAGCTTCGTTGAGGCCTAGGGCGAAGCCCCTCCGCTCGGGTCCGACGAGGTCGATCTTCATGTTGACCGTGGTCGACCAGGCCAGGCCCTGGTTGACGCCGAGAAGCACGTTCGCAAAAACGACCCAGCCCCAGGACGGCGCGAGGATGATCAGCACTGGAACGGGCAAAGCCGCGCCCCAACCCACGAGCAGCACGGTCCGCCGGCCGAACCGGTCGGCGAGCCCGCCGGCGACGAAGTTGCTGGCCGCTTTGACCAGGCCGAAGCTGATCAGAAACGAGAGGATCGCCGCCCGGCTGGCGAGATGAAAGTCATGTCCTGCGAGCGGTGCAAGAGTCGAGCGCTCAACCCCGACAACACCGCCGACGAAAGCGTTGATCGCCACCAACAGGGCCAGCTGACGCCAGTTCTCGCGCAGCCCGAGCTTGATCGCTGGCTCTTTCTTAACCCAAGCCGGAGGGTTCAGGTGATCGCGCAGCGGTTGGCGCCTGCCTCCAACTCACTTGTATCGTCGGGCCCCTCCCCGCGCTCGTTGAGCTTGAGGATTCTGGAATGGTTGGGAGGAGGGGGCGGGATTCGTGCCAGAACCGCCTCGGCGAAAGCCTCGCAATCGAGTCGCATAAGCGGCACGCCTTTCCGGATCTCTCCGAACTGCGATCCAAGCAGCTGACCGTCGAAAGGGATCGGCTCTGAAACGTGACCAGGCAGAATCAGAGTGCGGGCTGGCAGCTCCAGCAAGCGACTGATTGACGCATGAAGATCACGGGCTCGCGCCGCAGCCGCTTCGGAAGCCATAGTCTCCCGAAACTTAACTCCTCTCGTCTCGCGTGAAAATGGTCCGCAACTGCAACTCGGTCGGGGCACCTTGCCAACCTTCTTCGGTCGCATAGACCCGACAAGTCATTCCTTCTGGCTCTGTACCAGTGGCGAACGGATCGCTGCCATCGACGAGGATCGACGGCGACCCGTGGAATCCCACACGCGCGGCATGCGCAGGCGACTCGATCACCTGGTGCTCCACATTGACATCGGGTATGGACAGGTCCCGAAGGACCCTTCGTAGGCGCGTTTCCGCAATCGTCCAATGGGGGCATCCCTCGAAATACTGAATCGTGATTTTCATAACTTTCGCCCTGAACTCACACCCAGTCCGGGCCGATCCGAGTGCAACTTTCAAGTCGCGATGCGATCGGGGACATCGTTGCGTCTGCTTGAACCATCAGTGGCTCGAGGCTGTCCAGGGCGAGGCTGTACACGATTTGTTTGCCCCGTCGTTCAGTCTTCACGAATCCACAGTGACGTAAGCACGCAAGGTGGGTGCTGACGCGGGACTGAGGCTGGTGGGTCCTCTGAATCAGATCACCAACGGTCTGAGGACCCCGACCGAGGATCTCGAGAATCCGCAGCCGGGTCGGATCTCCGAGAACGCGAAAGAACCTCGCCGCCGCCGCAACATTCGCCGGAGCCATTAGCGCCGAATACATATCCGGTAAACAGGATATCATGTCGGCGTGAGCCGCTGGTGATCGAGGGGTCAGCCGGGGTCGCCGTGGCATTCGGATCCCGCATGCCCGGCCGATAAGCTCAGTCGCGAGAGAAATGGCCCCGGCGATCGAAGTTCGCGAGCTGGTGAAGCGATATCGGAAGGGCACCGTTAACGCGGTGGACGGTGTCAGCTTCGACGTCGAGCAGGGGCAGTTCTTCGCGCTCCTCGGCCCAAATGGAGCTGGGAAGACGACCACGATCTCGATCCTCACCACAACCCTCGGCCTGACTTCCGGCACAGTGAAGATCGCAGGACACGACGTCGTTCGTGAGGCGAGCGCCGTGCGGCGCGAGGTTGGAATCATCTTTCAGAACCCGTCCCTAGACATGAACCTCAACGGTGAGGAGAACATCCGATTCCACGCTGCCCTCTACCGGCTGTATCCATACCGCCCGATGTTCCGCCTCATGCCGGCTGCCTATCGGCGCCAGGTCAGGGAGCTTGCGGATGTAGTAGGTCTCGGCGCTGAGGTTTTCAAGCCGGTACGGCGACTGTCAGGCGGCATGCGTCGAAAGCTCGAGATCATCCGCGGGCTCATGCATCACCCGAAGGTCCTGTTCCTCGACGAGCCCACGAGCGGGCTCGACACCGCGAGCCGGCGCAACCTTTGGCAGTACATCAGCGAGCTGCGAAAGCAGCGCGACATCACGATCTGCCTCACCACCCACCAGCTTGCGGAGGCCGAGGACGCTGACAGGGTTTGCATCATCGATCACGGTCACGTGGTCGCGATGGGAGCGCCAAGCGAGGTCAAGTCAGAGCTGGTTCGCGAGAAACTGCATATCGATGCCGCTGACCGCAGCGCCCTGAGGCGTCGGCTGCAGAAGTTGAAAGTCCCCTTTAGCGAAGACGGTCACTTCGTTATCCACCTCGATGGGCGTAGCGCTTACGAGGTGGTGCATTCGATCGAGCAGCCCTTGACCATGCTCCGAACAGAGTCGGCAACGCTCGAGGACGCCTACCTTCGGCTTCTGGCCCGCGAAGATGCCTGAGTTGAACGCGATCGCTGCCATTGCCGGCCGCGACCTGCTGAAGTTCTTCCGCGATCCAGGACGTCTCATCGCTGCCGTCGTCTTCCCCTTCCTGATGATTTTTCTGCTTGGGGGAACGCTGCAGCTAAATCTCGGGCGGTCGGCAGGCTTCAACTTCATCGGATTCACTTTCACCGGCTTTCTCGGCATGACACTGTTCCAGTCCACGGCGCAGGGCTTGTCGTCTCTCATGGAAGACCGCCTCAACGACTTCGCCCAAGAAGTGTTCGTATCTCCGGTGTCGCGTTATTCGATCGTGTTCGGCAAGATCGTGGGGGAGACCCTGGTCGCCATCATGCAAGTCATCCCTTTTGTCCTTTTCGCACTAGTACTCCGGGTGCCGCTGACCCCGACGCACATCGCCCTGCTTGTGCCGGTGGCATTGCTCTCCTGCTTTATGGGCGGCGCATTCGGTCTTCTCTTGTTGAACACGATGTCCGACACCAGGGCGGCCAACCAGATCTTCAACTTCGTCTTCTTGCCGCAGTACTTCCTGGCCGGCCTGATCAGCCCTATCAATGTCCTGCCGTGGTACCTGGCGGTGCTGTCGTTTTTGTCGCCTATGCGCTACGTGATCGACCTAGCGCGGGGTGTGGTCTATGCGGGCACTCCAGAGTTCGGCCGCGTTGTGCTGTTAAGCCCGGCAACCAATGTCGCGGTCCTTGGGACCATGTTCGTCGTGTTCATGGTCGCGGGCACCGCGCTGTTCGTGCGACGGGAAACCAGTCGGTAGGAAGGAGGTGTGCAGCCCGCGCGTCTCATTTCTGTAGGACTTCATCAACTGCAAACGGTCGATCAGCGCCCCACCATGCCCTGTAGGGGCCTTGCCAGCAATGGCAGAGTCCCCCACATGAAGCGTTCTCCGTCCGGCAATGGACGCGTTTCCGCGGATAAATCAAATCTCAGGCGGTACGCAGCAGACTGGGGTAGCCGCTATCCGCCTGAAGCGGGCCGTGGGGCCAGGTGCAATGCTTGGTGTCGATCTTCGGCGTGCCTGCGCCGTCCTGTCGTTCCATCCGTGTACGACTCGAGATCGTCGATGTCGTGCGGTAGTGCCCCGTGTGTCTTGACGAGGTGGTTTCGCAAGTCGAGCCAATCCGCAGAGGCAGGCCATGAGGAGTCGTGCGAGTGATGCACTGAAACGCCAGTAAAGGGCCGCTTGGGCTTTCGTGTCATTGAGCAGGTTTGGTGTGCTGATAACGAGCATGCCGGGGCACTTGGTCGCTCCTTAGCCCGGAGGGTCGTCGCGCGGAGCAGACTCAGCATCGAAAACCAGCGTGGGGTACTCTCGTCACTGGCCAGCCGTGCCGACCTAAACTCGCCGCGGGGTCGGGAAGGGCAACTGACTCTCGTCCCGATCCGAGGTCAAGGCTCCGCACGGCAATCCGCCGTCCAGCGACTGCATCGTGTTGCGGCAGTAACGCGGACCATTGTGAACAGCCTGCTGCTTCCAGCGCCGCCCAGTCAGCCATTCGCGGCTGGCGTGGAAGGCGACGTTCGAGTGGGTAAGACTGGAGCGTCGAGACGTTTCCAAAGTAGCGAGGGGACCGACCGCTCAGCCTCCGTGCCAGTTCAGGGGCAGGTTTGTCTGGGTAGGCAGGGATGGAGGCAAATTAATGCCCGACACGATGAAACGCAGGACCAGCGAGCGGCGGTCGGGAGAGGATCGTCGCCGCGCCGACCGGAGGTCCGGCACCGAGCGTCGCGTCGGCACAACGCGCGTTGATGCAGCTGGCGTCGCCGAAGATCGCAGAAGTGCGCTGCGCCGCAGGGAATATCGCCGCAGTTTGTTTAACCGGCGCGCGTCGGCATGGTAAGTTGGATTAGCACCTGGGAGGCGTCACGCTCCGCGAAGCCCTACGACTATGGCTATCTACCAAGGCCCCCGGCGCTGGCTCCGTGCTGAACCGGCCTATTTCTTTTCGTTGGGCGCCAGTTCGCCTGTCTCGAACTCGTCCTCGGTGATCATGAACTCCTCAGTCGGTCCGAACCCCCAAGTCGGGGATACATGAAACGCCACCAGGCGCCTAGCGAGATCCCGCATCATGGCGAAGCCTTTCCGCCTCTCGCCGGCAATGTTCGCGAACCCGCGCCGACCATCTGTCTTCCAAGTCATTCGCTTAGCCGCGCACTAGGCCAACTCAGCCCGCCTGACTTGCAAGCGCGCCTCAAGCTGGCTGACAACAATCCCGACTTCTGAACGATCGGTGGGTCGGGCAAGCCTCAATCGTTCGCGATAGGTGCCGAGCCAGTCACAGATGTCTTCCAAGCTATGAATCATCTCGATCTCGCGCTGTTTTGGAAGGTGGCCGAAAACATCTGGCTTGGGCATGCTAGGGACGGTATCAGCCGACCCGTAAAGTTCTGCGTCAAAATCTCCGCCCGGCGCCGGCCGCCAAAGCTGCTCAAAGTCCGCGCGACACCGGCCCAGCTCGCCGAACGACTCAGCCTGGTTCTAGCGCTCCGCGTCCTTTACGTGAGTGGATCGCGCGACGCGGCGGGTCGCATCGGCGAGGTGCACCATCTTCGCCTTCAACCAGGGCCCACGCGCCCTTAGCCGGAGGGCTGCGATGGTTTTCCCAAGACCATTTCTGGCGGTTTGCGCGATATAACTCGAACGCCGGCCCATGGCAGACACTGTGGCTGCCGCACGGCTCCTTTGAGGGCGCCCAGCTTCGACGCAGTCAAGGTAGCCGGCGGCGATCGATTGGTTGAGGTGGTCGGTCACATCTTCGAGGCGGCTCTGCGCCAGGGCCACGATCCCGTCCCGGCGAGAACTTTCCTGCAGAGGGGTTGAGATCAGCTCCATTGTGGCGCGACGGTAAACGGCAAGCTCATCGATGAGGGACTCAAGAGGTACTGCCTGGCGAGCCCGCAACCGGCCGTACTCACGTGATCTCTGCTCACAATCGCTCCAGTTCAACCCAGTGTCGGACCGCAGGGAGTCGAGCAGCATCTCAATGAATTGAGTCGCAGTGGCGACAGGATTCTCGCCTCTCTCTTGACTCTGTATGACGAGCGCAGGCGATCGCGCGCGCCACACTTTGAGCGCCCTCTTGCCGAGTTCAGTGGAATCTACCTCTAAGTCGTCGACCAGCGCGGAGAGCATCTCGCCGGCACGATCCGATGTAGAACCCTTCATCTCTGTAGAACGCTTCCCACCCTTTCGGCACCAGCCCCTGGAGGCCATAAATCATTGCCTGGCGACAGATCCCGTGTTGACAGAGGAGCGCGGAGTGCAATGATCATGGTGGCCCCGGTGAATTTGTAAGGCGCAAGCCGTAAGGATTCGCTGGGGTCACTTGCGTTCTTCAACCTTAAGGACGGTGACGGGCGCCTGAACGCCAGGCGCCGCGTCTTGCCGCCCCTGCCTGGAGCTCCCGCTCAGCTCCAGTAAGCGCGTCCTCTCGCCACGCCGCTGCCCCGGAAAAGCCGCAGGACCAGCAACACGATCACAGCCCCGATGAACGCAATCAGCATGGCGCTGAGAATCGGATGCCCGACGATCGTGATGCTCGAGTGAAATAGGCCGGCCAGAAAGCCGCCAACCAGGGCACCAACGATGCCTGCGATCAGGTCACCGACAAGTCCGAGGCCATGTCCGAGCGCCAGGTGACTGGCGACGAATCCGGCCACAAGTCCGACCACCATCCACAAGAGAATCGTGTCGAAATCGAGAACCAATGTATGAGCCCTCCTTTGCCGGGTAGAACGCGGGGCGGTGGGCGGTCTACTCGGACCAATGTATAGAGATGTAAAGGGCTGAGCCGTAGTAGAGCGAGCGAGTGCTTGAAGCTGCCTGCACCGAGCGTCTGCCGGCGCAGTTGACGCCTGACCTGGACCCACGCGGCACCTCATCCGGATACAAATCCGCCCAACGATGACGAAGCGAGCCGTTGCCTTGTTCATGCGGACAGCCTGGCTCCCTCCGTGGTGGTGCTTGCGGCATCCTGCGGCGAGCCTGGCTGGGACCCGAATTGCCGGCATCGGTAGTAGTTGCAACTGCCCTCGCCGCACGTTTTCCGTATGCGTGAGGAGGCAACCATGAGGATCAAGGGGCGGTCAGATACCCCGGATATGCAGACAGCTCGTAGGGGCGCGGCGCTGGCGCGTTGTCAAGGAGAAGACAAATGGATGAAGACAACCTCAATACCCCCGAGGAGCCCGAAGGGTTCGGCGGCCTCACAGAAGAGAATCCTTCACGCAAGCCAATGACGCGCGAAAGGATTGCCGAACGTGCCTATTTGATCTCTCAATCGGATCAAGCAGGAACCGATGAGGAGAATTGGCTGCGGGCCGAACGGGAGCTGCAAGAGGAGCAGGAAGGCTGAGACGGATGGCGCAGAGTGCGCCAGATTGGTCCGACGACGGGACCGTGAGGCCCCAGGTTCAAATCCCGGGCCCCCGACCAACACGACTACTCCGGCTTGGTTCCCTTGGGCGCCGTGACGATCCTGATCAGAACCACGAGGCCCCAACCGATCACGGCGTATACCACGATCGCCACGAGCGAGGCGCTTTCGAAAGTGTTGGTCTTCGTTCCGGTGTCGCCGAAGATACCTGTGAATGGGGCCACCATCACTCCGCTCAGTTGATAGATGAAGTGGACGAAGGCCGATTGCGACGACGCGCCGAGCAACTTGCCTAGAAAGCGGGCTGCGATGAGGATGTCTACGGCGCCGAAAATGAATCCGACTACGGCCGCTGCGCGAAAGTTGTAGCGGGGCTGTTCGGTCACCACCGGCGTGCGCTCGACTGGAGACGCAGAAGCAGGTACAGGTGAGGTGGCGGCTGCTGAGACGACATTTTGTCAGTTACCTCTTGCCGGCAATGATGGCTCACCGGACGTAACAAAGTCAAAGACTTCCCCGCCGCAGCGGCGGCACTCGGCACGTTCAACCTGTAGTCTCCATTCGAGTCCGTAACCGTGAACGCAAGCAGATAACAGCAGGCAGCAGAGAGCTCAAATCCCGTAGCGGCGCCCGTTAGTCGCATGGGTAGCTAGCGTCACCGTCGAAGCCCCAGACGTAGAGGCACCGATCCGTGATATGAAAAAGGAGCGGACCGGAGTCGGTTCTTCCAAACGAAGGGGGAGAGAACGTGAGGAGATCCATCGCTGCAGCCGTCGCCGCGCTGGCCGTAGTCGCACCCGCGGCAATCACGTCGCGGCTATCCGATTCCGGCCGGCTCGAGGGTTCCCGACGCAGGCACCTGCAGGTCCGGCCCCTTCAACTCGAACCACTCCGAGTCCTGGCTTGCGGTCAAGCCGGGCACTGAGAACCTGGTCGGCTCGTCGAAGTTCTTCTTCGACAAGTTCTCGACCTTCTATATGTTCTACCTGGGCGCGCACCAGATCCTGAACGGAATCCCGAGCGGCAACAACCAGATCCAGGGCTACGACTGCCTCTCGACCGGCACCCAGAACATGCCGCCGAGCTGGACCGACACCACCGACCCCAACCTCGACTTTGACACCAAGGGCCGCGTCTACCAGGTGATGCTGCCGTTCAACGCCTTCTGGGACGCGTCGAGGCTGCACCCGGACGGCGAGATCGACGTGTCCTTCAGCGACGACATGGGCAACCACTGGGTCAAGGGCAACCGCGGCCAAGCGCTCGAGCCACCGAACAACGCCTCGGCCCGGCAGGCGGGCCACGTCGAGGACAAGCAATGGATCGCGGTCAACCACATCGTCGGCAGCCCCAACCAGGACCACGTGTACGCGGCGTGGGCGGTCTTCAACGGCTCCTCGAACGGCGCTGGAACGAAGGTACGGCTCGCGGTCTCCCGCGACCGCGGCGAAACCTTCGCGAAGGCGGTGACGATCAGCCCGCCGTCGCAGGTCGGAGCCGCGGCCACCTTCGTCTACCCCTCGATCGACGCGGTCGGTGATCTCTACGTCGCGGTCGTCTCCTTCCCGCCTAACGGAGGCCCCTCGACCATCTTCGTGACGCGCTCCACCGACGACGCCCGGACCTTCATGCCCTTCGTGGCCGTCGCGACTCCAAGCATGATCCCGACCAGCGGCCTCCCCAACACGAGGTTTCGCGACGGGATCAACGAGAGCTTCGTTGCCAGCCCCACGCACGCCGGCCACCTCTACTTGGTCTACGAGGACTGGGACACGACGCTGGGGCAGATGGACATCAAGTTCACGCAATCGAGCGACGCCGGCTCCACGTGGTCGGCGCCTGTCGGAGTGAACGACAACGTAGACGCGGCAGGCGTCCTCACCGACCAGTTCCAGCCGGAGGTGGCCGCCGGTCCGGGCGGGGCGGTCGCGATCGAGTTCTACGACCGCCGGCAGGCGTGCCCCAACGACGCAAGCGTCTTGGCGGCCGACGTCGGGCGGACGAACTTCTGCATTGATGTCTCGCTCCAGGTCTACAAGGACAGCGGCAGTGGTGCGTTGTCCGTCGGGACGAACCGGCGCGTCACCCAGTTTGCGTGGGATCCCGAGCAGCCGGGGCAGCACCTCGGCGGGTTGTCGCAGTACCCGTGCACCGGGGCGCGCGATCCGTGCCCGAACGGGCGCGGCTTCATCGGCGACTACTTCGGTCTCGCCATCTCGGCCACGAACATCTATAGCCTTTTCGTCTCGACGCACTATCCGTCGAACGTGACTGGCGACGAGGGCGGGCTTATCTACTACCAGCAGCAAGTGCTGGGCACGGTCGACCGAGCAGCGCTCGGGATCTAGCGAGGTGATATCGCCGGTTAGAACTTTGGACCTGAAACCGATTGTTTGTGTGGTTTCCGGACGGGAGTTCTCAGAGTTCGGGATCGCAAGGCCCCGGGTTCAAATCCCGGGGCCCCCCGACCAACTCTGAATTCAGTCCCTCGCGCCGTCGTACTCATCGTGGCGCCGCCACCACAAGCCGCTCTCGTTGCGACCGCGTGGCGCGCGATCGAGCCATTGGTACATACCCCAGAGGTCGTCAATCCCGCGCTCGTACGCCGAGTAGGTGTGGTACACCACGCCGTCCTGGAGCGCAAACGCGCTCACGCCAGGCCCTTCGCTCCGGTACGTCGGCCAGTCCGTCCCAACGCTCGACGTGACCGCGGCGACGAACGGATTTTCCTCGCCACCCTGCGGCAACCGTAAGTCCACCGCGCGGAAGTTGTACTCGACGGCTCCCGAGTCCCACTCCTCCTTGGTGACCGCCGCCTGGAAGTCGTAGTTGAAGTCGCTGTCAAACGAAGACACCCAGGGGAAGCTCCAGCCCATCCGCCGTTTGTAAGCCTGCAGTTTCGGCAGGGGAGCTCGCGACACTGCGCAGAGCGTGACGTCGTGATTCGCAAGGTGGACGACGGAGCCGTTAAAGCCGTCCGCGATCGCCGAGCAGGAAGGACACCCCGCCGTGTAGTCGGGCCCGAACATGAAGTGATAGATGAGGAGCTGCAAGCGTCCTCTGAAGAGATCGGCGAGGGATGCGGTGCCCTGTTCGGTCTCGAAGTGGTAGTCCTTTTCGATTCGAACCCAGGGCAGCTCCTGCCGCCATTGCGCCAGTTCGTCGCTACGCCGTGTCAGCGCCTTCTCGGCCTCGAGCAGCTCCAGCCTGGCCGCAAGCCACTCTTCACGTGTTCCGGTCTTGTGATTGGTCATTGTTTCTTTCCTTCTTGTTGTTACAACAGGTTGGCGAGGTCTGCGCCGCCGATGACGGCTGCCATCGGTGGCGTGAGTCCGGGAACCGACGAGGGCGCGACGACGATCAGGAGTCCAAGTCCGACGATGGCCAGCCCCAACGGCACATCGATCGTGGCTTTCGCGGGCAGGAGCTTCTGGGCGAGGACGAGGGCGGCGATCCCGGCCATCCAGTTGACACTCATGACGCTCCGCGCCACCAGCATCAGCATCAGTCCGATGCTCGAGCCGACGCAGCAGAGTCCGAACTCGAATCCAGAGCCGACGCTCCCGCCGCACCGCCGGCGGAAGTGCTGCTTGAGCGGCGTGAGCTCGTACGCACCTGCAGCGATTACAAGCGCGCCGGCTGCAAAAGATCCGTGCGGACGGTACAACGCATACACCGCGACGCCCACGAGCGTCCAGACGGCAAGGTACGACCCGACGAACAGCGGCACTGTGCGCACACCGCGGGCATGAGCGCTTCGCAAGACAGCCGGAGCCGCGCCCGGCAGCATCATCGCCGCCATCATTGCCACCCACAGGGCCATAAAGAACGCGAACGAACCGAGCGGGGTGGCAACGCCCATATTCGTCCCATTCATTTGCCCGTTCATCTGCCGGACCGCGACGACCCAGGATGCGGCGGCGAGCCCGAGCGTCGCGGTCAGCGCGGCTGCCGTCACGGCTGTCGTAGCGCTCGTCAGCGCGATTGCGACCCTGTTGTTCAAAAGGATGGTTCCTTCCTTCATTCCTCGACGAATTGCTTCAGACGGTCGAGCGCCTCGTCCCATCGCTTCGAGACATGCTCGAGGTAGGCTCCCGCCGCTTCCATTTGTTCCAGCTCGAGCTCCCAGATACGCTCGCGGCCACGCCGCACATCCGAGACGAGCCCAGCCATGGCGAGCACATCGAGGTGCTTGGTAACGGCCTGTCGCGTGACAGCAGATCCGGCTGTCAGCCGCGTAATCGAGAGAGGGCCGTCGGAGCTCAATCGGGCGACCAGCGCCAGCCGGGTTTCATCACCGAGCGCCGCAAAAACCGGCGCAGCGCGAGAGACTTCGCGCCAGCCGGCGCTATGAGGCGACATATCGCGCGATGTTCTCCAGCTGCTCAGCCCACCCGGAGTCGTTCATCCGAAGTGCTTCAGCACGCCTAGCCGCCGGGATGCGATCGAAGCCTGACTCGACCACGGTCAGCCGGGTGCCTTCCGCGACTTCCTCGAGCTGGAACTCGACCAATGTGGTGGGCTCGCTCGAGTAGTCCACGCCGGATTCGACGGCGTATGGATGCCAGCGGTACGACATCCGGCTCTCGGGATCCATCCGCTCGATGGCGATCTCGATGGTCACGTTCCCATGGCCGGGCAGAGCGATCTGGCCATGGGCACGCGCGCCTGGTGCGAAGCGACCTTCAAGCTTCATGCCGAACCAGGCGCCGAACTCTTCGGCGTCGGCAAGCGCCCGCCAGACACGCGAGCGGGGTGCGCGCAGAACGATCTCTTTCTCTATGCGGTCGGTAGCGTTATGCAACTTCATGGTTGCATCTTACGCCGCTCACCCTGACGAATGCAACCATCGAGTTGCATATCCACCATCTTTTAAGCGTCGAACATCAAGGAGGAACCCGCCATGAGCAGCGGCAGGATCAACACAAAGGACAGTGCCCGGTTTTGGAGGCGGATCTGCGCCTAGTACACACAGATACGGACCCCGCGAGAACGGAGTTCAATCCGGGGATCCCGCCCCGAAGCGGCGAACCCGCTGCAACCAGCCCTTTGCCTCTGCCAGCTTCGCCGCTTCCGATCGGTTCCCGCAACCCACTTTCAGCTGCCAACGGTGGTCTCAGCCTTTCGGGCGTGATCGTCTTCCTGCTGGCCACCGTCATCTTCTCCGTGCTGATCACGTGGGCTTTCAACAACACGGGAGGCAGCTTGCTGATTGCGATCCTCATCCACACGGCGATCAACTTCACCCAGGCGCTCACCAGCGACCTGTTCCCGGCCGCGGCATACAACGAAGTCGTCCGGTGGCCGTCTTCGGAACCGCTGCAGTTATCGTCGTGATCGCGACGCGCGGCCGCCTCGGCTTCAAGCGGGCAACAGCGTAATGGCCTGGCAGCCGCACGGTTCCCGCTGGGGGGTCGAAGGGGGCCTGGCCGGGTTCAAATCGCGGACCCCGACCAAACCCGA
>VBEG01000116.1 GCA_005882115.1 Chloroflexota bacterium
ATGCCCATGGGCGCGACGTTGCCGCAAATCCATCCAGTGGCTTGTGGTGTGCCCAGATGGTTGCTCCAGAGAACGGAACCGTCGGATTGACTCAGCGCGTAGACCGTGTTGTTGAGGGTCGCCACGTAGACGGCGCCATTGAAGATCAAGGGTTCGGCGTAGATCTCGCCGTCCAACGTGGGCTGCGTCCATCCTGGCGTGGCGGCGATGGCCCCAGGCACCGCCGCCGGAGCCAGCGGGTCGTACCCCGTGTGGGCGTTGTCGTGGTGGTACGTCGTCCAGGCGCCACCGCCGGTGCCAGCCGCTGCTGCGTGCACGGGGGGAGCCGCCGCGCGGGCCGGCAGTGGTGCGACCGATGGGGCCAAAGCCAGGACCGCAACCATGAGCAGGTCGTAGCGGAGGAGCGACCTCCCAGCGCCACGTTGGTCGTGAATCATGACTCCTTCAACTCCCCCGAGCTTGCCTTCCTAGCGTTACGGATCCAACCAGGGAAACTGGTGGACGGCACTGGGGCCGCGGAGAGCTCAGAATCCCATCAGGTTGTGCGCCACGTCGTTCCCTGGCCAGTAGTCGTAGCCGGTGAGGGCGGGCGCGCCGCCGAAGGGGTGCACTCCCCCATAGCCGTCCAGCGTGTAGCCGGCGGGCGCGGCGAGCGTCGAGCTCGGCAGCAGCCACAGCGAGCGGGCGATGTCGTGGCCGGACCAGTAGGCCGCCGCCACGACCGCCTTGGCGCCGGAGAAGGGGTGCACGCCACCGAAGCCGTCGAGGACGTAGCCGGCGTGGCTGTTCGGCACCAGGACGACATCGCGGGCGATCTGCCAGCCCCCCCAGTAAGGGCCGCCGGTGGTCGTCGGCGGCGCCGCATGCCCGATGCCGAACGGATGCAGCCCTGCATACGCATCCATCACGTAACCGCCTGTGCCGTCGGAGAAGATGACCACCTTGCGCGCGATGTCCCAGCCCGCCCAGTACGGCGCACCCTGGACCGTCGGCGGCGCCGCGTGCCCGTTGACCCCGAAGGGGTGCAGGCCGCCAAAGGCGTCGAGCACGTAGCCGCCGGTGCCGTCTGGGAGAAACGCGAAGTCGCGCGCGACGTCCCAGCCTCTCCAGTAGGGGGTGCCGCTGAACGTCACAGGCATTCCGTAGGGGTGCAGCCCGCCGAAGCCATCCAGCGTGGCGCCTGATTGCGGGATCGCTCCCGGCAGTGCCTTGCCGGCGCGAATGATCTTCCAGCCCGCGTAGTAAGCGCTGCTCGAGAGCGGCGGGCTGGTGTCGGCGTGGACGCCGCCGTAGTCGTCCAGCGTGTACAGGCCGGCGAATGGGTGAGAGGCAGTCGCGCTGGAGGCGACCGCTGTGGTGACCGCCGCGGACCAAGCGCTCACGACGCCTGCGGCGGAGTGGGCTCGCACCCGGAATTGATACGTGTAGCCCGCAAAGCCTTCGACAGCGACGGTGGCTGCATTGCCTGCGACCGACCGGAGGTTGTACCAACCGTGGTTCTGAGTGGCGTCGTACTGCTGAATGTCATAGGAGCGGACTGAGCACGTACCCGCTGACAGCCCGATTGCGAACTCCGTTGTCGCGACCGTGGGGTCGACCGTGACGTCCGCGGGACACGAGAAGTAGGTGTTGAGCTGGGACCAGATCTCGGGCTTACCACCCTCGTAGCCCAGAGCCCAAATTCCCGTGCCGCGAATTCCGGTCGCGTTCACGAGGTCGTACTTCGCAGCGAGTGACTGCGTGTTCTCGTAATACAGCTCCTGCCACGCGCCCGCATTGATCCCACATGGATCGTTGGTGCTCGGGCTGTACCAGACGGCCCATGGCGAATGGCTCGGTGCATCCCAACGCGACGCGGCGTGGGAGCACGCCAGGAGGTCGAGGCTTGCCGAGTAAGTGGCGGGGACAGCTCCTGTCGCATGCGCGTAGCCGGCGCCGGTGGTGGTGGTGAACCGGTACCCATACCAGGGCATGCCGAGGATGATCTTGGAGGCCGGCGCCTTGGTCAGGTACTGGCTGACCGACAGCGTGTCGTTGTAGGTCCAACCTGTCAGCGGGGCGTTCGGACCGGCCTGCCCTGACATGTTGCTGAAGGACATGTCGTAGCCCATGACGAACATGGCGTCGACGTATGGCGCAAGGGCATCGATCCTCATCAGCCCTCCGTCCCAACTGGCGGAGCCGGTGTACGTGGCGATGGTCACCATCGAGCTGGGCCATCGCGCATGCATGGCGCTCGACAGCTCCGCCGTGAACGTTGTGAGACCGTCCTGCATGCCGGGATACGCGGGGTCGGTCTTACCCTCGAAGTCGATGTTGACGCCATCGAGGTTCTTGTTCGCGATCGCGTCGATCGTGTTCTGGACCGCGAGGTCCCTGTAGGCCGGCACTGTGAGGATGTCGTAGAGGGGCGCCTGGCCAGAGCCCTTGATGGTGAGGAGCACACGCACGCCGTTGGCGTGCGCCGTGTTGACCATGTCGATCAGGTCCTGGCTGCGGTAGCCGAAATAGCCGCCGCCTGACTTGATCCAGGTGCCGTCCCAGTTGATGGAGAGACCGAAGTAGGCGATGGTGCTCAGCAGCTTGTAGTTCCACGTCGACTGTTTCGACAGGGCCCAGTAAGGCGCAAACCCGAACACTTCTTTCTGCAAGCCGGCGTGGTTGAAGGCGCGAAGCGGTTGCGGTGTCTGAAGGCCCGACGCCGCAGACAGATCGAGCGTGTCGTGCGCGTGCATCAACTCTTCTGCCGTCAGCGGGCCGATGGCCGGGTCCGGGATCGCGCCAAGCGGGGCGGAGACTGCCGCAGACCGACCGGCCGCAACCGGGGCCGCGGCGACGATGGCCAGCGTCACCAGCGCCGCGATTCCGATCAGAGATGTAAACGCCGGAAATCTGGAGCGCACGGATCTGGCAGGTTACTCGGAAGGCTCTCGCAAGGCAAGGAAAACGACTGGAACGGCTGCGGCGATTCGTTGACTCGCCCTGTGCCGCTCGTGTAGAGTGCGGAACTCGCCGTTCACTCGTGCCGCACTAACAGATGAGGCATTTCGCTCTAGCACTTTTCGCACCGCTGGCGCTCTCCTGCTTGGTGTTGGAGGGCGCAGTCGCCGCTTCGGCGTCGGCCGCAAGTGATCCAACGCACCCGCTGGTCACTCAGCAGGCGGCGCAGCAGGTCGCCAGCGCCAACGTCGGCACCATGAAGCCGTTCACGGCACCGCCCAGCATGGCCGCGGTGGGTGGACCAGGCGGGCCGCAGAGCGAGATCTTCGGCTTCGCGCTCGCGAGCAGCCTCAGCGACCCGACGATGGGCGCCTCGACGTGGAACTTCTCGCTCCTGACCACGGTCGCCTTTTTCGGCCTGCACGTCAAAGATGACGGAAACATCGCAGCCGATTCCGGTTTGACCGTCTGGAATTCGAGCGCGACCAGCGACCTCATCAGCAAGGCACACGCGAATGCGACAAAGGTCGTGCTGACCATCATCCTGCAGGACTTTTCGGCCGGCACGCCGCACATGTGTGCCGGCCTTGCGCACGCTTCGACGACGATCGCCGCGACCGTGGCCCAGGTAAAAGCGAGGGGCGTCGACGGCGTCAACGTCGACTACGAGGGACTGAACGGCTATTGCGGCACGTCGGACGCCTGGGCGGCACGGCACTCGTTCATCTATTTCGTGAGAGCCCTGCGATCGGCGCTTCCCGCCGGCTCATACCTCACCGTCGACACCTACGCCAGCTCGGCCGCCGATCCAGCCGGATTTTTCGACGTCCGCAACCTCAGCGCGTCGGCAGACGCCTTCTTCGTGATGGCCTACGACCTCGAGTACTCCAACTACGCAAGGGCGCCGCTCGGGTGCAGCCGCTTCTGCCTCGGCCCGACGGCGCCGCTGAGCGGCTACTACTACAACGACACCAATACCGCCAGCCAGTACGTGTCGGTAGTGGGAGCGTCCAAGGTCATCCTCGGGGTGCCCTACTACGGCCGCAAGTCGTGCGTTGCGTCCGCGACGCCGAACCAGTATCCGACCGCCGCGGTCGCCGCCGACAGCTACCTCGACGCGTCAGGGGAGTCGACCGCGGCCGCGGTCAAGGCCGGGAGCTTCGCGGTCCACCACGACTCCCACGATCCTGCCGGCAACGAGCGATGGGATACGTGGTTCAACACGTCGATGAACTGCACGCGCGAGCTCTACTGGGATGACGCCGCCTCGCTGTCCAAGAAATACGCGCTCATTCGCAAGGACGGGCTAAGGGGAGTTGGGATCTGGACGCTGAACTACGGCGGTGGTTCGGTGGCGCTATGGTCGGCCCTCAACACGTACTTCTCGTGCCCTGTGCAGGTGACTCTGCCGGCGTCGGTGGCCACGACCCAGTTCACGCTGGGCCTGGCGGCCGTCAATTGCTCCGTCGCTTCCTACGAGGTCCAGCAGTTCGACACCACCCAAAACAAAGGTTGGTACCCGTTGAAGTCGGCGGTCGCCCAGGGCTTCCCCGGCCACGCGTACCAGTTCCGGGTCCGGGCGCACACCGCGGCGGGATTGGTGAGCGCGTGGTCGTTCGCCTCGACCACAGTCGCCGCAGGCGCGACCTTCTCCCAGCCGTTCAAGGGTCTCTACACGCTCGACGACTACGGTGGGATCCACGCTGACACCAGCCCGCCACTCTCCGGTACCGCCTACTACGCCGGGTGGAAGATCATTCGCGCCGGCAAGGCTCGACCGGGAGCCATCCCGCAGTCCGGCGGAATCCTGGACGGCTTCGGTGGCCTGCACCCATACGGAACACCAGTGACGTACAGCGGCACCCCCTACTGGAGAGGCTGGGACGTCGCGCGCGACTTCGCGTTTCTCCCCGACGGCACCGGCGGCTACGTGCTCGACGCCTTTGGCGGCCTCCACCCGTTCGGCGTCAACGGCCACGCGGCGCCCCCGGCCGCCCAGGGCGCGGCCTACTGGCCGGGCTGGGATATCGCCCGCAAGGTGGTCATCTTCTCCGACGGCACGGGTGGCTACGTACTGGATGGATACGGCGGGCTGCATCCGTTCGGCGTTGGCAGAGCGGCACCTCCTGGAGTCACGGGCGGACCGTACTGGCCGGGCGCGAAGCTGGCACGCGATGTGGTGCTGGTGCCCGGGAGTCACGCCGGTTACGTGCTGGACGCGTTTGGAGGAGTCCATGCATTCTCGGGAGCCAAGGCGATCGCCGCGCCGGCCTACTGGGCGGGCAAGGACCTCGCGCGCTCGCTGTTCCTACTTTCGGGATCGACTCTCACAGCGCCGGCTGGTTACTCGCTCGACGCCTATGGAGGAGTCCATCCTTTCGGCGGCGCGCCCACGCTGACGAACTACGACTACTGGCCGGGCAACGACGTCGCCCATAACCTGCTGGGCTTCTAGCTCACCCGGAACGACCAGGCGTAGGGGACCGAGTTCACCGTGAGCGTCACCGTGTAGGTGACGCCGGGCACCAGCGGCGCCTGCGGGATGACGATCAGGGCCGACGGTCGTGGCCACGTTGCCGCCCACCTCGACGAACACGGGCAGCCCCACCGTCCCGCTGTAGCCCGGGCACGCCTGCAAGGGGTTCGGAAACTCATTCCCGCTGTAGGTGCGCAGCGGTACCGTCATGCCGTTGCCGGGCCAGAAGACGGGGTATGTGCCGCCCGTGAAGCTGTTGCCACGGATCACGTCCAGCGCGAAGGCCGCCTCCCAGCCGGAGCGGACCTCGCGGTAGGAGCCGAAACCGACCTGCTTCAGCCGTGGGTCCATCATCCCCATGGCGTGGAATGGGGCGCCCATCCACCAGTCGATCGCGTGCGCGTCGGTCGCGCTGGTCGTCGAGTTGACCTCGATGTTGCTGCTGCGCGCCGCGGTGTCGCCCGCGGTCGTGTAGTAGGGGTAGCCGGAGATCTCGTAGTGCGTGACCTGCTGGTTCTTGACCATGTAGATCGCGTGCTTGTAATCGCCGTCATTCCACACGGTGTTCGCGGTCACCGACGGTAGGCCTGCTGTGGACCGCCAGAAATTCATGCGCGCGAGCCATGAACCGGCGCCCGGGCACGGGACGTCGGTGGGTGGTGTAGCGGGCGTAACGGCGGCCGGTGGGCCGGTGAACCATCCGACGACATCCATCACGACGTCGACGCAGCCCACTGCGTTGTAGAGATCGACGCTGCCCGACGGCCCGACCTGGACCACAGCCAGGTTCGGCACTGTCAACCCTTTGGTCCAGTTCAGGTCGGAGGCAAGCGGTCGCGCCGCCCCGTCAGGCCACGCGGTCAGGACGCTGGCGGCACTCGTCGTGGTGACGGTGACGTTGGCGACCACTGCGGTCGGAGGATTGGCATCGAGCATCGTCGGCACACCACCCAAGCCGGCCACCGCGATCGCTCGGCCGCTGCCCGGACCCCACTGCGTGAAGAACCCGCCGGTTCCGTACCGGCTGTCGAGGATGCGAGAAGGCGGCATCGGGACGAAGCGGCTGCCGGTGCCACCCGCGGTGCCGTCGGTGAACCATCCGTTGACATCGGCGACCACGTCGGTCGTTCCCGAGGCGTTGTAGAGGCTCACCTTTCCGGCGGTGCCCAGCCGCACCATGACCCGGTTCGGCACGGTTTGCCCGGCCCGGAAGTTCAGGTTGGAGGCGATGGGCAGCGCCACGCCGGTCGGGAACGCGGTGAGGAAGCCGGCGCTGGTGGGATTGGTCACGGTCACGTTCATGACCACGGCCGAGACACCGGAAGCAGGAACCCCGCCGCGCCCGG
>VBEG01000117.1 GCA_005882115.1 Chloroflexota bacterium
AAACGGCCGCGCCCACGGAGGTTCGTCTGCATAGATGCGCGCGTAAGGGATTCGCCGAAGTGCCGCGACCATCAGCGCATAGCGAGCAAGAGGCGCGGCCACGCAATAACCAGGCAGCCCGCCCCACGTCGCCGCTGAGGACGCGGCCGCAAGAGTGAGCCAGGAGTCGCTTTCCAGGTCGAGCACCGCGCCGAGCTCGCTGGTCGCGCCGACCCGTCGCGCGATCGGTCCGTCGAGCCAGTCGCACACGATGGATCCGTAGACCAATGAACCCCAGCCAAGCCATCCTGCCAGGCCATTCCTGCAGCGAACGCCCGAGACGAGAAGACCGACGAGCACCGCCGACGCGACGCCGCGACTCAGAGTCATCGCGTCCACCGCGGACAGGCTTGCATTCGTCCGCGACGCCGCCACGCCGACCAGCGATTGTTGAGCCAGCATGGCAAGCATCGACCCGGCCGCGAATCGCGCACCCGCTCTCCTTCCGTAGCGACGCCGCATGACCAGGGCCGGCGCTGCTGAGGCGGCCAGCAACCCAACGCTGATCACCGCCAGTCCGCCGGGCATCGGCACCAGCGTCTGCGACTAGCTTCGGGTCGGCGATCCGACGGCCGATAGCGATCCTGTCCGCCGCAGCCGCAAGTAGAAGGCGAGCGTGGTCAGTGGGACGAACAGCAAGACCGTAAACGCGTGGTACGGATTCCTAGGCAGTCCGAGAAGGATGAAAGCCGACACAGCAAGCGAGATCATCGTGAGGGCGCCCGCCACGCAGATCGCCACGACCCATCTGTAACGCCGCTCTGTGGCCGCGACGATGAGGCCGACCACTCCGGCTGCACCTGTCAAAAGAAAGCCAAGGATGCCGCCAACGATCGCCATCAGGCCGTACACCAGGTCTGCGGTGCTCTGGGGACCGGTTGTGCCTGCCGTCGGTTCGGGTACCTGCGCGAACTCCAGGTACGCGCCAACCTGTGCGGTCAACAGCGACAGGCAGGCCAGCACCGACAGCCACATAAGCGCGGGTTGCAAGATCGCAGGCATGGTGAGCCTTTCGTGGGGCAATGTACACCCCGCAAACCGCCACTACCGACTGAAGCCTCGACGCGCGCCACTGCGCTGCGGCTCTCGCGACACTGAAACGCCTTGGCGTTCCATTAAATATGCCGCTGTACTACGACCCTACCGAGCGCGGCACTAACTTGATCGTCGTGGATCGCGCCTCAGGAGTCAGCACGCTGTTGAGGATGCTTCCGGTGTATCGGCGGTATTTGGCCCGGTAGGCAGCATCGACTTCGTCGTCTATGTCGTGGTCGGCGTCCACGAATGTGACGTCTTGTTGAACAGCGCCGGCCCGGATCCGACCCTCGTGCCTCTCCTGGGTGCCCCGGAACCAATGACCATCGCGCCCCCTGACGGACCGGAGGTATAGATCGTCGCCGTGACGCGCAACCCACACGGTCGCCGGTTTGCGCAGCGTGCCGTCGCGCCGGACTGACGCGATCTGCACTTCCTCCGCTTTTCCAATCTTGTCGAGCTGTTCGCTCGTCCACTGCGTCATCGGTCGGCCTCCTTTGTTTCCATTCGAATGAGCGCCTTGATCGCGCGGCGTTCGTCCATGGCCTTGTAGGCGTCCGCCACGTGGTCGAGGTCGGTCTCGAAATCGAAGACGCGACCTGGATTGATGCGGCCATCGAGCACATCGTCAAGCAGCTCGGGGATGTAGGTGCGCGCCGGAGCTACGCCACCGCGCAACCCGAGATTGCGGAAGATAACGGTCTCCATCGGGTTCTCCACAGCATGAGGGACGCCGACGACTCCAACGACTGACCCGGGTCGCGCGATCCCCATCGCCGTCGCCAGAGACTGCCCAGTGCCGACGCATTCCAACGCGGCGTCGACGCCTACACCATCTGTCAGCTCGAGGATTGCCTCGACCGCGGCGTCGCCGCGCTCGGCAAGGATGTCCGTGGCACCGAACAGACGAGCGACCTCCTGACGAGCGGGGTTCCGGCTCAGGGCGACGATTCGAGCCGCGCCCAATCGACGCGCGGCAAGGACCGCGCATAGGCCCACCGCGCCGTCCCCAACTACTGCGACGACACTGCCGGATCTAACGCCGGCGCTCACGGCCGCGTGGTGTCCCGTGCACATCACGTCGGACAGCGCCAGGAACGACCGCATCATTTCGTCCGAGTGTTTGGTGCCAGGCACAGGGACGAGCGTGCTGCCGGCGAGAGGAACACGGACGGCCTCCCCCTGGCCTCCGTCGATCTTGCCGTCCCCAAACGCGCCCCCCGCGACGCACTGGGAGGAGACTCCAGCGCGGCAGTGTGGGCAGGTACCGTCGCAGTACTTGAACGGGGCGATCACAAGGTCGCCTACGGCGATGCCGCGCACATCGGCGCCGACCTCCTCCACCACGCCTATGAACTCGTGCCCGATCGAGCCCTGGGCATGGGGCGTCTCTCCGCGGTAGTACCAGAGGTCCGACCCGCAGACGCAAGCCAGCAGGACTCTGACAACCGCGTCTGTCGGTGCCGCAATGGCGGGATCGGGCCGCTCACCGACCTCGATGGCGTGCGGTCCCTTAAAGATGGCGGCGCGCACGGCTACGCGCCCTCGGTGGACGGCGCGGCAGCGTACTCGGCATCGCTGACCTGGTCCCCCCACGTCGCGTTGTTCCCTTTGTCGTCGATGTCGAGCATCGCGATGTGCGTCATGAAGCGCGTCGACGCAGCACCGTGCCAGTGGTCCTCGCCCGACTCAAAAAACACTCGATCGCCCGGGCGGATCACCTCGATCGGGCCGCCACGACGTTGCGCCAGGCCGACGCCTTCGGTGACGTAGATCGTCTGCCCGTTCGGATGGGTGTGCCAATGCGTCCGCGCGCCGGGCGTGAAATGGACACTGCTTGCGCTCAGGCGCGAGACACCCGTCGGGGCCGCAACGGCGTCGACGTACACGACGCCGGTGAACCAGTCGCTCGAACCCTTTGTGGTCTGGATGCTGTTCTTCGTGACCTGCATGTCTCTACTCCCCCATCAACGTCGTCAACACAATTCTTTATCTCTACACTCCTGGCGTCACGGGCGCGCAATGAAGCTGCTGTGACGCGGTAGCCTCAGTTCCGATAGGAGCAGGAACCTCATGCCAACGGTCGAGCAAGGAATCCAGTCTCAGCTTCGCAATATCGAGAAAGAATATGGTCGGTCAATCGATGAGCCGGTGGCAGTAGTCGCCCAGAGTGGATTGACAAAGCACAACGAAGTCGTCGCGATGCTCAAGGAGCGGTATGGAATGAGACACGGCGCAGCGCATCGCGTGTCGCTTGTTTCCCGGGATCGTATGGTTCCGACCTCTCAAGTGTCGGCCCCCGCGCTTTCGCCAAACCTGCAAAAGGTATACGAGCGACTGCTGGAAACGGTCGACTCCCTTGGCGGCGACATCGAACATGCGCAGAAGAGGGGATACGTGAGTCTTCGACGACGCAAGCAATTCGCAATGCTGCAGCCCGGCGCGAAGTGGATCAACGTTGGCCTGATCCTCCGACAGCATCAGACACGAGGGCGACTCGAGCCGGCCGTCAAATGGAACGCACTGTTCACACATCGGGTTCGAGTGGCAGCCGCCTCCGAGGTCGACAACGAGCTTGAATCCTGGCTTCGGAGCGCTTACGACGACGCCGGTTGACCAATTCAAGAAGCAAGGCGGAAAAGATGTAGGAGGTTTCGACATGCCCAGCCGGTCCACCGAACGCAAACGGGCTCCCAGACTCCCTCCACGCTGGTTCATCCGCGGCGCATGGGTGGCGCACCGGGCGATCCATAGGTTCACCGGCGGCCGGCGGGGGCTCGCGACGCCAACGCCGGGCGGCAAGTTCGGTTACCTGCGCCTGAAGACCGTCGGGCGCCGCTCCGGCCAGGAGCGTGCCGCCATCCTCGGTTACTACGAGGATGGTCCGAACTTCATCACCCTGGCCATGAACGGCTGGGCAGATGCCGAGCCCGCCTGGTGGCTGAACCTGCAGGCCAATCCCGATGCCGCCGTCGAGCTCAAGGGCGGCGGCGTGCAGGCGGTCCGAGCTCGAGCCGCGGAGGGGGAGGAACGGGCCCGCTTATGGGCCAAAGTTCAGGAGTACAGCGGCTACGGCGCAGACCTCGAGGCGTATGCCACCTTGCGGTCGTCCGAGACCGCGGTCGTCGTCCTGGAGCCCCGGCCGGACAGCGGGCCCTGACGGCTGGCGACTCGTAGTAGCTCAGCGATTTTCAAACCTCGGGTGGGGCACCCAACTCAGACGCCATACGAATCAGCTGCAATCTCGACCGGATTCTCAATTTCGAGTAAGCACTCGCCAGGTGACTCTCGACTGTCCGATCACCGATATGCAAACGTCGCGCAATTTCGGCCGCGGTGTAGCCTTCCGCCCCCAGACGCGCGACCTGCAGCTCGCGCTGGGTCAAATTCCTCACCCCATCCGCCCATGCCGTGGCGGTCCAGGCGAGCGGCCAGCCACTCACCTCAACCCGACGGCGCCCGCAAGACCTCCAGAACCTCACCGCCGTACTTACGCAGCTTCGCATCGCCCACGCCGGATACCCGCAGCAGCTCGGCCATGGTTGCGGGTCGCGCCACCGCGATGGCAGTCAGCGTCGAATCGTGGAAGACCATGTAGGCGGGAACGCTGGCGGCGCGGGCGGTTTCGAGGCGCCATCGCCTGAGGCGGTCCAGGGTCTCGACGTCCGCGTCCGCTCCCGTCGTGGCTCGACGGCTGGTAGTCGATGGCTCGGCTGGCAGCATCACCGAGGGGGGCGTCCCACGCCTCATCGCCTCTCGCCCGGCCGGAGTCAGCTCGACAACCGGGTACGCCCCCGAACTCTGGCGTGCGAGCCCTGTTTCAACCAGCCCAGCCAGGAGCTGTCTCACCCGCACGTCGCTCCACATCTTGAGCGCGGCGTGGAACGACAGCTCCTGAACCCATGGTTGCTCCCCCGACCATCGTGTCCGCCGGCCACCCAGCACGCCGGCGACGTTGGCAAGCCCGACCCGTCCGCTGAAACGAGACACGGCCGCGAGCCCGGCGATGACCGCCTCAGCCGGCGCGGGCTCATCAGGAGGGCGTGCCGTGAGGCAGTTGTCGCATGCGCTGCAACGCCGCGCTACGTCCGTCTCGCCGAAGTAATCCGCGATTCGCGCATGCCTGCATTCA
>VBEG01000118.1 GCA_005882115.1 Chloroflexota bacterium
GAGCCGTCGGCGAGTCCCGACTCCTCGATGAAAAACGCCTGCAGGTCGCGGTCCGCGGGGCTGTACAGGAGCGTGCAATCCGCCGGTTGTCCGTCGCGCCCCGCTCGACCGGCCTCCTGGTAGTAGGCCTCCAGGCTTCCGGGCGTGTGGTAGTGGATGACGCGACGGATGTCGGCGATATCGACACCCATGCCAAAAGCTGAAGTCGCGACCACGAGCTTGGTGCGCCCTTCGGTGAAGTCCTCCTGCACGCGGCGCCGTACAGCGGCCTCCTGCCGCCCGTGGTAGCAAGCGGCGCCAAGATCGGCCGCCACCTCCTCGGCCGCCTTGACTGTGCCCACGTAGACGAGGGTCGGCTGCTCTGGACCTGCAAGCAGAGCGT
>VBEG01000034.1 GCA_005882115.1 Chloroflexota bacterium
GGGTTGGCGCTGATCGAGAAGTCATCGGACACCGGCGCGTTGACGGCAAGCGAGATGGTGGTGGCATGGCTCGCCGAGGCGCCCGTCCCCATCACCGTGATCGAGTAGCTCGCGACGGGGGTCGAGGACGCCGTCGTCATGGTCAAGGTCGAGCTGCCGCCGGCTGTAACCGCGCTCGGGCTGAAGGTAGCCGTCGCCCCAGCGGGTAGCCCGCTGGCGCTGAGCGTCACCGTCTGCGCCGCACCGCTGACCACGGCCGTGCTGATGGTGCTGGTTGCCCCCTGACCCTGAATGACGCTCAGGGTGCTCGGGTTGGCGCTGATCGAGAAGTCATTGGTTCCCGACGGCGGAGAAAAGTTGTAGGTCTGAACGTCGAAGGTGGCGCCGTTCTCATCCGTCGGCGTCACGGTGACCGACGCGCCGGCGACCGTGACCCGGAGATAGTGGTAGATCGCCTTGGCATAAGCGTCGAAGCTGCTGTGTCCCGACACTCCTCCCAGCGGATCGCCGCCCCCGCCAGTGACGTAGCTCAACATCGGATTGCCTGCGATCTGCGGATAGTTCCGCTCGTAGAAGTGAGCGTGGCCATTGAAGACGATGTTCACTCCGTAGGACGCGAGCACGCCTTCAAGGTTGTCTGGGCCATCGAGGAACCAATCCGAGCCTTGCGAGCTGCTGTCCGCGTAGAGGGGGTAGTGCCAGAACGCAAACCTGTGCGCCGCGGGGTGACTGGCCAGGTCGTTGGTGAGCCAGGTCAGCTCGGCTCCGCAAATCGCGCAGCCTGCGACCGGACCGTTGAAGTGCGCCTGCCGGTCGCCCAGGTAAGCACCCGTCGAATCGCTCCAAGCCCCATCGAGGATGTAGAACCGGGTGCCGCCCCAATCGAACGCATACCAGCTGCTCGGGTAGGTCTTGGTCGTCGTACCCAGCGTCCCGGTGCAGCAGTAGGTGTCGCGCTGATAACGGCAGCCGCTCTGCGCGCAGGCTGCGATGGTCGCGTCTTGGGGCCAGTTCTGGAAGTAGGGCACGCTGCCGCTGAAGCCGTGATTTCCCGTCGCCGGGAACGCGGGGATTGTCCGTCCGACCTGCGGCCAGTATTGGGGACCAAACGCGTTGCCTCCCCGCAGGTCGCCATACTCGGTTTGCGTGCCCGAGTTGTAGACGTTGTCCCCCACCGTGACGATGAAAGCGGGCTTGGCGGCCGCTATCCGGGAGAGGACGTTGGCCTCATCCGTGGTTCCCGCGCCCCAGTCGCCTATCACAGCAAAGCTGAAGGGGTCGGTGGCGCCTGACCCGAGCGCGCTGGTGAATATCGGTGCCGCTCCGAGCAGGTCGACGCCGGCTTGCGCGACCCGATAGCAGTAGTTGGTGTTCGGCTGGAGGCCGCTCAACTGGGCCTTGAACTGCTTGTCGTTGGTTCCGAACGAGGTCACGTATGTTGCGGTGACCGAGCTCGGCGGCGACGCGCAATTGCCCGCGGCGGGACCCCACGAGATGATTGGCGCAGGGGAGGAGGTATCGGTCGCCAGGTTGACCATCGCCGACGACCCGGTGGCGTCCGTCAGGTACGGATCACGGAGCAGGATCGGAGCTGCGGCGGCGACCCTGATGGGTGTCCCCAGGGAGGGCAGGGACCCGACTGCGAATCCGTCGTTGTGGAGGGGTGCCAGAACCGATACCAGGAGCGCGATCAGGGAAACGGCTGCTCGCCTCGGCCGACTCAAAACTTCCGGCTCTTCCTCCAGAGAACATCACAGCTGGTGCCAACCCGCTGCCGGAAAAGCGGGTCGACCAGGGCCACGCGGCTTACCAGCCGCCCGGCCCGCGCGAACCATTGGAGCACTTTCCGGGCTATTAAGCGAGGAGTTTCTTCAAGGGAGAGGCGGGCAAATAGGACGGGTCGCCGAAATTGGCCCCTCGACCGAACCTGATACGATCGCGCCACGAATTTCTGCTCGCGGAGCCGCTCCTGAGGGAGGGCATGTTCAGCCTCAGAGGAGGTCGGAATGCAATCTATCACCCGGCGTGAGTTCGTCAAGCGCACAGCCCTGGCGGGAGCGCTGTTGACCCCGATACCGGCAATCCTCGAGGCGTGCAGCACCGGCACACCGACGACGACGAAGACCACCAAGCTGACGATCGCCGCGGTTCAAGGAGCCGAGGATGGGCCGCTGAAGAAAGTCGCGCCGATGTATCAATCACAGAGCGGTATCACGATGGAGATCGTCGAGTTCCCCTACGACCAGCTGTTCGAGAAGCTGGTCACCACATTCCAGGCGAATGGCTCTTCATACGACCTGTGCATGATGGACGACCCGTGGATGCCCAAGTTCGGCACGATGGGCGCGCTTCAACCGCTCGACTCGAACTTCGGGTTCACTCGCGATTCCGATATACCGAGCATCGTCTACGACGTAGGAACGTGGCCGCCCCCACACGGTCCCGTGCCTCCGTCCGAGCAGGGCAAATCGCAGCACCTCTACGGGATCACCATCGTGGGCAACGTCGAGATGTTCATGTATCGCAAGGACCTCGCCACCACCGCGCCGAGCAGCTGGGACGACGTGCTCGCCAACGCGATGAAGTTCAACAAACCGAACTTCTATGGATATGTGATCCGCGGCAAGGCGACCAACCCGGCGAGCAGTGACTCGCTGCCCATTCTCTGGTCGTTTGGTGGCGACATATTCGACACGAGCTGGAAGGTCATGCTCGACTCCACCGAATCGATCGACGCCATCACGTTCCTCACCCAATCGTTGAAGAAGTACGCGGAGCCTGGCGCCGCGAACATCGATGCCGCCGACCGCGACAGGTTGATCGCCATCGGGCAGGCGTTCCAGTCCACGACCTGGCCGGCGGAGGTCACCGGCGTCGTCGAGGCCCAGGGCGTTTCCCAGGTGATCGGCAAGATGGCTTACATCCCGATCCCGAAAGGCCCCAGCGGCAAAGGTCTCGGCATGATGGGCAACTGGCTGCTCGGGATCCCAAAGGGCTCGAAGAACGGCTCGGCGGCAGCTGACTTCATCAAGTGGCTGATCAAGAGCGACAACATGAAGACGTACGTCCAGAACGGCGGCATTCCTACCCGGACGAGCCTGTTGAACGACCCTGCCCTCGGCCAGGCCAACCCGTATTTTCCAGCGCTTGCGCAGTCGCTCGCGGCCCAGCCGAACTGGCGACCGCGGACGGACCAGTGGAACGCGGTCGAGACGATCTATGGCACCGCCGTCAACCAGGCTGTTGCCGGCCTGAAGTCTCCAAAAGACGCTCTTACCGCGGCCGCGGCCCAGGTTCGGACCGCGATGAAGCAGGCCGGCTACCCGTCCTGAGTCACGATCTGACCCGTCGGTGAACGTCCTACCGGCCCGCACCTCCTCGGTGAGGGTCGGTAGGCGACGTCTCAGCCGAGACGAGCGCCTCGGCTATCTGCTTATCCTGCCGTCTCTCGGCGCTGTCTTTGTCGTCGTCACAATCCCATTCGTCCTCGTCGTCATCCAGTCGATCAGCTCGGAAGACGGGACCTTGATCGGCCTGCGCAACTTCACCCGCGCCCTTGAAAACCCGCTGCTCTACGACGCGATCCGGGCGACCGCCGAATACACCGTACTGGTGCTCCCGGTCGAGATCTTGCTCGGCCTCTCGTTCGCGCTTTTAGTGCATCGGACGGTGCTCCGTCCTGGATTGCGGGCTGCCATTTACGTACTGGCGATCTTGCCGCTTGTTGTCCCACCGGTCGCGATCGGCGTTGTCGCGCGGCTCATCTACGCGCCTGGCTATGGCGTGCTGAATGTGATCCTCGAACGTCTCGGTCTGATGCACCAGGAGGTCAACTGGTTGGGCGACCCGACGCTCGCCATGCTCGCCGTGGCCAGCGTCGACGTCTGGCAGTGGACGCCGTTCGTGTACCTCGTCCTCTTCTCCGGGCTGCAGACCGTCCCTCGTGAGTCGGTCGAGGCCGCCCAGATCGACGGCGCGAACTGGTGGGCGCAGTTCCGTTACATCGACCTCGCCTACTTGCGACCGCTGTTCGTGCTCATCATCTTCTTCCGACTCGCCGATGTCCTGCGTGTCTTCGACCACGTCTTCATCCTCACGGGCGGCGGACCGGGGACCACGACCCAGCTGCTGAGCCTCTACATGTACCGAGTCGAGTTCAAGTTCTTCGACGCCGGCCAGGCGGCTGCCCTTGCGGTGCTCGTGCTCGTGTCGTTCAGCCTCCTTTATTCGTTGATCTCACGCGCGCTTCCCCTGGAGCGGGCATGAGCGCGATGGCTTCCGGCCGGTTTCTGCGAAGCGCGCTCGCAGCGATTGCGCTCGCCCTAGCCGGGGTTGTTTATGGCTTTCCCCTCTACTGGCTCGTGGTCACCTCATTGAAGAGCAAGGGCGAGTTGTTCGCGAGCACCGTGCACCTGGTACCGCACAATCCAACATTGGCCGCCTACACCAGCGTCCTGATCGACCGCGGATTTCTGGTGCTCCTCAAAAACAGCGTATTCGTGTGCGTCTCGACGGTGGTCATAACTCTGGCAACCGGTCTGCTGATCACCTATCCGATCACGAGGCTGCCGCTTCCAGCACGGCTGCGCGTGAACGTGCTGACGTGGGCGTTGTCGTTGCGCTTCCTGCCGCCGATCGCCGTCGTCATTCCTTACTTCGCGATCGTCCGCACAGTCCAGATCTACGACCAACCAATCGCCTTGATCGGGATCTACTCTCTGTTCAACCTGCCCTTTGCCATCTGGATGCTGAAGGGGTTCCTCACTGAGATTCCGCTCGAGTTGGAGGACGCCGCGCTTGTCGACGGCGCCAGCCGCTGGATCGCGTTTTGGCGCATCCTGCTTCCCCTTGCCGCTCCAGGAATCATGGCGGCCGGCATCATCATCTTCACGTTCGCGTGGAGCGAGTTCCTGTTCGCCCTCATTCTCACAGCCACGCCGAACTCGCAGACGTTTCCTGTCGGGGTGCAAGGCCTGGTCACCCAGTTCGAGATCATCTGGAATGACATGGCCGCCTCAGGGGTGATCGCGATGGCGCTGCCGCTTGTGCTCATGATCATCGGCCGCAGGTACATCGTCGCGGGCCTGACGTTCGGCGTCATTCGTGAAAAGTGACAGCACCGTCGATCTACCTCAACGGCGCGACGGTGATGAGCACGCCGACCGAACGCGTGCTGGCTATAGCTCGCGACGCCGGGTTCGCGGGGATCGAGGCGCGTGCGGAGCGACTGCTCAACCACACGGATGAGGTCCGAGCAGCCGCCCTAGCGGCTGCGTCCGGTGAAGTGTTCTCGCTAAACGGTATTTCGCTGACCTTACGGCCCGACGGCCACATGGATCGCGGTGTGCTGGAAGCAGACCTGCCGCCACGCGTCGCGATCTGCAATGAACTGGGCGCGGTTTATCTGCTGGCGGTTGCGCCTCGTGCTCCGGGCCTCGGCGTCAACGACGCGATGGTGGGCCTGCGAGACGCGCTCGAGCTGGTGGCGGAGGGCGCTCGTCGGGCGGGTATCCGCGTCGCGTTCGAGTTCCTCGGCTTCCGAGACTGCCCAGTCAACACACCGGCACTGGCGGCGGAGGTGGTCGACCGCGTGGAGGGGATTGAGATGGTCCTCGACTCGTGTCACTGGCACGCGAGCGGCGGCCGGCCGCTTGGCGACTACCCAGTGGATCGGCTTGCACTCGTGCACCTGAACGACGCGCCGCAGGCGAAGCCAGGTTCGGAGATCCAGGATGCCGACCGCATCCTTCCTGGCGAAGGTGTCATCTCCCTCCGCGAATTGATCAACGAGCTGCGCTCACGTGGATACTCTGGCCCGTGGAGCCTCGAAACCTTCAATCCGTCGTACTGGGGCGAGGATCCTGCCCAGGTTGCCAAACGAGGCCTGGCTGCCGTCAAGAACGTCTTGCGGTGACGGGCCTCTGGCGGTATGACGAGCCGCAGGATGTTTGATGTCGATCCGGAGGCCGTGGCTTCGAGCTCGATCAATGAGGGTCGACTTCAACGGGCCATCGGTCTGGTCGGCAATTGGGTGGACACCGGGATCGTGCCAGGTGCCTCGCTCCTGATCGCGCGCGGCGACAACCTCGTCGTCGAGGGCTACCGGGGGCTCGCCGACATCAAGACCAAACGTGCCGCCTCGCGGGACACGCTGTGGAGCATCGCGTCCATCACCAAGCCGGTGACCGCAGCCGCAGTGATGGCGTGTGTGGACAGTGGCCTGCTGAGCCTCGATGCGCCGATCGTCGAGATGCTGCCCGAATTCAGCGCGCCCGGTGATGTCCGGCCCAAGCGCAACGAGGTGACTTTGCGACACCTGCTGACGCATACATCCGGCCTGGCGGGATTCAGCCGCGACAACATCACGCTTCGTCAGCGTCACGCGCCGATCGACGATTTCATCACGTCGTTCCTGAAGGAGGATCTGCATTTCCAACCCGGTCGATGGCACCTCTACAGCTCGGTCGGCTACGGATTGGCGGCCGAGATGGCGGGCCGAGCGCTTATCGCCTCCGGCGCTGCGCCTGGCATCACCCGCTCGCTGCAGGCCCACGAGTCGTTCACCCTGGATCTCCTTGAGAAGCTGGGCGTCGCCGATGCGGCGTTCAGGCCGGGCGACCCGGAACAGGCCCGGAGCGCCTGGGTGGAATCCACGGGACAGGAAGGTCTTGACTGGGAGATCGGAAACTCGCGCTACTACCGGTCGCTCGGCATGCCTTGGGGTGGGCTCTTCACCAGGGCGCGGGACGTGCTCGCATTCATCCAGGCCTTCCTTCCCAGCCGGCGGCGCGCTTCGTCTCGGGTGCTATCGCAAACGGCCCTCGAGGAGATGGTCCGGTCGCAGGTCGCCCCCGCGGAGGCGCCGGTTTCCGTCGCCGCCTCGCAACGCGACATCACGTGGGACCCGACGAGCGAGCCGAGGGCGAGCGTCCCGTGGGGGCTGGGATGGGAGGTCAAGGGCAGCGGCGCCGGCGACTACTTCGGCGATGCGGCGCACGACACATCGTTCGGCCACTTCGGCGCCAGCGGAACGATCGCCTGGGCCGATCCGGAGGAAGAACTTGCGGTGGTCCTTCTGACCAATCAAGCGTGGGCGTCGCGCTGGCCGGTCCGGGATCGTCGTTTGGCGCGCCTGGCGGACGCCATCATGGCGGCGTTGGATTGAACCGCGCTTTATACGAGAGGTCAGGTAGCGGTCATGCCTTCACGCGGAACGGCTCGAGCAGGTGCTTGGCGAACAGGTCGAGCTGGCTCAGGTCAGCGGTCATCGTGTGCAAGAACAGCTCCTCCACGCCGACGTCGATCCGCTCCTGGATTTTGCGCTGCACCTCGTCGATCGTCCCCGTCAGATACACGGCCTCGATGTAATCCCAGGGCCTCTCGTCGGAGACCACGGCGAGCATCTTCGCCTGCTGCTCGGCGATCGCGTCGTCGCGCTTGGTCGTTTCGGTGAGCCACAAGAAGTTTTCGTGGGCGACAGTGAAATTCTTGCGAGCCCTGGACGTGCCCTGACGCTCCAGCTCCCCGTCGATCTCCGCCATGTCCTGGACGATCTGCTGAGGCGGTGAGGTCGGCCGCGCGATCCATCCGTCCCAGCGGCAGATCCGCTGCAGCACACGGGCGTCCATCGTCGGCTGCTCCGGCGAGGCCGAGTGCGCCAGCTGGCGACCCCCCGCCACCCACACCGGGGGTACGGTGGTGAGCGGCTCTACCGTGATGCCGGCGAATTTGTGGTACTCGCCTCCAAAGCTCTGGTTCGGCGCCCGCAGAAGCTGCATCGAGGCCTCCAGCACCTCATCGGTGCGGCGACCGCGCTGCTGAATCGTGCCGCCTGTCGATTCGAACTCGGGCGCGTACCAACCTGTCCCGATGCCATAGATGAAGCGTCCCCCTGACAGGTGCTGCAGGGTGGCGATCTCCTTGGCGAGCACAACGGGGTTGTGAGTGGGCAGGACGAGGATCGACGTCCCGAGCTTGATTTTCGAGGTCACCGCGGCCGCGTGGGCCAGCGTCATCAGAGGCTCGGTCCAGCTGACGCGGTAGAAGCGCCGGGCCGTGAGCAGGTGGTCTGTGATGAACAGCGACTCGAACCCAAGCTCCTCGGCATGGGCTGCGAAACGTCTGAGCTCTTCGGCGTGGTGGCGCTCCTGGCCTGGGAGAAGGTAGGACGGGAGAAAGACGCCGAGCTTCAAGTCGAAACGATTGTATGGTGGCCTTCTCGATGCCTGAGAGCGTCCGCCTGCCCGGCGCAAACGGCGAGGTGCACGACTACACGCCGGCCGGCAGGTTTCTCTACGCGGAAGGCGGCCCACCGCCTCGCACCCGGCTCCCGTACGCCGCCGTCCACGTGGTCGCGAATGCTCTGGCCGACACCAACCCTGTCGGGCCGGCCGCGGTGGACTGGGACCGCACGCTGGCGTTCCGGCGACACATCTGGGCCTACGGACTCGGGGTCGCCGAAGCGATGGACACAGCGCAGCGCGGCATGGGACTGGACTGGGACGCGAGCAAAGAGCTGATCCGCCGCTCGGTCGCGGAGGCAAAGGCTGCCAGCGGGAGGATCGTGTGCGGCGCCCAGACCGATCATCTCGCCCCGGGATCCGCGCGGGCCGTGCGCGACGTCGAGGCCGCGTACGAGGAGCAGTGCGAATTCGTCGAGGGTCAGGGCGGCCAGGTCGTCCTCATGGCGAGCCGCGAGCTGGCGAGGATCGCCCGCGGCCCTGATGACTACGCCCGCGTCTATGGCCGTGTGCTCTCGCAGCTGCGGCGACCGGCGTTGATCCACTGGCTGGGCGAGGTGTTCGACCCGGCGCTCGCCGGCTACTGGGGGTACCGGGACATCGATCGCGCAATGAACGTCTGCCTGGAGATCATCACGGAGAACGCGGAGAAGGTCGAGGGCTTGAAGCTGTCGCTGCTCGATCAGAAGAGGGAGATCGGCATGCGCGCGATGTTGCCGCGCCAAGTTCGGATGTTCACCGGCGACGACTTCGACTATCCGACCACGATCGCCGGCGACGGCGAGCGTTTCAGCGACGCTCTCCTCGGCGCCTTCGACATGATCGCGCCGGCCGCATCGGCCGCCCTGCTCGCCCTGGATGGAGGCGATGAGGAGTCGTTCCGCGCCATCCTCGCGCCGACGGTTCCGCTCTCCCGGCATGTCTTCGGGCATCCGACTTTCTACTACAAGGTCGGCGTGGTCTTCCTCGCGTACCTGAACGGACATCAGGATCACTTTCGGATGGTCGGCGGGCTGGAGAGCGGCCGCTCGGCAATGCACCTCGCGCAGACCTTCGTGCTTGCCGACCAGGCCGGTCTGCTCCGCGACGCCAAACTTGCTGTCGATCGGATGCGCGCGGTGATGGCAGTCGCCGGAGTCGGCGCGGGCTAGCAGGTGTGGTGGGGCCGCGCGGGCGGTGGGTTGGTCTTTCTGCCGGTCAGGATCCCGGTCCATTTCTCCTCGAGCCCGCGCATCTGCTCGAGGGTCTCTTCCTGGCTCCAATCCATTCCGAGGAAGCGTGCGTAGTTGCCACCGAGCATGCGAGCGATGTCGGCCTGAGGAACCAGCGGATCGTCCCCGGCGGCGCGATTGACCAGCGCGAGCTTGGGCAGCAGCGTCTCCGGGAACTCGAAGCCAGGGTAGTCGGTGGCCCAGCAGACCCGGCTCAACGGGCAGCCGAGCTGGCGGGCGCGGCGCAGAAACCCGTACGTCTCACGCTGGTCGAGCGTGCTGTTCAAGAAGCTCATGTCGAGGTAGACGTTGCGGTGGCGCGAGATGAGGACGAGGCACTCGTCGACCCAGGGATGGCCGGCGTGGCAGACAAGCAGTCGGAGGTTGGGAAACGCACGCGCGACGTCGTCGAGGAGGACCGGCCAACCGTAGAGCAGCACTGTGTCGCCGACCGGGGTGGTGGAGAGATGGACCATGACCGGAATGTCGAGCTCGGCCGCCTTGGCGAAAATCGGAAAGGCGAGGTCGCGGTCGTTGGGCGCCCAATGGTCGTACATCGGATAGAGCTTCAGCCCGGTCAGTTGGAGTTTCGTGATCGCTCGCTCGAGCTCGGCCACCGCCGCCTTGACGCCACGGAACTTCGGGTTTACGGCCGACATGCCGATGAACGTCTCGGGATACTTCGCGACCAGCGCGGCGATGTAATCATTTCCCTTGTCGATGCTCGGAGGACCCTCGACACCGGTGACGCCGGCGATGTCGACCGTCCCGCGAGATTCGTATCGCGTGTATTCGGACGGGGCGACGGCGAGGATCGTGCACTTGTCGACTCCGACACCGGCATGGTCGCGGATCAGCGTGTCCGGGTCGATCGGCTCCCACAGGTACTCCAATCCTTTCCAGTCCTCGTCGCCAGGATCGCGGTCCTCGGGCAGCGAGCCGTGCGACTGGAAGTAACCCATCGTCATCTCTTTGATGAAGCGCTCGTAACCGGGATAGAGGCCGGCCGCAAGCACGTGATTGTGGGCGTCGATGATCACGGCTTAAGACTAGCCCCGGCTACTATGAAAGCGGCCGTCGTCGTTCGTGAGGGAGGTGCCCATGTCAGACGCCAAAGAGACGTGGCGGGGGAAGGTCCGCGGCATGACGCCGGAAGAGGTCGAAGAATTCCTGGAGCTCGGGGTCAACATGTACCTCGCGTGCCTCAAACCGGATGGCACTCCCTACATCACCGTGTGCTGGCACGAATGGCGGGACGGTGTGTTCTGGGTGATCCCGCGTCAGCACTCGCGATGGGCGGAGTACCTCGCCAACGATCCCAGGGTGTCGTTTGTCGTCGAGCAGCCCAAGACGCTCGGCAAGGTTCTTGGCAGTGGCGAGGCGGAGCTCATCGAGCGTCCCAACATCGGGGGCGAATGGGTGCCGATCGCGACCCGTATGAGCTATCGGTACCTTGGTGAGAACGGGCCCACGTACCTGGAGTCCACGATGAAGCAACCCCGTTGGCTCTTCAGGATCAAGCCGGAGAGCTTCGAGACATGGCAGGGCGTCGGGTGGGCGCGCCGCTACTGGGTCGAGGAAACCGGCGGGCCGTCGTATGAGGAGGCCCACGCCTCCGTCTAGTCCGGCGTCGGCCCGAAAGCGCAGCGTCATGCTGGCCCTCGCGGCACGCGAGCAAGAGCTCATCGAGTTCGCGCGGGCGCTGGTCGCTGCGCCGAGCCCGAACCCACCCGGTGACGAGCGCCAGGTCGCCGACCTCGCCCGAGCCGAAATGGAACGGCTCGGTTACGCCGGGACGCGAACTATCGCGATGGACCCGGCGCGGCCCAACGTCGTTGGAGTCGCATTCGAAAGCTCCACCGAGCCGACCCTCATGCTCAACGGCCATATCGACACCAAGCCGGCGGGCGACGTGGCGGAATGGTCACCCGGACCGTATGACCCGGTCCTCCGCGACGGGCGGCTCCACGGACTTGGCTCGGCCGATATGAAGGGCGCAGTCGCGGCGATGGTGTACGCCGGAGCCGCGCTGATCGAGGCTGGCGCTCCGCCGGGGACTCTCAAGATTGTGCTCACCGCCGATGAGGAGGCGGGGAGCCGATATGGAGCCCGGTTCCTCGCCGGACGGCCTGAGCTCGCGGCGGACTCGGTGCTTGTCGGCGAGGCGACGGGAATGGAGGTCCCCTGGGCGTACGTCGCCGTCGCATCCCGCGGCCTGTCCTGCTTTCTCGTCAAGGTTCGCGGCACCCAGATGCATTCGAGCCTGAGCGACCAGGTGCCGTCAGTCAACGCCAGCGTCCAGTTGGCCAAGGTGCTTACGCGGATGGCGGCCGGCTTCAAGCCAACGTACCCGGCAAACCCGCTCGTGCCCGGCGGTCCGACTGTCAACCTCGGCGTGACCTTGAGCGGAGGCGTCTTCTTCGGCGTCTACCCAGGACATGCCGAGTTCGGCCTTGACATACGCACGCTGCCGGGGATGACGCTCGCCGGCTTGCAGGCCGATCTGGCTGCGTTCCTGGAGGAGATGCGCCGGGAGGATCCCGACCTGGACGTGACCGCGGAGGCGGTACCGGATCTGGAATGGTTTCCACCTTCGTCGATCGATCCCCAACACCCGTTGGTGGCGGCAGCGCAGAGCTCGGCTCGAGACGTGCTCGGTCGCGACGTCCCGGTGGGGACGATGCCTGCCTTCACGGATGGCACCCACTGGCACCTCGCCGGCAGCGCCTGCATCCCCGCCTTCGGCCCGGGCACACTCCTGGTGGCGCACCGCCCAAACGAAAGCGTGGCGGTCGCTGAGATCGTGGAGGCGGCTCGGATCTACGCCCTCACGGCCTTGCGCTACCTCGGCGGAGAAGTCACTCCGAAGTAGCGACGCTCCGATCGACCTCGGGCTCGACCGCTTTGAGCGCGATGAAAGGCTGCGGGTTCCAGCAGCGCAGAAGGTGACCATTCGATGCTTCAAGACCGGGGTGGTCATGCCAGCACCGGCTGATCACATAGGGGCAGCGCGGAGCGAAAAGACATGCCGGCGGCAGGACCCGCGGGTCCGGCACGCGGCCCGGAATCGTGTAGAGGTGCTTGCTGTCGCCGGCGGCTGAGGGGATCGAGCTGAGCAGCCCCTGCGTGTAGGGGTGGCGAGGGTTCGCGAAGATCTCTGACGCGGGTGCCTCCTCGACGATCTCGCCCGCATACATGACCGCGACGCGGTCGGCGACCTGCGACACGACGGCCAGGTTGTGGGTGATGAGCAGGACCGCCAGCTGCCGTCGCTCCTGCTCGGCGCGGATGAGCTCGAGGATCTGCGCCTGGATCGTGACATCAAGCGCGGTCGTTGGCTCGTCCGCGATGAGCACCTTGGGATCCAGGACGAGAGCCATCGCGATCATCACCCTCTGCCGCATACCGCCCGACATCTGGTGCGGGTAGTCGTCGAGCCGTTGCCGAGGCGATGGAATCTGGACCTCCTTGAGGATTTCCACCGCCATGTCTCGCGCCTCGCGGCGATTCACCTTGCGGTGAGCGGTTATCGCCTCCTCGATCTGGTCACCGATCGTGAACACGGGATCCAGGGAGGTGAGCGGCTCCTGGAACACCATGGAAACCGTATCGCCGCGCAGCGAACGCATCGTGCTCTCGGGCACGCCCGTGATGTCGCTGCCATCGAGCACGACGCTGCCGGCCGTGATTCGAGCCGGCGGGTCCGGCAGCAGGCGGATGACCGACAAGGCGGTTAGCGTCTTGCCGCAGCCCGACTCGCCGACGAGGGCGAGAGTCTCGCCGTCGTTCAGCTGAAAGGAGACGTTTCGCACGACGTCCACACGCCCCTCTCTCAAGAACAGAGTGGTACGTAGGCCCTTGACCTCGAGAGCGACGTCCGCGCTCAACTCACTCCCTTGAGGCGCGGGTCGAGCACATCGCGCAGACCGTCACGTTGATCATCTGCCCCAGGCTCGGCAGAGGCGGCTGGGCGCCCATTCCGATGAAGGAGAGGCCGGCCTCGGCGATGATCGCGATGGCGATGTAGTAGGAACCCATGACGAGTGCCGAACCGACGACGTTTGGCAGCAGGTGGCGCGCCATGATGTCGAGATCGCCCTTGCCTAGCGCACGAGCCGCAGCCACGAACTCCTTCTCGCGCAGAGCGAATACCTCGCCCCGGACGATGCGCGCAAAGCCGGCCCAGTTGACGAACCCGACTGCGATGACGACCCCGGTGAGACCGGGCCCGATGGCGCCGATCAGCAGCACCGCGATCAGGATCAGCGGAAATCCCCATACCAGCTCCACAAAGCCGTTGATGATCCTGTCCACCCAACCTCGGTAGTAGCCGGCCAGCATTCCTGCCACCGTGCCGACGCTCAGGGCGATCGCCGTCGTGCCCAGGCCGACCAACATCGAGATGCGGATTCCCAGCAGGAGGCGGCTGAGGAGGTCACGTCCGAGCTCGTCGGTGCCCAACAGGTGACCTTTGCTCAGAGGAGGGAGAAGGACGTCGCTCAGCACCTTTGTTCCGGGCGAGCTCGTACCAGGCGTCCCGCCACCGTGAAGGACGGGTCGTCCAGAGGCGTTCGACCTTCGCCTCCCACTGCGCCTTCTCGTCGAGGACTGTGAGGTCCGCCATCAAGCCACCCGGATCCGGGGGTTGGCGAGTCCGTACGCGATGTCAGCGAACCAATTCGCCAGCAGGACGAACAGGATGAGGAGCAGCGAGAAGAACTGAGCGACCGGGTAGTCGCGGCGGATGATCGAGTCGACCAGAAGGTAACCGACGCCCGGCCAGCGAAAGATCGTCTCCACGATCAGCGCGTAGCCAACGAGCCAACCCAGGCGAAGGCCCGTCAGGCTGATGACCGGTATCAGTGCGTTGCGGAGCACGTGGCGGATGATCACCTGCCACTCGGGCAAGCCCTTGGCGCGCAATGCGCGGACGAAGTCGTCGCGCAGGTGCTCGAGCATCGAGGACCTCGTCATCCTCATGGTCACCGCGGTGCCCTCGGCCGCGAGCACCAGAGCCGGCATGATGAGCTGAGGCGGATCGCAGCAGCCGGCCGAGGGCAGCAGGCCGAGGCGGAGCGAGAAGAAGTACACGAGGATGAGCGCCAACCAGAAGTTTGGGATTCCCATGCCGAGGATCGCACCGCCCATTGCGAGCTGGTCGACCCACGTGTTGCGTTTCACCGCGGCGAGCACTCCAAGCGGGATGGCGATCAAGTAGGAGAGCAGCAGCGCACTCAAGCCGAGGATGAGGCTGTTCCGTGCATGAACCTTGAGGAGCTCCGTGATGGGCGTGCCGTTCACCAGGGACGTGCCCAGGTCTCCAGTCGCGATGTGGCCGAGGTAGATGAAGTACTGCGTGTAGATGGGTTGGTCCAGGCCCAACCGCTTTTCGTAGGCCTGGCGAACCTCCTGCGAAGAGAGCGGGCTGAGCACACCACCGCCGCTCGGGCCGCCAGGGGCCGACCGGAGCGCGTAGAAGATCACGACCGACGAGATCCCCAGGATCAGCACCATGTAACCGGTCCGGCGCGCGAGGTACGAAGCCACCTATCCGGTACCCAGTGTGAACTTCTACGCGGTCAGGTCCCTAGTCGAGCCAGACGTCGTTGTAGTACGGGTAGAGATTCCATTGGTCGGGATGCCAGCCATGCACGTTCTTGCGGTTGACCCAGAAGGCATCTCGATTGATCACCGGCACGAAGGGCAGCTGCTCGGCAACCGCGAGCTGGAACTGCTTGCCGGCGGCGATGAGCTGGTCCTGGTTCGCGGCGCTCTGCCAGGCCGCGATCGCCGCGTCGACCTGCGGGACCACGGCGTTGCCCCAGTTCGGACCCTTGCCGTTGGCGTTGACGCTGTTCACGAAGAGAGTGACCACATCGATGGGGACCGGCCACAGGTAGAAGAACATGACCGAGTCCGGGTTGGCGAAGGCTTTGTTGAAGAACGTGCCGCGGTCGAGAGAAGAGACCTTGAGGTCCACGCCCACGGTCTTCAGCTGCGCCTGGATGACTGACCCGAGCTGCTGGTTGAAGCTCTCCGCCTGGATGATCATCTCGAAGCTGAACCGCTTGCCGCCCTTGACCAGGATGCCGTCCGATCCGGCCTGCCAGCCGGCCGCGCTCAACATGCTCTTGGCCTTGGCGACGTCGAACTGATTGAACTGCTCGACGTCCTTCGTGTACGACTTGTCAGCTGAAGTGATCGGCCCATACAGCGGCTCGCCGTGCGTGAAGAGCAGGGCCTTGACGATGCTCGCGCGGTCGATCGCATGTGACAGCGCTTGCCGCACGTTGACGTCGTTGAAGCCGAGATCCGTGCGCTTGAAGTTGAGGCTGAAGAAATAACCGGACCATTCCTTCAGCTGGGTCACGGTCAGGTTGCTGTCCGCTTGCAGCCGGGTGATGTCCTGGAACGCCGGTCCTCGCAGTGTGTCGATCTCGCCGTTCTGAATCTGGATCGCGCGCTGTGGAGCATCGAGGATGGTCAGCCAGTTGATGCCGTCCAGGTAGGGCTTGCCTTTGTTCTGGATGAACGGTGTGACGGTGCCTGGATAGTTTTCCCAGCGCTTGACCGATGTGTGGCTTCCTGGCACCCACTCGGTGAGCGTGAAAGGCCCGGAGCCGTCGACGCCCTGCTGGCCGTACTTGTCGCCGAGCTGGGTTCGGTAGGCCATGTTGATGATGTCCCAGTAGCCTGTCTTGACGATGTTGAAAAGGTCGAAATAGGGGTGCTTGAGCTTGATCACGAGCGTCGTGTCATCAGGGGCCTCGGTGCTGGCGACTGGAACCCAGACCGAACCCAAGGGCGAGCCGTTCTTCGGGTCGGCGATGCCGTCGTACACGGCCTTGATGGCGGACGCGTTGAGGGGCACTCCCGATTGAAACTTCAGGCCGCTGCGAATCTTGAACGTGACCGACAAGCCATCTGAGGCGGCGGTCCAGCTCGAGGCGATCTGCGGCACGTAGTTGCCCTGCGGGTCGTTGGTCACCAGCGACTCGTAGACCGCGTAAAAGGCAGGGTCGTACCAGTTGGTGTTGATGGGATCGAGGCGCGAGAAGTCGAGGTCGTAGCCTTCCTTCAAGGTACCCCCCTTCTTGGGGGTGCCGGAAGTCGTGTTGGTGGCCCCGCTGCAGGCGGCCAGGATTCCGCCGATGGTGGTCATACCGAGTCCAAGCGCCAGGGCGCCCTTCACGAACTCGCGCCGCGACAGCCTGCCGCCTACATACTGATCGACGAGACCCTGCACCGCCGGCCGACTGCTGGCACCGTCCATCTTTGCTTCCCTCACAACAATCTCAGCGTGAGTCGATAATTCATAGGATCCTAACACCGCTCCCGCGGGTGCTCCCGGTCGAGTTCCGCGGCCCCGCCGACCAGATATTGCGAGGCTTGATCTTCGGCGCGGGCGAGCGCTGGGTGGTTCTCGTCCACGGTGAGGGACAGGACCTGGATGCGTGGCGGCCGCTGGCCCACTTCCTCGCCGACCGCGAGCTGTGCGTCCTGGCTTTCGATATGCCTGGCCACGGCGCATCCGACGCGGAGTGGAAGCCTGAGCTCGCGGCTCCGGCGGTCCTGGCGGCTGTCGATTTTGCGAGGTCTGGAGGTGCCCGGCAGATTCATCTGATCGGAGCCGAGGTCGGTGCGCTGGCCGTGCTGGCCGCCGCGGCACGAGGTCCGCATGAGCCGGATTCGATCGTCGCCCTTTCCCCGACCATGGACGACCGGGTGGCAGACCTGGCTCATGTGCGCGAAGCGCGTGCGCCGAAGCTGATCCTGGTCGGCGCGCTGGACCCAGGCGCGGTTGGATCGGCCGAGGCTTTCTATCGGGGCGCCATCGGGCACTGCGAGCTCACCCAGTTCCCGGTCAGCGCGGAGGGCACATATCTCCTGGCCGGCGAGTGGGGGTCGCATGCGCGCGAAAAGGTGCTGGCGCACCTCATGCACGAGGGCTGACTACCAGGCCGCGACCATCTGTTCCGGAATCAGCAGGCGGTCGAGGACCAGATTCGCGCGCTCGATGTGTCGCTGACCTTCCTTCAGCGACAGGGTCAGATGGCCCGGCAGCAGGTCGGTGACCGAGAGGCCGCGGAGCTTCCGCAGCGAGCTGATCAGGGCATCGAGGCGGCAGTCATGAATGTTCTGGAGAAGAACCTTGCCGCCGAAGAAGATCACATCGCCGGCGAACAGGATGCGCCGGCCGCCGTCTTCGAGCAGCAGGGATACATGCCCGTCTGAGTGACCGGGCGTGTCGAAGACCGACAACCGCAGTTGGCCGACCTCGATGGTTGCGCCCTCCTCCAGCTCGTGGTCGACGGGGAAAGGCTCGAGGTGGTAATCGAGTGGATAGATCCCAGCCTGTTTGGCTACATCGATGCTCATCGCTTTCTCGTCTCCACGGCGAAGGCTGTCGGCGATGACTCCCGAGACATGGATCGCCGGCGCGTCGAGCAGCTTGCTGAACCGCGCGGCGCCCCCCGCGTGATCGCCATGACCGTGGGTGAGGATCAGATGGCGGATGCGAGCCGGGTCGAATCCATCTTGCTTGACGTTGGCGATGATCGCCTCGGCCCCCATCCCGGCGCCGACGTCGATCAGGGCAAGCTCGTCCCCACCGTCCAGCAGGTAGACGTGGCAGTCGAAGGGGTCCGTGAGGTCGAAACCGTTGCTGCCCGAGCCGACGAGATAGACCCGCTCTGACAGCTTCATCTGCCCTTGAAGCTTAAGCTGTGAATTCGATGATGTCGGCTCTGAGCAGACCGGCCGAGCGGTCGCCTGCGGCGGAGCCGTTGGTCGAGATCTCAGGGCTGACCAAGCTCTATCCGATGGAAGCCGGCTGGCTGGGCAAGAAGCGATCCTGGCTGAGCGCCCTGGAGGATGTCGATCTGAGTGTCCGGCGGGGGGAGATCCTGGCCCTGGTCGGTGAGAGCGGGAGCGGCAAATCGACGCTTGCGAGACTGCTGATCAAGCTGATCGAACCTACGCGGGGCGAGATTCGCTACGAAGGCAAGAACATCTTCGCGCTCTCTCGACCGCAGGTTCGGCGGCTCCGGCGAAAGGTGCAGATCGTGTTCCAGGATCCGTACTCGTCGCTCAACCCACGTCACACCGTGCACCAGATCGTCGGCGAAGGCATCAGCGGCCTGAAGCCACCCGCTCGACGCTCGCGAATCAAGGACCTGCTCGAGCTCGTGGGCCTCTCGCCGAACATCGTCGACCGCTACCCCCACGAGTTCAGCGGCGGTCAGCGCCAACGCATCTGCATCGCGCGAGCGCTGGCGGTCAAACCGGAATTCCTGATCCTCGATGAGCCCGTAAGTGCGCTCGATGTGTCCGTGCAATCGAAGATCCTGAACCTCCTCGCCGATCTCAGGGACACGCTTCATCTCACCTATGTGCTGATCTCGCATGACCTCGGCGTGGTCAGGCACATCGCCGACCGCGTCGCTGTCCTGTACCTGGGCCACCTGGTCGAGGTTGCGCCCAGGGACCTGCTCTTCTCGAACCCTCGGCACCCTTACACCCAGGCGCTCCTGTCCGCGGTGCCCGTGATCTCGAGCAAGCGTGAGAAGGGAACGCGGATCGTGCTCACCGGCGAGATCCCTACCGCAATCGACGTCCCGGCCCGCTGCCGCTTTGCCACGCGTTGCTTCCGCTCGATCGATGTGTGCTGGAAGGAGGTGCCTCGCTTGAAGCCGACGGAGCGCGAGCATACGGTCGCCTGCTTCAATCACGCGCCGATCGCGCAGGCTCTGCCGCGCTGATCGCAAACTCCTCCCCATTCATGGGGAGGTGGCCCGAAGGGTCGGAGGGGCCGGTGCGCCCCATCCCCCGGCTGCGCCGGGTACTTCCCCAATCAATGGGGACGAGTTTCGTTCGCCGGTTTACTCTGGCGCGGTGATGCTGCGAGAGATCCTCGACGGCGGCAAGGCCGCTCTCGGCGGATGGTGCGTCGTTCCCGGGTCCTTCACCGCCGAGGTCATGGCCCGGGCGGGCTTCGACTGGATCTGCATCGACATCCAGCACGGTTTGATGGGACAGCAGGACATGGTCGGCATGCTGCAGGGAGTAGCCGCGACCGCCGTTCCATCCATGGTCCGTGTGCCCTGGAACGACCCCGGCTGGATCATGAAAGCCCTCGACGCCGGCGCCGCGGGCGTGATCGTGCCGATGGTCAATTCCCCGGAGGAGGCCGCCGCCGCCGCGGGAGCCTGCCGGTATCCGCCCGAGGGATACCGGAGCTGGGGACCCACCAGGGTTTCGCTTGGAGTCCCCGACTACGGCCCGGAGCTCGCCAATCGCTCGGTGATCTGCGCAGTGATGGTCGAGACGGTGTCCGCGCTCGATCGGCTGGACGAGATCGTCGCCGTCAAAGGCGTGGACGCGGTGTTCATCGGCCCTAGCGATTTCGCTGTTTCGATGGGATTCCCGCCGCGCTCGGACGAGCCTGAGCACAGGCGACGGCTGGAGGCGGTGCCCGCGGTGTGCCGGAGCCACGGCGTCATCGCCGGCATCGCTTGCGGCAGCAGCGAGCTGGCGGCGCGATGGAGGGACGCTGGATACACGATGCTCGCCCTACCCTCCGATATGGTTCTCCTCCGCCGCGCCGCGACGGAGATGCTGGACACGATGAGGCGATGAACGCGCCGTCAACCGCGTGGCTGAGGCAGATAGCAGATGAGCTCGGCCTCAAGCTGGGCAACCAGGATCTGGCGCGCCTGCGACCGATGGTCGCGGACCTGCTCGCCGTGGGGCGGCGTCTGCGCCTCAAGGATCAAAGAGAGCGACCGATTCCGCGATCGTCGTGAACCACTCGGAGTCGGACCAGGTCCACCTCCTGTCCGTGACCGAGGCGGCTAGCAGGATCCGCGACGGCTCTCTAAAGCCACCCGAGTACGTCGAGGCCCTCGCCGACCGGGCCCGCCGGCTCGATCCATTGTTGAGATGCATCGTTACCCTGGCGGCCGAAACCGCGCTGGCCGACGCGCAGGTGACCGAGCACGAGATCTTGCATGGCACCTGGCGCGGCCCCCTGCACGGCATCCCGATCGGCGTGAAGGATTGCATCGCCACCGCCGGGCTCCGCACCACCGCCAACTCGCGCCTGCTCATCGATTGGGTGCCCGAGAAAGATGCCCCTTCGATGGCGGCGATTCGACGGGCAGGCGCCATCGTGCTGGCGAAGCTGAACCTGAACGAGTTCGCGTGGAGCATCCCCAGCGAGGAGGACCTCTGCCCCCCACCTCGAAACCCATGGGGTCCAGACCACCTCGCGATGGGATCCAGCAGCGGCTCCGCCGTCGCAGTTGCGAGTGGCATCTGCCCGGCGGCATTGGGGACCGACGCGGGCGGCTCGGTGCGGCAGCCGGCATCGAACTGCGGTGTCGCCGGTCTGAAACCAACGCACGGCTTGATCGACTCGAGCGGCGCGTTCGGGCCGCCAAGCATCTGTGACGTCGGACCCATAGCACGCACCGTGGAAGATGTCGCGCTGCTTTTGGAGGGCATGACTGGAATGCCCGGCTTTGTCGATCGCGTGAAGAAACCAGTGCGCGGGGCGCGAGTGGGGGTGCCGCGTAGGCACATCGATGAGGCGCGACCCGACCCTGAGGTGGCGGCGGCGTTTGCCGAGGCGCTGCTTGGTCTCGCCCAGCTCGGGATGGAGATCGTGGAGGTGGAGGTCGAAGGCCTCGCGGACGCCGCGGCGGCGGACTTCCTGGTCCTCAACGTGGAGGCGTTCGCCGCTCACCGGGAGTGGCTTCGCACGCGGATCGTTGACTACGGACCCAGCGCGCGCGCCTACCACACGCAGGGCGCCTTCCTTTCCGCCACGGACTACACGGCCGCGGTCCGGGTCGGCGAGGTCGTCCGGCACCGTCTGGAGCAGGCCCTCGCCGTGGTCGATGTGCTGGCCACACCGGTGGTGCCGGTCGTCACGGCCGAAGATGCCCGGGCGAGCAAGTCACGACCGCATACCGGCGGCACCGCGATCTTCACCGCCCCGTTCAACCTGACGGGCCACCCTGCAATCTCTGTTCCCGGGGGGATGAGCGCCGCGGGCATCCCGATCGGACTCCAACTCGCCGGCCGTCTGGGCGGCGACGCCGACCTGCTAGCGATTGCATGCGCCTATCAGCAAGCGACCCCGTGGCACACCATGCGTCCGCCTCTAGACGCCGCCGGCTGACCCCGGCCTCGCCGAAACACGTGCGTAGGTGGCGGTCCACGGCCTCACGCGCTCGAAGGCGGCGCTCACCGCGATCACGGATTGGTCGGCAAAGCGGCGACCGGCGATCTGCAACCCGACCGGCAACCCGTCAGCTGACAACCCCGCCGGTATGGAGGCCGCCGGATGGCCAGTGAAGTTGAAGGGATAGGTGAGGCACCAGCCAAGCAGCCGGTCGACGCTGTGGCCATTTATCTCGGCCGGCCCGAGGGTGTTGCCATCGGTTGCGTTGTCGACCGGAAGCCCGGCGAGCGTCGGACAGACAAGGATGTCGCATTCGTCGAACACGTCCTGTAGCGCGTCGAGGACCTCTGTCCTGATCACATCGTCCCGGCGATAGTCCAGCGCGGACTGCGACCAGCCCAGCTCGAGGCTGGCCGCGAACTCCGGTGAGATCTGATCCCGGTGCGATCCCAGAAGGTCAATGCCCTCGGTCTTGAAGCCGTCGGCGGTCTGCGCCGAACGGACAGCGCTCTGGCGCATCCATGCGTCGCAGAGCTCTTCCTGGCTGCGCTTGAATCCCACGCGCACCTCCTCCACGTGAGCGCCTGCTTCCTCGAAGGCCGCCACCGCCTCCCTGGTGACCCTCGCCACCTCGGGATCGATCGGAAACACGCCCAGGTCGGGGCTCCACGCGACGCGCATTCCGGCCACGGGACGCCGCGTCGCGGCGGCGTAATCCGCCCCCTCGGCGGGCAGGCTGTATGGGTCACGGTCGTCCGGCCCGGACATCACACCGAGCATCAGGGCCGCGTCGGCCACCGACCTGGCAATCGGGCCGGCATGCGCGAACGGGACGGCGAGCATGAACGCGTCCGGTCGCGCGACCGCCGCGACGCGGCCGAACGATGCCTTGAACCCATACACGCCGCACCACGCGGCCGGGATCCGGATCGAGCCACCACCATCGGAGCCCTGCGCGAGGGGCGCCAGGCCCGCTGCCACCGCGGCAGCGCTTCCACCAGAGGAGCCACCTGCGTTCTTGCCGATCCGAAACGGGGTGCTCGTCGGACCGAAAAGGTAGTTGTCGGTGATCCCTCGATGTCCGAACTCGGGGGTGTTCGTCTTGCCCAGGACGATCGCGCCGGCCTCCTCCAACCGCGTCACGTAGGTCGCGCTGACGGTGGGAGTCCAGTCCTTGAACGGCTTGCAACCGAACGTGTTGGGGACGCCGGCCTTGAAGTCAAAGAGGTCCTTGATCGCGATCGGGAGACCGTGCAGCGGTCCGAGCGTCGCTCCGGAAACCACCGCCTTCTCGGCTTCGCGCGCGAGCCGCCTCGCTTCCTCGTGCAGCACCAGGACATAGGCGTTGACAGTCTGGTTGCGCCGAGCGATGCCGTCGAGGAAAGCGTCCACGACCTCGACCGGTGACAGGTCGCGCCGCGCGATGCGGGCGGCGATCTCGGTGGCCGGCATGTAGGCAAGCTCGTCTTGAGCGGCCATGTTCCTCCTCCTTCAGCCGGCGCCGTGGACAGCGGCCAGCGCTTGCTCGACGAGCGGCACGACCACGTCCGGCCCTTCGTCGACGATCCGGCGGGCGGGGAAAAGCGACGATCCCATGGCGAGAGCCGCGGCGCCTGCCTTCAGGTAGGCGGCCGCGTTGTGCGCAGAGATTCCGCCGGTAGGGACCAGCCGCGCGCCCGGAAACGGCTGCAGCATCGAGGCGAGATAGGCTGGTCCGCTCGGCTCGGCCGGAAACAGCTTCAAAGCTCGAGCCCCCAGCCGGAGGGCGAGGTCGATCTCGGTCGCAGTGAAAACCCCTGGGAGCATGACCAGCCCTCGCCGCTGAGCCGCCTCGAGCAGGGCGGGGTTGAGACCCGGCGCGACCAGAAACTGCGCACCCGCCTCCGCAGCTGCGTCCAGCTCCGCGTCGCTCCGCACAGTCCCGGCGCCGACGAGAGCGTCCGGGTGGTCGCGCCGGAGCCGCCGGATCGCATCGGCCGCGCCCGTGAGCGTGAACGTCACCTCGACCGCAGCCAGTCCGGCCTCGATCGCGCAGGCGGCGGCGGCCACCACAAGCTCCACATCATCGAGGCGCACGATGCCGATGAGCCGTGCGCCAAGCAGCTCGACAACCGCAACATTGGAATCGGTCAGCGCCCTACCTCCCGGTGGTCTTTTGCCAGCAGCGCGGCGACATCCCCCGCATCAAGCCGGAACAGGTCCCCGTGCAGGGTCATCTTCAGGGCGCTCATCGCGAGCCCGCGCTCGAGGCCCAGCTCGAGCGATCCGTCGACCAGGCCCCAGATGAGCCCGGCCACGAATGCGTCGCCAGCCCCCACCCGGTCGATCGTCTCGACCGCGTGCCCTCCGCGGCGGACGGTGGTGCCGCCGCGTGATGCGATAGCGCCCGCGGCACCCAACGTCAACACCACCGTTTCGACGCCAAGTGCGGCCTGCAGCTGCTCGACGCCGTCTGCCCCGAAGAGGTCGCGCGCGTCCTCGGCCGTGGCGACCAGAACGTCCACCAAAGGCGCAACATCCCGAACTGCCTCTGCCGCGGCCTCGCGGCCCCACAGCCGCTGTCTGTAGTTCACGTCCATGGTCACTGAAGCACCGCTGCCCTTGGCCTCCTCCATTGCCCGCCGCGCAACTTCGCGACTCGAATCGGAAAGCGCGAGCGTGATTCCCGACACGTGGAAGAACTGCGTGTCCGCGAGTCCGGCCCAGTCGAACGCACCGGCCGCGGCGAGCGCCATCGTCGAGTGGGCGCGGTCATAGAGGACATCGATCGGCCGGGGAGCGGCTCCCATCTCGACGAAGTACAGGCCAAGTCGTCCGGCTTTCTCCCATCGCACCAGCGACGTGTCAACGCCGCCCGCGGCGAGGGTGCGGACGACCCGGCGGCCCAACGCGTTTTCGGGAAGCGCCGAAACCCAGGCAGCGCTGAGGCCCACGCGCGCGGCCGCGTACGCGACGTTGGCCTCGGACCCGGCGACGTGGACGTCGAAGGCCAGCGCTTCCTCCAGACGATCGCCAGGGCGCACCGACAATCGCAGCATCGCCTCACCGAGCGTGACAAGTTGCCGCGTGGGCAATGCGCGCGCGCCTAGAAGTACGTCAGCACGGCATCGAGCACGTTGTAGTCGTCGTCAACGACAGGAAGCAGCCGCCACTTGTCGAACGCGGTGCACGGATGCGAGACGCCGCATCCGACCAGGTCGCCGACCGCAAGTTCCTCGCCGCCCGGGATCTTCATGTACGCATGCTGGTCGTTCATCACGGTGATCGAGGCGCCGGCCTTAAGTGGTCGCGGTCCAACGCTCTGCCTCTTGACCAGTCGCGGCACAGGCAGCTCGAGGTCATGCGGGACGTCCCGCTTGCCGAACCCGAGAAGGGCCATGCCTGGTTCCGGCAGCGACAGCACGGCCCCCCACGCCTCGAGCGCCTCTTCGAGCGGCGCTGTATCGGCCAGCCGGCTGCCGAAGGGTGAGACCTCCTTGTAGTGGACGGCGTCGTGAGTCAGGTAACAGCCGCTGCGAAGGACCGTGCGCACGGGACGGCTCAGCCGCCATGGCGTGGCGAGGTCGGCGATGACCCGGTCGAGGAACGCGCTGCCGCCCGCCGTGACGATAACTTCCGCCACCTGAGCGAAGAGACCCGCAGCGTCCAGCTCAACAGCGAGCGATCGGATCTCGCTCAAGAAACCATCGACCTTGACGAGGTCGGCGCCCAGGTCCGGGCTGCCGATGATGCCCTCGAATCCCTCCACCCCGGCCAGCGACAGGTGGCGCGACGCGGCGACTGCCCGCGTAACCTCGCGCGCCTCACTGCGCGTCCTGCAGCCGGTGCGTCCGCCGGCAAGACCGAGCTCGAGCAGCACCGGGATACGGCGCTCCAGCCCGGTGCCGTCGAGCGTGCCCTCGAGAAGGCGCACCTCAGGCACCGAGTCGACAAGGCAGTAGAAGTCGAACTGGGGATCGCGCTGCAACTCGCCCGCCACCCACCGGATGGAGGCCGGCTCCACCAGCTCGTTCGCGAGGATCACCCTGCGAGCACCGAAAGCTCGCCAGACGCGGACCTGCCACATCGTCGCAGCGGTGACGGCCCAGGCGCCGGCGTCGAGCTGCATCTGGAAGAGCTGAGGCGCCATCGACGTCTTGCCATGCGGAGCGAGGGAGATCTCGTGCCGCTTGCACAACGCGGCCATCTCATCGACGTTGTGCCGCAAGGCCGACTCCTTCAGGACCATGGTTGGAAACATGAACTCGCCGTCGAGCAGGTTCCAGCCGCGCTTCCGAACGTCGCGAATCGTGGTTGCTGGTTTCTCCGGGAAGGATTTGTAGCGCCAGTCGATTCGCTCGTCGAGGATGCGATCGAGGTCGAGCGACTGGGCCTTTGACGTCGAGGCCATCTACACCTCCATCTCCGCCAGTGCATCGCGCGCGGTTACCACGCGGCCGTACTTCATGGCCAGCGTTTGCAGACTAGCCTTCTGCAGCTCGGGCGCGTCAGAGGAGACGGCGTCGGACACCACCGCGGCCTGGAACCCTTCGTGAAAAGCCCCACGCGCTGTGTCCTCGACGCAGATCTGCGTCACCGTCCCGGTGATCAACACGGTGTCCACATGGTGCGCGGTGAGCAGGTCCGTGAGCCTGGTCCGGTGGAAGCCGTTGTACCCGTACTTGTCCACTTGATGCTCCTGGGGCCTAGGTGCAAGCTCATCGATGATGGCGATGCACTCGCGCTCGCCATCTATGTCGTCGTACGCACGTTTGAACCCTGGCCAGCAGCAGCGAGTCGGTGGCGCGATGACCGGCGACCACTTCCACATCAGCGTCGGTTGTGGTCCTGCACAGAACCGCGTAAACACAATCGGCCGGCGCCGGGCCCGGAACCATTCCAACAGCACCAGGTGCACGTCGATGGTCTCGCGGGCGTCGGGCACCTCGAGCGGGGCGCCGACCCTGACGAAGTCGTTCTGCATGTCCACCACGATGAGCGCGGAGCTGTCCTGGCGCAGCTCGAACACGATCAGCAAGCTAACATCCCCGGCATCGAGACGTCCGCTTTCGCATTCGCCGGCGACCTGGTGGACGAGGGGATGGCGACCGTCCTGGACAACATCGCCGGCCGCGGAGGGCTGGGCGGCGTCACCATGGCCGCCGCCTATCACCACGGACGGGACATCTTCCCGCACAACCCAACGCGCAAGGTCCAATTCCTGGAAGGCGGCGCTGTGTTCTTCCGGCCTGATCCCGACCGCTACAAGGGCGTCGGCCTGGAACCGGTGGTCAGCAAACTCACGCAGCGATCCGATGTCCTCGCCGATCTCTGCCGTGAAGGCGACGCGCGACGGCTCCGGGTCCGTGCCTGGACCGTATATCTCCACAACTACACCCTCGGTGAGGCCCACCCCGAGTGCGCCTGCCGAAACGCTTTCGGGGACCGCCACCTGACCGACCTCTGCCCCTCCAACCCGCGAGTGCGCGCCTATGTCACAGCGCTCACCAGCGACATCGCGTCCAGGGGCGTGGCCTCCGTCGTCGCGGAGTCGCTCCACTTTCACGGGCTCGAACATGGCTTCCATCACGAGCGCTATTTCATCGAGCTCGGCGCGTTCGGCCGCTACCTGCTCGGGCTCTGTTTCTGCGACCACTGTCTGGCGGCAGCGGAAAGGCGCGGGGTGCAAGCCAAAACGCTGCGCGAGGAAGCGCGCCGCGAGCTCGAACGCCGTTTCGCCAGTGCCCCCGCGCCAGACGATGCGGAACTGGCCCAGGCCGATGTGGCCGCTTTCGCCGGAGGCGAGCTCGGCGGCTACCTACAGGCCAGAGCCGATACCGTCGCCTCGCTCGCCGGCGAGGCCGCCGACGCGGCCGCCAACGAGGGTGCCACGTTCGCCTTCATCGATCTCTCGGGAGCCGTCAAGGGCTACGCCACCGGGCGCCCGACAGGTGACGCTGCGCCCACGATCGCCTGGCAGTTCGGGATCGACGTCGGCGCGGTGGCTGCTGCCTGTGGGCAGGTCGAGGCGATCGGCTACGCGGCCGACCCCGAGCGGCTTAGCCTCGACCTCGGCGCCTACGGATCCAGCATGGGCAACTCGAACAGGTTGTCGGTGATCCTGCGCCCCATGGCGCCGGATTGCGATTCCGCCGACAACCTGGCCGCAAAGCTTGCGATCGCGCGTGATGCGGGCGCGGTCGAGGTGGGCTTCTACCACTACGGCTTCATGCGGTTGGAATCGCTCGACCTGATCAGGTCGGCCCTGGAGCTTCGCTAGGTACGGCCTACGATCTTTCCCGGCAGGCTGCCGGTAGGGACTCCGTCATGGACCACGACCTCGCCGTTGACGATCACGTGGGCGATCCCGGATGGCGAGACGCGGCCGTTGTCCCAGGTGCTCAGGTCCGCCAAGCCGTCGGGGTCGAATACGGTGACGTCGGCGGCACGACCGGCGACCAGCAGACCGCGATCGCGGAGCGAGAAACGCTCGGCCGGGAAGCCGGTGATCTTGCGCACGGCCTGCTCCAGCGTGAGCGCGCCGCTTCGCACATATTCGCCGGCGATCCTCGCGAATGTGCCGAAGCCGCGACGGTGGGGACGCGTGCCCATGTAGATGCCGTCGGTCGAGCCGATGTAGAGGGGATGCGCGAGCGTGCGCCGGATCAGCCCCTCGCCGTCGAGGGAGTCGGGCCAGTGGTACACGGCGAGCGCACGTCCCGCATGTCGGGCGAGCAGCTCGAACAGGCAATCGACGTCCGCCTGCCGGGCCTCGCGCGCGAGGTCGCCAAGGCGCCGGCCCTCTAGCTCCTCCCCACCCTCGACCGAGCTGAGCATGATGTCCCCTCGCTCCCGGATGCGCTCCGCGGTCTCGGCACGCAGCTGCTCGCGTTGCGGCGGATCGGTCAGCTGACGCATCGATGAGGCGTAGCCGCCGGCTTGCGACCACTCGGGCAGCATCATCAGCAGGTGGGTGCACGCGGCGGTGTACGGGTACATGTCGAAGGTGACATCGACGCCCTTCTGCTGCGCCTCGTCGAGTAGCTCGGCAGCCGTGTCGTCCACCGCGAGATGGGAGATGTGAACCTTCACGCCTGACTCGCGTCCGATCTGAAAGCTCTCCCCGGAACCGCGCGCCAGCCGGCTCCAGTAGCCGCGCTGATGGGGCGCGTACACCCCGCCGGCCGACGCGACGACGCGGCAAAGGGCGACGAGCTCGTCCACAGGCGACAGGGCGCCGGGCTGATATTCGAGGCCCGCGGCCATGCCCACGGCCCCCGCCTCGAGCCAGTCGACCAGGCTGCTTATCATCGCGGCCATCTGCTCCGAGGACGACGGCTCCGCCCCCCACCCCATCGCCCCGGCCTTGATCGCAAGGTGAGGCGCCTGCGGCACGAGGTTGTTGGGAATCCGGTCGCGGAAGATCGCGAGATAGTCCGCCACGCTGGTCCAGTCCCAACCGATGTCGGGATCTCCGTAGAAAACCTGCAGGTAGTCCTTCACCTCGCGCAGCCGATCAGGCTGCAGCGGCGCCCAGCTGAAGCCGTCAGGCGACATCAGCTCCGTGGTGACGCCGTCGAGAACACCCGCGAACTGGTCGCTTCCGCCAAGTCGCGCCAGTTCGGAGTGGACGTGCACGTCGATGAACCCCGGGGCGACGATCCGGCCTTTCGCGTCGATGACACACCCGGCGGTGGCGTCCGCGATGCGGTCGACCGCGGCGATCTTTCCACCAACGATGCCGACGTCCAGGCGGGACCGAGGCGTGCCGGTGCCATCGACGACATCGCCGCCGGCGATGAGGATGTCGAGCTCCAACGTCAGGACTCCAGGTCTTCGCTTCCCGCCTGAGCCAGCAGCTCCCGCGTCATGCGGTAGTTGCCGGCCAGCAAGCCGCCGTCGACCCGGAGCACGGTGCCCGTGATCCACGCCGCCTCATCCGAAGCCAGGAACATCGCCGCGTTCGCAATATCGTCAGGCTCACCCACCCGGCCGAGCGGATACCACTTGACGAGACGCTCGAAGACTACGGGGTCGCGGTCGACCCGCTCCTGCCAGATCGGCGTCCTGATCGTGCCCGGCGCGATGGCGTTGCACCGAATCCCGTACCCGCCGTAACGGACGGCTATGCCCTGGGTGAGGTTGATCATCCCCGCCTTGGCTGCGCTGTAAGCCTCGTTGCCTAGCGCCGACAGACCGTTGACCGAGGCGATGTTGACGATCACGCCGGCACGTCGTTCGATCATCGATGGCAGCACGGCCTTGCTGCAGAGGAACACGCTCTTCAGCACCACGGACACATCTCGATCCCACGTGGGCTCCTCGATCTCGAGCACGTCATCGCCATCGGCGATCGCGGCGTTGTTGACCAGCACGTCGACGGGGCCGAGGCGCGAGGTGACCTCGCCGACCATCGTGGCGACGTCGGCGCCGACGCTGACGTCAGCCCGGACTGCGACCGCGTGACCGTCGGTCTGCGCGATCTCACCGGCGCATTCAGCTGCGCGATCTCCATGCCAGTCGACGACCGCGACCCTGGCGCCCTCGGCGGCAAATCTCTTCGCCATCACCTTGCCGATCCCCGAGCCGGCGCCGGTGATGACGACGACCTTGTCTGCGAACCGCGTCGCCATCAGCCGCTTAGCCCGCCATGGCGAGGACGGCGTCCACCTCGATCTCGAAGCCGGGGAGATCGGACTGGATGGTGGTTCGCGCCGGCATCGGGTCGCGAAAGAACTCGGCATAGATCCTGTTCATCGCGGCGAAGTTCGACATGTCACGCAAATAGACGCCGACGCGAACCGCATCGGCAAGTGACGCGCCGGCCGCGGCGGCCACGGCCTGGAGGTTGTCTAACGTCTGGCGCGCCTGGTCCTCGAAAGGTCCCTCGACCTTGGAGCCGTCCGGCCGGAAAGGGCCCTGGCCGGCGAGGAACAGGAAGCCACCGCTTCGGATCGCCTGCGAGTAGGGGCCGCCCGGAGCGGGCGCTTCCTCGCTGCGAATTGGGATGCGTTCGCTCATGACAGCACCGGCAGGATGACGCGGCTCGGATGGGCGGCGTCGTGGAGGACGGTCTGGATCGCCACCCGGCGATCGCTCAGCCGGTCCGTCCCAACGGGGTTGCCGGTGTTCAGGTTGCGGTCCCAGTGCGGGAAATGGCTGGAGGAGACCTGGACCCGGATTCGGTGCCCGGCCTTGAACATGTGGGCGCACGTCCCGAGCTCCATCACGAACTCGGTCACCTTGCCGGCCGGGATCGGCCGGGAACGATCGGTGCCGCCGGCGAATCGCGCCCTCTGGATCGTCTCCTGGATGTTGATGGAGCGGCCCGAATCGTCGACGTCGCACAGCTTGACCACCCAGTCGGTGTCGGGCTGATTCGTGGCGGCGAAGATGTGCGCGATCACGGTTCCAGCGACGAGGCGTTCCTTCGCCAGTGGCTCCGAGCTGTAGACGAGGACGCCATTCCACGACTCGACCGGCCGCTGGTCCATCGGCCCCATCGGCGCTACGAAGTCCAGGCAGCACGACCGGCCGCCCCGGCTCAACGAGGGCGCCGCCGGGTCATAGGAGTAGGAGTCGGGATCCTCGGAGGATGCGGGCGCCTCTTCGGATAGGTAGCCATCGCCGCTGATCGAGTTGGCGCGCGAGTGCGCGCGAAGATGCAGCTTCCACGGCCTGGAAGCGGGTGGCCAGTCCTCGAAGCCCTGCCAGCGGTTGGCCCCGGACACGAAAACCCGCACTCGCGGCCCGTTCACCGGATCGGCATCGCGCAGCCACTGGTCGAAGAACGCCAGCTGGAACATGTCGACCTGGTTTTTGGCCTCGGGCCCGAAATCGACATCGCCGAAAGCCGGCATCCACGGCATGTGGTACCAGGGGCCGATGACCAGGCTCGTGTCGGCGGACGCGGGACCGCGCCGGATGCCGCTGTAGTTGGCCATCGTGCCCTCGAGGAAGACGTCGTACAGGCCGCCGACCGCCATCGCCGGCACATCGATCGAAGGCAGCTTCGTGGTGACATCCCACCGCTTCCAGTAATCGTCCTTGGTCTCATGGGCGAGCCAATCGGCAAAAAAACCACCCGGAGAACCGGGGGTGAGGTTCGGGATCGCCGACAGCGGGAGCCACCAGTAGTAATCGTTGACCTTGGCGTACTGCGCAGCGAGCAGGGGCTCTGAGTCAGGATCGCGGCGGCGGGCCACATCATCGGCGAGGAAGGTCGCCCAGGAGGCGTTGAAGGCGAGCGCGAAAGCGCCGTTGTTGTACGCCCAACCCTCGTAGAGGTCGGGGCTGGTCATCGCGGGGACCATGCAGCGAAGCCCCTCGGGCTTGCGGACCGCGATCTGAAGCTGCGTATGGCCGGGGTAGGAGAACCCATACATGCCGATGCGGCCGTTCGAGAACGGCAGCGAGCCGAGCCATTCCATGGTGTCCTCTCCGTCGTCTGCCTCGGACTCGAACGGGACGAACTCACCACCCGACGCCCAGCGCCCGCGAACGTCTTGCGAGACGACGGCGTATCCATGGCGCGCGTACCACGACGGATGCGCGTAGCAGAGGTCTTCGCCCTGGCTCTTGTCGTACGGCAGGCGGATCAAAAGCACCGGGTACCTGCCGCCACCAGACGGCCGCCACACGTCCGACCGCAGCACCGTTCCGTCACGCATGGTCGCCTCGAGGGTTTCCTGGACGATGCTCTCAGTCATCACTGCTCTCTCCATGGCCTAGAGAATGCCGTAGTCCTTGAAGACTTCGCGGATGCTCGCCCCCTTGCGGAGGACATCCCGCATCTTGTCCTCGCCCGAGACTTTTTCCATGGCCTTGGCGATGATGTCGTCCTCGATCGCCGCGGGCACGACGACACACCCGTCCGAGTCGGCGACGATCAGGTCGCCGTCCGCGACGGACACGCCACCGACGGGGATCGTGCCCCGGATCGAGATCACCTCGAGGCGGCCCTTGGAGTCGGCGGGCGAGAGCCCGGTGGCGAAGACAGGAAACTTCATCTCCTCGATGCCCCAGCTGTCCCGGCTGAGGCCGTCGATCACCACTCCGCGACCACCCTTGGCGCGGGTATGCGTGCTCAGCAGCTCGCCCCAGAGCGCGGCTCGAACCTGGGCCTGCACCGCGGCCACGATCACCTCACCCTGACGAAGGCCATCGAGCATCTCCATCAGAAGGTGGTAGGGCTGGGCGGGCAGCTCGCTGACCTCGACCGCGAGCATGGTCGCCGCGCGACCGGCCACCTTGGCGCCGGGATACAGCGGCCTCACCTCGGGCCGCATCACCTGCTGGCGGTGGCCGGCCTCATCGAGGATGTCGGCCAGCACCGACGAGTAGAGATGCTCCGAGATGCGGTCGAGGTATTCGGCGCCGAACCGGGCAGAGTCCATGCCTCTCCTTTATTTATGTATGGCGCGCGGCGGGCGCTCGTACGGCCGCCGCCAGCTTCATCGCTTCCTGGATCACGGCTTCCTGGTGCGGTTGGAGCTCCTGGCCCCCGAACGACGCGAGCAGGTCGAGGAGCGGATCCGCAAGCTCCGTCCGCATCCCGGCGAGCTCCTCCATGATCGCCAGTCCGCAGTAAGGAACGTACGCCGGCGAGTAGCCGCCCTCGTGGCACATCACGAGCCGGCCGGCGCAAACTTCATCGGCCACGCCGAGCATCAGCTGGGTCAGCTTCCTGTAGCCGTCGCTCGTCATCATCATCGAGGCCAGCGGGTCCATCGCGCTCGCGTCGAGACCGGAGGCAATGATGATGAGCTCTGGCTGATAGGCGCGCAGCGCCGGCACCACCGCCCGCTCGAATGCAGCCACGTAGGCGCCCACGCCGGAGCCCGCCGGCAGCGGGACGTTGATGTTGTATCCCTCGCCGGCGCCAGATCCGGTGTCGGTGATCGCTCCGGAATTCGGCGGGTAGTTGTTGTCCTGGTGGATCGAGATCGTGAGCACACTCGGGTCGTCGTAGAAGGCATGCTCGGTGCCGTTGCCGTGATGCACGTCCCAATCCACGACCGCGACGCGGGACAGCCCGCGTAATTGCCTCGCATGAATCGCCGTCAGGGCGACATTGCCGAAGATGCAGAACCCGCGACCCGTGTCTCGCTCGGCGTGGTGTCCAGGCGGCCGCACGAGCGCGTACGCGTTGTCAACCTTCCCGTCGAGCACGGCGTCGACCGCGGTGATACATCCGCCGACCGCCAGCAACGCGATGTCATAGGAGCCCGGACCGAATGGCGTGAGCTCGCCGGCGTCGCCTCCAAGCTGCGAGCTTTCGCGCCGGATGCGATCCACGTACTCGCTCGTGTGCAGCCCGAGGATCTCCTCCTCGGTCGCTGCGCGCGGCTTCAGCATCACCAGGTGGTCGATCAATCCGCTGACCTCGATCAGGTTGCGGATCCGCCGCTTGCCTTCCGAGTTCTCGAGGTGCCCGAGGGGCTGCACGGTGAGGCCTGCCGGTATCACCCAGGCGCCTGTCCCGGTGTCGTGCCACGCGTACAGCTCGTGCCAGACGAAGCCAGTGGTCACAGCTCATCCTTCGTGTCGTGGGGCGCCGCCGGGCTGACCTCCACCGGTGGCGCCAGGGGCTCGGGCGCGAGGTACGTCTCGTACATCCGCCGGATCAGCGGCCAGAGGCCTTGCGGGGCGAAGACCGCGATCGTCGCCAGGACCAGGCCGAGAAGCAGCGTCTGGTAGTCGCCGAGCGCGACCAGGTACTGGTCGATGCCGATCACGAGGCCGGCGCCGAGGATCGGGCCGCCGAAGGTGCCCCAGCCGCCAATCACGATCATCGCCAGCAGGTCGATGATGCGCGGGAAATCGAAGATCGTCGTCGAGATGCCGCCGTTGTAGTGGGTGCTGTACCCGCCGGCCAGGCCGGTGAAGAAGGCGCTGATCGTGAACAAAACCATGCGGACCCGGAACTGGTTGATGCCACGGCTCACCGCGTAGGTCTCCGAGTCGCGCAGCGCCGTCATCGCCACGCCGAGGGGTGAGTGGATGACGCGCCAGATGACGAACGTGGCGACGGCGAAGATCAGGCCGGCCAGGTAATAGAGGTAGATGGTGCGCTGGTCGCCGATCGCGTTGCCGAACTGGAAAGTCTGGACCGTGACGAGCCCGTACCCGCCGCCGCTGATGAACCGCGGGCCGGTCACCGCGAACACGCGCGCCAGTTCGTGGAAGGCCAGGGTCAGCAGCACGACGTATACGCCTCGCAGCCGAAGCGTGGGCAGGCCGATGCCGAGGGCCGCGATCACAGCCACGATCGGAGAGAAGAGGATGGCGATGAACGGATTCCAGCCAAGGCTGTGCACGAGAACGCCCGAGGTCCACCCGCCGACCGCGAACAGCGCCACCTGGGCGAAGGAATAGATGCCGCCGTAACCCATGATCAGGTTCCACGACTGAGCGACCACCGCCTGGACGAAGAAGAGGATCAAGAGCGTCATCAGGTAGGTGCCGATGTCGAGCCGCAAGAGCACCCACGGCAGCACCAGCAGCAGCAGCGCCACGGCCCCGACCGTGTACAGCGAAACGCGGCGCCACGGCGCGGCGGCCTCGTCGAGCTTGGGACGGATGACGCCGGCCGTGACCGCAGCCTGTGCGCTCACAGCCGCCGGACCTCGCCGATCCCGAAGAGGCCGTTCGGCCGGAGGATCAGCATGAGGATGATCAGGAGGAAGACGCCGGGCTGCGCCCAGGCGACGCCGTAGTAGACCTCGACGAACGACTCGAAGATGCCCAGCACGAACCCGGCCACGAGGGCCCCCCGTACGCTGCCCAGGCCGCCGAAGATCGTGACGATCAAAGCCTGGATCATCGGGTTGAAACCCGAGTTTGGATTGAGGAAGAAAAACGGCGAGAGGAGCACCCCGGCCAGCCCGGCCAGCGCGCCGCTGATCGCGATCACCATGCCGTAGGTGCGCACCACGGGGATCGACATCAGGCTCGCCGCCTCCTGCTGCTGGGAGACGGCGCGGATCGCCATCCCCTGCCGCGTGTAGGTGAGGAACAGGTAGACGAGCCCGAACAGGGCCAGCGACGTCCCGATCACCAGCAGACCCTGCTTGGTGATCTGCACGTCGCTGACGGTGAAGTTGCCGGTGATCACCGGCGGGATGACCTTGTACTCGGGGTTGAAAATGAGGATCGCCGCAGCGGAGACCGCGATCGAGATCCCGACCGTGGCGATCAGGGTCGAGTTGTCGAACCCGGGCTTGCCGATCACCGGCCTGATGAAGGTCAGGTGCATCAGGTACGCGAACGCGGCTGCCGCGAGCACGCCGATCGGCAGCGCGACCAGGATCGGCAGGTTGAGCCTCGACACGAAGAAGTAGGCGACGTACGAACCGACGACGAAGATCGCACCGTGGGCGAGGTTCAACAGCCGCACAGCGCCCCAGACCAGGGTCAGCCCAAGCGCCATCAGCCCGTACACCGAGCCAAAGAGGATTCCACCCCAGACCGCCTGCACAAGCTGGGTGCTCAACCGAGGTAGCTCTCCAGCAGCGCCTTGTCGCGGAGGAGCTCGTCGGCCGGGCCCTCACGCACCAGCGACCCGGTCTCGAGCAGGTACACGCGGTCGGCGAGGCCGGCGACGTGATTCGCGTTCTCGTCCGCGATCAACAGCGACATCCCGCCTTGCTTGACCTTGTGGATGCTGGCGTATATCTGCTGCGTGATGATTGGCGCGAGGCCCAGCGACGGCTCGTCGATGAGCAGCAGCCTGGCCTTCGACATCAGGCCGCGCCCGAGCGCCAGCATCCGGCGCTCGCCGCCCGAGAGCGTGCGCGCGAGCTGGCCGCCGCGTTCCTTGAGCCACGGGAAGAGCTCGTAGACGCGGCCGAGCCGCGCGTTGCGTTCTGACCATGTCGGGCCGTGGTAGGCACCCATCAGAAGGTTCTCGGTCACCGTCATCTCAGCGAAGAGCAGGTCGCCCTGGGGAATGTGGATGACGCCGGCCGCGGCAATCGCTTCCGCCTTCCAGTGCGTGATGTCCTTGCCGTCGAGGAGCACCTGGCCCGCGCGCGGAGGCAGCAGGCCGGTGATGGCCCGCAGCAGCGTCGTCTTGCCGTGGCCGTTCGGGCCGAGGACGATGACGCCCTCGCCTTCGTTGACGAAAAGGTCGATCCCGTGCAGGACCTCTCCGCCGCCGTAGCCTGCGACGAGGCCCCTGACTTCAAGCATCCTCAAGCATCGGCGGGCGCCGCCTCCTCTGGTCCCATCGGCATCAGGTTGCCGAGATACACCTCGATCACCCGCCGGTCACGAAGCACCTTCGATGGTGGGCCAACCGCGATCTGCTGACCATGGTGGATGACGAGGATGCGGTCGGCCAGTGCCTGGACCGCCTTCATCACGTGCTCAATCATCAGGATCGTCACGCCGGTCTTGGCAACGACCCGGATCAGGTCGATCATCTGCGCCCGCTCCACGGGGTTGAGGCCGCCGAACGGCTCGTCGAGCAGCAGCATCTGGGGCCGCATCGCGAGCGCGGTCGCCAGCATCAAACGCTTTCGCGCCAGCACCGGGAGCGCACCCGCGAGCTTTCGCTGCTGGTTGCCGAGCCCGCACAGGGCGAGCGCGTCGAGTGCGTCTTCCTGAGCCTGGTTGTTGAACCAGAGCGTCGGATTGTCGCCGTCGCGGCCGAATGCGCCGCCGACCAGCACGTTGGTCAGCACGGTCTGGCTGTTAAAGGCGACGGTGGTCTGAAAGGTGCGGGCCAAGCCGAGGCGGCTGATCTGGTGGGCTCGCAGACCCTGGATCTCGCGGTCCTTGAACTTGATGGTGCCGCTGGTGGCCGGGTTGACCCCGGAGATGCAGTCGAACAGGGACGTCTTGCCAGCGCCGTTGGGCCCGACGATGGCGTAGACCTCGCCGGGCTCGACGGCAAAGCTCAGGTCGCTTACCGCGAGCAGTCCTCCATAGGCCTTGCTGACCTTCAGGCACTCGAGGATCGGCATTCCTGGGCTTAGTCTGGCGGTTTTCTGGAGGCCTACCTCATCCAGGTGGGCAACACAAACGTGCCGCTCGTGAAGGGCGTCGGCGAGACGACCTTCTGCACGCCGTCCTGAATCTGGACGATGATGTGCGGCTGCCCGATCGACGCGTCCGCGGTCTGCGCTGGGAACTGGACGCCGGTGTGGTCTACGAACGAGATCGAACCCGTCGTGCCACGCCAGATCACCGACTCGGTGGCCTTGGCGACCGCCTTGTAGTTCTTCGGGTCACCGGACATGGCGACCGCCGCCGCCCATACGTTGACCTCGTCATAGCAGCCGCCCGCGTTGGCCCAACCGGGCTGGGCGCCGAACTTGGTCTGGTAGCGGGACCGGAAGTCGTTGCCGATCTTGTCGGGCAGCAACCCGAGCACGGTGGCCCAGACGATGCCGTTGGCGGCCGGTCCGGCGAGGTTCAGATACTCGGGGACCGATGGGCCGTACTGCTGGTAGACGAGGGTCTTGGTCGGGCTCGCCGCCCAGGCCTTGGCCATGGCCGCGTCATCGGCGGGCGAGAAGTCGCTGGTGAACAGCACCGTCGGCCTTGCCTGCTTGACCTTGGAGAGCACCGGGCCCCAGTCGGGCACCGCGCCTTCCGAAACGCCGTCGTTGGTGAGCACAGACCAGCCGAGTTGCTTGATCTGGGTCTCGAAGCCGGTCGCGATCACGGTGCCGTACGCGCTCTTGCCGCTGATGATCGAGCAGGTCTTGACCCTCGAGTTGAGCAGGCCTGCGTTCAGGGCGCCGTCCACCCAGTACGCAAAGCCCTGGCCGTACCAGGATTCGGTGGGGTCGCACTGGAAGATGCCCCAGTACTTGCTTGGGTTTCCCTTGTAGCGCTGGACCCACGCGATCTGCGTGTTCACGTTGTAGTAGAGGGCGCCCGCATTGGCGACGATGTCGAACTCCGGGCCGGAGGCCAGGTGGTAGCCCGAGAAGATGACATCGGCCTTCTCGACGCTGACAGCGCGGTTGAAGGCGGTCGTGATCTGGTCGGTGGAGGAGTCCTTGTCGTCGATCTCGACGTAGTCGAGGTGATAACCGACCAGGCCGCCTCGGCCGTTGATCTCGTCGACGGCCATCTTCACGCCGTTGGCCATCTCCTTTCCATCGGACGCGATCGAGCCGCCGGTCGGAAAGATACCCACGACCTTGACGCTTCCGCGGGACCCGCTTGCAGTGCCTGTCGATGACTTGGGGGCGAGGGCACTGCCCGCCACGCCGCCGATGATGAGTCCGCCGACGACGCCCGCGCCTCCTGCGAGCAGCTGCCTCCGGGTTATCTCGCGCTGACTGATCGAATCGCCCGCCACTTTTATCCTCCCTGTAATGACGTGTTCTTGGACTGCGTTGGAGCCTCTCCCCCCACGGCGGCGCTACACCTTGTAATCGACTTTCACAGGTGCGCCGTTCTTGGCCGCTGACTCGTCGATGGCGAAGCAGACGGCCATCGATCGATACGAATCGTGGATTGACGCATGAGACTCGACGTTGTTCTCGATGCAGTCGATGAAGTGGGCGATCTCAGGCACGAACGGGTGGTGCGTGACATCGCCCGAGGAAGGCTCGATGGTGGGAAAGGTCCAGTAGTCGAGCGATCCGGGATAGTGCTTCTTCGAGTAGACACGGTTGTTCTGGATCGTGCCCTCGGTGCCGAAGAGGCGGACGTTGAAGATGTAGGGTGTGTCGGCGTCGAGCACCGTGGACAGCTTGCCGACGGCGCCATTGGCGAATTTGAGCGAAGCAACCGTCACAGGGTCGTATTGGTAGTTCATGTCGAGCTTCGGACCTGCAGAAAATGCCGCGACCTCGGTGATCTCGCCCGCGAAGTAGCGGATCGCGTCAGCAGCATGGCAGCCCGCGGCGATGAACGCGCTTCCTCCGAGAGGCATCGCGACCGACCAGGGATAGCTCGGGTATTCCTTCTTGAGCGGATGCCAGTAGTCGGCCTCGGCGTAAATCATGTCGCCAAGCACGCCGTCGGCCTGGAGCTTTTTGACCGTCACGAACTGGGGATTCCAGCGGAGCACAAACGAGGTGACGCTCTTCACCTTGGCGTCGGTCACCGCCTTGTGGATCCGGCGCACGCCCGCGTAGTCGAGGGCGATCGGCTTCTCGATGACCACGTGCCGGCCTGACTTGGCTGCCCGCTCGAGCTGCGCCGGCCGTACGTCGGGCGGGGTGCACGAGGCGACGATCTTGACGCGGTCGTCCTCAAAGAGCTCGTCCTCAGTCTCGTACTCACGGGCTTCGACGCCGTGCTGCTTCATCAGGCGGCCGGCCTTGCCGGGCGTCCGGTTGTAGACGCCGGCCACCTCCGTCAGCGGGTGGTCGCGAAAGGCCTTGACATATTCACCGGCCACCCAGCCGGCCCCGAGAATGGCTACTCCGTACTTCTTAGCCACAATTCCACGCCCTCCCCAAGACAGTGGGTAGCCTAGGTAGCCCTGACCACGGTGTCAAGAACCGCGCCCGGTTGCCGGCAAATGGGCGTTAAGTGCGGTGTTAGAGTCGTGCCGCTTTGGCTTACGACCGAAAGCAGGCTGGACATCATGTCGCGCAGGCTGACCGACCCGACTATCGCCTCCTGATCGGCCGCGCCGAAGTAGCGGTCGGCCAGGCACGCGACTTTTCCGTGCTCGACTCAGCTCGTGCCGCCACGCTCAAGGCGTGGGTGGCAACGCTGGTCCCCGCCGCCGGGAAGAGACCTGACGCGGCGGCCGTCGGCGCCGCCGAGTATGTGGACGCCACCGCGCTGCTGGTGCCGGCGCTGCGGCCCGTCTTGCTGCAGGCGATCGATCAGCTATCGCTTTTAGCAGCTGTCAAGGCCGGGAAGGCCTTCACCGAATGCGCCCCTGACGAGAGGGAGCTGCTGCTTCGTGAGCTCGAGGCGAGCGACGAAAGCGACGCGTTCAACATGGTGCGCGACTTCACCTACGAGGCGTACTACGGCCATCCACGCGTGCTCGCTGCGCTCGAGGAAGAAACTGGCTGGAGCAGCACGTCGCCGACAAGAGGCAGCTTGATGCCGCCGTTCGATTCCGCGCGGCTGGAGCGCGTTCGCTCGCTGCCGCCGCGCTGGCGAAAGGCATGATCGGCGAACCGATGCCCGACATCTTGGTCATCGGCTCTGGAGCTGCCGGCGCCGCCCTCAGCCTGCGGCTGTCAGAGAAAGGCGCGAACGTCGTGTGTCTCGAGCAGGGCGACTGGGTCGATCGCTCAAGGCTCCCGAAGGCACACCTCGACTGGGAGGTGCGCGGCAGGCGTCATTGGGCTGCCAACCCGAACGTGCGTCGATGGACTTCCGATTACCCGGTCGGCAGCGACGGCGAGAACCCGGTCGACATCTATATGTACAACGCGGTCGGCGGCAGCACGATCGGCTTCGCGGGCAACTACTGGCGACTGGCGCCGTCTGACTTTCGCGTGCGGAGTCTCGACGGCGTGGGTGTCGACTGGCCGCTGACGTACGCCGACCTCGCGCCCTACTACACAATCAATGAGGCCATCACCGGAGTCGCAGGGCTTGCCGGAGATCCATGTGGTCCAGAGAGAGATCCCTTGCCACTGCCGCCGGCGCCCCTGGGACGACCGGGCGAGCTGCTGCGGGACGGGTACGAGAAGCTCGGATGGTATTGGTGGCCGACCGAGCAGGCGATCGTGACCGCGCCCTACGCCGGGCGAGCGGCATGCGACAACCGCGGATGGTGCGGGTTCGGGTGCCCCCACGCCTCGCTTTCGACCGCCGATGTTTCGTACTGGCCGCGGGCGTTGAAGAACGGTGTCGAACTGCGGACAAACGCGCGCGTTCGCGAGATAGTGCTCGCGCCCGACGGGCGCGCCAGGGGCGCGCTCTACTACGACGAGTCCGGGGTCATCCGTGAGGTGCAGGCAGCCGTGGTGGTCGTCGCCTGCGGGGGTCTCGGAACGCCGCGGTTGTTAATGATGTCGGCCTCGTCGAGGCATCCTGATGGACTCGCCAACTCGAGCGGACTCGTCGGCAAGCATCTGATGACGCATGTCCAGAGCTTCGCGGTGGGCATGTTCGCCGAAACAGTCGAGGGTTGGCACGGCACCTGGGGCGGCACCGTCTCCAATCGCCAGTTCTACGAAACGGACCCGGCGCGCGGCTACGCGCGCGGATTCATCATGAGCGGCTGCAGGGGCTGGTCCCCGCTCAACCTGGCACTGCAGGTCGCTCCATGGGGTTCAGGACACCACGCCGCGCTCGACGCACGAATCAACCGCGAGGTCGTCATGTATCTCTGTGGCGAAGATCTACCTGAGGAGTCGAATCGAGTGGTGCTCGATTTAGAGCACCAGGACGGGTTCGGCCTCCCCGGCGTGCGGACTCACTACACGCTCAGCGACAACAGCAAACGACTCGGCAACGACATGATCGCCCATGCCCACCAGGTGCTGCGGGCTGCGGGGGCCACGTCGGTGCGCGACTTCGGTCTGTCGCCGATCTGGGGCTGGCACCTTCTTGGGACCGCTCGCATGGGTTCGGACCCGGCAAGCTCGGTGGTGGATGGTTCCAATCGGGCCCACGACGTCGGCAACCTCTTCATCGTCGACGGCAGCAGCCTTCCCACCGGCGGAGGGGTGAACCCGACGGCGACCATCCAGGCGCTCGCACTCAGGTGCGCCGATCAGATCTGGGAGCAAAGACGAGAACTCGGAGGCTGAGGCGAAACCACGATTTTTTGGCTGAGTCGGCTTCGTTCCGTGGCGGGAAGATCACTGACGTCGAGGGTCAAGACGGTTCCATCTCCGGAAGCAGGACGGATTTTCCTGACGATCGGCCCGTCGCCACATCGAGTAGTGCCACATTGGCTTGCTCCAGCGGCACTCGACGAGTCACGAACGGCCTAATGCGTCCTTCCTGCGAGAGGCGCAGCAATTCGTCTGTGCATTGAGCGACAAGGTCCCGACGGCGCTCGTCATAGAGTCCCCAGTGGAGCCCGACGACGGAGTAGTTCTTGATCAGCACGTGGTTCGCCCGGGCCTGCGGAAACTGACCCGACGTGAATCCCACCACGACCAGGCGACCTTCGAACGCGATGCATTTGGTGGAACGGTCGAACACGTCACCTCCGACCGGGTCATAGATGACATCGGCTCCATGGCCTTTGGTGAAGTCCTTCACCGCCTCGACGAAGTCATCTGTCTTGTAGTTGATCGCGTGGTCTGCGCCGAGCTCCTCGCACAGACGCACCTTCTCAGGCGAGCCGGCGGTCGCGATCACAATCGCTCCGGCGGCCTTACCAAGCTGGATGGCGGCGCTGCCCACGCCGCCGGCGCCGGCATGAACCAGCAAGAACTCACCCGACTGCAGCTCCGCGCGCCGGTGGAGGCCGAACCAACCCGTCTGATACGTGATGAACAATGCCGCGGCGTGCTCGAATGACATCGACTGCGGAATCTTGACCGTGTGGTCCGGATCTGCATGGGCGGTTTCCGCGTAGCCACCGCCTTGGATGCCGTCGGGCTTGAGTCGGGCCATCACGCGATCGCCTTCGACAAAGCCGCTGCCGGGCGGAGCATAGACGACCGTGCCCGCGACCTCGGCGCCCGGAATGAAGGGCAGCTCGGGCTTGGATTGGTAGGTTCCGGCAACGACCAGCGAGTCAAAGAAGTTGATGCCGGCAGCCTTGACATTGACCCGGACCTTGTCGCGTGGCGCGGCACCGAGCGGCAGATCCTCCAGGTGCATGTTCCCGGGTGGCCCAAGCTCTCGGACGACCCAGGCCCTCACGGCCGCATCATAGGTTCGCAGTCAAGATGAAGTATCCCATGAGGCGATCAGCAGATCGCCGCAGCCTCTTTCACCGGTGCGTAAACGGCGGCTGGTAGAAATCGGCCACCCGGCAAGAGCGTCCGTCGAGCGCGACTTCGCTGAACTGGAAGAGGATCGCGGCGGTCGGAGCAAACATCTCAACGCGGCGAAACTTCAACGAAAACTGCTGTGTTGGCACAAGGGTCGCGGCGGCGACGGTCTTGCGCAACTCGGGCGTGCCGATGACGAAGAGCTTCGCCACCTCCGACTCGGAAGGTCGGAGGCCTGCGATCTCCGACCCGCTCCACATCACGACTGGCGTAATCGTGAAACCCGACGCAGTGTCAAAGTCGTCGAGCATTCCCAGCACATCGGCTCTGTCGACCACCAAGCCCAGCTCTTCATGCACCTCGCGCAACGCGCACTCGACGGCTGCTTCACCCGGGTGCAGCTTGCCCCCCGGAAGGGCCATCTGGCCGGCGTGCCTCGTCATGCTCAGGGGCCGCTGGAAGGTCGGCACGCTTGGGATGCCTTCGTTTTGCAGCAGAACTACGGCTACCGCCGCGGGCGTGAGCGTTCGCGCCGAGCCTTGCCGCTCGAACGCGCGCAGGTTCTCAGAAATCGTCGCGCGCAATGGGTGAGTGCTCGAGGAGAGCCTAAACCTGCGCGCTCAGTTGACTCCCGACGCGATCGATGGCTGCGTGCAGCTCAGCGACGATGCGGTCGATTTGCTGCTCACTGATCACAAATGGTGGCGAGATCGCGAGGACATCGCCGCCCAGGGGGCGGACGATGACTCCGTTCTCCAGGGCGGCCAGCCACACGCGTCGGGCAGCCCCGACAGAGACTTCGAAGGACCGCTTGGTCGCCTTGTCGCTCACAAGCTCTACGCCACCGAGAAGCCCGAGGCCACGCACGTCGCCAACGATGTCGTGCTCGCGCAGCTCTTGCAGCTTTGCTTGCAGGTAGGCGCCCCTTTCGGCGACTTGTTCGACGAGCCCCTCGTCTTCCAGGATCTGGAGATTGCGCAGCCCGACGGCGCATGCCGTCGGGTGGCCGCTGTACGTGAACCCGTGGGCAAACACGCCCTTTACCGACCGCAGCACGTCGTGGACAGCACGGGTCAGCATGACGCCCGACAGCGGCAGATAGCCGCTCGTAACTCCCTTGGCGAAGATCATCAGGTCGGCCTCCGTGTTCCAGTGCTCCAGCCCAAACCAGCGCCCCGTGCGCCCGAATCCTGTTATGACCTCGTCCGCAATGAGCAGCAGGCCGTACTTGTCGCACACCCGGCGGAGCAGCGGGAAGTAATCAGCCGGCGGCACGATGACACCACCGGCGCCCTGCACCGGCTCCGCGACGACCGCGGCCACTGTCTGCGGGCCGGCCGCCAGCACGATCTTCTCGAGGGCATGAACGTAGGCGGCTCCGGCGGAGCCCTCGCCCGCGAAGCGGTACGGGTCGGGCGCGGGAGCGTGGAGGAATCCGGGCGCGAGCGGCTCGAAGCCTTTCCAGAAGTTGGCCATCCCCGTGGCGCTGGTGGCGGCGTAGGTGAGGCCGTGATAGTCGCGGAGCCGGGAGATGATGTTCACGCGCTCGGGTTCGCCGCGCAGCTTCCAGTAGAGCCGAGCGATCTTGTAGGAAGTGTCGTTCGCCTCGGCGCCGCCCGACGCGAAATAAGTCACCTCGAGGGCGCCCGGAGCGAGCTCCGCCAGCTTGGCCGCAAGCTTGATCGCCGGCGCCGTCCCAAAGCCGCCGTAGGCCGAGCTGAAAGCGAGAGTCTTCATCTGCTCCGCGGCCGCCGCCGCAAGGACGTCGCGGCCGTAGCCGACGTTCACGTTCCACAGCGAGGCCATGCCATCGATGTACTCACGCCCTTCGATGTCGGTCAGCGTCGCGCCGTGGCCGCTGACCATGATCAGCTGCGGGATCGTGCCCGGAGCCGCCTCGAGGTCGCCCTGCGGATGAAGCCAGTGCGTCCGGTCGAGCTCCGAAAGCCGGCTCGACTCGTTCGCCGAGAATCCGGTGGCGGACGTATCGGTCACCGGCTACGCCGCCGTGTAGCCGCCATCGACCGCGAGAGAGACGCCCGTAATGTGCATGGACTCATCGCTTGCAAGAAACAGTATTGCGCTCGCGACGTCGATCGGCTCCGCCATCCGCCCCTGCGGGATCGTGGACGCGACCTCTTTCTCGAATCCCGGAGGATCATCTTGATCCGAGATCCAGGTCCGGATGAGCGGGGTTTGCGTCAGTCCAGGAGCGACCGCGTTGACCCTCACCCCCTCCCTCGCCCACTCGATCGCAGCGGCCCTGGTCAGTGCGAGCAGCGCTCCCTTCGCCGCGGCGTACAGCCCCATCGTCGGCACTCCGACAGAGGCATTGCGGGAGGTCACGTTGACGATCGATCCACGCCGGCGCTCGAGCATCTTGCGGCCGGCCTCCCGCAGCATGAGAAACGATCCGATGAAATTTGTATCCAGCACGCGCCTCATGTCCGCTTCCGATGTTTCGAGGATCGGACTCACCCAGTCCATGGCGGCATTGTTCACCAGAATGTCAGCTCCGCCCCATCGCTCGGCGAGGTCGATGGCATTCGTGGCGGTCGCTTCGCTGGCCACGTCACCCGCCAAAAATTGCGCCCGGTCCGGGCCAAAGTTGGCCACCAGCTTCTCCCCTGGTCCGTTTCGCCGGGCGACGATGACGACCCTGGCTCCCTCACTGACGAACAGGCGAACCGTGGCCTCCCCGATGCCACTCGTGCCGCCAGTGACGACGGCGATCCTGCCGGCGAGCCGGCCGCTCACCGGGCTCGGGCGAGGAGCGCGAGAAACTCGTACACGATGTTCGCCGCCACAAAGGACGTGTTGTCGGCGACGTCATAGGCGGGGATGACCTCAACCACGTCGAACGCGACGTAGTTCAACCCGGCCAGGCGCCTCACCAGTGACTGGGCTTCCCAGGTCGTGAAGCCGCCGATCTCCGGAGTCCCCGTCGCCGGGGCGTACGCCGGGTCGATGAAGTCGATGTCGAAGGAAAAGAACACCTTGCTCTTGCCGACACGCGAGACGATGCGCTGCGCAACGGCTTCCATGCCCAGTTCATGCGCCTCGACACCGGTGATGACCTCCATCCCCATCTCGCGCGGGATTGCGTAGTCGCGGTCCGAGTAGACGGGTCCGCGCAGCCCGACCTGGATCGATCGCGATGGCTCGACCAACCCTTCCTTCACCGCGTGGTAAAAGGGAGTGCCGTGCGTGTGCGGCTGGCCGAAATACTCCTCCGACGTGTCGCTGTGGGAATCGAGCTGGATGAGGCCGACCTTGCCATGCACCTTCGCGAGCGCACGCAGCTCCGGCAGAGCGATCGAATGGTCCCCTCCGAGGTCGATCGGGATGACCCCAGCCTGGACAACCTCGAGAAGGCCGGCGGCGATCCGGCCGTGCGACTCCTCCACATAGCCCGGGACCACGGGCAGATCGCCGTAGTCGACGACCGACAGACGGTCGAAGATGGGAACACCGCTGCCGCTGTGATATGGGCGCATCAACGCCGAGGCGCTGCGGATGTGCTCCGGGCCGAACCGAGCGCCGACGCGATACGTTCCACCGGTGTCGAACGGGATGCCTACGATGGCCACGTCGACGCCCTCGAGGCGGCCCGTCACATGGGGAAGCCGCGCGTAGGTCCGGATGCCGGAGAATCGCGGCGAAACCTTTGAATCAGATGGTCCATAAAGTGGCCGATCTTGGCCCGCATCGCGTCCCAACACGATTCCCGAGCAGAGTGTAGTTCCGGTCATGAGTCGGGACTCGGCTGATGCCGTGGTCGTGGGAGGCGGGGTCGTCGGATGCTCCATCGCATATCACCTCGCACGGCGCGGAGCGACGGTCGTGCTGGTCGAGAGAGACACGCTCGGATCGCAGTCGACGGGCAGGTGTGCGGGCGGAGTCAGGCGCCAGTTCTCGTCCAGCGCAAACGTGGTCATGCAGCAGCTCTCGGTGGAGCTGCTCGCCGGCCTCGAGGCGGAGACGGGCGTGGATCCGGAGTTCAGACATATCGGCTATCTGTTTGTGCTCACCAGCGACAAGCAGGTCGAAGACTTCCGGCGCTTCCTACTGATGTGGCATGAGACCGGTGTGACCGATGCCCGCTGGCTCGAGCCCCGCGAGGTGCGCGAGCTCGCTCCGCTGATCCAGGGCGACGACATCCTGGGCGGCACGTTCTGCCCCAGCGACGGGATCGCCAGCCCCCATGCGGTCACGCTGGCATACTCCGGAGCTGCGAGGCGGCTGGGGGTCAAGCTCATCGAAGGCGTCGAGGTCGACGGCATCGTCCAGCAGGCGGGACGCGTGCAGTCCGTGCGCACCACGGCCGGCGAGATCTCAACGTCTGCGGTATTCAATTGCGCCGGAGCGTGGGCGCGCAAGGTCGGCGCGTTGGCCGGGGTCGACATCCCGATCGAGCCTTACCCGCGCAACATCTTCGTGACCAACCCCATGCCCGACGTGTCGCGCCGGCACCCGATGACGATCGACTTCGCGACCTCGTTTTACTTCCATCCCGAGGGCGATGGGCTCCTGTTCGGAATGGGAATGGCAGACGAACAGCCCAGCTTTGACACCGCCGTCGACTGGGAGGTGCTCGATGCGATGGCCGACGTGATCGACCGCCGCGCGCCGCGACTCGGGACCGCCGGGATCCAGACCGCGTGGGCGGGTCTGTACGAGATGACACCCGACCACCAGCCGATCCTGGGGCCGGTGGATTCCGTCGAAGGTTTCTGGTGCGCTTGCGGCTTCTCCGGCCATGGCTTCCAGCAGGCGCCGGCCGTTGGATACCTGCTCGCGCAGTGGTTCTCGGGCGAGCCACCTCAGGTGCCCCTCGACGTCTTCGCGCACCGCCGCTTCGCGACCGGTACTGTCGAACCGGAAAATAACGTCGTCTGAGCTGCCAATTCAAAAGGATGGGACGGTAATGAGCATCAAGATCGCATCTGATCGAAAGATCAAAGTCGACGAGATCCTCGGCGCCTTCGGCATGAAGGCAGGCGGCACCGTAACCGGCGTCGCGTACGGCGGCGAATTTCACGACGATGCGTCAGGTCCGCAGGCCGAAACGCGAGACCCCTCCACCGGTGAGGTCCTGGCGCATGTCAAGACAGCGAGCGCGGAGGACTGCAGGCGCGCGGTCACCGAAGCGCACGACGCTTTCGTGCGGTGGCGGCTTGTGCCCGCTCCTCAACGCGGCGAGATAGTGCGCCGGCTGGGCGATGGGTTCCGGTCCCGCAAGGAGGATCTCGCAAGGCTCATCAGCCTGGAGAACGGCAAGATCCTCAGCGAGGCGCGCGGCGAGGTCCAGGAGGTCATCGACATCTGCGACCTCGCCGTCGGGCAGTCGCGCCAGCTGTTCGGCAAAGAGATCGCCTCCGAGCGGCGCGATCACCGGCTGGTCGAGCAGTGGCATCCGCTGGGCGTGGTCGGGATCATCTCGGCCTTCAACTTTCCTGTCGCCGTTCCGGGCTGGGGATGGGCCATCGCGCTTGTCTGCGGCGACACGATCGTCTGGAAGCCATCGAGCCTGACCCCGCTGATCTCGATCGCCACGCAGCAGATCTTTCACGAGGTCACGGCGGGAACCGAGGCCGAGCGTGTCTTCAGCCTCGTCATCGGCGGCGGAAGCTCCATCGGCGAAGCGCTCCTGGCCGACCAACGTGTCGCTTTGATCCAGGCCACCGGTTCGTGCGCCCTCGGCGAGCGCGTGTCGGTCGCGGTGGCGAAGCGATCGGGGCGCGCCATCCTCGAGCTGGGCGGCAACAACGCTGTCGTCGTCCTCGCCGACGCGGACCTCAAGCTTGCCCTGCGAGCGGTCGTGTTCGGGACGGTCGGGACAGCCGGTCAGCGCTGTACCAGCACGCGCCGCCTGATCCTGCACCGCCCCATCGCGAAGGGTTTCATGGAGCAGCTGACCGCCGCGTACAGGACGATCGGGATCGGAGATCCGCTGGACGATGCCACGCTCATGGGCCCGCTCGTTTCGCAGTCGGCGGTGGAGGACTACCGCGAAGGGCTTGCGGAGATGCAGCGCCAGGGCGGAAAGCTGGTCTACGGGGGAAACGTCCTCGCGGACCGGGGCGGTTACTTCGTCGAGCCGGCCATCGTGCGCTCGACCGTCGACATGCCGATCTGCAAGGAAGAGGTCTTCGCGCCCATCGTGCATGTGTTCGAGGTGGAGGGTCTTGAGGAGGCGATCGCGGTCAACAACTCAGTGCCGCAAGGCCTGAGCAGCGGCCTCTTCACCACCAACCTGGCGGCGGCGGAGAGGTGGCTGTCGGCGGTCGGGTCCGACTGCGGCATCGCCAACGTCAACGCTGGGACGTCCGGCGCCGAGATCGGCGGTGCGTTCGGCGGCGAGAAGGCCACCGGCGGTGGGCGACAGGCCGGGTCTGACGCATGGAAGGGCTACATGCGCAGGCAGACATGCACGATCAACTACGGCGATGAGCTTCCGCTCGCCCAGGGAGTGACGTTCCCGGTCGACTGAGCAGGCGGTTGGCGTTCCCTCCCAGCAGGGCCTCCAGCACCGCGGGCTTGAGGTCAAGGTCTCGCCATTCGGCGAGCGCCCTCGCCATAGGGAACACCGGCCAATCGGTGCCGAACAGCACCTGCTCCGAAAGCAGGCTGTTCATGAAACGGAAGACCACCTCCCATCCGGTCCCGGCGGCGCCAACGTACTTCGGCGCCAGGCCGCCGAACTCCAGGTACACGTTGGGATGCTTGCGGGCGACAGCCACCAACTCGGCTCCCCATGGCCAGCCTGCGTGGCACGCGATGAGCGTGAGCTCTGGAAAATCGCATGCCACCTGGTCCAGCTGGAGTGGGTGGTCGTGCTTGATCGGCAGGTGGCTTGTGTAGTTGATCCCCGTGTGGACGCCCACACCGAGGCCGAGCTCGCATGCCTTCGCGTAGACCGGATACAGCTGGGGATGGTCGATCGGCATCCCGAAGAACGACGGCTGGATGTTGATGCCGCGGAGCCCGAGCTGGGCGGAGCGGGTGACCTGTGCCGCCGCTCGCATTACCCGGAGCGGTGCGAGCGATACGGTCCCGTAGCCAGAGAAACGATCCGGCATCTTGGCGACCAGCGCCGCGACAGCCTCATTCAAGTCGTCGGCGGGGTCGCCGTACTCGTACTCGGCGTGAACCACCGCATGGGAGACTCCGGCGACGTCCATCTCCGCGACCAGGGCGTCGAGGCTCATGTCCCACCGCTCTTCGAGACCCAGGACGGCGTCGTACCGGTCCACGTACTCGGCCGGAAGGTCGACGGCCGGTCGCAGCTCGGTCGGAAGGCGAACACGAAAGTCGACGATGCTCATTGCGCTTACCGGCCTTTGAAGGATGGCCGGCGCTTCGCAGCGAAAGCGCGCTTGGCCTCCTGATGGTCCTCGGTGTGGGTGAGCCGGAAGCTCACCTGGACCTCGAAATCCTGCAGCGCCTCCAAAGGCATGGCGAGCCCGGCGTCCAGCAGCAACTTCTGGGCCGCGATCGCGAGCGGCGCTCCCTTCAGCGCCTCGTCCGCGAGTCGAAGCGCGGCCGCCTCGTGCTCGCCTTCGGCGGAGACCTCCACCACAAGTCCGATGCGATGCGCCTCGCGGCCATCGATCGTCTGGCCCAGCAACGCCAGCTTGCGCGCGTTGGCCATGCCGACCAGCACCGGCAGCATCTTCGCGGTCCCCGACGTCATCGCGAAACCGACGCGGGTCTCCGCGAAGTAGAACCTTGCCGTCTCGTCGCACACGACCAGGTCGCTCAGGACGCAGAGCTCGACGCCCTGACCCGCCGCCCAGCCATGCACCGCGGCGATGAAGATCTTGTCGGGCCGACGCAGCGTCCGCATGACCTCGAGCCATGTGTGACGCCCCGCCCTACCCGAAAGCGGATGGTGCTCGGGATCCGTCAGGTCGCTTTCGGCGAGGTCCCACCCCCCCGAAAAGGCTTTACCGCCGCCGGCGAAGACCACGACTCGGACTTCCTCGTCGCCGCATGCTCGCTGCAATGCCGTGAGCAAGTCGCGCTCGAGCCCGGTCGAGAAGGCGTTCATCTTTTCCGGCCGGTTGAGCCGGATCAGCGCCACGTGTTGGTTTGGCTGCTCGTACTGGACCAGCATGTTCCTCCTATGGCGCTGGCGCGCCTGCATCCTTGCCGAGACGATCGCTTGCCCGACCGGCCGCCTGACGCCGCAGCGAGCCGCGGTCGACCTTACCGCTAGGCGTCAGAGGAAGCGATTCCGCGAACTCGATGAGCCTTGGGTACTGGTACGCGGCCAGGTGCCGCTTGACGTGCGCCCGGAGACGGGCTTCGAGCTTGGGCGAAGGCTCGAATCCCCGCCGGAGCTGGACATACGCCATCACGACCTGTCCGCGCACAGGGTCGGGGGCCCCGACCACCGCCGTGTTCGCGACCGCCTCGTGCCTGAGCAGGCATTCCTCGATCTCGTCGGGGCCGATCCGATAGCCGGCTGACTTGATCACGTCGTCGATGCGCGCCTCGAACCAGAAATAGCCTTCATCGTCCACGCGCGCGAGGTCGCCGGTGCGGAGCCACGAGCCCTGGAACTTGTCGCGAGTCGCGTCGGGCCGGTTCCAGTACTCGAGCAGCATCGTGGGGTCGGGAGCACGCACCATCACCTCACCCACCTCGCCGGTCGCGGATCGCGCGCCGTCCGGGCCCAGGACCTGCACGTCGTGTCCGGGATATGGGAGCCCCATCGAGCCGGGCCTGACCGGCCAGCGTGACGCGCACTGGCCGATCACGAAATCGGCTTCCGTCTGCCCGTAGGACTCGTTGAACGTGATCCCGAACCTCGACCTCGCATCCTCCAGCAGCCCGACCTCCTGCGGTTCCCCGCCAGTGACCAGCGAGCGAAGCATGATGCCCCGCGGGATCGGGCACTGCAGCATCATCCGCAGCGCCGTCGTGGGCAGGAAGACGTTCCTCACCCCATGCTCGGCGAGCAGGTTCAGCGCCCACTCTGCGTCGAATCCGCGCCGGGGCGCCGCGATCATCGGCACGCCGTGCAGCCATGCCAGCAACAGGGTATTGACCAGGCCGCCGATCCACGCCCAATCGGCTGGCGTCCACATCAGGTCGCCGCGCTGCGGCGTGAATTCGTGACAGACCCGAAAGCCCGACGCCTGGCCGAGAAGCACGCGGTGCGCGTGCAGCACGCCTTTTGGGGGCCCGGTGGTCCCCGACGTGTAGATGATCATGCATGGCTCGTCGGCACGGTTGAGCGGCGCCGCGAATCGAGGTGACGCCTCGCCGACCGCTCGCCAGAAGTCGATAACTCGAGTATCGGACGAGGCGGCGCCGTCGGTCACGAAGATCCAGCGAAGGTCCGGCACGCCGTCGAGCGCCGCGATCCGCTCCATGCCCTCGGCATCGGTCACGACGGCCCTGGTCGCGCTGTCGGCAAGCCGGTAGCGCAGGGCGTCCGTACCGAAGAGCGAGGAGAGAGGGACGGAGATCAGCCGCGCTTTGAAAGCACCGATGTGCGCGAGGGCCGTCGCAGGGATCTGCGGCAGCACGACAGCGACGCGGTCTCCACGTTCCAGTCCGACTCCGCAGAGCACGTTCGCGACGCGGTTGGTCAGCGCCGCAAGCTCCCCGAAGGTGAAGCGCCGCGCAGGCTTGGCGGAAACGTCGATCAGGGCCAGCCGGTCCGCGGGGAGCGCGTTCGTGCACGCAACGCCGATGTTGAAGTGTTCGGGTAGGCGCCAGCGAAACCTCCCGTGGATCTCGGCGTATGACTTGCCGGTCAGGGGGAACGGCTGAAAACGCACTGCCAACGTGCTCAGTCCAGAAGACTGCGCACGGCCGCCGCGGCGTGGTAACCACTGCCGACGGCTCCGGGCATCCCGGGCTGCGCTGTGTAGTCGCCACAGAAGTGGATGCGCCCGAACGGCTCGCGAATCGTCGTCTGCCGCTCGAGCCAGCCCTTGCGAAACCGAGGTAGGCCATGCCAGCGTTGAACCCGAGTCGTCGCCTTCTCGAGGATGTCACGCGTCCCGGGAAACATCTTCAGCAGGTCGGACCTGATCTTGTCCGTGACTGCAGCATCGTCGAGGGCCTCCAGGGCCTCGGCACGCGGTCCCGTCGACAAGGTGACCAGGCTTCCACCCTGGCGGCGCCGCACGCCGTCCGAACGCCGGCCGAAAAACGCGTTGTTGCTCAGCAGCTCGAATGAGAGTCCGATCGCCGGAACGGCCAGCAGCCGCTCCCAGGGCATCGACTCTTGCTCGTCCGTGAGCCAGGCGACGGACACGATGCGCGTGTACGGCAGCATCTCGTCGAGGGCCGCGCGCTTCGATGCCGGCAGACCGGGAATCGTCGCGATCACGGAGTCGACGGGCAGGGCGGCGATGCACGCGGTAGCCTCGACCTCCTCGACAGCTCCTCCATCACGCCGGTAGCGCACCGCGACGTGGTCCGGGGCGCTTTCCACCGACTCGACTTTGCAGTCGAGCAAGAGTCGCTCAGGATCGATCGCCCGCGAGATCGTCTTCGCGATCTGCTGCGTCCCACCGCGAACGGACTTGAGGGTGTCGTTGACGTTGCCCCCGAACAGGTGGATGGCGTAGCCAAGACCAACCGCGCCGGAGACCTCGTCAGTCGAGAGGCCGGTCCCCGATGTGGTCGCCATCTCGAGGATTGCTTTCGTGACGGGGGACGCAGGGCCGATCACGTCCGCGAGCGACTTCGCGTCGAGCTGGGGGTCGAGTCCGTGCGTGGCCGCCGCCAGCCTGCGCAGGCGGGCGATCGTGAGGGCGAAACCCGCCTTGTCGCGCCATGAGATCGGCATCTTCATGAGAAGCCGGTAGGGGTCGCGACCGACCGCAAGACGACCGTTCACGAAGACCGCCGATTCCGCGTCTTCGCCGCCGACGAGGTCCAACCCCAACGTTCGACAAAGCCCGATCGTGCGCGGGTCCCACACGAACTGCGCACCCAGGTTGTACCAGTAGGCGCCGTGCTCACCCGACAGCGTGCGCCCGCCGACCCGGTCGCTGGACTCGAGGACCACGATGTCTCTGTCCCGCAGGTGATACGCCGCCGTCAGCCCGGCCAAGCCGGCGCCCAGGATGAGGACGTCGGCTTTCGACGCGCGTCGGTTCATCGCAGCGCCCGCGTCACCGATTGTGGAAGCTGGGAGATCGTTTCTCCGCGAAGGCTCTGGTCCCTTCCTCCAGGTCGGCCGACAGCTCGACGAGCCGGTTGAGCGCCTGATACAGGCGGATCCCGTCGGGCAGGCTCAGGTCGCGCCCGCGCAGGGCCAGTTCCTTGGTCATGCGCACCGCCATGGGGCCGTTCGCGCAGATGGTGTCGGCCAGCTCACGGGTCCGCGGGATCAGCCGCTCCGGCGTGACCACCTCGTTGACCAGGCCGATGCGAAGGGCTTCGCGGGCGTCGATGAACTGGCCTGTCAGCAGCAGGTACATGGCGTTGGTCAAGCCGACGATCTCCGGCAGGCGCTGCGCGCCGTAGCCGTGCAGCAGGTTCCATTTCACCTCTGGACAACCGAAGCGGGCGTTTTCCGACGCAACCCGGATATCGCACACCAGCGCCAGCTCCAGCCCACCCGCCAGGCAGTAACCGTTGACCGCGGCGATCAGCGGTTTCTGGACCTCGAGGCCGAGGTCAAACCGCGTCGCCCTCACGGCCGACCAGGCCACCTGCGCCTGCTCGGCGGTCCCGTGCATTCCCACGAGGTCCGCGCCTGCCGTGAAGGCCTTGTCGCCCGCACCCGTCACCACTCCAAGCCAGATGTCGTCCCTGGAATCGATCTCTCGCAAGCGATCGGAGATCGATTCGTACATGTCCGAGTCCATCGCGTTCAACTTTTCGGGGCGGTCGAGGGTGATCGTCGCCACGTGTCCGTCAACTTCGAATCTGATCGACATCCCTCAGCCTCCCTCTCCGCCGCCGGCGGAGCCTACCTGGTCATGCCCTCGCAAAATTGTGAGGCCGTGAGTCAGGAGCCGCTCGATCAACGGCTCCACGCGGTCGTTGAACGGGTCAATGCGCTTGGCGCGCCGGTGCAGCATCAGGTTGTACGCGTACACCGCGGAGTAGCAGCTGAACGCGCAGTACCACTCGAGCTCGGTCGTGTCCGCGCTGTACAGCGCGGCGAGCTGCGGAGCTTCGATCGTGGGACCCGGCACCGGCCCGACCGTCTCGGCGCCCCTTCTCATCCCCGCGACCGCGAGGCAGCTGAGGTCAATCAGCGGCTGGCCGATCTCGGCGATCTCCCAATCGAGCACCGCGACGACCGAGCCGCCGCGATCGAACAGGAGGTTGCCGAAGTGATAGTCGGCGTGCACAAGGCAGGGCGCACGCGGCTCTGGAAAGGAAGACGCAAGCGCCGAGCGCAACTCCTCAAACGGCAGGTCGAGGTCAACGCGAGAGCGTTCCAGCAGCGTGTGCCAACGCGCCAGGTCGGCGGCGAGCTCAACCGGCACTTCGGCTAGGCCGATCGCGGCTACGGGGATGCCGTGCAGACGCCGCAGCGTGGTCACGGCGGACGATGCCAGGCCGCCACCGAGATCGGCCGGGACGTCCTCGACGCGCCTGCCCGCCACATGCTCGAGGAGCAGAAAAGGGCGTCCATCGACAACCGGCTCGTCCGATGCCGCGAGAACCGCGGGGACCGGGAAACCTTGCCTCGCGAGCGCAGTCATGATCCTTCCCTGACGGACGACGTCCGCCGGGCCGAGCGGCCGGGCGCCTGGCGGCGGGAGGCGCAACACCAGCCCGCGGGGCTTTTCTTCCTGGGTCGCACGCACGAGATAGGTGAACCCCGAGTGTCCGTGAGGCATTGGCCGCACCGAATGGACGCGCCAGGCGGGGCTGATCTGGCGCAGCCGATCTTGCAGGTCGCGCCTTATGACGTCGTCGGCTTTGGACCGATGCCGAGGGGTCGTTACAGGAGCTCGCCGCCGTCGATCCGGATGATGGATCCGGTCATGAAGCGCGACTCGTCACCGGCCAGGTAGCGCACCAGCTTCGCGATGTCCTCCGGTTCGCCGTAAAGATTCATCGGGTTGGGCTTCATCTGTTTGCCCTGGAGGTACTCGATGATCGATCCCGCCAGCTGCGTCTTCACGGTGCCCGGTGCGATGCAGTTGACCCGGATGTTGTCTCGCGCCCATTCCTTCGCGCACACCTCGGTCAGCATCACGACCCCAGCCTTGGAGATGCCGTAGACGCCAAGACCAATGTCGTGGTGCAGGCCCGAAGTCGACGCGATGTTCACGATGGCTCCGCCGCCGCGGCCGCGCATGTGCGGATGGACCAGCTTCGAGAGGTACCACGGAGCACGGAGGTTGACGTTCATCACGTACTGCCACTCGTCGAGGTCTGCGCTGTAGATCTGCTTCGGCTGAGGCAGGAAGCCCGCGTTGTTGATCAGGATGTCGACGCCCCCGAGCCTGTCGACCACGTCGGCGACCAGGCGATCCAGGTCGGCGACCTCGGCCACGTCAGCCTTCAGTGCGAGCGCGGCGCTTGCGCGAGGCAGCGAAGCGGCGACCTCTTGCAGAGTCGCCTCCTCGCGGCCGGCAAGGGCCACCCTAGCCCCCGCCGCCGCCAGCTCTCGGGCGATCGCAGCGCCGATGCCGCGGCTCGCGCCGGTGACCAGGGCGACCTTACCGTCGAGCGTTTCGTTCATGCCTCCCTCCCGGTGCCGGCCGAATCGAACGAGACAAGGCTAATGAGCCACGCGAGGGGGCGCGCGCAAGACCTGAGCTACGATTCCAGCGTGGCGACCGTTGTCCATGCTGGACGCACGGTCAGCAAGGTTCTCGAGTCATCGGTCGCCGCCTGGGGCGGGAAGACTGCGATCGACTTCGGCGAGGATCGTTACACCTACTCTCAACTCTGGTCTCGCGCCCGTCGCGCCGCCGCCGCCTTCGCCGGCCAAGGCGTGAAGCGCGGTGATCCGGTGCTGGTGATGCTCGACAACACGATCCAGTTTGTCGATGCCTGGCTTGGACTGGCTCTTCTGGGTGCTGTCCAGGTGCCGGTGAACACTGAATACATCGGCGAGATCCTGCGCCACCAGATCAAGGATTCGGACGCCTGGCTGATGCTGGTCGACGAGCGCTACGTAGAGCGCGTGGCGAAGCTGGAGGCCGATCGGGGCGGCCTCCGCATGCTGCTCGTATCGGGCGATGCTCCATGCCCGGCGGGAATGCATTGCGACAGCTGGGAAGGCGCCTACGAGCGCTCCAGCGAACTCCCGGCTGCCGACATCGCGGATGTCCCCGAGCGCGGGATCGTGGCGATCATGTACACGTCAGGCACGACCGGCCAGTCGAAGGGCGTACGCGTCTCGCACGCGCACGCCTACACGTACGCCAGGCTCGCGGGGCAAACCGTTCAGTTGACCGAGAACGACGTCTACTTCGCGCCCCTGCCGCTGTTCCACATCGCGGGCCAATGGGCGCTGGTGTATGCATGCCTTCAGGTCGGCGCCACCGCCGTCGTTCGCCGCCGATTCAGCGTTTCCGATTTCTGGGCGGTAGTGAAGGAGTCAGGAGCAACGGTCAGCTTCCTGCTCGGAGCGATGGCCAACTTCTTGGCGCGTCAGAAGCCCAAACCCGAAGACCTCGATAACCCGATGGAACGCATGTTGATGGTCCCGCTCGTGGATTCACTCGACGATTTTCGACGGCGTTTCGGTGTCCGCGTCTGCACCTGCTACGGCTCCACAGAGGTGAACGTCCCGATCATCAGCGACTACGACGTGATCGAGCCCGACATCGCAGGCCGTCCGGTGGCCGGCTTCGAGGTCCGGATCGTCGACGATGAGGACCGCGAGGTGCCGGTCGGCCATGTGGGCGAGCTCGTGGTGCGAAGCAGCGAGCCCTGGATCATGGCCACCGAGTACCACCGCAACCCGGAGGCGAGCCTGCGCCTGTTCCGCAACCTCTGGCTGCACACCGGTGACGCTTTCAGGCAGGACGCGAGCGGCAACTACTACTTTGTCGACCGGATCAAGGACTACATACGGCGCAGGGGCGAGAACATCTCTTCCTTCGAGGTCGAGCGCGAGGTGAACATGCATCCGTCGGTCCTCGAGTCGGCTGCAGTGGCCGTCAAGTCGGTCTCGACCGAAGACGACCTCAAGGTGGTCGTCGTCTTGAAGCCGGGGATGTCGCTCGAACCTCAGGAGCTGCGAGCCTTTCTGCGGGGGCGAGTGCCGAAATTCATGGTGCCCGACGTCGTGCTGATAGCGCCTGAGCTACCGAAGACACCCACGGGAAAGATCCAGAAGCATCTACTCCGCTAGCCACGCGACCGATCAGCCAAGATCGGGTCGGAGGGCCGCGGCCTCGAGGACGGCGCCCAACGGCTTGCGACCCCAGGCCGCGTCCTGCTCCTCGACCGTGAGCTCCGATTGGGCAAGCTGGACGAGGACGCGGTTGCCCGCGAGGTCGATGACGAGGAACGCCTCCATCCACTGAGGGTCCGTGTAGTCCTCGCCGAAGACGCGGTGCCCCATCGCACGGACCCGGTCCGCGTGGGCACGCAGGTCGTCGACGACGAACGTCACGTGATGCATGCCCTCTCCGAACCGGTGCAAAAACTTCACGACGAAGCCCGTGGGATCGCTTCCAGGTGCGAGGATCTCGACTCGGCCACCACCCCCTGGAAACCCGAACTGCGCAAACGCGAAGCCGCGCCAATCCGCGTCACCCTGGCGATACTGCCCCTCCATCACATCGCCCCAGAAGGCCGCCGCCTTCGACATGTCCCAAACCGCAAACGCGAGGTGGTCCATCCTCACCGGCCAAGCTCTGTGCTGCGCAAATTGACGGCTACAGTAGCAGCGAGTCAGCCCCTGGACCGCAGCTCTTCGATGACAGGGGCAAAGGCGCGCACGCCGTCGGAACCCCCCATTGTCAACGCGACCTGGACTTCGGCGATTCCCAGCCGGGCGTGTCCGCGAAGAGTCTCCGCCATCTCGCGCGGAGGGCCCGCGAGCGGCCGCTCATCCGGCCTGGGCACGTAGCCCGAGCCCGGCATGGCGCCACGTACGGCCGTCGTCGCGACGAGCGTGTTCGGATCGCGGCCGTGCTCGCGGCACGCATCGTCGATGATTTGAAGCTGCGCGGCCGCGGACTCCGGGGTGGCGTCGGTGTAGCCCAGCCACCCGTTCCACATATCCGCGTACTGCGCGACCAGGCGGCGCATTCGCGGGCGCGGATTGAGGGTCCCGATCAGGATCGGCGGCCCGCCCCGCCTCGATGCGGGCGGGAGGAGTCGCGCCGCGCGGATCCGGTGGTGGGCGCCCTCGAACTCGGTGAGCTCGGCCCTGAATAGGCTCTTGATGATCTGAAGCGCCTCCTCAAAACGCCCGACCCTCTGCTCGTGCGGAAAACCGAACGTGAGGTGCTCCCCCTCGGAATCGCCGGCCCCCAGGCCGAGGACGAGGCGACCGTCGCTGATGTCGTCGATCGTGACCGCCATTTTCGCCATGAGGCCGGGGTTGCGGTACCCGGAGCTGGCGACAAGTGAGCCGAGCGCGAGCCTTGGGATGGCCACCGCGAGCGCGGCGAGCACTGTGAAGCACTCCATGTACCCTTCCAGCTCGACGTCCGGGTCGTCGGGAAAATCCACCCCGGCGTGCCGCTTCAGCTCCGCGTTGTTGCCCGGCAGAAGCAGATGGTCGCTGACATAAAGGGCGTCGAAGCCCACCTCATGCGCGATCCCGGCGATGTCGAGGACCTCGGACCACCGCACATCGGTGGTCGTCCAGGTCGGAAGCATGAGACCGACCCGCAGCTTTTCGGCCGGCACCGGCGGGCGCGGCTCGGCACCTGGCACGGCAAAAGTATGAGACGGGCCGGTTAACCTTCGGTCGATGCCGACCGCGATTCCCCCAGAGTTCATCGACCTCCTCGAGGGCGAGGCGCTCGGGCACCTCGCCACCGTGCGCGCAGACGGCACGCCCCATGTGACGCCACTGTGGGTCGACCACGACGGTGACACCCTGCTCGTCAACGTGCGCCTCGACCGCGTCAAAGCGGCCAACATGCGCGAGCGAACCGCGGTCGCCTTGTCGGTTGTCGACCCGCGCAATCCACACCGCTTCCTGGCCGTGAGCGGGAAGGTCGTCTCGTGGTCAGAGGACGGATGGCGAGAGCACATGGACGCCCTCAGCCGCCGGTACCTGAAGGTCGACCGCTATCCGTGGTCGTTTCCAGGCGAGCGGAGGGCGATCTTCCGAATCGAGGCCACGCGCGTTTATCACGAGGCGGGCGACGCCGAGATACCGACCAACGGATAGTCCGGACTATCCAACGTTTCACTCGGCTTTGTACTCGCTTCGTCCGGACTAACCGGGTAGCTCGCCAACAGTGAGCGCGCCAGCCGCACCTGCGCAGCGACTGATCTCGGCGTTCGAAGGTCCGCGGCGGTGAACCGGAGGATGTGGTATCCGGCATTGACGAGGGCATTCTGTCGGCGGAGGTCCGCAACGAGCCGATCCTTGTGGTTCGTCCCGTCGTACTCG
>VBEG01000128.1 GCA_005882115.1 Chloroflexota bacterium
GTTTCGTCCGAAGGAGTTCGACCTGCTCGCGTTGCTGGCGCGGCATCCCGGCCGTGTTTTCCAGCGGAGCGAGCTGCTCGACCTCGTGTGGGGCTACGACTTCCCCGGATACACGCGGACGGTCGACGTCCACGTCCAGCAGGTGCGCGAGAAGCTGACGTCCGCGAAGGTCACCGATCCCAGCATCCAGACGGTCTGGGGCGTCGGCTACCGGTTGGAGCTGGCAGAAAGCTGAACCTGCGGCTCCGGCTCCTCGCGGCGGCGGCCGGCATCGTGGCTATCAGCCTTCTCCTGGCCGGCGCCTTGACATGGGTCTTCGTCCGTGACCTCGAGTTCCAAAGCGTCCAGGACCAGCTCGACCGCGAGGCGATCTCGGCGCAAGCGTTGGTCCGGCACCAGGAGTGTCTGTTTCCGATTGGCGTGGCGACCAGCCCCGGGCCGGCGGGCTGCAGGCTCGTCGATCGCCCGGCTTTTGAGGAGCGCCTTCGCGTGGTGGCCCCTAGCGTCAGCGGCAACCGCGTCCTCTTACTTGACCGGCAGCACCGGATCGTGTTCGACAGCGAGAGCCAGGACACGTACGGCACCCAGATCTCGGTCACGGCGTCGAAGCGAGTGGCCAACATCGGGGAGGCACGCACATCGTTCGACGGACAGCCCTACTTTGCGGCGGCGGCCGCGCTGGCGCCCGCACGCGATCCGCTCGGGGCCAGTTTCGTCGTCGTGGCGCAGCCGCAATCGCTTGCCGCCACTGCCGCCGCGGGCGACCTGGCGACGCGGCTCCTCGAGGCCGGCGGCGTGGCGCTTGTCGTGGCGATGCTCCTGATCCTGCTGGTGAGCCAGTCGGTCACGAGCCCTGTCACGCAGCTTGCGCAGGCTGCCGAGGACATCGCCGCCGGCAACTACTCACGACGCGTGAGCATCAAGGGTCAGGACGAGATAGGGATGCTCGGCTCGGCCTTCAATCGCATGGCCGAGGCGGTCGAACGAGCGCGCAAGGTGCAGCGCGATTTCCTGGCCAATGTGTCGCACGAGCTGAAGACCCCGCTGACGAGCCTCATCGGTTTCAGCCAGGCGCTCGTCGACGGTAGCCTGCTGAGCGAATCCGAGCGGAGTCGCGCCGCCGCCATCGTCCATGAAGAGTCGGAGCGTGTCCTCCGGATGGCCCAGGAATTGCTGGACCTGGCGCGGGTCGAGGCGGGCTCGATCTCGATGCACATCGCCGCGGTGGACCTCAGCGGTCAGCTCGAGCAGGAGCTCGAGATGCTGCGTCCGCGTGCGACCGCGCGAGGACTCGCGCTGAAGATGAGTGTTCCCGACGATATCCCGCCGGTTGCCGCAGATCCCGAGCGCCTGCATCAGATCCTCGACAACCTTCTCGATAACGCCGTCAAGTACGCGCCCGACGACGCGACCGTGGACGCGATCGCAAGGCTGAGCGGCTCGGCGGTCGAAACGGTGATCTCCAATCCGGTCGGCCCGCACCGCCCGGATCCCGACCGCATGTTTGACCGGTTCTACCGCGCCGACCCGTCCCGGTCGGCCGCCGCGGGCGGCGTGGGGCTGGGACTTGCGATCTCGCGCGAGCTGGCCGCGGCCATGAAGGGTCGGTTGTGGGCCGACTTCGACGACGGGGGCAACCTGAGGGTCCACCTCCAGCTGCCCGGGTCGAGGGACGTGTCTGCCGGCAAGGCCGACCCCGCGGCTGCAGCAGTCGCGTAAGCCCCCACCCTGACCCTCCCCACAGGGTGGGAGGGAAATCGCTCTAGCCGCTCGAGAAGTTCCGCGTGTTTCCCATCTGCGGCCACACGTAGGCCTCGACGTTGGCGTAGGCCTGGCGCAGATGGTTGGCGTCGTGGTGGACCCACTCATGGATCAGCTCGTCGACCGTCAAACGTGAGACCTGAGGATGGATGCCGCCGCGCCGGAGCTGTTCCGGCTTCAGCGAGCGGACCAGGACGACGCTTTTCTCGCGGAGCCGGGTGAATTCGTCTCGCAGCTCAGCCGGATTTCTCGCGCAGTCATCGCGCGCCATCGCAACCTCGGCCGCGTCCCATGCCTCCAGCGGCGGTTCGTGGTTGTCGAGGATGATCCGGATCCGTCCGGCAAAGGCGCGCCGCTCCGCTTCGATCAGGTGGCCCACGCATTCGTTGACGCACCACTCGCGAGGCGCGGGCTTCCAACGCGCGATGGCCGGCGGGAGCGAGGTCAGCAACCGCGTCACCGCGTCCCCAGACGCTTCGAGTGTGCCGGCGACCTCGCTCGGGGTCACGCCGGCGGCATGAGCAAGGCCACCGGGTTCTCGATCAGCCGCTTGACCTCGGCCATGAACTGGGCGGCGGTCGCCCCGTAGAAGACGCGGTGGTCGACCGACAGCGTCATCCGCATGACCTTGCCCGGCACGATCCGTCCGTCCTCGACCACGGGCACGTCCTTGATCGCACCCACGGCGAGGATCGCCGCCTCGGGCGGATTGATGATCGCGGTGAACTCGTCGACGCCAAACATGCCGAGGTTCGAGATCGAGAACGTTGCGCCGCTCAGATCGCCCTCGGCCGGTCGCCCTGACCGCGCGCGCTCGATGACCTGGCGAGACTCGATCGAGATCTGGACCAGGTCCTTGATGTCGGCGTCATGGACCACCGGCACCAGTAGACCCATCCCTTGGCTCGGCGCGACGGCGAGTCCGATGTTGATCGAGCGCTTGCGCTGAAACCTGTTGTCGGCCCATGAGCTGTTGACCTCTGGGAACTTTCGCAGTGCGAGGGCGCAGGCGCGGACGAGAAAGTCGGTCATCGTCACCTTCTCCGCGCCCGGGACTGAGTCCTTCAGCTGCTGGCGCAGGCTGACCGCGAGGTCGACGCGCGCTTCGACCGTGACCTGAAACTCGGGCACGGTCGACTTGGCTTCCGCCATGCGGCGCGCGATCGTGGCCTGCATGCGCGAGGGCTCGATCACCTCGACGTCCGGGCCGGCGGGGCGCGGAGCGGGGGGCTGCTGGCGGCGCCGATCGGAAGTAGGTCGCGGTGTGCCGGCCGCCATCACGTCCTCTTTGACGATCCGGCCATCGGGTCCGCTGCCTTTCAGAGAGGCAAGGTCGACTCCCATCTCCGCGGCCAGGCGCCTGGCAAGCGGCGAGGCCCTGATGCCGCCGTCGTCGCTCTGCCCATCCCGGCTGGGTTCGACTCCTCCCCGTTCACGGGGAGGTGGCGGCGAAGCCGCCGGAGGGGCTTCGCGCGGCGGAGCGGACTTCTGCGCCGGCTCTCGTTCCTCGGCGATCGTTGGGGAAGCCTCCGGCTCCTCGGTTTGGGCCTCAGCGGGCTCTTGCTTCCTGGGCGGCGCCTGCTTGGTTGGTGGCGCCTCCTGAGCCTGACCGCCGCCTACGCCGATCTTCGCGATCGGGGCTCCGATCTTGGCCGGCACGCCCTGCTCCACCAGGATCTGCAGCACGCCGTCCGATTCAGCCTCGAGGTCGAAGGTTGCCTTGTCGGATTCGACCTCGGCCAGGACCTCGCCGGTCTTGACCTCGTCGCCGCTCTTCTTCTTCCACTCGACGATCGTGCCCTCCTCCATCGTGTCGGAGAGCTTCGGCATGTTTACATCTGGCATAGATCTACGTTCCTCCGGAAGGAGAGCAGCGGCGCTTGCCCCGCGGCTTGCCGCGGGGTCGGCTTCGCCGACGCCGCGATGAGAGGAAACCATTTGGGTTTCCTCTCATAAGCCTTTACGTCAGGCATTGGGACGTTTCCCGAGGGCGCTGCGCACGAGGCGCTTGATGTCCTCACTGGTCGGGATCGAGGCCTTCTCCAGCGGCAGGCTGTAGGGCATCGGGACCTGGGCGCCGCCCAGGCGCCGGATCGGCGCGTCGAGGTAGTCAAAGCACCGCTCCTGTACGCCGGCCGTGATCTCGGCCGAGACGCCGTACGTCGACCAGCCCTCTTCGACCACCACGCAGCGGCTCGTCTTGCGCACCGAATCGACGATCGGCTCCCAGTCGATGGGCCGGATCGAACGGAGGTCGATTACCTCGGCGTCGATGTCCTCCTCTTCGAGCTGCTTGGCCGCCTCGTTGGCGAGCACCGCCATCCTCGACACGCCGACGATCGTGACGTCCGATCCGCTTCGGCGCACCGCCGCCTTGCCCAACGGCACGGTGTAGTCGCCCGGAGGCACCATGCCGCGCACGTTGTAGAGACTCATCGACTCGAGGAACATCACGGGGTTGTCGGCCCGGATCGCGGACTTGAGCATGCCCTTGGCGTCTTCGGGTGTCGTCGGTGCGACGACGAGCAGCCCAGGGATCAACCCATAGAGGACCTCGAGGCTGTGCGAGTGTTGCGCCGAAAGCTGGTGGCCCGCGCCACCCGGCATGCGAATCACCATCGGCACCTTGGCCTCGCCGCCGAACATGTATCGGATCTTCGCCGCGTTGTTCACGATCTGGTCGTAGGCGACGAGCGAGAAGTTGATGGTCATCATCTCGACGACCGGGCGCAAACCGAGCATGGCCGAACCAATCGCCGTGCCAACGATGACCTCCTCGGCGATCGGCGCGTCGACGACGCGCTGGGGTCCGAACTTGTCGAGCAAACCCTCGGTCACGCGGTAGGCGCCGCCGAACTTGCCGATGTCCTCGCCGATCAGGTAAACGGAATCGTCGCGCTCCATCTCTTCGGTGAGCGCTTCGCGTAGCGCGACGCGATACAGCTTCTCTTCGGCGGAGGGAGCCTGGGTCTTGGCCGGCGCTGCAGTCGCCATCACACCGGCTCCGACTTCAGCTCAGGCCGGTTTTCCCACTGGTCTGCGTAAACGTACTTGTACAGGTCGTCGACCTTCGGATCGGGGCTCTCGTCGGCGTACTGGATGATCTCCCGGACCTCGGCGTCGATCTCCTGGCGCAGGTTCTTGAAATATTCCTCGTCAGCAAGCCCGCTCTTCTCGAGCTCGTGCTCGAACGCGACGATCGGGTCCGCCTTGCGGAACTTCTCCTTGTCCTCGGCGGAACGGTACTTGTCTGGGTCGACCACGGAGTGGCCCTTGAACCGGTAGCACAGCGCCTCGATGAAGCGCGGCTCCGAGTCGTGTCTTGTCTTCTCCACGATCTCGCTCGTGCGCAGCATCACCTCGCGCAGGTCCATCCCATCGATCTGGATCGACTCCATGTCGTACGCGCAGGCCTTCTTGTAGATGTCGGCGACAGCCGAGGCGGCCTCCACCGGGGTGCCCATCCCATATCGGTTGTTGATGCAGAACCACACCACAGGGAGGTGGAAAACCTTCGCCATGTTCAGCGACTCGTGGAAGGCGCCGATGTTCGTCGCACCGTCGCCGAACATGCAGAAGACGACGTCCTTTTGCTTGTGATACTTCACCGCCCAGCCCCCGCCCACCGCGAGCGGCAGGTGACCGCCGACGATGCCGTAGCCGCCCATGAACCGCAGGTTGGCGTCGAACATGTGCATCGAGCCGCCCCTACCGTGCGAGGTGCCGGTTTCCTTGCCGAAGAGCTCGGCCATCACGGCCTTGGGGTCGATGCCGCGAGCGATCGCGTGGCCGTGCTCGCGGTAGCTGGTGAAGATGTAGTCGTTCTTCTTCAGCGCGAGCACGCCGCCGACCACCGTTGCCTCCTCGCCCTTCGAACCGACGGATGAGCTGCATCTGCCGGTGAAGGCCAAGCAGGAAGTCGCGGTTGTCCTTTTTCAGCTCGAGCAACTTCGGTGTGATCGCGCTGGGCACCGAAGGTGGGGTCGAGGGTTTGATCGTGGCTGCCATGTCCTTCTCCCGATTTTGCATGTTCGCTTCCCCACCCTGGGGGGAGGTCGGGCCACTTGCGGCCCGGGTGGTGGTATCGGATCGCCGATTCGCGATGTGAATGGCTCGTCCCTGCGCCGCGAGCGCAGCCTCCATCAACGATTCCGGCAGCGTTGGGTGCGCGTGGATCGTCAGGTCGAGCTGCTCCAGCGTCAACCCGTTCTGCACCGCGAGCGTCGCCTCGGCGATGAGGTCCGTCGCGCGCGGGCCGATGATGTGAGCGCCGAGCAGCTTTCCGGTTTCTGGGTCAGCCAGGACTTTCGCGTAGCCCTCCGACTGGCCGAGGGTCAGGGCGCGGCCTGACGCCGCGAAGGGGAAGCGACCCACCTTGACCGCGATGCCCTTTTCCTTGGCTTCCTTCTCGCCCAGCCCGACGTGCGCGATCTCGGGGTCGGTGTAGATGCAGTTCGGCGCCGCGTGATAGTCGGGCACCCGATTGCCGTGGCCGGCGATGTTCTCCACCGCGCACACGCCTTCGTACGACGCGACGTGGGCGAGCATGATGCCCCCGATCACGTCACCGATGGCCCAGATCCCGTCGGCGTCGGTGTGCAGGTGCTCGTCGACGACCACGCGCCCGCGATCCAGCTTCACGCCGGCTTTGTCTGCGTCCAGGCCCTGAGTGAATGGCACGCGTCCGACGGCCAGCAGGACCTGGTCGGCGTCCACGGCGCCACCTTCGCCCCCCGTCGAGAACTGCACCTGCAGGCCGCCGTTCTGCTTGACGACCCTGGAGACCTTGCTGTTGGTGTGGATCTCGCCGCCCAGGCCGGACAGGTGCTTGGTGTAGACGGCGACCAGGTCGCTGTCGACCATGGCGAGGACTTGCGGCAGCATCTCGAGCACGGTCACCTTGCTGCCCAGCGCCGCGAACATCGCCGCAAACTCCATGCCGACGACGCCGCCGCCGATCACCGCGAGCCGCCGCGGGACCTCCTTCAGCTCCAGGATCTGGTCCGAGTCGATCGTGAGCTCCGCTCCC
>VBEG01000035.1 GCA_005882115.1 Chloroflexota bacterium
CCCGCGAAATGATCTGTGTGCCGGTTTGGGTCACCGGCATAGTGCTGTGGGGGGTGAGCCATGCGCCGCCGCGCGCATGGCTCTTTTTTTGCTTCCCCGCTTGCCGAGGAACGTGGGCACGGACATTCCCTCCCCACTTGCTGGGGAGGCTCGGACGCGGAGCGTCCCAGGTCGGGTGGGGGCGAGAAGCCCAGCAACTTCCTGGAAAAGTCACATCACGCCCTGATCCGCCGGCGCCAACCTCGGGCGCATGGCGGCGATCACTTTTCCGCGGGCGGTCTCGGTCCGGGCTTCAAGCGCGGTCTGGACACGCCTCTCATTCGCGGCGCTGATGGCCGTCACCTTCGTCCTCTATGTCTGGGGCCTCGACCGCAACGGCTGGGCCAACGCCTACTACGCCGCCGCTGTTCAGGCCGGCACGAAGAGCTGGAAGGCCTTCTTCTTCGGCTCCCTCGACGTTTCCAACTTCATCACCGTCGACAAGTCGCCCGCCTTCCTCTGGGTGATGGAGATCTCGGCGCGACTTTTCGGTTTCAACCAGTGGTCGGTACTCGTGCCGCAGGCGCTGGAAGGCGTGGCCACGGTCGTGATTGTCTACGTGGCGGTGCGTAGATGGTTCGGCCCCGCCGCCGGCATCATCGCGGGCGCGGTTGTGACCCTGACGCCGGTCGCGGCCCTGATGTTCCGCTACAACAACCCGGATGCGCTCCTCGTCTTGCTCCTCACCGGCGCCGCCTACGCAACATTGCGCGCCACCGAAAGCGGCTCGACGCGCTGGCTGGTTCTGGCCGCGGCCCTGATCGGCACCGGTTTTCTTGCCAAGATGCTGCAGGCCTTCGTCATCGTGCCGGTCGTCATCGTGGTCTACCTGGTCGCCGGCCGTCCGCGTTTGCTCCAACGAGTCCAGCAGCTCGTCATCGCCGGCGTGGCTCTGATCATCGCATCGGGATGGTGGGTGGCCATCGTCCAGCTGTGGCCCAGCGCCGACCGTCCGTATATCGGCGGTTCGCAGGACAACAACCTGCTCAACCTGATCTTCGGCTACAACGGGTTCGGACGGCTCACCGGAAACGAGACCGGAAGCGTCGGCGCGATCGGAGCCGCCGGATCGCGCTGGGGCCTCACCGGCTGGAATCGCCTCTTTCTCACCGAGTTCGGTGGACAGATCTCCTGGCTCATCCCCGCCGCGATCATCCTGCTGGTTGCCGGTCTGGTGCTCACGCTGCACGCCCGGCGGACCAACCTCGCGCGCGCGTCTTACCTGACGTGGGGTGGATCGCTGCTCGTCACCGGAGCCGTGTTCAGCTTCGCGCAAGGCATCATCCACCCCTACTACTCGATCGCGCTCGCTCCGGCCATCGGCGCCCTGGTGGGCGCGGGCGCCGTCGAGCTCTGGCGGCGCCGCGCCGGCCTCGCCGCGCGCCTTTGCCTCGCGGGCGCTCTCGCGGCGACGGTGGGCTGGGCTTACGTTCTACTTGATCGAAGCCCCGACTGGAACCCAGGCCTCAAGCTCGCGATCCTTGCGGCCGGCCTATGCGCGGGCGTCCTGATGGTCGCCGGCCCGCTGCTGCCGCGGCGCCTGGCGACCATGGTCGCCGCCCTGGCGCTGGTCGCTGCCATTGCCGGTCCATCGGCCTACACGCTCCAGACCGTTTCGACCTCGCACAGCGGCGCCATCCCGTCCGCCGGGCCGACCGTGCTCGCGGCCGGCTTCGGCCCGGGCGGCAACGGCGGCGGCGGCGGACTCGGCCAACGGCCTGGCGGGGGCACCTTTGCACCGCCACAGGGCGCCTTCGCCGGAGGCGCCCCGGGCGGCGGCAACTTCCTGCAGGCAAACCAGGTTTCGCCAGAGCTCGCCGCGATGCTCGAGGCCGACGCGAGCCGGTACCGCTGGATCGTGGCCACCATCGACGCCAACTCGGCGGCGGGCTACGAGCTCGCGACAGGGGCTGCGGTGATGGCGATCGGCGGCTTCAACGGCTCGGATCCCGCGCCGACGCTGGCGCAGTTCGAGAACTATGTCACCCGCGGCGAGATCCACTACTTCATCGCGGGCGGGATGCGGGGGAGCGGAGGGGGGTCGAGCAGCCAGATCGCGAACTGGGTGAGCCAGAATTTCACCGCGACGACGGTCGGAGACGTGACGGTCTACGACCTGACGCAACCGCTATCGTGACTTAAGGCTCGCTGAAATTCAGCTTGCTCGCCGGCCGTGGGGCGGCTATGGTAGCCAGGTTCCGGCGGCGAGCTCCGGGAGGGGGAAGTGAGCACGATCAGGCATCTGCTGATGGCCGTCGCGACGGCCGCGTTCGCGTTGATCCCAACCAGCGTGATGTCGGCGAGCACCGGCGGCCTCGAAGCCGGTGTCGGCAACGTCCCGCAGGGCACGCAGACCAACTCGGCGTACGCGGCGAGCTTCAAGAATCGGGGCGTCACGAACGTCTTCGTGACCAGCCGGCAGGTGAGCTGTTACCGGCCCGAGGTGCCGATCCCCTTCAACAATGGGCCGAACGACGGATACACGGGCGAGCTGCCGTGTCCACGCGCGACCACCGGCGAAGACATCGGCCGCCAGCAATACCCGACGCAGTTCGGTACCTCAACGGCCGCGGGCCCGATGCTCGTGACCGATAAGTCGGAGTCCGATATCCGCGTCGACCCCACCAATCCGAACCACATCATCGGCTCGAGCAAGTGGTTCACCGGAGCCGAGGGCTACAACCACCTGCTCGGCTTCTACGAATCCTGGGACGGAGGCATCACGTGGCCCGTGATGGGGCACATCCCTGGCTACGAAGGGTGGACTGACAACACCGACCCGGTCGGTGCGTTCGACCCTTACGGCAACTACTACGAGGCCATCCTGCCGTACCAGTTCTATTACGACAAAGGCGGGCACAAGAAGTACGAGCCGGGGAACGAGCCAAACCACTTTGTGCCCAATGAGGCTGTCTCGGTCGCCGTGCGTCCACGTGGCGTCACCGGCGTGCGTGACTGGATCACCACGCACGCCGGCCATCCGGACTACGTGTTCACGACCGACGCCGGCCTGGGTCAGGAGCCCGACAAGCAGTGGATCGCCATCGATCGCAATCCCACGGTCGGCGGACGCCCCAATCCGAACTTTGGGCGCGTCTACGTGATGTTCGTGAACTTCAACGGCAACGGCAGCAAGCCCTACGTCTCCACGGCGATCGCCCACCGCGACGGGACGCACAGCGACTGGACGGCGCCAATGTTGCTGCCGACCGGCAACGGGGCCACGAACAACAACACATACCTGTACCCGCATGTCGACCCGGACGGTGTCGTGTACACGCCTGTGGTCAACTACGCGTCGGCCCAGGGCTCGTGCTGCGTCGACATCTACGTCGATTACTCCTCCGACGGCGGTGTCTCCTGGAACGGACCGCTTCTCGCCGCGGCCGGCGTGCACACGCCGCCGCTTTCAGGTGCCGGCTACGCCAACACCACCTTCGAGGACGGCATCGAGGAGACGTTTGCTGTCGGCAATCACCTCACGCGTTTGGGCCCCAACTATCCGATCTATCTGGCGTACGAGTCCAAGAGCAGCGGCTACGGCAACATGCTGCTCACGGCCTCCTACGATCAGGGCAAGAAGTGGTCCCACCCGATCCAGGTCAATGACAACGCCAATCCGAGCGTCGATGAGTTCCAGCCCAACCTGGCGGTCGGGCCAGACGGCACCGTGAGCGTCAACTTCTACGACCGCAGGCTGGCGTGCCCCGCCGCCGGAACTAGAGCAGCGGCGAACGCCGGGCTCGCGCTCGACCGGAGCAATCCGAACTATGGCGGCTCGCTGCCGCCATACGGCGCGACCAATTACTGCATCACCTCAAGCGTGCAGTTCTATGCGGCCGATCTCGCGCCGAAAGGACACAACGTGAGGATCACGCAGCACAGCTGGGATCCTCAGCTGAACAGCCCAAACCGCTCGTGTCCCTGCAACCCCCTGGACACGTTCCTCGGTGACTACTTCGGCAACGAGATCGCGGGCTCGATCGACTACGCGACTTTCATAAGCACGTACGACGACGGCACCAATCCCCACCACTACCAGCAGCAGGTGGTGGCGAAGATCTCACTGCCGTGACCGCTGCGGAGTAAGCAGCTCCCAGCCCGCTAGCTTTTCGCGCAGGCGAGCCTCCAGGGGCTCGTCAAGCCTGCGCGTTGGTGGCGCGGACCAGGGCTCGCACACGCCCTGCAGATGAAGCGCGCACTTGATCGCTAGAGGAAACACGCCGTTGCGCAGGACGGTGACGAGCGTGTACAACCTGTCCTGGCTCTGCCTTGCCGCCTCGAGGTCGCCGCGTTGGAATTCCTCGTAGATGCGCACCACCCACGCCGGGGCCACGTTGCCCGCTCCACAGATCGTTCCCGCACCCCCGGCCGCGAGTGACGCGACGAGCATCGTGTCGCTGCCGGTGAAGATCCGAAATCCGGGCACGTCGCGGGTCGCGACGCAGACGCCCTCGAAGTACTCGAAGTCGCGGCTCGAATCCTTGATGCCCTGGACTGCGCCCTCGCGTGCCAGGGTCGCCAGCGTCGTCGGATCGACGGCGACCTTTGTGAACTGGGGGATGTTATAGACGAGGATCGGGATCTCGGCTCCGGCGGCGACCTCTCTGTAGAACGCGAGCACTCCGGTCGCGTCGGTCGGGTAGTAGAAGGGCGGCGCCACCAGGGCGGCGTCCGCACCCGCTCGGGCGGCCGCCGCGACCTCGGCGATGGCGGTCGAGAGCTGGCTTTGCGCAATCCCGCACAGCACCGGGACCCTCCCCGCGCTGGCGGTGACGACCGCGTCGAGGACCTCGCGCCGCGCGCGCTCATCCAGCGACGCGGTCTCTCCGGTGGAGCCCAATGCGAGGACGCCGTGCACGCCGCCGGAGATCACATGCTCGACCAGCCGCCCGATCCCTGCCCCATCCACGGCGCCGCCTTTCGTCATGGGCGACGCGAGCGCGATGAGGACGCCGGCGAGGGCGTCGATCCGGGCCATGGCGGCAAGCCTACCCTGGACCGAGCGGCGACCGGATGGGACGACGTCACCGGCTTCGGCACGCCGACCGCAGCATTGCTGAACCTACACTGAAACTCCAGCTTCGACCAGGGGGCTCGCTTTCGTGCGAGGCCCTTCCTCTCTAGTTGGGGGCGGCCACGATCCGGTTGCGAAGGACGCCGATGCCCGTGACCTCCGCCTCCATCACGTCCCCCGGTTTCAAGAACTCCGGCGGCGTGCGGGCGAAACCGACGCCGTCCGGTGTGCCGGTGGCGATGATCGAGCCCGCGAGCAGGGTCATCCCCATGGAGACCCATTCGATCACCGCGTCGACGGGGTAGATCATGTCTCGGGTGTTGCCGTCCTGCTTCGTCTCGCCGTTGACGCGAAGTAGCAGCGGCAGCGCCTGAGGGTCGGGGATCTCGTCCCGCGTCACGATCCAGGGGCCGATGGGGCAGAAGCCGTCGAGGCTCTTGCCCTTGAAATACTGGCCGCCCCAGCCGAACTGGACGTCTCGAGCGCTGACGTCGTTGACCGTGACGTAACCAAAGACATGGTCCAGCGACCTTTCGCGTTTGATGTTGATCCCGCGCCGGCCGACCACCACGCCCAGCTCGACCTCCCAGTCGACCTGGCTCGTGACCGATGCGTCGATCCGGATGTCGTCATGCGGACCCGCCACGCTTGTGATCGCCTTGGAGAACACGGTCGGCGGATCCACGACCTTGCCGGCGGCCCGCGCGCTTTCCTCTGCGTGGGCCTGGTAGTTGCGCCCGATTGCGATCACGTTTCCACGCGGGTGCGGCAGCGGCGCGAGCAGGTGAACGTTTTGGAGCCTGTGTCTTGGGGCTTTGTTCGACGCGAGCGCGGACTTCACCGCCGCGATGCCGGCGTCGCCGGCATCGATCAGGGACAGCATGTCGCGCGCGTCGGCAACCTCGACCACCTCATCCTCTCGGGCGGCCCCGACTCTCGCGTCTCCACCGGCGCGATAAGTGACGAGTTTCAAATCATGGAGCCGGTGTCGACGCCGGGGCGTCGCGCCTGAGGCGCTGGCCGATGAGCCGCGCGCACTCGCGCATCAGCTCCAGGATCTCCTGCTGGATCTCGACCTGTTCCTTGCTCGCGCCGCACAGTGTGCCGAAGAAGCGGCCCTCCGCGGTGAACACCGGGTAGGAAATAAAGGTGCGAATCTCGAGCAGCCGTGCCACGCTGCTGCTCGGAAACTGTTTCTGCGCGTCGGTCGTGTAGTTCGGACCGCCCTCGACCACGAACCGGCATACGCCCTCCGACCAAGGCAGGGTGACGTCCTCGGGGATGTGGAACACGTCGCTTCGGTTGCAGGAGAAGACGATGTACTGCTCATCGACCATCAGCCGGGTCTCCGCAAGATAGGTCGAGCTGAGACCGGTCAGCTCGGCCAGCCGGGCCAGGACGCCTCGAGCCACCGTCTCCAGGTCGTTGCCTTGCCGCGCGACATCCTCGAGCAGGTCCCGTGCCGATTGCCTTCTGGCGTCGGAGGTCATCGCCCCTGCTGCGGATGTTCTTCGGGCTGGTCATACCAGCGTATCCGGTCGCCGACGCGGTTGCGCAGCTTCCATTTGCCTGTTTTCGGCTCGGCCTCTATGCGTTGCGAGAGCTGGGTGAGCCGCTCACCTATTCGCTCGCGCGCGCCGGCGTCCAGGCCGTACTCGCCGATTTCGGACCGGCATCGCTCCAGGGTCGCTTTGGTCGTTCGCCACAGACCCCAGTCCCGCGCGCATACCTCGGCGATGTAGTTGGCCTCGATCCCTGACCCGTCGCCGTTGGTCACCGGATGGTGATACGTCAGGTTGTAGATGTCGCGCTGGTCCCGCTCGGTGAGCTCCACGATCTGCAGCTTCGTGAGCAGGAGCTCCGCCAGCGGAATCGTCAACGGCTCCCGTTCCAGGCGATCGGCGATGGGAACCTGGTGGCACATCGAGAAGTCGCCGACGAAAACGTCGAGCTTGCGGGCATTGGCCTCGTCATAGAAGAGCAGGCGCCGGGCTCCGTGGAGCGCGTTGAACATCTCATCTGGTACGTAGCCCGCCGCCACCAGTACCTCCGTCGCCGCCCTTCGCGCGCCGCGCCTGGTGGCGATGTCGATGTCCTTGACCTCGCGGGCCAGGATCGGCCCCCCGGCGGGAGCTTGCACGTACACGGCCGCTCCGCCGAGCAATCGCGCGACGACGTTCTTATGGGTGAAGACATCAATCAGCCGCCGTGACTCGGCGACCGGGTCGGAGAGCGGTCCGTTATCCCGTCGTGAAGAGGAAATCGATGTAGCTTCCATCCTCGGCGAAGTCCACGATAGCGCCGCGCAACACGTCCGCGGAATAGTCACTGCCAGGATTGAGGCACATCGTGGAGCCGATCTTCTGAGCGCCCTTCGACTCGTGGATGTGACCGTGCAGGCCGACCACCGGCTGGTACCGCTTGACCACGTCGCGCACGGCTTTGCTGCCAACCGGCACGATGCTCGGTCGACCGCCCCGGATCACCGGCCGCAGCTGGGGGTCGAGCTCCGCCGCGAAATCCAGACCGGAGCCGTACGGTGGGCAGTGAAAGTTGACCACCATCTTGCTTGCTTTTGGCGCCTGGTCCAGGATCGCCTCGAGCCGGCGGGCCAGCTCTTCCTCCGGGTACTCGCGCTCGGTGTTCCAGGGCGTCGGCGTGACGTCGCCGCAGCTGGCCATCACCACCGGGCCCAGGTCGCAGATCTCGCCCTCCGGCGACTCGATGCGCGACGCCGCCTTCAGCACGGGGTCGATCGCTTTCGGGTCGTCGTTGCCAGGAGTGATGATGCAGCGGACGCGGGGCGCCAGTCGCTCTTCGGCGAGCTTGCACCAGCCCTCGATCTGCTCCACGATGGCGTGCTCGAACGCACGGTCGAGGTGCGCCGGCTCCGACTCGAGGCGCTCGATCTCCCTCTCGTCGGTGACGAGCGAGTAGAAGCCGAGGCGGTTGATCTCCGCACGCAGACGGGCCTCTTCGTCACGCGGCACCGTCACCGCCTCTCCGCGGACCTTGGCGCTCAGGCTTCCGTTGTGGGAACGGATCGGGACCAAGCCCTTGCCTGCGATGTCGCCGCCGAGCACGAGCGCATCCGCCTCATAGGATTCGGCAGCCGCCAGGAATTTCCGGAAGCACCTGTCGGAGCCGTGGATGTCAGTCGCGAAGTAGATGCGGAGGGCCCGCTTCTTGGGACGCCCTAAAAACATGGACCCTCCGCCTATCGCTTACTCGGGCGGTAGCTCCCGCATCGCAAGACGCAGGTCGATCGACGAACGCGAGAGTCGCATCTGCCGCGCGGCGAGGTAGATCACCGGGCCCGCACCAAGGACGATCACCAGGGCGCCGACCGACGTGACGGTGAAGCTGCCGAACACCGACGGGTGCGTGATGATCAGCACGACGACGATCGCCGCAAGGAGCGTGGTTGCGGCGCCCCACAACGAAGCCACCGGGACGCCACCCATGCGGGGCAGCGCCGTCTCGCCGGGTCGCGTGATGAGGTCGGGTCGGCGGTATGGCAACGCGGTCGCGGCCACGCCCCCGGCGACGATGATCAGGGCGACGAACAGCGCCAGGTTGGCGACGATGTTCGAGAGGTTGACGAACGCCGCCAGGATCGCAAACAGGATGCCGATGGCCACCGCGACGATGATGGCATTGGTGGGAATCGCGTTCCGCTCGCTGATCTTGGCCAGGCTGATGGGGAGGAGGCGGTCGAACGCGAGCGCGAACATCACACGCGTCACCACCGCGACGAACGCGAGGTCGACGGCGAGCTCAGCTGAAGGCACGGCGATGCCGATCAGGATCTTGGAGATGGGGTCACCGGAAAGGATGAGCCCGTATCCGAGCCCGCCCGCGGACGACTGCAAGCTGGTGATCGCTCCATAGGCCGCCGGATCGGTGGCGCCGAGCTTTGCCTGCGACTGCATGAAGTCGAGACCGACCGTGCTGCGCATCAACAGCCACACGCCGAGCCAGACGACGACCAGCAGCGCGATGCTGATCACGGACGCGTAGAGATACGTTCGGCCCGGCCGCTTGAGCTCGCCGCCGACGTAGTACGCGTAAAGCACGCCGTTGTAGTTCAGGACCATGAACGGCACCGCCGTGAGCGACGCGCCGATGGAAAAGCCGAGCGGGATGTTGTCCTTCTGCGCCGCCGCCAGGATGTCGTTGTAGGCGCCAGGGTGATTGCTGAACGACGCCAGCGCGGTCACGAAGTCCTGGTGCGAGTGCGTGATGAGAAGCCATCCGAGGACCAGGAACGCAAGCAGCTGGATGCCGACCAGGACCAGGATCACCTGCGCCAGCCTCTTGATCGACACAAGGGAGACAGCGCCGACCACAAGCAGCATGACCACGCTGATCGTGGCCACCGCGCCCTGACTGGTCACGTTGCCCGCGGCGTCGCTGATCGCCGAACTGTTGAAGGCTGCACCAAGCGCGGTCAGCATGAATGGCGTGTACGTGGCCGTGAAGTTGGCGTTGGCCGCCAGGATGTAGGTGAACGCGATACAGATGGAGATCCCGGCCATCGCCCCAAGCGCGGGCGAGATGATGCGGGACAGGTAGACGTACTCGCCGCCGGCACGTGGGATCGCTTCGAGCAGGTACTTGTAGGCGAACATCGCGACCAGCCAGATCGCCGCGCCCAACAGCAGGGGTAGCGTCATCTCGGCCTCGTCGAAAGAGACCAGCCCCGCATTGAAGTTGATGAACGTGTTGACGACGGCGACCGACGCCAGCGCGATGCCAGTGGCGGCCGGGACGCCGAGCTCGCGGACGAGGCCCGACGACTGGCGTGTGAAGAGGCCCTGGCCGGTGGCCGCCCTGCCTCCCATAGGTGCGCTGGTGCTCGCCATGCTTCCCCTCCCTAGGTGAACGAGTAAGAAAAAGGCAAAAGAGCGCCCGATTGGAGCGTTCCAGAACGATAGGCCACACCCTCCCCCGCGTCAAGGACGAGTTTCACCTCCCGACTGGCTGGGGAGGTCGGCGGCACAGCCGCCGGGTGGGGTACGGCTTAACCGACAATCTCCCGGACGTCGACCCATCGGCTCTCCGCCGCGGAGCGCTCGATCGCGTCGCACACCGCCTGCACGGCGGCGCCCTGCGCGAAGTCCGGCTCCCACGGGCCGTCCGGCCACCGATCGAGCAGGTCGCCCAGGTGGTTGACGAAGCTCGATCCGTAGCCCACACCCTGCCCGATCGGCCACCAGTCGGCGGCGTAGGGATGACTCTGCTGCTCGGCGCGGATCCGCCGCATGCCATACAGCTCCGGTCGGTCCCCCGCGTCGCCGTAGAGGAGCTCGTTGAGGCGAGCGTACTCGAAGACCAGGGTGCCGCGGTCGCCGTTCACCTCGATCGTGAAGTCGCACGGCCGCCTGACCGCGACGCGCGCCATCTCCAACGCCCCTCGGGCGCCCGACTCGAACCGGACCAAGGCGGCGGACGCGTCGTCGACAGTCACAGCTTTGTCTGACCGTTGGCGGATGAACGTCTCCGACTGGCCGCTCACCTCGGCGATGGGACCCGCCATCCAGGTCGCCAGGTCGATCAGGTGGCTGCCGAGATCGGCGATCGTGGTGCCGCCCATCGATCGGTCGAAGCGCCAGTCGAAGGGAATCGTGGGGTCGACGAACTCGTCCGAAAGCCAGGTGGCGCGGAGCAGCCTGATCTTGCCGACAGCGCCCTCGCCGATCATCCGCTTCATCAGGGACACGGCCGGCAGGCTGCGGTAGTTGAATCCAACGGCGTTGAGAACCCTGGCTTTGCCGGCGGCGTCAACCGCCGAGGCAGCCTGCGGGTAGGTGACGGCAAGCGGCTTCTCGCAGATCACCGCCTTGCCGGCCGCTGCCGCCGCGATCGCGATCTCGGCGTGAGTCCCCGGCGGAGTGCAGATGTCAACGATGTCGACCTCGGGCCGGCGCACCAGCTCGCGCCAGTCGGTGACCGAGCCGTCCACACCGTATGCGACGGCTGCCGCATCGACCTTCTGCTTGTCGCGCCCGCTGATCACGCGAAGCCGCGGGCGGTGGCGGAGCCGCCGCATCACCGGAGCGACGGTGTAGCCATACGAGTGCGCTTTGCCCATGATTCCGTAGCCGACGATCCCGATCCCCACCTCACCGCTCATCACGATCCGGCCATCTGGGCAGCCGCCCGTTCCGCCGCCCCCAGCGCCGCGGCGGCATCGTGCGCGTCCGCTCCTTGGAGAGGTTCGCCGCGGACATGGCGGGCGAAGCTCTCGGCCTGCTGGCGAAGCGCGCCGAAGAACGTATCGTCGGCGCCCGGCGGCCACAGGAATTTGCATTCTTCCGCGTCCTTGGTCCCGAACACCTCGACCTTGCATACGTCGCCAAGGGGAAACCGACGTCCCAGGGAGACAATGGCCGTCGTCCCTCCCGAAAGCTCAGCGATCGCGTGGGCGCTCTCCGGGTCGCCCGGCCATCGCTCGCCGGCGATGCCAGAGGCCACAGACGTGATGGCGCCGAATTCCTGCTGCACGAGCCACCGCGTCTGATCGAACTCATGGACACCCATGTCGACGAATATTCCGCCGCTGTGGGCGCGGAAGTTAGCCCCCGGCGGTGCGCCGTCCCATTGAAAGTTCGCCACTGCGTAGATGTCACCCAGCTCACCGCGCGCGATCCGCTCGCGCAGGCGCATCAGCGACGGCACAAAACGTCTCCAGAAACCGACCTGGAAGGGCAATCCCGCGGCATCGATCAACGCCGCCGCCTCCCGCGCTTCGGAGCCTGCGACCCCGACGGGTTTCTCGCACAGCGTGGGCATGTGAGCGTCGACCAGGCGCTTGATCGTTGTCAGGTGGAGGTCGCTCGGTACGCAGACCAGGACCGCGTCGATCGGCGCGGTATCCAGCATATCGTCGAGGCTGCCGTACAGGGCCGAATCGGCACCTTGCAGCAAGCTGCGGGTGCTCGCCACGGGTTCGGCGATCGCGGTGACCTTGACCACCGCCGAGCCGGCGATCGCGCGCAGGTGATTGCGGCCCATCCGGCCGGCGCCGGCCAAGCCTAATCTCAGCGCAGCCACCGGCGTCAGAACCCTCGGGCGGCCAGATACTCGCGGTTCGCGCGCTGGTCGGCGGCGGCCCTCCCGTCGGGGTCTGGCAGCACGTCCTGTTCGACGACGATCCAGCCCGCGTACGACTTGCGGACCGCATCCAGGACGGCGTCGACGTCGAGATCCCCGTCGCCAAGCCGGCAGAACGCCTGCCGGCGCCAGATCTCGGCGACTGGCGCCGCCTCGCGGACGATGCCGTCGACCACCGATCGCCGGGCGTCCTTCAAATGGAGATGATTGATGCGCTGTCCCCATTCGCGCATCGCCCGCACGGGGTCGCCTCCTCCAAGAAGCAGGTGGCCCGTGTCGAGACAGAGCCCGATCGAGGTCAGCTCGAGGACCTTCTCGATCTCCCACGGAGCTTCGATGTGTGTGCCCGTTTCGTGATGGAACGTCGGCTCGTACCGCCGTGCGCGGCAGCATTCGACAGCCATCTCAACCCCTTCGGCGAAGCGCTTCCATGTGTCGTGGTCGAAGCCGAGCGATGGATCGTTGGCCGCCTGCCCCGGGCGCGATCGGCGCAGGTCGCTGCCGATGTCGGCGAGTGTCGGTTTCGCTCTCAGACCATTGCTCGCACCGGCAGCGTCGAAGACGTCCAGCAAAGAACCAAGCCCGCGGAGCGCCGCCGGCATCCGGGTGAGGTCGCTGAAGGGCAGCTCGAAAAAACCCCCGGAGAGCGCGAGCTTCCGCCGCCGCAGGCTCGACGCAAGCTCATCTCCGTCGCCGAGATACCCGATCGGTCCGAGATCGATCCCGGCGTACCCCGCGCCGGCGACCTCGTCGAGCACGGCATCCCCGTCTGGAACGTCGGGCAGGATGCCGACCGTCAGCTCGAAGGCACCGTAGCTCACCGGGTCGTTGGCGATGACGACCTTGCCCGCCTCTGTCACGAGCGCTCCGTCGGGGCGGTCGCCATGGCAGGTTGCGAAGGATGCTCGCGCGGATGGCGCCCGCGATGGACCGCCACCACGGCCTCGCATAGCGCGATGTCATGGATGGCGTCAGCGGCGGACGTCGTCGGCTGCCTGCCGTTCGTCACGCAATCGTGGAAATGGACGAGCTCTTCCTTGAAGCTCTCCTGATAGGACGCGACCTCCTCTGTGCGCGATGCGCGAGGCGACATTTTCCGGCCGTCCTCGGAGATGAAAAGCGTGGGCATGCTGCGGAGGAACGGGGAGGGGAATGCGAGGGTGACTCGCCGCTCCGGCGAGTAAAACGCGAACTCCATCGAGTAGCGCGCGATATCGGGCAGGTCGACCCACGCGAGAATGCATTGCGCAGCGCCGTACTTGAAGATCGCGGTCAGCCCCGTCTCGCGTATGTCGGCGAACTCGAGCGCGTCCGGCTCACCCATCACGCCACGCATGGCGTTGAACTCGTGCACGAGGCTGTCGAGCAGGACGCTTCGGTACGCCCATCGCGACAGCGGGTCGGCGTCGCCCAGCGCGGCCGTGATCCTGGCGTCGTCATCGTCGCGAAGCGTCTGCGCGACGGATTTTGGCAAAGGCCCTCCGCGCCGAAGGTTGTAATGCTGCACGTAGGGATCGATTGGGGACTCGAGGGTCGTGATGCACACGAGGCGGAGATCGGCCAGTGTGCGCGCCTCCTCGACCAGCCGTGCATACGCGGGGTCGTAGCGCTTGTTGTAGCCGACCATCAGGACGGTGCCCGCCGCGCCGGCCGCCTCGATCATCGCGCGCCCCTCGGCGACCGAAAAACACATCGGCTTCTCAACCAGCGCATGGATTCCGGCCTGCGCGGCCGCGACCGCGATCGGCGCGTGGCTTCCCGAGGTGAGCACCAGCACCGCGTCGAGCGACCTCGTGAGCAGCTCCTGCCAGGAGGCGAACTGCTCGGGGACGCCGTACTCCCTGGCGCAGGCGGACCGCACCTCATCGGAGACGTCGCACACGGCCGCGATCTCGAAGCGGTCCGCCAGCTCGCGGAGATAGTGAAGGTGCATGACTTGAGCGATCAAGCCGCACCCGATGACCCCTACGCGCAGTCGGCCGGCCATATTCACCCCGGTAGAAAATACCTGCGCCGAAGCGCGCTGGAACGTTCCAACGACCCTATACGAAAGAGGTGGATCGTGTCAACAGATCGCTATCGCGCGGACGCCAGCACGTCGGCCGCTTCGGGGATGCCCTGCTCGGCGGCGACGAACGGGTCCTCGTGCTCGATGGCGATCGTGTGGACCCGGCTCTCGCTCTGCAAAGCGGACACGAAAGCCTTCCACCATGCCGCGTCACGGCCGCGGCCGACGACGGCAAAGTTCCAGGGCAGGGTCCGGGGATCGTGCGGCCAGCGCCTGTCGAGCACTCCGTTCACGTCGAGGTTGGGTCTCGCGAACTGCACGTCCTTGCCGTGGCAGTGGCCCACCCGGTCGCCGATCGCCGACAGCACGGCGAGCGGGTCCATCCCCATCCAGAAGAAATGACTCGGGTCGATGTTGGCGGCGATGGAGTCGCCGAGCGCCGCGATCCGGTCGAACGTCTCCACGTTGTAGACGGCGGTGCCGGGATGAAGCTCGAGGCAGACGAGAAGCTGCGGATGCTCGCGCATCGCAAATTCCGCGACGTCCGACCAGTAAGGCTCGACCCATTCGTCCCACTGGAGCTCGTGGATCGATTCCAGGTATGGGAGCCATCCACCTCCCGCGAAGTGCGGCGTGCGGTCGCCTCGCGCGCCGGGTGGACAGCCTGCGAGCGCCACCACGCGGTCGACGCCAAGCAGCGCAGCAAGCCTGATCGCGTCGCGCAGGTCGGCGTCGTGCTTGCGGGCGATCGACTTGTCGGGATGGAGAGGGTTGCCCCAGACGTTGAGGGCGGCGACGCGCAGGCCGCGCGACGCGATCTCTGCCGCCCAGGCCTCGCGCGCGGACGCGTCGCGAAGGAGCAGAGGTGTCTCGCAATGCGTGGTCGGTGCGTAGCCGCCTGCCCCGACCTCGAGGTCGGTCACGCCCGGCGCCGCGCGTAGCAGCCATTCCATCACGTCCGTGAGCGGCCGGCTCGCGAACGGCTCGGTCACCACACCGATGCGTGGCTCGTCAGCGCCCTCAGTCATGCGGCGGCAATTGTGCCGCCATTACGTCCTGGCGCGCGCACATCATTGCGAGACCGTCCCCGCATCGGTCATGCCGCAGCCAGGAGAACTATTCTTGCGGGAACGTTCTGTGCGAACGTTCCCGGGACACTGGCCGGATGGCCTCAAGAAGCGACGGCTGGGGGAGGACCGTGCACGTCGGACTCATCGGCACCGGACGGATTGGCGCGCTGCATGCGCGAAGCCTGCGGCAGAGCCCTCTCGTGTCCACGCTGACGATCTTCGACGCTGATTCCGATCGCGGAGCGCAGGTCGCCGGCGACGTCGGCGCGGAGCTTGCGGAAAGCCCGCAAGCTCTTGTTTCTGGTGGCGTCGACGCGATCGTGATCGCGGCCGCCACCCCCGCGCACGCGGAGCTGCTGCACATGGCCGCCGAGGCTTCGGTGCCGGCGTTCTGCGAGAAACCGATAGCCCTCGAGCTCGAAGCGACCGACGATGTGATCCGGCATGTCGCGCGGGCAGGCATCTTCGTCCAGATCGGCTTTCAGCGCCGATTCGACCCGGGGTACACGGCCGCGCGTGACGCATACGCGAGCGGGGCGCTAGGCGACGTTCACGTCGTCCGGCTCGCGACGCACGATCCCGCGCCCCCGCCAGAGGCATACGTTGCCGTCTCAGGTGGTATCTGGAGGGACCTCGCGATCCACGACTTCGACATCGCCGCGTGGGTGCTGGGGAGTCCCGTCACCGAGGTTTTTGCGGATGGCAAGGCGAACGGCGAGGTGTTCGAGAGATACGGCGACGTCGACGCCGCCTGCGCGATCCTGCGCTTCGAAGGTGGCGTTCTCGGCGCGATGACCGCCACCCGCAACGACCCGCGCGGCTACGACGTCAGGATGGAGCTATTCGGCTTGCGAGACAGTATCGCCGTGGGTTGGAACGATCGGACTCCCCTCAGGTCTGTCGAGCCGTCCGTCCCGGCTCCCAGCAGGCAGGGTTATCGGGACTTCCTGGAGCGCTTTGAGCCCGCCTACCGCGCGGAGCTGCATGCGTTTTTGGGAGCGATCAAGCACGGTGGGGAGAGCCCGTGCTCGGTCGGCGATGCCCGCGCCGCGCTGGTGGTCGCGCTGGCGGCCGACCGCTCGCTGCGGGAGCATCGGCCGGTCCGGGTCGGAGAATTCGCATGAAGCTGTCTCACTGGGTCCTACTGCTAGAAGGAGACGTCCCTTGGTCGAATTGACGATGATGTCGGGAGGAGCACCTCGTCCATGATTCGCAACCTCATCGGCGCCGAGTGGCGATCGCCGGCCGACGGCGTTTCCTCGCTGCCGATCTTCAATCCCGCCACGGGCCAGGAGATCGAGCAGGTGCCATTGTCTCGACAGCCCGACGTCGACGCTGCGGTCAACGCGGCGGTCAGGGCATTCCCCGGCTGGTCGCGCACAGCCTTGATGGAGCGCGTGCGCCTGATGTTCAGGTTCAAGGCTCTGCTCGAGGAGCACTTCGAAGAGCTGGCTTCGATCATCACGCGCCACCACGGCAAGACGCTCGAGGAGTCGCGGGGCGAGGTGCGGCGCGGCATCGAGGTGGTCGATTTCGCGTGCGGCGCGCCGACGCTCCTCCAGGGCCGTACCCTGCGCGACGTCTCGGGCGGCGTCGACCAGGATCTCTACCGCTACCCGGTCGGCGTCTGCGCCGGCATCCCACCCTTCAACTTCCCGGTGATGATCCCGCTTTGGATGTTCCCGCTCTCCGTCGTCGCGGGGAACACGTTCATCCTCAAGCCTTCCGAGCGGACGCCACTCGGGGCTCAGCGGCTGGCCGAGATATTTCTCGAGGCGGGATTCCCCGATGGCGTGTTGAACGTCGTCCACGGCGCGCGAGAGGCGGTCGACGCGCTGCTGCGACATCCAAGCGTTGCCGCGCTCTCGTTTGTCGGCTCCGCGCCCGTCGCGAAGTACGTTTATCAGACAGCTGCATCGAGCGGCAAAAGGGTCCAGGCACTTGGTGGCGCCAAGAACCACATCGTCGTCATGCCCGACGCCGACCCCGAGATCGCCGTGCCGGCGATCCTCAATTCCGCGTTTGGCAACGCCGGCGAGCGATGCTTGGCGGGATCGGTCGCGGTTGCGGTCGGCCGCGCCGCCGACACGCTGCTCGATCCCCTGCGCGACGCGGCTTCGAAGCTCGTGGTCGGCCCTGGCGACCAGCCCGGCGTGCAGGTCGGTCCTCTGATCCGCGCCGACCACCGCGACAAGGTCGCGGGTTACGTCGACAAGGGTGTGGCGGAAGGCGCCGAGCTGGTGGTCGACGGGCGAGGCGAGATGAAGCGGGCGGGATTCTTTCTCGGGCCGACGATCCTGGACCGTGTCACGGCCGAGATGACAGTCGGCCACGAAGAGATCTTTGGCCCCGTGCTCTCGTTCGCGCGGGCCGCGACCCTCGACGACGCCATCGGTCAGGCGAACCAGATGGCGCTCGGCAACATGGCCACGATCTTCACGCAGTCGGGCCGCGCCGCCCGCGAGTTCCGCGAGCGCGTGGAGGCCGGGATGACCGGTATCAACGTGCCGATCGCGCAGCCGTTCGCGTTCTTCCCCTTCAGCGGCTGGAAGGGCTCGTTCTACGGCGACCTCCACGTGCATGGCACTGACGGCATCGACTTCTACACTCGTAAGAAGGTGGTTGTGACGCGGTGGTAGCGCGACGCGAGGTGACCTACAAGAGTCCTCTACATGAGATGACCGAGACGACGCCGACGCGCCTGTGGAACGACTCGGCTGACATCGATGAGCTCAAATACTCGATCGAGAACGGCGCGGTCGGCGCGACGTGCAACCCGGTGATCGCCGTCACCATCTTGAAGAAGCACATCGCAGAGTGGCGCCCGCGCATCGAGGCGCTGCTGGGCGAGATGCCCGCCGCGACCGAGGACCAGGTCGGCTGGAAGTTGGTCGAAGAGGTGTCGATCAAGGCGGCGAAGCTGCTCGAGCCGGCGTTTGCCGCTCATGGCGGCCGCGACGGGCGGCTCTCCATCCAGACCGACCCGCGTCTGTATCGGGACGCCGCCGCGATCGTTGAGAACGCCATGGCGTTCAGCCGTCTCGCCCAGAACATGATCGTCAAGATTCCCGCGACCAGAGCGGGGATCGTTGCGATTGAAGAGGTCACCTATCGCGGGGTCAGCATCAACGCGACCGTGTCGTTCACCCTGCCGCAGTGCATCGCGGTGGCGGAGGCGGTCGAGCGCGGGCTCAGCCGCCGCGAGGCAGAAGCCAAGGACATCGAGTCGATGGGCCCGGTCTGCACGATCATGGTCGGCCGGCTCGACGATTGGCTCAAGGTGCTGCTGGACAAGCGCGAGATCAGCGTCGACCCCGGCTACCTCGAGTGGGCGGGCGTGGCCGTCTTCAAGAAGACGTACGGGATATTCCGCGAGCGCGGGTACCGCCTGCGACTGCTGTCCGCGGCTTTCCGCAACCACATGCACTGGAGCGAGCTGGTCGGCGCCGACGCTGTGATCTCGCCCCCCTACGCGTGGCAGACGCGTTTCAATGCGAGCGACATCGAGGTGCGTTCCAGGATCGACGACCCGGTCAACCCGGATGTGGTCGAGCAATTGCTCGCGCATTTCCCGGACTTCCGCCGTGCGTACTCAGAGGGCGGCCTCGCCACAGGTGAGTTCGATTCCTATCCGCCGACCGTGCGCACGTTGCGGCAATTCGTCGCCGCCTGCACGGACCTCGACGGCCTGGTGCGCGACGTGATGCTGCCCGACCCCACTTAGACCCGACGTGGAGACAACGCGCGTGACAATGGCGCAGGCGCTGGTGCGCTTTCTCGCCGCGCAGTACGTGGAGCGCGACGGGGTGGAGCACAGGTTCATCGAGGGATGCTTCGGCATCTTCGGCCACGGCAACCTCACCGGCGTGGGGCAGGCGCTGGCTCAGGACCCAGACCTCCTCACCTACTACCAGGCCCGCAACGAGCAGGCGATGGTGCATACCGCGGCGGGCTTCGCCCGGATGCGAAACAGGCTCGGCACGCTCGCATGCACGACCTCGATCGGACCCGGCGCGACCAACATGGTCACTGGGGCCGCGGCCGCGACGGTCAACCGGGTGCCGGTGCTGCTCCTGCCCGGTGACGTCTTCGCTTCACGCCGGCCAGATCCGGTGCTGCAGCAGCTGGAAAGCCCCTCGCGCGGTGATGTCAGCGTGAACGACTCCCTGATTGCGGTGTCGCGCTACTTCGACCGCATCCAGAGGCCGGAGCAACTCATCCCCGCGGCGCTTTCCGCGATGCGTGTCCTGACGAGCCAGGCGGACACCGGCGCCGCCACGCTGGCGCTGCCCCAGGATGTGCAGACCGAGGCCTACGACTACCCCGACGCGTTTTTCGAGAAGCGCATCTGGCACCTCTCGCGGCCGCTGCCCGACGCATCGATCCTGGATCGCGCGGCGGGTCTGATCCGAAGCTCCAAGCAGCCGCTCATCATCGCGGGGGGCGGCGTCATCTACTCCGAGGCGACCGAAGTCCTGCGCAAGCTCGTCCGGCGCACCGGCATCCCTGTCGTCGAGACCCAGGCGGGCAAAGGCTCGTTGCCGTTCGACCATCCGGGCGCCCTGGGCGCGATCGGCGCCACCGGCACGCCGGCCGCGAACCGGATCGCTGCCGAAGCCGACCTGGTGCTCGGTGTCGGTACCCGGTACAGCGACTTCACGACCGCCTCGCGTACGGCGTTTCAGAATCCCGAAATTCGTTTCGTCAACGTCAACATCGCCGAGCTCGACAGCCACAAGCTTGGCGGCGCGGCACTGACCGGCGACGCCCGAGCGACGCTTGAGGCGCTGGACGAGAGGCTGCAAAGATGGACCGTCAGCGACGCATATCAGAAGCAGTACGAGCAGATGCGCGCGGATTGGGACCACGAGGTATCGCGCCTCTTCGCCCTGGGTCACGCACCGCTGCCCGCGCAATCCGAGGTGATCGGCGCGGTCAACGACCTGTCCGCACCGCGAGATGTGGTCGTGTGCGCGGCCGGCTCGATGCCGGGTGACCTTCACAAGCTCTGGCGCACGCGAGACGCCAAGGGCTATCACGTCGAGTACGGCTACTCGACGATGGGATACGAGATCGCGGGCGGGCTCGGAGTCAAGCTGGCCGATCCGTCCCGCGAGGTTTACGTGATGGTCGGCGACGGCTCCTACCTGATGATGTCGCAGGAGATCGTGACCTCGATCCAGGAGCGCGCCAAGCTGACCATCGTGCTGGTCGACAACGAGGGCTTCGCTTCCATCGGAGGCCTTTCGCGGTCCAAAGGTATGGCGGGCTTCGGGACGCGCTACCGCTACCGGTCCGATGGCTCATTGGGCGACGACGAAAAACACGACGACGCCGAGCGGCTTCCGGTGGACCTCGCGCGGAACGCCGAAGGCCTGGGTGCGCACGTGTTCCGGACGCACAACGTCGAAGAGCTTCGGGACGCCATCAACGCCGCCAAGAACGTGGACAGCACAGTGGTCATCTACATCCCGACGGATCGTTACGAGAGCGTGCCCAGCTACGACAGCTGGTGGGAGGTGCCGGTCGCCGAGGTCGCGGATTCGAAAGAGGTCCAGAAGGCGCGCGAGGAGCACGAGCGCGGGTTGACCAGGCGGCGCTGGCACGTATGAGCGGGCTCGTGATTCGCGATTCAGGAGGCGTGGTCGAGGTCACGCCCGAGTCGGCCGCCTGGTCATACGTCGGCTTCGAGGTGTTCCGGCTCGATGCGGGCAAGCAGCTGGAACGGCCCACTGCAGGACGCGAGGTGTGCGTGGTCATGCTGTCTGGCCAGGCGGACTTCGCGGTGGGCTCGCATCGTTGGACGGAAGTCGGTTCGCGCGACAGTGTCTTCGAGGGGCCACCGGACGCGGTCTACGCGCCGCCGGGAGAGCAGATCGCGATCTCGGCATCCAGCGATTGCGAGGTTGCTCTTTGCTGGGCGCCGGCCTCCGATGGCGCTGAGCCGGCCCTGATCAAAGCGGCGGAGATCAAGCCGTTCAAGCGCGGCTCCGGGCGGACTGAACGCACGATCCACAACATCCTCATGGAGGACCGGCCGGCGGAGTCGCTGCTCGTCACCGAGGTCTTGACCCCGGCGGGCAACTGGTCGAGCTACCCACCGCACAAGCACGACACCGACGACCCGCCGCGCGAGACCTACCTCGAGGAGACGTACTACCACCGGCTCGCGCGACCCGAGGGCTTCGCCGTGCAGCTCGTCTACACCGATGACCGCTCCCTGGACGAAGCGATCCAGGTCCGCGACGGCGACGTCGTCCTGGTCCCGCGTGGCTACCACCCCGTGGCCGCAGGTCCGGGTTACGACCTCTACTATCTAAACGTGATGGCCGGTCCCACCCGCCGCTGGCTGGTCACTACCGACGCCGACCATCGCTGGCAACTCGACTGAAATCCTGTAACGTTCCAATCTTGTGAGCGGGACGGTCCGGGCGGCCGTGATGACAGCCCCGGGACACCTTGAAGTCAGGCGATTCCCGCTCCCCGAACCCGCGCCAGGCGCCGTCGTGATGAAGGTCACCTACTCCGGCATCTGCGGCACGGACAAGCACACCTACCGCGGTGAGTCGAAGCAGTACGCAGGCACCGATCACGAGCGCAACATCATCTATCCGCTGATCTGTGGCCATGAGAACGTGGGAGTGATCGAGGCCATCGGAGGTGGCGACTCCATCCCGGATAGCGAAGGACGCCCGCTGCGCGCCGGCGACCGGATCGTTCCCGCCGCGAACGTCCCATGCGGTCACTGCGTCTTCTGCCTCAACGACTACCCGTACTACTTCTGTGAGAACTTGCAGGACTACGGCAACAGCCTGCATGCGACCAACCCGCCGCACCTTTTCGGCGGCTGGGCGGAATACATGTACCTGCTTCCAGGAACACCGCTCTTTCGTGTGCCCGACGGTCTGCCGGACGAGGTCGCAGCCCTGACCGAGGTGATGGCCGTAACGCATGGGTTCGATCGCGCCCGCATGCTGACGGCGGGATGGGGAGGAAGCGCATTCGGCGAGTCGGTGGCCATCGTCGGAATCGGCCCGCTTGGCTTCTGCCACCTGGTCAAGGCGCGGCTTATGGGTTGCGGCAAGCTGATCGCGATCGACCGGCTCGACTCGCGTCTCGAGCTGGCAAGAAAATTCGGCGCCACGCTGACCATCAACGCCGCCAAAACTGACGAGAAGGAGCGCCTCGCGCTCGTGCGCGAGCACACCCACACCGGGCCCGACATCGTCGTCGACTGCACCGGTTTCGCCCAATCGTTCCCAGAGTGCCTGCATCTTGTGCGCTACGGCGGCACCGTCGTCGAGGCGGGGACGTTCGTGGACATGGGCCCCGTCGGTGTCAATCCCAACGCTGACATCTGCACCAAGAACGTCAGCGTGATCGGCGTCGGCGGCGAGACAGCGACCTCCTACGTCCCGTCGATGAACCTACTCGCCCGGAACCTCGACCGCCTTCCGCTGACAGAGATCGTCACGCACCGGATGCCTCTCGAGCGCGCGACCGAAGCCATGGAGCTATCGCAGCGGGACGGGACGATGAAGGTCCTGATGGACCCGGCCATGAAGCCGTGATCGAATCCCCCTCTGCGACGCGAAGGCACCCCACCATCCTCGATGTCGCCTCCCACGCTGGCGTTTCGAAATCGACCGTCTCCAACGTCGTGCGTGGGCTGCCCGGAGTGTCGGAGGCGACCCGAGGGCGAGTCCGCCTTGCGATCCAGGAGCTGGGCTACCGACCCAATGTGCTCGCCCGCCAGCTCGTGCAGCAGCGAACGAGCATCCTCGGCGTCGTCGTCGGCGACCTCGCCAACCCCTTCTTCGCCGAGATGGCGAAATCGGTCGAGCGGCACGCCGCTGCCCGCGGCTACACCGCGATGTTCTGCAACACAGAGGGCGACAGCCAGAGCGAGCTCGCCGGAGTCGAGACGCTTCTCGAACACAGGGTGGCGGGCATCGTCTTTCTCGCCTTCTCCGGCGACTCCCGGACGATGCGGGAGACGCTTCAGCACCAGATTCCGGCGGTCTTCGTCAGCTGCGGCGCGGAGTGGGGAGACGTGGTCTCGGTCGATGACGAGGTCGGAGGCCGCATGGGCACGGCGCATCTCGTCGACGCCGGGCACCGGCGCATCGCGTATCTCTTTATCCCGGAGCTCGAAGACCAGTCCGACCGCGCGCGCTGGGACGGCTACTGCGAGGCTTTGAAAGCGGCCGGCCTCGGGCCGCCGGTCAGGATCAGCTGGTCGCCGCCCGCCGAGCACGCGCTCGTCGACGGCGTCGACCGCCCCCTGATCGAAGTCTTCACCGGTCCCGACCGCGCCACCGGCGTGTTCGCGTCCAATGATGTGGCCGCGATAGCGCTCCAGGAGTTCGCGGACCGCGTTGACCTGCGCGTCCCAGGCGATATCTCGATCGTCGGCTTCGACGACGTGCCGATGGCGGGCCTCGCCCGGATCGCGCTGACCACGATCGCCCAGCCGCGGGACGAGCTCGCGCGGCTGGGCATAGCGACCATCGCCGACCGGATCGAGCGCAAGCTCAAGGGGCCACCGACACGCACTCTTGTCGACGTCACGCTGGTCGCCCGCCGGTCGACCGCGCCCCTTCGCCAGGCCTAGTTCCGCGGCCCCCGGCAGAGGGGGGACTTGACGGTCGGCCCGCCCGCCCTAGAGAATTACGGAACGTTCCAGTGGAACGCTCCAGAGGCGGGACGACGCGAAGTTTTCCGCCAGATCTGCGGAGGAGTTGAGCTTGGCTGTCGCGGCCGGTTTGGGCCCGCGGTTGGACCGCGAGCGATTCCAGTGGTCGAGCCTTGCGATGCTCGCCCCGGCGCTGGCGCTGCTCGGCGTGCTGTTCATCTTCCCGGTCCTGTACTCCGGCTACCTCGGCTTCACCGACCTGGCGCTGGTGGGCTCGCGCTCGCGCGACTATCAGTTCACGGGCCTCGACAACGTGACCCGGATGCTCAGCGACTACGTCTTCATCAAATCGTCGTGGCTGACGATCATCTTCGTCGTCGGCTCGGCGATCGTCGGCCAGACGGTGCTCGGCATGGCGCTGGCCATCCTCCTGCGCAACGCGCTGGTATCCGTCCGGGCCGTGATCGGGTCGATCGTCATCGTCGCTTGGGTCCTGCCGGAGATCACGGTCGCCCTGGTCTGGTATGCGTTCTCCCAAGCCGGCGGCACGCTCTCGATCCTGCTGGGTCACACGGACACGAACTTCCTGGTCGCCGTGCCGATGCTGATCGTCTCGCTGGCCAACCTGTGGCGCAACGTCGCCTTTTCGATGCTCGTGTTCTCGGCCGGCCTCCGCAACCTGCCGACGGAGGTCCTCGAGGCGGCCGAGGTCGAGGGCGCGTCCGCCTGGCGCCGCTATCGAATGGTGGTCCTGCCCCTGCTCAAGCCGACGATCGTGACGAACCTGCTGCTGGTCACGATCCTCAACCTGTCTGAGTTCACGCTCATCTACGCGATGACGCAGGGAGGGCCCGGCATCGAGACCATGACGCTTCCGCTGTACGTCTACCAGGAGGCGTTCGTGTTCCACCAGCTCGGATACGGGACCGCCATCTCGCTCGTGCTGGTGCTGATCGGCGCGCTGTTCTCCCTCCTGTTCGTCCGCGCTTCGAGGAGCCAGGTATGAGCGCGGTGGAGGCACGCCGGGCGGGTGCGGAAAAGCTGATCGTCGTCCCGTACAGCCGGGTTTCGCCGGCGGCGGTGGCTACCAACATGATCCTGATCCTGCTCGGCTCCTTCTTCCTGCTTCCGATGCTCTGGATGGTGTTCGCGTCCGTCGATTCGAACCCCGACTGGGCGATCAAGCTGCCGACGCCGACGCTGGCGAACTTTACGGACGTGCTCGGCCGCGCCGACGCGATCAGCTCTTTCCGCAGCAGCCTGATCCTGGCCGGCACGACGACCGTCGTCACGACCGTGCTCGCCGTGCTTGCCGCGTATCCGCTCTCGCGCATGCACATCCCGTTCAAGCGCGCGTTCATGCTGGCGATCCTCTTCGCGTCGGGCCTTCCGGTTTCGATGCTGATCGTGCCCGTCTACCAGATGTACGTGTACTTCGGCTGGCTCGACTCGCTCTACACAACGGCCCTATTCCTTGCCGCGAGCTCGCTCCCGTTTGCGATCTGGCTGATGAAGAACTTCATCGACGCGGTGCCCGCGGAGCTCGAACAAGCCGCCGCGATCGACGGCGCGAGCACGGCTCGCATCCTGCGTGAGCTCGTGCTGCCGTTGACGCTGCCCGGCATCGCGGTGACCGCGATCTACACGTTCATCAACGCCTGGGGAGCTTTCATCATCCCGTTCGTGCTGACGTACAGCCCCGACAATCAACCCGGCCCGGTCGAGATCTACAACTTCATGGGTTCGCACGGACTGTTCAAGTTCGGCGACCTGGCCGTCTTCTCGCTGTTGTTCTCGGTGCCCGTGATCGTCCTGTATCTGTTCATGTCGCGCTATTTCAGCGGCGCGTTCAACTTCGGCGGCGCGGTCAAGTAGATGCTCAGCGAAGTGCGCTTCGAGGGCGTGCACAAGATCTTCGGCACCGAGACGGCCGTCGAGGATCTCAACCTCCGGGTGAACGCAGGCGAGTTCCTCGTCCTGGTCGGTCCGTCCGGTTGCGGCAAGACGACCACGCTGCGCATGCTGGCGGGCCTCGAGCGCCCCTCGTACGGGCGAATCCTGATCGGCGACAAGCTCGTGAACAACGTCTCACCGCGGTTTCGTGACGTGGCGATGGTCTTCCAGAGCTACGCCCTCTACCCGCACATGAACGTGTACGACAACCTGGCGTTCGGCATGCGCGCGCGGGGGGCGGCCGGCAGCGTCATCGCGCAGCGCGTCAAGGAGACCGCCGAGGTGCTCGGGCTTGCCCAGCTGATGAAACGCCGTCCCTCAGAGCTCTCCGGCGGCCAGCGGCAGCGCGTCGCGCTTGGCCGCGCGCTGATCCGCCAACCGCAGGTCTTCCTCATGGACGAGCCACTCTCCAACCTCGACGCAGGCCTTCGCGTGCAGATGCGAGCGGAGCTGAGCCGGCTGCATGAGCGCTTTCGGGTCACGACCCTGTACGTGACACACGACCAGGTCGAGGCGATGACCATGGGCGACCGGATCGCGGTCATGAACAGCGGCCGGCTGCAGCAGGTCGACGCCCCCGAGACCCTGTACGACAACCCCGCCAACATCTTTGTCGCCGGGTTCATCGGGTCGCCGCGTATGAACTTCGTCCGGGGCAGCCTGACGACGACGCGGGGCGTGGCGGCCGTCGAGTTTCTCGGCGTCACGACCCCGCTCAGCTCGCGCGCGAAGCTGACCGCGGAGGCCGCCGACGGTGCGGTGACTGTGGGGCTGAGACCAGAAGACCTCATGTGGCGGCGTGCCGCACCACCCGAGAGCACGCTGACTCTCAGCGCCGAGGTGGACGTCGTCGAGCCGATGGGCCACGAGGCCTACGTGACCGCAGTGTGCGCAGGCGAAACGGTCACGTCTCGGTTTCCACCGCGGTCCGGCGTGCGGACGCGAGACCGCATCGAGCTCGCATTGAATCCTGCGCGGCTTCATCTCTTCGACGCCCGGTCGGGGAACACCATCCTCCAACGGCCAGTGGCCGGCGGAGCCGAGCTTCCGAGATCCGTGGGGGAGGCGCGGGTCGACGAATCGGAGGAAGGGCGATCGGAGCGTCAACGCGAACCTCACACGCGGAGTGCGCAATCGAGAGCAGAAGAAATTTCATGAGGAGGTAACGCAGTTGAGGATTTCTGGCCATCGATTCGGAGTGTGGACGGCCCTGCTGACGTTCACAGCGGCGCTTGTCGCGGCGTGCGGCGGCGGCACAAACAACACCGCCACGACCGACGATATGAAGGGGACCATCACGGTCGCCTACTCGACCACCTACGTCTTCGATTCCGACGACCAGTCCGTGATCTGGTGGGACAAGGTGAAGAAGGAGTTCGAGCAGCAGTACCCGAACGCCAAGCTCAACCTGCAAGGGTTCAACGGCACGGACGTCGACCTGGTCAACAAGGTGGCGCTCGAGTACAAGAACCCGTCGACCACGCCTGACGTTTTCATGCTTCCCACCGGTTACGTAGGGCAGTGGGTCGGCTCGGACTATCTGCTGCCGCTCGACTCGTTCGTCAACGACTCGACCAAGGCACCGTTCTGGGCGTCGTTCCCGAAGGTCATCCAGGACGAGAGCAAGATCAACGGCAAGGTTTACGCCGTCAACACCGGCGAGAACAACTCGGCGCTCTACTACAACACCTCCATGCTGCAGAAAGCGGGCGTGACCGTCCCCTGGCAGCCCAAGAACTGGGATGACCTGCTCGCTGCTGCGCGAGCTGTCAAGGCGAGTGGGCAGAAAGTGGTGGCGTTCTGGGCTCCGGCCGGCACCAGCGCCGGCGCCGGAGGGGTCCTCCAGGGCAGCGCCAACATGGTCTACGCGTCGTCGACGCCGACGATCTACGACTACGACAAGAAGAAGTGGGTCGTCGACAGCCCCGGACTGCGTGAGGTCATGCAGTTCTACAAGACCGTCTACTCGGAGCACCTCGGAGGCTCGACCTCGGACCTGTTCTCCCCGAAAGCGGTGGGCCGGCCGGTCGTTCTCCTGAAGGACCACCAGATGGCGATCGCCATCGGTTCGAACTGGTTCGCCGACGCGTGGACCGAGCAGAACCGGCACTGGGCGACCGCCGCTCAGGAGGCGAGCGCCGTGCCGATTCCAACCTCCAAGGGGCAGGCCCCCGGCACCGCGAGCACGCTCGGCGGGTGGGCAGTCGCCGTCTCCAAGGCGACCAAGCACCCTCAGCTTTCATGGGGTCTGATCAAAATCATGGAGGCCGACGACAACCAGGTCTTCATCGCCAACCGCGCGGGTTTCGTCCCACCGAGCCAGACCGTCGCCAAGTCCGACGGGTTCCTGAACTACGCGCCGCCGTTCAACAAGGCGTTCGGCGACGCGTTGCCGAACTCGAAGCCAATGCCGTCGGAGCAGGAGGGGTATCCCGCCTATGTCCAGGGCATCGGGCAGGCGACGGGTCAGATCGCAACCGATCCCAACACCTCGGTCGACCAGGCCATCAAAATCCTGCATGACACGATGGCCAACCAGGTCGGCGCAGGTAACGTCGAAACTCTCACCTAACGACACGCCAGGGCAGGGCGGAGACACCTCCGCCCTGCCGCACCATCCTGAAAAGCGAGGACTTCAACCCATGTATTCCGGCCCCGTCATCGACTGCGACGTCCACCACGCCCGGAACACCGACGCCGAGCTGATCGAGTACCTGTCTCCGGGCTGGCGTCAGTACGTGACGGATCGCGGACCCGCCGGCAACGTGCCACTCGCGGTGCAGGACGGCCTCCCGAACCCGCACGGTTTCATGCGGGCCGACACGTATCCGAAGGGGGGCGGCGAACCTGGCTCCGACTACGCGACGATGCGCGACCAGCTGCTCGCCGCGTCAGACGTCCGGCGCGTCATCCTGACGTTCGGCGACGACAGTCACGTCGCAGGTCACCACAACCCTTACTTCGCCTCCGAGCTTGCCCGTGCAATGAACGACTGGAGCGTCGAGCGCTGGCTGAGCCAGGACCGGCGCCTCTTGTCTTCGATCATGGTCGGCAGCCAGCTGCCCGATGTGGCCGCGGCTGAGGTCCGGCGCCATGCGGAGAACCCGGGGATGGTACAGGTCATGCTGGTCGACAACCCGTTCAATCGCGGCTTTGGCCACCCGGTGTTTCATCCCATCTACGCGGCTGCGGAGGAAACCGGGCGCCCGGTGGCCATACACGGCGGGGCTGGAGGCTGGGCCAACCCGCCGAGCACCGGAGGCGGCAGCGTAAGCACGTATTTCGAGACCCACGTGCTCTGGCCGCAGGCGATCCAGACCCACCTCGTCAGCTTCATCGCGCACGGCGTCTTCGAGAAATATCCACGGCTGCGAGTCGTGCTCGTCGAAGGTGGATCGGCGTGGATCCCGAGCCTCCTCTGGCGATTCGACACCGAGTACAAGGGCCTGCGTCGCGAGGTGCCGTGGCTGAAGCGCCTGCCGAGCGAGTACTTCGCGAGCCACGTCTGGGTGACGACGCAGCCGCTCGAGATCTCTCCGCAGAAAGAGAATGTTGTGGAGCTGCTGCGCTCGATGAGTCTCGAAGACCGGCTCGTCTATTCGTCCGACTACCCGCACTGGGACGCGGACGAGATCGACTACCTATCGACCCGGTTGCCGTCGGACTGGCATCGCCGGATCTTTTTCGAGAACGCGTGTCGGCTCTACGGCTGGAAGGAGGAGGACCTTGCGCCGCCCCGCGAAGCGGTTCGGGAGTCGGCATGAGGGTGGACGTCGGACCCGTCAGCGATTTCGAAGACCACCGGGTGCGCATCGTCAATGCCGGCGACCTCGAGGTCGGCGTGCTGCGATGGCGCGATCGCTTCTTTGCGATCCACAACCGCTGCCCGCATCAGAAAGGCCCCGTGTGTCTCGGCATCGTGAGCGGTCGCCTCGGCGGCGCGGCGCCGGGCTCGATGGAAGTAGACGAGGAGACCCCCGTGCTCGCATGCCCATGGCACGGCTGGGAGTTCGAGTTGGAGCGAGGCCGCGCGTTGTGGGACAAAAGTTACGCCGTGAAGGTTCTGCCGGTCAGCATCGAATCGGGTCGCGTCTTGCTGGAGGTCGGGCGCAGCCGGGATTAGTCCCGGGCGGTGACGGTGTGCGTGCTCACCGTGTAGCGCGCGATGCGCTCCTCATCCAGCACGAGGCCGAAGCCAGGCCGGTCGGGCACACGAACAACGCCGTCGCTGTCGATCGTCAGCGGCTCGAGGAGCATCTGGTCACGGGCCGCGGCGGTGAAGCCGCTGGGCGGATCGTGCGGGAACTCGAGGAACGGACAGTTGGGGATCGCGGCGGCCAGGTGCAGGTTGGCCATCAGCCCGATGCCGTTGCCCCACGTGTGTGGCGCGAGCTCGAGTCCCGCCACCTCGGCCAGCGCCGCGATCTTCCTCATCTGGCCCACGCCCTCTGACAGCAGCGCGTCTGGCTGCAGGATGTCGTAGCACCCGCGGTCGATCAGCAGCTTGAACTCGTGCAGGCCATGGTTGTCCTCGCCGCCCGCGATCGGCAATGTGTCGAGTTTGTCGCGAAGGCGACGCAGACCGTCGTAGTCGTGGCGTGGCAAAGGCTCTTCGAGCCAGCGCACGCCCATGCGCTGCAGCTCGCGAGCGACAGTCAGAGCGATCGGAAAACCCCACATGCGATGGCCGCCGTGGCCGGGCTCTACGCCCGCCTGGTTGGCGTCGACCATGATGTCGATGCGGTCGCCGACGGCCGCACGAACGGCTTCGACGACCTTGAGGTCCTCGCGCGGATCGGGAAGATGAAAACGAAACTTGACCGCGCGGTAGCCCTCCCCGAGCATTCGCTGCACGTCTTCGACGCGACGTTCCGGGGAGCGGACCTCCGCGGTCGCGCAGTAAGCCGTCACGCCGTCTGAACAGCCTCCCCACAGCTTTGCGACGGGAAGGTTCGCCGCCTTGCCGACGATGTCCCAGAGAGGCATCTCCATGCAGTAGACCGGCGCGCCGAGGATCTCGGTGTCGCGCAGGATGGGCACCAGCCGCTCGACGTACATCGGATCCTCGCCGATGAAGTAAGGCGCCACGAATCGCTCGATCGTCACCGCGGCTTCGGGGCCCGCATGCGCGGCTCCAAGGCCGGTCAACCCTGCGTCGGTCCCCACCTCGATCAGGACCATCAGGAGGTCCGGCTGGTTGCGACCCCGCGCCCAGGCCGGGTGGAACTCACGTTCGAGCGGGAAGTCGACCACTCGGCAGGTGATGCGCTCGATCTTCATCAGATCACCGACGACAGGAAGCGCGCCGACTCGAGGATCGACTCCTCGACCAGTACGAAGGGATCCTCGTACTCGATGCTGATGGTTCCGGAAAATCCCTTGTCGCGCAGCAGGCCGACGAATTTGGCCCACCATTCCTTGTCATGGCCGCGCCCTACCGTGGCGAAGTTCCACGGCATCTCGTCCGGTGGATTGGGCCATCGGCAGTCCAGCATGCCGTTGAGCGCGAGTCGCTCCGCATGGAGAGTCGTGTCCTTGCCGTGCGCGTGCCCGATGCGATCACCGATTGCCTCCACCAGCGCGAGCGGGTCCATCGACTGCCAGAAGAAGTGGCTGGGATCGAGATTGACGCCGAGGTTGGCGCCAAGATGGCGGGCGCGGGTGAAGGTCTCGAAGTTGAAGACGTACGTACCCGGGTGAAGCTCGAAGCAGATCAAGAGGTCCGGATGCTCGCGCCTCGCGAACTCCGAGATCTCGAGCCAGTACGGTGCTACGCGCTCTCGCCACTGCCAGTCGGCGATCCGCTCGAGGTCCGGCAGCCACCCGCCGCCTGAGAAGTGGGGGGCGGAGCGGTCGGACGCAGCCGCCCCGGGACAGCCCGACATGGCAACGATCCGGTCGATGCCAAGCTCGGCCGCCAGCCGGATCGCCTGCCGGAGATCCGCATCGTGCCGGCGCGCCTCGTCGGGATTCGGGTGTAGCGGGTTGCCCGACACGTTGAGGGCCGAGATGCCCAGTCCCGCGTCGTCGATTGGTTTGCGCCAGGCGGCCGCGGCGCCGGCGTGCCCGACGAGCTCCGCCGGCCGGCAGTGCGGCGCCGGCGAGTAGCCGCCTACGCCGATCTCCAGGTCCCGGATGAGGCCGGTCCGGGCCACCCACTCGACGACTTTGCCAAGGGCGCGGTCGGGCAGGGCGTCGGTCAGCAGCCCAATTCGGAGTTCGTGATTGGAGCGTTCCAATTCCGCCACAACGTATGGCCCGCCGGCGGGTTTGTCAACGGTTCCTTCTTCCCCCTGGGGTGGAGGGCCACGGCGAGGGGCGTGGAGCTGCTATCCGTAGGTGGCGACGGTGTGATGCTCGATCAGCTCCTCGTCGAGCTCGAAGCCAAACCCGGGCCGTTCGGGCACGTTCAGGTACCCGTCGCCGTCGATCCATGGCTTGGAGACCAGCATCTGACTCAGCGCGGTTGATGGCCAGCCGGGCGGCTCGTGCGGAAATTCAAACCAGGAATGATTCGGGATCGACGCCGCGAGGTGGAGGTTGGCGAGCAGGCCGATGCCGTGGGTCCAGGTATGCGGGGCGATCAGCAGCCCGGCGGCCTCGGCGAGGGCCGCCACCTTCCGCAGCTGGTAGACACCTTCGGACAGGACTGCGTCCGGCTGGAGCACGTCGTAGCAACCCTCCTCGATCAGCAACCGGAACTCGTGCATGCCGTGGTTGTTCTCTCCGCCGGCGAGCTGCAGCGTGTGAATGCGATCGCGCAAGCGGCGCAGGCCGGCGTAGTCGTGACGCGGCAGGGGCTCTTCGAGCCACGTCACGCCGAGACGCTCGAGCTCGAGCGCGACGTCCATCGCAATCGGGAAGGTCCACTGTCGATGGCCTCCGAGGCCGGGCAGCACACCGGCCTGGTTGGCGTCGACGAGGATCGCGAGCCGATCCCCCAGGTCGAGCCGGATCGCTTCGACGACGCGTATATCGTCGCGCGGGTCGTCGGAGTGAAAACGCAGCTTTACCGCCTTGAAGCCCTCGGCAACGATGCGGCGGCAATCCTCCACCCGGCGCTCCGCGGACCGCACCTCGCCGGTCGCGCAGTACGCGGCCACGCGATCGGTCGCGGCGCCCCACATCTTGTAGACGGGAAGGCCCGCGATCTTGCCCGCGATGTCCCAGAGCGCGATCTCGACGCAGTAAACAGGCGACCCAAGGATCTCCGCATCGCGCATGACCCCGATCAGACTCTCCGGCCGGGCGGCGTCCTGACCAATCAGGTGCGGGGTCACGAAGCGGTCGACCGAGACGGCGGCTTCACGGCCGGCCTCGGCGGCTGTGATGCCGACCACGCCACCGACAGTCTCGACCTCGATCAGCGTCACATGAAAGGAATGCTGGATCTCGTTGCGGCCCCACGCCGGCCTGAACTCGGCCGGCAGCGGCAGATCGAGCACACGCGAGCGGATCCTCCTGATGCGAGTCTCCGGCGGCGACGCGGCTCCCATCTGCGGCCATCCTATCCGGCGACAATTCACGGGTGCTGAACTTGCTTGGCAACATCTTTTCGTGGACAGTGACCGCGCTGTTTGGCGCGATCACGATCCTGCTCGCGTTCGAGAGCTGGGCGCTGCTTACCAACCACGAGCCAGTCACGGACTACATAAGACCGGCGGTCCATTCCTATCCGGGCATCGCCTTTGTGATCGCTGTGGTGATTGGAATCCTCGTCGGACACTTCCTGTGGGGCCCGGCGTACGGCCGAACTTCACCGGTCGGCAAGAAATGAACTTCGGCGCCGAGACGATCGTTTCCCTGATCGCGACGCTTGTGTCGCTTGTGGTCTTCCTCTTGATGCTCGAAGAATCCCTCGCGCTGACCGCGGGACGCGACCCGATCACCAACGACGTGCGGTCCGCGGTGCGCCGCTTCCCGCGTGTCACCTACGCGATGGCGGTCGTCATCGGCATGGTGCTGGGTCACCTTCTCTGGCCATAACGGCAGCCGCGGCGGTCAGCGGAAGGAGGGAGTGGGTGGGGACGATCGTGGTCCTGATCTCGGCGACGGCGTTCGGCACCCTTTCAGTTTTCGGCAAGCTTGCCTACCGCGCTGGGCTCGGGACCGAGCAGACCCTCGCGTTTCGATTCGTGATTGCGGCGATCGGGATGTGGTGCCTGGCGCTGGCGCTGCGCCAGAATCCCATGCGCCTCGGGAGGCTCGAGCTGCTCACCCTCGTCGCGCTAGGCGCGCTGTTCTACACCGGCCAGTCGCTCGCGTACTTCACCGCGCTGCGCACATTGCCCGCTTCCCTGTGCGTGCTGATCGCATACGTCTACCCCAGCCTGGTGGTGCTTGTCGGATGGGCATTTTGGCGGAGATCCGTGTCCATCTGGCACGCGGTTGCCCTGCTTGGCAGCTTTCTCGGGGTCGCCCTGCTCGTCGGCGGCGCAGAGCTGCGGTTCAGCTGGGCACTCGTGTTCGCGATTGCGTCTCCCATGATCTACACGGGCTACATCCTGCTCGGAGAGCGGGTGATGGCGTCGGTGCCTGCGGTCGGCGCCAGCGCCGTGATCATGTCGGGCGCTGCCATCGCCTTCACGCTCATCGCCGCGCTCGCGGGTGAGCTCAGGCTTCCCTCCTCATCCGCTCAGTGGGCGGTCGGTTTGGGCATCGCTGTCATCCCGACGATGGTCGCGATATCGCTTTTCCTTGCCGCGCTGCCGCGGATCGGCGCGGCACGGTCATCACTGCTGAGCACGTGGGAGCCGGTCGTCACCGTGTTGCTGGCCGTCGTATTGCTTGGTGATCGCTTCGCCCTGGCCCAGGTTGCCGGCGGGATGTTGATCCTAGTGGCTGTCATCGTCGTCCAGTCCGCCCAGCTTTGGAAGCCGGGGCCGCCGAGCGCGCTCAAGTAATCCATATAGCGTGCCAACTCAAAAGTCGGCGAAGACAGGTAGGTGGTCGGACGCCCGAACGTTCAGCGTCCACGCGCGATGCGTCGTGCCGACCGCGCCCGTCGCGTAGATCGCGTCGAGCTTCTGGGCCGTCCAGTGGGTACGTCGCAAGCCATGGGTGAGTTCGACCAGCCGGGCTTCGTGCGCCGCGGTCCGGATCCGCCGCCACAGCCGCAGGCGGGGAGGCCCGAAGGTGTTGAGATCGCCGGCGATCAGCGTCAACGGCACCGCATGACGCGAAGTCATGTCGGTGAGCATCGCGCGGAACTGCTCGAGCTTGTGCGTGAATCCGACCACATCGAGGTGCATCACATAAACCCGCAGCGCATCCGATTCGGCGCGAATCGCGATCCGTCTCTGAGGCGGGATCGCCCGCAGCAGCGTCCGCTCGGCGCGCGTCAGGTGGACGGCCGGTAGATCGCTTAGTGACACCACCTGAGGGGACTCATCGAAAAGGCCGCGACGCCAGATCAGGGCGTTGGCCTGCTCCCGGCCTCGGAACACCTGCGCTGTCGCCTGGAAGTAGGAGTATCCGTCGCCCATCGCCTCCGCGATCGCCTCGGCGTCTCGGCGCCCATCGTGCACTGACGCTTCCTGGATCGCGAAGAGATCGACGTCTCGAAAGTCGCGGTGGGTGCGCACCGTCTCGAGGACCTTGTCGAGCCTGTTGCCGAGCAGGATGTTCCACGTACAAATCCGCACTTATCTATCCTGCCCCGCATGACCCCCTTCGATCAGCTCGACTACCTCTACACGCCTAGCAACGACGTCGCCAAGGACGCGAAGTTTTTCACCGAGGTCCTCGGCGGCCGGCTTGCCTTCGCCGTCGAAGGCATGGGCGCGCGGGTGGCGATGATCGAGCTGACCGGCGGCCCTCCGCACGTTCTGCTCACCGACCACCTCGAAGGTGATCGCGCCATCTACATCTATCGGGTCAAAGATCTAGGCAAGGCGGTTGCGGGGCTGAAGAAGCGCGGGCTGAAACGCGAGAACCGGCTCGAGATTCCGATGGGTCCTTGCTCGTCGTTCGTGCTGCCGGGCGGGCAACGAGTCGCGCTATACGAAGCGTCACGGCCCGAGGTGCTCAAGCATTTCCTCGGTCGCAAGGACTTCTGATTTGAAAATCGGTGCAATGAAACCGCTGACGCCCGATCGCGGAGGCGCTTCAAAATAGGCAGCGCATGAGCACCAAGCGCTGGATCCTGATCGCCGCGGTGCTCGGGTCCGGGATCGTTTTCCTCGACTCGACGGTGGTCAATGTGGCGCTGCCCAAGATCGGCCGCGACCTGCCTCGCTTGTTCCTGGGCGTCCTCGAAGGCCAGTCGTACGTCTACAACGCATACCTGCTCACCCTGAGTGCCCTTCTCATCCTCGCGGGCGCGGTGAACGACTTTTACGGACGCAAGCGGACGTTCCTTCTCGGCCTGGTCGGCTTCGGCGCGACATCGGTCCTGTGCGGTTTCGCGCCGAACATGGAGCTTCTCGTCCTCTTCCGCGTCCTGCAGGGAGCAACCGGCGCGCTCCTCGTTCCAGGTTCGCTCGCATTGATCACCGCCAACTTCTCGGGCGAGGAGCAGGGCCGGGCGTTTGGCACCTGGGCGGGCGCGTCCGGCGCGACCACCATCCTTGGTCCCCTGATCGGCGGCGTCCTCGTCGACACGATCTCGTGGCGCGCCGCGTTTTTCATCAACGTCCCACTGGTCGCCGTGGCCGCCTGGGCAACCTGGAAGAACGTGCCGGAGAGCCGCGAGGAGGGCAAGTCTCCATCGTTCGACTGGATCGGCGCTGCCATCGTCGCGTTGTCCGTCGGCGGCCTGGCGTTCGGCACGATCTACGGCCAGCAGCGTGCGTGGCGGGACCCCCTTGGCTACTTGATTCTTGCGGCGGGTATCGTCGCCACGGCGGCGCTTCCGTGGTGGATGATGCGCGCCAAGCATCCGTTGATCCCGCTCGACCTCTTTCGCTCCCGCAACTTCACGGTCACCAACATCTCGACCCTGCTGATCTACGGGGCGCTCTACGTCACGTTTTACTACCTCGGCCTCTTCCAGCAGGGCACGCTTGGTTACACGGCCGCGGCTGCGGGCGCCGCCGGGATACCGGGCTCCATATTCCTCATCTTCTTCTCGCCGCGATTCGGAAGCCTCGCCGCGAAATACGGCCCTCGAGTATTCATGGCCGTCGGGCCGGTCATCATGGCCCTCGGCGTGCTGTGGTTCGCGCGCGTGCCCTCGTCGAGCACGCCCTGGAAGCTGGAGCCGAACCACGTGAGCACTTACCTGCCGCCCCTCTCGTACTTCATCGACTTTCTGCCCGGCAACATCATCTTTGGGATCGGCATCATGATCATGGTCGCGCCGTTGACGACAGCCCTTATGACGTCGGTGCCTGTCCGGCACTCGGGCCTGGGATCGGCGATCAACAACGCGATCTCTCGCGTCGGCCCGCAGCTCGCCGGGGCGCTGATCTTCGTCTTCCTCACCGCCTCCTTCTATGCCTACCTGGCGCCGCATCTCCCGGGCGTCGATGTTTCATCTGAGTCCTTCCGCAGCACAGTCAGTCCCTTGAACACGCCGAGCGATCTGAAGCTGACGGCCGTAGTCCGCGATGCGTCGACCACGGCGTTCCACCTCGCCATGCTCATCGGCTCGGGACTATTGCTGGCGGGGGCCGTCGTCAACGCGGTGGGCATCCGCAACAAGCAGCCTCGGCCTCAGGAGGCCGAGCTCGGCGAAAAGGAGCCTGTCTCCGCGACGCCGGCGTAGTTCCCAGTCTGCGTGCGCGGGATGATCTAGCCGTCGACGGTCTGCATCAGGAGCTCGCGAGGAGGGTCGAGCGGCCCGAAGAATTCGTCGAGCCATCGTGGGTGGTCGGGCAGAGGAAGCGGTGGCACGGTGAGCCGGCTCCACCCGCTCGCCTCGAACCACTCGGGCTGCTCGGGATTGATCAGCGCGATCACGCCGCCTGGCCGCGTGACGCGGCGCATTTCGGCGAGCACGATGGGATCCGGTCCGAAGGCGCCGGACGCTGCGGTAAGGTCCGACGAGCCGTCGCCGACCGGCAGGTTTTCAGCCCAACCAGCGACAGCCTCAACGTCGGGCAGGCGTCGTTTCAGCATCGCCCGAAGCCCGGCCGCCGGCTCTACCGCGAGGGTGCGCCTGCTGCGCTGCACGAGGTGTTGGGTGAGCCGGCCGCTCCCGGCTCCGACGTCGATCGCCATCGCAACGCGGTCAGGCAGAGCGTCGATGAGCTCCGGATGGATCGGCTCGTAGCGCGTTAGCTCGTCCCACTTCTCAGGCTCCAGGTGGTAGACCAGGGTCCAGAAAAGCGCCCGCACGACACTGTCGTCGGGCTCCCCTGATGGCACGCGCGCCAACTCGTGGATGCGGATCGCGGACGGCAGCCGCGCGACGTCGTGGACGCTGAAGTGCCGCCAGCCGGGCGGTGCCTTGGCGACGGCCTCTGCATAGTCCACGCGTACCCTCGATCAGACTAAGACGGCGTGATGAGGATCGCCGTCGTCTCCTCGCCGGTGACGGCGCTTCGTCCGGCGCAGCTTGGCGGGGCGCAAGCCTTCATCTGCGACCTCGCGCGAGGGCTCACGGAGCGTGGGCACGACGTGACACTCCATTGCGCGGAAGGCTCGCAGGTCGATGGCGTGGAGCTGGTCACGGTTGCCGCACCTCCAGACGCCGCTGCCGCGCTCGTCATGCCCGGCGGGTCGCAGCCGCCGCCCGCGCCGGGCGTCGCGGCTGCCCTCGGGCAGATCTTCCAGACGATCCGCGCGATGGACGTCGACGTCATCAGCCAGCACGCGTTCGACGCACCAGCGCTTGAGCTCCCGCGTGGCCTGCGCGTGCTGCACACGTTGCATCTGCCGCCCATCGTGACCGGAGTGGTCGAGGCCGCAAGGCAGGTACCGGCAGGCGCGCTGGCGACCGTGTCGCGCTCTTGCCAGGCGCACTGGCGCGGCGCGGGCGTGGACGTGGAACGCGTGCTGCCCAACGGCGTCGCCGACATCGCGATCGAGTCCGCTCCCTCGCGATCAGCCCTCATCGCCGGGCGCATCTCGCCGGAAAAGGGAATCGAGCACGCGATCGCCGCTGCGCGGTCCGCCGGCATCGCGGTGCGCCTCGCGGGTGCGCACTACGATCCAGCCTATGTGGTCGATCTTCACGGCGTCGAAACGCTGGGCTCGCTTGCGCGCGACGAGCTTCGCCGCGTGATGGCCACTTCCGGCGTCACGGTGTGTGCGGTGCGCTGGGAAGAGCCGTTCGGCATGGTCGCCGCGGAAGCCCAGATGGCCGGATGCCCGGTCGCGGCGTATCGCCGCGGCGCGTTGCCAGAGGTGGTAGACGAAGGCGTGAGTGGGTTTCTCGCCGAGCCCGACGACGTCGCAGACCTCGCCGTCGCGATCGAGCGCTGCCTGACGCTCGACCGGGCGTCGGCCCGGGCAAGCGCGCGCCGCCGCTTGAGTCTCGACGACGCGCTGGACCGATACGAATCCGCGTTGCGGGAGGTCGCGCGATGACCCTCACGGCAGTCGTTACAGGTGGATCAGGCGGCATCGGCGGCGAGGTGGTCAAGGAGTTGCGCGCTCGTCGGTGGGACGTGACATCGCTCAGTCGCAGCGAAGGCTGCGACGTCTCCGACGAAGACCAGGTCGTCAAAGCATTCGGCCAGCTGCGGTCGCTCGACGCGCTGGTCCACTGCGCGGCCGTGTTGATCAAGCAACCCTTCGTCGACACGAGCATGCGTGACTGGGACGAGCAGCTCGGCGCCGGCTTGCGCGGCGCATTTCTATGCAGCCGAGAGGCTTTCCGCCTGATGCGCCGCGGCGGCGGTGCGATCGTCATGGTGTCGAGCCTGTCAGGTATCGCCGGCGCGGAGAAGTTCCGCGGCATGGCGGCGTACGTCGCCGCCAAGTCGGGCCTGGCCGGCCTGACCGAGGCGCTCGCTGTCGAAGGCCGCGAGTTTGGCATTCGCGTCAACGCGATCAGCCCGGGCTCGGTCGACACCGCCATGCTCCGCGTCGCGGGGGTGGAGGGCCCCGCCCTTTCGCCCGCCGAGGTCGCTCACGTGATCGTCTGGCTCGCCTCTACCGAATCCGCTCCCCTTACCGGTGCTAATTTGCGGATGGACCCATGACCACGCATGTGACGATCACCCGCCGCGCCACATTCGCGGCCGCGCACATCCTGTGTCGCGACGACTGGGACGATGAGAAGAACCGCGAGGTGTTCGGGGCGTGCGTCACCGACCACGGGCACAACTATGTGATCGAGGTCACCGTGAGCGGCCCGCTCGACCCCGAGACCGGCATGGTCGTCAACCTCAAGCACATCGACAGCGTCCTGCGCCGGGAGCTCATCGACGCCGTCGATCACCGCCATCTGAATCGCGACGTGGACTTCCTGCGCGGCGTGATTCCCACCGCGGAGAACGTGGCGATGGCGGCGTTTCATCGCCTGGAGCCGCACTTCAAACCCTCGCGCCTGGTGAAGGTGCGTGTGGTGGAGACGGAGAACAACGCCGCCGAGGTGACCGCCGACTAGTCGGGCCCGCGCGGAAACCCGAATGTGATCGTCGGCGCGATCACGACGATCTGCTGGTCTTCGGTTTTGATCAGCTGCCATCCGCCCTCATGCACCATCCGATGATGCCGGCGACAGAGGGCCTGTTGCCGAAGGGGTCTTACGAGGCTTCGGGGGTTGGGTTCGCGGTCTGAGTTAGGGTCGCGAGAAGATTTCCTCTTCCGGGCCGAAGGAGCGTCTGCAGAGCC
>VBEG01000023.1 GCA_005882115.1 Chloroflexota bacterium
GTCGCTACAGTCCGGAAAACGTAGTGGCGTTGCGCCGTGATCGGGTCGGCGACCGCGCCGGTCTCCCAGTAGACAGTCTTCAGCTCCTCGGCGCGGGCGCTCGCCGCCGCGGAAAGCGTGCTGCCGTAGGTGCCGAGGATCGCCGGGACGTGGTACCGCTTGACCAGCGTGTCGACGGCGGCGGCCGCAGACTGCGGTGTGGTGGCGTCGATCACCTGCAGCCGCACGTCGGCGCCGGAGAGGCGAAGGGCGGCTTGTACGCCGGCGAGCTCGGACTTGCCGCCCGGCGCCTGTGGCCCGCTCAGCGGATAGATCGCGCCGAGCACGACCTGGTGGCTGGACGATGCGAGGTCCTGCGCGCATGCCGCGGTTATCAGCAGCGCGAGGAACGCAAGCGCGAGGCGACGCATCACGTCATCAGATTAAAGAAGGCAACTCCTCCCCATTGATGGAGAGGTGGCCCGACGGGCCGGAGGGGCTACGCGGTCGCTGTCAGAGCCGTCCTGCGCGCCTCGGCGAGCTGGCGCTCGAGCTTGGGAGCCGGCGCGTAGCCGTAATTCACATGCAGCGCGTGGCCGTCGGCGGCCATCACCACGGTCGTGGGCAGCATGTAGACGTGAAATCGATCGGCGAGTCCGCGTTCGGCGACCGCGTCGACCTTGTCGACGCGCACGTCGCCCAATCTGGCGAGCGCCGGTTCCTGGTGCGTGCGACAGACAGTGCAGCCCTCGCCGGTGAAATAGAGGATGTAAGGATCGCGGGCACGTAACTCCTCCCTATTCATGGGGAGGTAGCGCGCAAGGTCGGAGGGGCCTGCCCCGAGGACCCGACGCCGCGCGCGCCGGGCTCGAAGAGCCTCCAGGCCGGCGGCGGCGAGCACCACGATGCCCACCACCGCCAGGGCCCAGAGTTGCGCACTCACGAGGGTTTGAGAACTCCCCTGCGCTCGAGCTGAAAGAAGATCTGGCAGCCCAGGCAGTAGCCGAACGCCAGGTTGACGAAAGCCAACACGGCGACCAACAGCGAGAGCGCCAGTCCGATGACCGGCAGCGGGATCAAGAAGATCGACGCCACCGCGAGAAACACCCCGCCCAAGCCCTGAGCAAAATTGTGCGGTTCCGGTCGGTCCTGCACGGGCCGCGGCTTGACGATGCCGCGCGGCTTGAGGACTTTGAAGTAAAGCTGCTTGAACAGCGCGAGCCGCGGCGCGAATGTGCCGAGCACTAGCACGATCGCGAGCAGCGGAATCAACACGAGCAGCGGCTGATAGAGCGCGCTCCCCGCGAACGCAACGAGCACGGTCGCCACGATGCCGGTCTGGTTGACCTTCAGCGCGGAGTGGTCGACGACTGTCCCCACGAAATCGGAGGCTTCGCCTAGAGTTCGCGGGGACCCCTTGTCAGATGTCGGGGTGCTCACTTCTCGATGGGCACCCGGATCGAGCTGCCCCATTCGGTCCACGAGCCGTCGTAGTTCTTCACGTCGGGATAGCCGAGCAGCTCGTGCAGCACGAACCACGTGTGCGCCGAGCGCTCGCCGATGCGGCAGTACGCGATCACCTCTTGGTTGGAGACGACGCCCTTCCCGCCGTAGATCTCCTTCAGCTCGTCGGTGCTCTTGAAAGTACCGTCCTCGGTATTGACGGCCGTGGCCCACGGGATGCTCGCCGCGGTCGGAATGTGGCCGCCCCGCTGCGCGCCTTCCTGGGGCAGGTTTTCCGGTGCGAGCAGCTCGCCCGAATATTCCTTCGGCGAGCGAACGTCGACCAGGGCGACCTTGCCGAGCTTGTTCAGGACCTGCTCGCGGTAGGCGCGGATCTTCTCGTTCGGCGAAGTCTTGAAGTGGTAGCTCGTTGCGGGATAGGACGGCGCGTCGGTCGAATACGGTCGGGCTTCCTTCTCCCATTTGACCCGGCCACCGTCGACGAGCTGGACCTTTTCGTGTCCGTAGTACTTCAACGCCCAGTAGGCGTAGGCGGCAAACCAGTTGTTGTTGTCACCGTAGAGAACGATTGTTGTGTCGGGGGTGATGCCGCTGCGGCCGAGAAGTTCGGCGAGCGCCTCTTTCGGGGCGATGTCGCGGGCGAGCTGGTCCTGCAGGTCGCGCTTCCAGTTCCAACCCACGGCTCCTTCGATGTGTCCCTTCTCGTAGACGCTGGGGTCGACATCGACTTCGACCAGCCGAAGGCCCGAATCCTTCGCATGGTCGGCGATCCAGTTTGTGGTGACCAAAGCCTTGGTCTGTGTCTGAGAGCTCAAATTCCAATCCTCCAGAAATGCAATACGGAACGAACGGTTGAGAAAACGAAGCGGTCGAATGGGCACGCTCAGTTAGAGCGCGAGCAGACGACCGGTGCTAGCTACAGAAGCAGGCCGGAATGTGTGTCAGTCGCTGCGCAGGCCAAATGAGATCCCGCATCAGATACTCAATTCTAGGCAACCCCTGGACGGAGTGGCGAATTCCTCAGAATTTGCGACAGTGTCGCAAGTAGACCTGATCAAGTACCAGGCGCTCGGCAACGACTACCTCGTCCTGGACCTGCCCGGGCCGCTCGACGAGATGGTGGCCATCATGCCCGCCCTCTGCGACCGCCACCTCGGCCTCGGCTCTGACGGCCTGGTCGCTTTCGACCCGAGGGTCATGAGCGTGCGGATCTTCAACCCCGACCGCTCCGAGGCCCAGAAGAGCGGCAACGGGCTGCGCATCGCCGCCGCCCACGCCGTGCTCGAGCACGGCGCGCCGGAGCGGTTTGACCTGAGGACGCTCGACCGCTCCAACGCCATCCGGATCCTGGCGAGGACTGGCGCTGAGATCATCAGCGAGCTCGACATCGGCCGCCCTTCTTTCCGTGCAGCTGACCTGCCGGCGAACTTTGACGGAGAGCCCGACCAGGTCGAGCTCGAGACCCGCGCCGGCCCGGTCGAGGCAGTCCTCGTCTCGGTGGGCAACCCTCACTGCGTGGTCTTTGGTCAGCCTGTGACCCGGGATCGGTGCTTGGAGCTTGGGCCGCTGCTCGAGCGACATCCCGCATTTCCCCAGCGGACCAACGTCCAGCTGTGTGAGGTGATGGATCGCGCGCGCGTGCGCGCGGAGATCTGGGAGCGAGGGGCCGGCTATACGCTCGCCTCGGGCACGAGCGCCAGCGCTGTCGCGGCGGCATGCATGCGTCGCGGCCTGGTCGACGCGAGAGTCACCGTGCAGATGCCGGGTGGCGACCTGGCGGTGTGGCGCGACTCCGGCGGCAGCCTCGTCCAGTCGGGGCCGGCCCGCCGCGTCTATCGCGCGCGCGTCGACCTAGCGGACTTTGCTTAGTCGGGACACCGTCTCGGGCAGCTCGTCCAGTCCACGGATCACCGCGTCCGCGAGCGAGGGATCCGATTTTTCGCCCTGCCGGTTCACCCAGATCCGCGTGATGCCCAGCTCGGAGGTCGGTTGAATGTCGTGGAAGTAGCTTTGCGCGACGTGGATCCACGCGCCCGCGGAGGAGGCGAAGGTCGACTGGAACAACCGGAAGTGAGCCGGGCTCGGCTTGTATGCCGACACATCCTCAGCCGTGACCACCGCGTCGAAGTTCGCGGGGAGCCGCCGCTGGGTGAGAGCAATGATGTCCCGGTCGCAGTTCGTCAGCAATGCGAACTTCCAACCTTCCCGGCGCAGGTCCGCGAGGGCCGCACCTACGTCCGCGAAGGGCGGCCAGTAAGGGATCGTCGAGACGAGAGCGGTCGCATCATCCGGCTTGAGGTCGAGAGCCAGTTGCTTGGCCGCGCGGCGCGTCGTGTCGGTTAGCACCGCGCGGTAGCGCTTGAACGAGCCTTCGCTCTCGACATCCGCCTCGAGGGCGATGTAGGCGTCGAGAAACGCGGGACCATGACCTGGGAACAGGAGCTCGCCGGTGGTGCGGATGCCGTGGCGCCAGTCGATCAGCGTGCCGAAACAATCGAACGTCAGCCAGCGGTCCATCACGAACTACTGGCCGGCGGGGCGAAACGAAAGCGTCTTCTTGGTCGCCTGGTCCACCTCTTCGGCTGTCAGCAGCACAGTGGTCTTCGTCCTAACGGTGCCGGTGGCCGCGATGCCCATGGAGAGCGCGGCGGCGGTCACGTTGTCCGGGACGTCCGCGATGGTGACGACGTCGTGCTCACCGAACGCGAAGTAATAGGCTTCCAGGTGGCCGCCCATCGCTTTGATCGCGGCCTCGACGGCTTTGCGGCGGCCTGTACCGCCCTCTTTCAGGACGCCCTTGATGCCATCCACCGTGTATGAGCCGGTGACCATGTATTTCGCCATCTCCAACTCCTCCTGAACTAACCCGCTTTCGGCAGGTAACCCGCGATCGCATGCGCAAGGTGCTGCATGCTCATCGACTGAAGCCACACCCTCCCCGGCCCGGTCAGCGCGGCAAGGAAAAGGCCCGAGCCCCCGAAGAACATGTTCTGGATCCCGGGCACCGTGACGATGTTGAACTGAACGGACTCCTGGAACATCCCGACCTGGCCCGGGTGGACGCGGAGCGTGTTGCCGGGCTGCAGGTCGTACACCACGACCTCGCCATGCAGCTCGACCCACGCCGTTCCCTGGCCGGTCAGCTTCTGCATGCGAAAGCCAGTGCCGCCGAAGACCCCGGCGCCGAGGCGCTGCTGAAACCCAATCGAGAACTGGACTCCGATGTTCGCGCACATGAAGCCGTGCCGGTGAACCATGTAGCCGTGGCCGGGTGCGATGTCGAGCGGCACGATCTGGCCCGGCAGCTTGGCCGCAAATGCGAGCAATCCAGGCCCGCCGACCGCCGTGTACTCGGTCATGAACAGGGTGCCTCCCGCCATCGCCCGGCCCAGCGCGCCCATGAAGCCGCCCTGCTGACCGCCGACCGAGGTACCCGTCTGCATCTGGATCGCCATCGACATCCACGACAGCTCGCCAGATTCCGCGAACACCTTGTCGTTGGGCTGCATGCTCAGCTCGAGCACCGGCATCACAGTGCCGACGATCTTGGATTCCATGGACCGCTCCTTAGTGTCTGTGGTGCGGGTCGATCACGCGGCGGCGCGACGGGTGAGGCGCCGGGTTGCGCAAGCAATCGTCGCAGACCCCGACGACCAGGACCTCGGTCCGCACGGGCTTGAAACCGTGCCCTTCTTCGAGGTGCGTCTCGAGCTCTTTCACCAGCTCTTCCTGGATGTGCATAACGCCACCGCACACCTGGCAGACCGCGTGATGGTGGTCGCCACTCGCCAGCTCATAGTGTGTCGGACCCTCGCCGAGGTGTGCCGCGTACACCGAACCTGACGCGGTCAGGGCCTCGAGCGCTCGGTAAACGGTGCTGCGCGGGAAACCTGGTTTTGTCTTGTGGAGCTCTTCGGTGAGCTCTTCGGCGGTGCAGTGGCCGCCGAGGCGCACGATCGTGTCATAGACCATCGTCCTCTGCGCGGTGCGCCGCATGCCGGGCGCGAGCACTACTTAGAAGGTATGACGCGCAGCGAGCGGTCGGCCTGGGTGAGCACGTGGCAACCGCCTTCCTGCACGACAACATCGTCCTCGATCCGGACTCCGCCCCAGCCCGGAATGTAGACGCCCGGTTCGATCGTGAACACCATTCCCTCCTCGAGCAGGGTGTCCGAGCCCGGATCAAGACTCGGGTCCTCGTGCCCCTCGAGGCCGAGCCCGTGGCCGACCCGGTGGAAGAACTCCTTGCCGTAACCACCGCGCTCGATCACGCCCCGCGCCGCGGCGTCGACATGTCCCGATGTGATCCCCGCGCGCACCGCGGCGATCGCGGCGTCATGTCCGGCGAGGACCAGCTCGTGGATCTCGCGGTGCTTCTCGGTCGGTGCTCCGACGACCGCCATCCGCGTCGTGTCCGCCTTGTAGCCTCCGAACGCAGCACCGAAGTCGAGCAGCACGAGGTCGCCCGCCGAGAGGCGCCGGCTCGACGGCTCCAGGTGAGGCAAGCTTGAGTTCGGCCCCGACTGGATCAGAGTCGGAAAGGACAGCGTTCCACCCAGGTCCCCGATCGCCGAGGCGAGCAGCAGAGCGACATCGACCTCGGTCTGACCGGCTCGCATCTTGGAGATCACGACTTCGTAAGCCTGATCGGTGATCACGGCGGCACGTTGCAGCTTTGCGATCTCGTCGTCGTTCTTGATCAATCGCAGGCGCTTGATCTCCGGCCCCACGTCTACGAGCTCGCTTACGCTGGTCCGCGATGTGATCACCTCCGCGGCGTGCAGGCTCAGGTGGTCTTTCTCGACGCCGACCTCGGTGAACCCAGCGAGTTCACGAGTCACCAACTCGTAGGCATCTTCTCCGTCGCGCCACGCCACGACGTCGGCATTCGTCGCCCGCCCGCGCGCCCTCTCCTCTTCGAGCGCGGGCACGATGAGTGTGGCTCCTTCGCCGCGCACGGCAAGCGCCATCAAGCGCTCGTGCGGGTTCGCTTCCAGGCCCGTCAAGTACGCGATGGAGACGGGCCGCGTGATGTAGAGCGCGTCGAGGTGGCGGTTCATCATCCACCGCCGCAGATCCGAAAGCGGCGTGGCGGTGGCGATCGACTTACTCAATGCCTTTGATGGTGACGCTGTACCTGCCGCCAGGCGTGTTGATGTCGACCTCGTCGCCGACGCGGTGACCGATCAGCGCCTTGCCCAGCGCCGACTCATAGCTGACCCGACCTGCCTTGGGGTCCGCCTCCGCGGGGCCGACGATCCGGTACTTCTCCTCGTCGGCGCCGTCCTCCGCGAAGCGCACTGTGCTGCCCATCCCCACGATGCCTTTTTCGGTGCGGGCCTCGATGATCACGTGGTTCTTGATGATGGCCTCGAGCTCATTGATCCGAGCCTCCATCATCCCCTGCTCGTTCTTCGCAGCGTGGTACTCGAAGTTCTCCGAGAGGTCTCCCAGCTCGCGCGCGGCCTTGATCTTGGCCACGATTGAAGGCCGCTTGTGCGAGATCAGCTCGTCCAGCTCTTTCTGGACAGCTTCAAGGCCTTCCGGGGTGATGTGAACGTCAGCCATGAATCGAGTCTAAACCGTGACTAAGCGGGTATCGGGCATATAGAGTCGCGGGCGTGAGACCGCTGATCCTGCGGATCGGGATGCTGCTCATGGGCATCGGCCTGCTCGGCGGAGCCGTGGGCACCATCCTGGTCGCGTCGTTCAAATCGATCGACGAGCAGGTCGGTACCAACGGGTCGGCGGCTGCAGCCGTACTCGGCATCGGGCTGATCATTGCGGCGTTCAACCCGGCGGGATCGGTCGCCTGGGTGCGGGGCGGCATCCTGTACGGGCTGATCGTGCTCGTCTTCGAGATCGTCTCGGCGATTCACGGCAAAGGCTTTCACCTGGGGCCGGTGATCTTCGGCCTCGCCTTCAGCTTGCTGCTGATCGCGGCCTACCCCGAGCGCAAGCGCTTGATCGGCGACAACGCCTCATCGATCAAGGCCCCGCCTTTGCTGGGCACCCCGGCGGCGCACGAAGACAAAGTCGAGGTCGAAGCCGAGAAACCGGAGCCCGAAAAAGCTTCCTAGACGACGCCTACGTGCGCGGGACCAGCGCCTGCACCTCTTCCATCATCCGGCGCTGCAGCAGATACGAGACTCCGTAGACCGCCGCCGCCAGCACCGCCCCGGCCAGCACGGCCAGGCCCGCGTGCAAGGCGGGAGGCGAGATCGGGGCCAGGGCGACGGCGTCGTCGCCGATCACCGCGGCGAGCGCCAGCGCGAGCGGCGTGAGCAAAGGCAGCAGCTGGAGGCGACGCATCACAGTCGGGACGGGAGGCTCTACGCGGCCCACCATGCGCTGTCCCATCACACCGACTGACTTCACGTGCTTGAGGTGCGGCGTGACCGTGAGCACGACGTTGACCTGGTTGCCCGGCACCTGCTTCAGGCGCGCAGGCGGGACGAGGTACTGCTCCACCCCGCCGCGGGTCTGCACCATCAGCATGCCGAGACCCATCGAGGTGCTCACCGAGCTCGCGCCGACCAGCTGACCCTGGACCAGCCTCGGCTCCGTGCGCCTGTCTTTCAGCGCAAGCCGAAAACCCGGCCCGACGAAGGTGGCCAGAAGCGCGATCGGCAGCAGCCACGCAATCGACGCCGCCGCGGCGACGGGCCAACCGTAGATAGGCGGCAGGAAGATGAGCAGCGCCGCGACGATGAGCAGGCACACCACCGCCACCGCGACGGAGATGTATCCGATCCGGACCACGTACTCGGGCGCGTAACCCTGCAACATGCCGCCGGACTGGACGTATCGCTCGCGCTGCTTACGGGTTGCGCCCTGCGCATTGGAAGCAGCCTGCTTGGGCTGAACTTTACGCATCTGCTGGCGCACCTGGCGCACCTGTTTCTTGCCCATTCCCCTCAGAGCGGGAGTGTATCCGGCGGTGGGTAGGTGATGCGCCCGTCCTGAACCCGCGCGAACAGTGTCAGGGTGTGTCGCTCGGGCTTGGAGCGACTCGTGACGTGCCTCACCTCGACGCCTCGGACGATGAGGGCGTCGGAGATAAGCGAACGATGGCAGCGCCACGGCACAGCCTCCGCGCACATGATCGCCTTTCCTTCCCCACTTGCCGGGGAAGGTGACCCGGGCGCAAATCGGCCCGGTCGGATGGGAACACTCATGAGCCGCTCCACCCCATTCCAGAACTCGTCCGTCTGCATGTAGTCCGCATAACCGCGAAAGCCAACGTTGCGCCAGCCCGTGTTGATCGAATCGGCTTTCGGCTTGCGAAGGCCTCCCAGCTCCGGCATGTGCAGGTAGCGAATCCCCCGCTGCGGCAGCGAGCGCTCCAGCGCCGGCTTCGAAAAATGCGGCATCCGCCGCGAGGCGGGCACCGTACGCACGTCGACGAGCAGTCCGACGCCATGGTGGGTCAGCAGCTCGGTGAACTCGTCGAGCGACCGGGTCGAATGGCCGACCGTGAGGACTACGGCGTTCGCTGCGAAGGATCCACCGCCGGTATGAGCACGTGCCTTGTCATCGTCACGCTGTTGACCTGGAGGGTACCGGAGAAGAGAAACGCTGGCTCGTAAAAGCTGTGGTCGCCCGCCGTGGCGAGGACATAGACGAGCTCCGCCTGCTTCAGCTGGACGGTGGGCACCGAACCCCCGGTCTCGTTGGTGCTGGGCGCTGTCGCCAGCCGGATCGCCCGGTCGGCCGAGATAATCCTGTACGTCGCGCTCTCGAGGCTCACCGGCAACAGGCCCTGCACAAACACCGGACGGTGTTCGTTGAGGTCGACCTCGAGCCCGTAACGGATTCCATTGCTGTCGACGAGATGCGCCCCGGCGTACCCCGGCACGTCGAACTGCCTCTCGAAGATCACCTTGACAGGGTTGCCGCGGCTGTCCACCGACACCGTGTACGTCCACTGGGGAAGCAGGCTGTGCTGCGCAAGAAAGATCGCCGCGAGGTCCTGCGGTCCCGCGCCGGCCGCGTCGATCTCAGGCATCGAGACATTGGCGAGGATGAAGTACGCCGGGCTGAGAGGCGGCGACTCGACCGTTCCGCGCACCTTCAGCGTGTACGTCGTGGCGGAGTAGGAACCCAGTAGACCCTGCGGCCGGCCCTGCAACGCAGCCCCGAGCGCGGTCGCGAATTGATCCGCAGCGTTGGTCGACGGCTCCTGGTACCGATAGACGGGGGCGGTCGACATGGCGAGGTCGAACTTGCCGCTCCAAACGAACGTTGCCGGGCCCGCATACTCTCCCGATGCCTGACTGGCAAGTGGTGGGGCCTGCTCGACGCCCTTCGGCGTCGCACTGATGCCGGGTGCAGGAACGGGACCGAACGCTCCGGCCGCAAGGTTCGTGTTGCCGCGAGCGTCGTTGCCAGGCGCGTTGGCTCCCATCGTCGCGGTACTCCCGCCGCCGCGACCGATCCCGCTGTAGGCGAAGATCCCGACTCCGAGGACGACGACCAGCACGCCGGCCACGGCGGCCATCGGCACGGCGGGCACCTCGCGGATGCCCTGGAACAGTCCCCCGAACGCATCGCGGACGCGAGTCGAAAACGGCCGCTTCGCTTGCATGCGGAGCCATAGCTCGTCGTCAAACCCGACGCGCGGCCGCGTGGTGGCGAAAGCGTCATCCAGCTCGCGCCGCAGCGCCTGCAGCTCGAGGTCCTCGTCTTGCTCGCTCACACGCCTTCTCTCTGTACCGCGTCCTTCAACGCTTTCAGGGCGCGGTGGTAAAGCATCTTGGCTGCGTCCTCGCTGCACCCCATCAACGTGCCGACCTCATCGAAGCTGAGACCAGAATGACGAAGCGCGATCGCGTCGCGCTGCCGCTCGGGCAGCTGCGCGACCTGGCCCAGCAACGCCCGGTAGCGGATCCGGTCTTCGGCCTGGCCGGCGGGGTCTTCCTCCGCCATCGGCTGGTGCTCGATGGTCCGTCGCAAGCGCTCCCTTCGGCCGTGCGCCCGAAAGTGGTCGAGGGTCGCGTTGCGGGCGATCCTAAACAGCCACGCCGCAGGCGTGGTGTTGCGAGGCTCGAAGCGCGCGTAGGCCTGGTACGCGTTCATGAAGACCTGCGCGGTGACGTCCTCGGCGTCGGCGGCCGCGCCGACCTGCGCCCGGATGTACGCGTAGATGCGACCGAGATATTCCCGGTAGAGGTCTTCGAATGGGGGCCGGTCGGCCTGCACGGCCGGTTCATGGTATGGAAGCGCACGCTATTTGAGCCAACGCCGCGCCGGGGGCCCCTGTAACGGGTCTACACGACGGCCCAGTTGCGCAGCGCGGCGCCGATCTCCTTGGGCCGGTTGGTGAAGATCGAGTCGGGCTTGGACCACTTGCACCAGGCAACGGCGGTGTCGTCGTCGACCGGCCACACGCCAACCGCGCCGCCCGCTGCGTGCACCTCCTGGACGACCTGCGGATCTGCGGCGCCCCAGTGCGGCGAGTAGACGTCCGCGCCGGCCTCGCGCAGCATCCTTCCAGGATGCATCGGGCGGGCGCCCTCGATGATGCCCAGCTGCAGCGCCGGCTCCATCTTGCGCAGCTCGTGGATCGCGGCGTGATTGAACGAGACGACCGCGCATTCGGACATCGCGCCGAGCTGGCGCAGCATGTTGAGGAGCTTCTCCTCGAGCCCCGGGTACAGCGCGGGCACCTGCTTGATCTCGATCACGAGCCCGACCTTGCCGAGGGCCAGCTCGACGACCTCCTGGAGGAGCGGGATCTTCTCCCCTTCGCCGGCGTCGAGCTTGCGCAGCTCGGCGGCAGTGTGGTCGCGGACCAGCCCCTTGCCATTGGTGGTCCGTTCCAGCGTGTGGTCGTGGATGACCACGAGTCGCCCGTCGGACGAGAGGTGCACGTCGCACTCGATCAGGTCGCACCCGGCGGCGATGGCGGAGCGAAACGAGCGCATCGTGTTCTCCGGATGCTCCGCGGGGTTGCCGCGGTGTCCGCCCAGCAGCGGCCGCCCGTCGTCGTGTGCCCCCTCGTAGCGCGCGCGAATCGATTCAGTCAAAACGCCCGGTCAGTCTAACTGCGTTGGAAAGTGAAACCTGTGAGCAACGAGACAGGAGATGCTGATCCCTTGTCTATAGTGCAAGGGTGGTGAGCGCCGCCCGACCCCAGACGATCGCGGAGCTGCGTGCGAGCGGGCATAAGCGCGAAACGGTCAAGGAGGAGATGCGCCGCAATCTCCTTACCCGACTGCGAGCGGGAGAACCGCTCCTTGCGGGCATCGTCGGTTACGACGACACGGTGCTGCCGCAGCTCGCCAACGCGGTCATATCAGGGCACGACGTGATCCTGCTCGGCGAGCGGGGCCAGGCCAAGAGTCGCATCATGCGATCCCTTGTCAGCCTTCTCGACGAGGTGGTGCCGGTCATTGCCGGCTGCGAGATCAATGATCACCCGTACGATCCGATCTGCCGCCGCTGCCTCGACCTGGTCGAACAGGAAGGGGATGAGGTCACGATTGCGTGGGTCGGCCGGGATCGACGCTACGGCGAGAAGCTTGCTACGCCCGACATCTCCATCGCAGACCTGATCGGCGAGGTCGACCCGATCAAGGTGGCTGAAGGCCGCTATCTAGCCGACGAGCTGACCATCCACTACGGCCTGCTGCCGCGCACGAACCGGGGCATCTTCGGCATCAACGAGTTGCCCGACCTCGCTGAGCGCATTCAAGTCGGCCTGCTCAACATCATGGAAGAGAAGGACGTCCAGATCCGCGGCTACCGCGTGCGGCTGCCGCTCGATCTGTTCGTCATCGCCAGCGCGAACCCCGAGGACTACACGTCGCGCGGCCGCATCATCACGCCGCTCAAGGATCGCTTCGGCTCACAGGTACGCACGCACTATCCGCTGAGCATCAGTGAAGAGATGCAGATCATGGAGGCCGAGCGTCATGCGGTGCCCGAAGATTTCGAGCTCATCGTTCCTTCCTTTATGAAGGAGGTCGTCGCCGAGCTCACGCACCTCGCTCGCCGAAGTCCGCACATCTCGCAGTCATCTGGTGTGTCGGTGCGCATGTCCATCGCGAACGTCGAGAACCTCGCGAGCAACGCGGTCCGCCGCGCCGCCCGTCTCGGTGAAGCGTTGGCGGTGCCTCGCATCACCGACCTCGCATTTCTCGCGTCTTCGACCGCGGGTCGCGTGGAGATCGAGGCCCTCGACGAGGGCAAGGAAGAGCAGGTGCTTGGTCGCCTGGAGCGTGGCGCCATCAGCTCCGTGTTCAGCCGTCATTTCTCAGCCTCTCAGTTCGAAGGCATCGTGTCGCGCTTTGAGGAAGGCGCGATGCTCGAGGTAGGCGAGAACATTCCGGCACGCGCCTACACGCGCGCGATCGGTGAGGTGCCCGAGCTGGCGGCGGCGCTGAAGAGGCTGAGCCTCCCCGACCGCCCCGAGGTGCGCGCGTCGGTCATCGAGTTCGTGCTCGAGGGCCTGCACCTCAACAAGCGGCTGAACAAGGACGAGGTCGAGGGGAGAGCGATCTACCGGAGATAGCCGGCGCCTCCGCCGGGCTTCGCCCAGACCGTCCCCGCGCCTTCGGCGTGGGGGCCGCCGTCAATGGGGAGGAGTTGGCTATTTCTGGAAGGCGTAGACCCAGACGAAGGCCGCGACCATCGCGACCACCGCCAGGAAGAAGACGAGCTCGACCCGTATCGCCAGCCTCACGAGCCGCCTGGCCCGGCGGGTCCGCGCGCCGCATCTCTCGCAGTAGGCGGCGCCCGCGATCAGCTCCTTGCCACAGTTGTCACACGCGGCCTGGACGTTGTCCACCGCATCGAGTATGCGACTTCACTCGTTGCGGCTCGGGATTCGCGGCCCGGCTCATTGAATCCGCGGGCGCGGTTTTGAGGGCCGTCTAACCTTTAGTCGATGGAACTGCAAGAGGAGATGTCCAGCGCGGACGTCGTGCTGCTCCTGAGCTCGGTGCCTGAACGGACCAGCGACCTCGTCTACTGGCTTGACGAAGCTCGCCTTCGCTACCGGCACGGCCCTGCATTCCCGACCCTCGGCGGCCTGATCGCTCACCTGGTCGACTCGGCGCCGCGCGTCGACGGCCTGCTCCGGCACGCGCACCTCGATGGCCAGAGGACTGCCGATGTTCGAGCGGCGATCGACCCCGGGCACGATGAGGAGCTGGACCGTCCGCTCCAGGAGACACTCGAGGATTTCGCACGGGTGCGGCGCCGCACCGTCGACCTCCTCCACGGTTGGGGCAAATCGGAATGGGACCGCACGATCACCGATCCGCGGGGGGGCGAGATGACGTTGCTCGAGGTCTGCCGTCTGGTGGCTCGGCATGAGATGGGCCACATAGGCCAGATCCGCAACCTGAGCGCGCTGCTCCCCGAGCCGCAGGATTTGGGCCCAGTGCGCCCGGCCGGCGCGAACGGTAAGTAATCTTCCGTCCGTGACGGACGCTCCAGGGACTGCCCAGACCGATCCGCAAGCTCCGGCCAAATCCGGTCGCTCGAGGCGGAAGCGCAAGTCGGGTGGCGGACGGACCGCCCAGTACTGGATGGTCGTCAGCTCGCCGGACAACTTTCGCAAGACGCGGGAACACGGGTTCTCGATTCAGGGCCTGAAGAGCCGCCACCGCAGGCGCGTCGAAACGATGCGCGTGGGCGACCGCCTCCTCTATTACGTGACCGGCCGCATGGGCTTCGCCGCGACCGTCACCGTCGCTTCGCCGATGTATGAGGACCACACCCCGATCTGGCGCAGCGCGAGGCGCGACGAAGACTACCCGTGGCGGGTCCACATCCGCGCCGACGTCGTGCTGGAGGAGGTCGACTGGGTCCCGGCCAAGGAGATCGCCTACCGGCTCGACTACGTGCGGAAGTGGCCGCCCGAGCACTGGACGCTTGCGTTCCAGGGTCACATCCACGCGTTGCCGCGGGCGGACTTCGGCATCATCGAAGACGAGATCTCGCGCAGCTCGCGCCGCCGTAAGTCGCTCGCCGGTTAGTGGCCACCACGGCGCCACATTTGGGAGATCGGCGGTGCTTGATGTGTAGTGGGCATAAACCTCGGTGCGCGCCACATGACCGCCGCTCGCACTGACGACGATGCGTTCCAAGCCCTTTTCACAGCCGAATACGGGCGCGTCGTCGGGATCGCCAACCGCGTCCTCGCCGATCCGCACGAGGCGGAGGACGTGGCCCAAGAAGTGTTCATCGATTTCCACCGCCTGCACTCCGCGTCGGCCGACTACGCACCGGCTTGGCTGCACCGGGCCGCCGCTCACTCCTCGCTGAATCGCCTGCGCGGGGCTCGGCGCCGCCAGAAGCGCGAGTTTGCGCAGGCCATCGAGGAAGGCGAGCGGACGCTCGACCCGCAAAAGCAGCTGGAAATGGATGAGGACCGGCGGCGGGTGCGCGAAGCGCTCGGGCGCATGGCGCCCAAGCCTGCCGCTGTGCTCGTGCTGCGCGCGGGCGGGCTGAGCTACGCCGAGGTCGCGCAGGCGCTCGGCGTCGGCATCAGTCAGATCGGAACTTTGTTGAGACGCGCGGAAGACACGCTGCGCAAGGAGGTCACTCGTGGCACACCTAACTGACGGAACCCTGCGCCGGATGGTCGACGACCCCGATGCGAAAGCGGGTGCCGACGCGGCTCATCTCGACGGCTGCGCGGAATGCCAGGCGCGGTTCAAGACCATCTCGGACGACGCCAGCTCTATCGCAACCCTTCTCGCCGTGCCGGAGGCGCGAGTCGACGTCGGCCGCGCGTTCGAAACCGTGATGCGCGTGCCCAAAGCCCAGCCGGCGCTCGGACTTCGGCTTCCCTTCCTCCCGCCCCGCACGCGTCCGCTGACGCTGGCGTTCGTGGCGGCGGTCGCCGCGGCGGCGCTCGTCGTCGTTGCCTTCGCGGCCGGCGGATTCTTCTTCCAGCCGACGACGGTGAAGACCGTGCCGATCACAGTCGCCGACATCCAGGCGCTGTCCCAGCTCGCCGACTACGGCACGGTGACCTGGACCAAGGAGCCACAGCTCCAGGCGACCACCAGCGCCGCCGACGCGGCGGCGATCGCCGGCGGCATGCAGCCGCCTGTGGTGGCGCAGCTTCCGGCCGGCGTGTCGACGACTGTCACGTATGGCGGGATGTCGGAGGCCCAGGCGACCTTCACGTTCAGCGCGGCCAAGGCGGCCGCCGCTGCCGCGGCCAAGGGCCAGACGCCGCCGACGTTGCCGGCCGAGATGGATGGCGCGACCTTGACGATCACGGTCGGTCCGGCGGTCGGAGAGATCTACGGCAACATGAACAAGCCCACGACCGGGTCGTCCACCGACCAGATCAACCTCCCGCAGCTGATCATCGCGAAGTCCGCATCACCGAAGGTGACGTCGACGCAAGTCACCGCGCAGCAGCTCGAGGACTACATCCTGGCTCAGCCCGGGATCTCGGACCAGCTGAAGAACGCGATCAAGGCGATTGGCGATCCGAGCACAACGCTCCTGATCCCGGTCCCCATCGAGTACGCAACGTCCACCCCGGTCAACGTCCAGGGCGTGGAGGGAGTCGCGCTGGGCGATAACACAGGAGTCGGCTCCGGCGTGGTCTGGGTCAAGAACGGTTCGGTCTACGTGGTCGCCGGCAGCATCAAGCAGTCGGACGCCATCGACATCGCGAATAACCTCAAGTAGCCAAGCGCCGTTAGCCTGAGCGGAGTGGCTGAGGTAGCGGAAAAACCAGAGGCGGCTGCCTTCGACGAGGTGGCCGCCGGTACCCCCGCCGTCAAGACGGTCGAGCTGACGAAGCGCTTTGGCCGCACCGTTGCGCTCGCCGGACTTTCCATGACGGTGCCGCGCGGCGAGGTGTTCGGATTTCTCGGCCCCAACGGCGCCGGCAAGACGACGGCTGTGAAACTGCTCCTCGGACTTCTCACTCCGACCTCGGGCGAGGGCTGGCTTCTCGGCAAGAGGCTCGGCGACCTTGGGGCGCGCCGGCGCATCGGCTACCTGCCGGAGCTGTTTCGCTACCAGGCCTGGCTTTCCGCCGCCGAGGTCCTTGCGCTGCACTGCGAGCTGGCGCCCCTGCCACGATCTAGCTGGAAGGACGAGATCCGCACCGTGCTCGACACCGTCGGTCTCACCGACAGGGCGAACGACAAGATCGGCACTTTCTCGAAAGGCATGCAGCAGCGCCTCGGACTCGGGGCCGCGCTGCTGGGAGAGCCCGAGCTCGTTTTCCTGGATGAGCCAACTTCAGCGCTCGACCCCGTGGGACGGCATGACGTGCGCGAGGTCATCCGCGGGCTCGCGTCGCGCGGCACGGCAGTCTTTCTCAACTCTCACCTTTTGAGCGAGGTGGAGCAGGTCTGCGACCGCGTCGCGGTCGTCGACCACGGCCGGGTCATCGCGTCGGGGACGATGGACGACCTGCTGAGCGGGACCACGGTCCGTGTACGGGTGACGGGCCTGACCCAGGCCGATAAAAACAAGCTGTCGGGCTTCGGCCGGCTCGACGACGAGGGCGACAGCCTCACCTTCGCAAGCCTCGATGCCGGGCGCGTGCCCGAGCTCGTCTCCTCGATCGTCGCCATGGGCGGCCGGGTATACGAGGTGGCGCCTCGCCACCAGACGCTCGAGGATCGCTTCCTCCAGCTGCTCGAGGACGAAGAGAAGTAGTGCCTCCGTTTCTCGTCATCGCGCGTCTGACGATCCAGGAATCCTCGCGCCGGCGGCTGCTCCTCGCGCTTCTCGTTCTGACCCTGCTCGTGGTCGGGTTTTCCGCGTGGGGCTTCAACAAGATCACGACTGTGACCCGCAGCGACGGCACTCCGCTTCCGCCGGACCAGGTTGCGCTGTTAACGTCCCAGCTACTGATCGTCATCACGTTCATGTTCAGCGGCGTCCTCGCGTTGAGCGCGGCGGTGGTGGCGGGGCCGTTGATCTCGGCCGAGGTGGAAAGCGGTCTGCTTCTGTCGATGCTTGCTCGGCCCGTCCGGCGCAGCGAGGTCGTGATCGGGAAGTGGCTCGGGCTTGCGGTGCTGGTGGCCATCTATGCGGCATTCGCGGGAACCCTCGAGCTCGCCGCCGTCGACTGGGCGACGGGCTACATGCCGCCGCATCCCGTCGAGCTTCTGATGTATGTCGCGGCTGAGGGACTCATCCTCCTGTCGCTCGGCCTGTTGCTGTCGACGCGCTTGTCGGGCATCACGGCCGGCGTGATCGCGCTCGCCGCGTGGCTCATAGCGTGGATCGCCGGGGTTGTCGGAGACATCGGAACCGGCCTGCAGAACCAGGCGCTCGAGAACGTCGGCATCGTCAGCCATCTCCTGCTGCCGTCAGATGGGCTGTGGCGCGGTGCGATCTACGCGATGGAACCCGACACGTTCATCGCCGCCATGCGCGCGCTGGGCACGGCGGGACGCGCCAATCCGTTTGCCGCCACCGATCCACCTCCCTTGTCGTTTCTCGCATGGGTGATCGCGTGGTTCGCGATCGTGCTGACGCTGAGCATCGCGAGCTTCCGCCGCCGCGAAATCTAAATACACCGCGACTGCCGGCGGTCGCGGGCTTCTGGTGCGCGAATTGTCCGCGAGCGCCGGCGCTCGCGGATTTCGGCCACGCCTTAACAGACAGCGTTGTCGTCCGAGCCGCAGCGCTGGATGCTTGCTTCCATGGGGCGCAAGGCTCACGTGCCGCCGAGATTGCAGCGCGGCCCTTTCACGGTGGACGAGGCCAGGCACGCGGGTCTCAACCGGTGGCATCTCGAGGGAGCGAGCTGGACGCGAATCGGGCCGTCGACCTACCTGTGGGCCGGTCTGAGCGGAGAGCCGATGCACCAACTCGTGGCCGCGAAGCGGCGGCTCCCCAGTGGGGCGGCATTCTCCGGCCTTACGGCGGCATGGCTGCATGGGATCGACGTCGTTCCCTGCAACCCCATCGAAGCGACGGTTTGTGAAGACGCGGGGGTGTCGGCCCGCGCCGGCATCGCGGTCCGCCGCTCTGCACTGAGCAAGGCTGATGTCGTCCAGGTTCGAGGCATGCCTGCCACCTCCATCGTCCGCACCCTGGGTGAGGTTTGCGCCCGTCTCAGTCTTGTCGAGGCTGTGGTTATCGCCGACGCCGCCTTGCACGACCGCCGAGTCAAGCTCCATCAACTCGTCGCCTGGGCCGGCGCGAATGCCGGCCGCCGAGGGGCCCGAAATCTGCGCCGTGTCCTCGCTCTCGTCGAGCCCGCCACGGAGTCCCCGATGGAGACGCGACTGCGCATGGTCCTCGTCCTTGGCGGACTGCCTCGGCCAAAGGCACAGGTGTCGATCCATGACCGTTGGCGTCGGTTCGTAGGCCGCCCTGATCTCTATTACGAGCAACACCGGCTGGGCATCGAATACGACGGACGCTTTCACCGAGATGCCCTCGCGGAGGACAACCGGCGCCAGAACAGGTTGCTCAATGCCGGCGTCCGTCTGCTTCGCTTCACCGGCGCGGATGTTCTCGGAAACCCCGATTCGGTAGTAAGTCAAGTCCGAGCGATGCTGGCTGAGCCGCACGTCAATTCAGCGAGTGCCGGCGCTCGCGGGATTCCCGACGACCAATTCCCCGCGACCGCCGGCGGTCGCGGATAAGCCTTCAGGGGTAGAGGCCGCGCTCCCTCGTCGCGCCCGCCACCCTGGACACCGCTTGCACGTAAGCCGCCATCCTCATGTCCAGCTTCCGCTCCAGGTGGGTCTTCAGCACCTCGTTGAACGCGCGCGTGAGGATGGCCTTTAGCTTCTGGTTCACCTCGTGCTCGGACCAGAAGAACGACTGCAGGTCCTGCACCCACTCGAAGTACGAAACCGTGACGCCGCCCGCGTTGGCCAGGATGTCCGGCACCAGGAACACCCCGCGCTCGCGAAAGATCGCGTCCGCCTCCGGCGTCGTCGGCCCGTTGGCCCCCTCGACGATCAGCTTCGCCTTCACGTCGCGGGCGTTGCGCGATGTGAGCTGGTTGCCGATCGCGGCGGGCACCAACAAGTCGCACTCCACCGTCAGCAGCTCCTGGTTGCCGATCTCCTGCGCACCAGGAAATCCCTTCAAGGTCTTCTCTCGCGCGCGGTACTCGAGCACCTTCTTGATCGACAGCCCGAGCGGGTTGTAGATGCCGCCGTAGTCCTCCGAGACAGCGACCACGGTGCACCCAGCCTCCTCCAGCAATTTGGCGCTGATGCTCCCGACGTTGCCGAATCCCTGCACCGCGACTTTCGTCTGATGAGGCGCGCGGCCAAGGTGCTCGAGCGCGGCGACCGCGCAGATCGTCACCCCACGCCCCGTCGCCTCGATGCGTCCCGCCGATCCCCCGACCTCCAGGGGCTTTCCCGTCACTGAGGCCGGCGCCGAGTAACCGAGGTGCATCGAAAGCGTGTCCATGATCCACGCCATCGTCTGTCCGTCGGTGTTGACGTCTGGGGCGGGGATGTCGCGATCGCTGCCAATCAGGATCGAGATCTCCGTCGCGAACCTCCGCGTCATGTGCTCGAGCTCGTTCAGCGACAGCTCGCGGGGGTTGACGATGATCCCGCCCTTGGCGCCGCCGAACGGGATGTTGACCACGGCGCATTTCCATGTCATCCACATGGCGAGCGCCTTGACCTCGTCGAGCGACACGTCGGGGTGGTACCGGATGCCACCCTTCGCGGGTCCGCGGTTGATGTTGTGCTGCACGCGATAACCGGTGAAGACGCGCGTGTGGCCGTTGTCGAGCTTGACCGGAAAATGACAGGTGAACTCGCGCTGCACCTCACGGAGGACCTCGCGCAGCCACGGCTCGAGCCGGATCAGCTCGGCGGCCTCGTCGAACTGCGCCTGGGCGGTGCGCCATTCGTCAGCCTCCACCACGGGCTTGAGATCAGTGCTGCTCATGTTGCCTTTTGAACGCGGGGGGCCGTCCTCCCTTTTGCGCGGGTTGGGCGGCGCTCACATCAGCACTGATGATCGCGGATATTCCGCGTCTGGATCGCAAATCACGTTGATGCAAGCCGGCAGTCCCGACTGGAACGCCCTCTCCAGCGCGGGCCGGATGTCCGAAGGTCGTTCGACAAGCTCGCCGTGCCCGCCGAGGGCTTCGACCACCTTGTCGTAGCGGGTCGCCGGCCCGAGGTCCACCGCAATGCTGACGCCGAGCATGCTCTGCATCGGGTGCTTCTCCAGCGCCCAGATGCCGTTGTTGCCGACAACGCAGACGACCGGGATCCGGTGCCGGACCATGGTGTCGAACTCCATCGCCGAGAACCCGAACGCGCCGTCGCCGGACAAGAGGATGACCTGCCGGTCGGGCCGTGCCAGCTTCGCCGCCAGCGCGTAGCCAGGGCCTGATCCGAGACATCCGAAGGGACCCGGGTCGATCCACAGTCCAGGCTTCTCGCGCTCGATCAGGCGGCCGGCAAACGACACGAAGTCCCCCCCGTCGCCCACCAGGATCGCCTCGGGATCGGCGAAGCGATCGACCTCAGCCACCAGCCGCGCCGGATGGATGGGTACCGAGTCGCTTTTCGTCATTGCCTCATCGCGAGCGCGCGCGGCGATCTCGGTCGCTCGCAACGTTTGTAGCCAGGTGCCGGCGTCCCGCCTCCCATTCACCGACGATGCCAACTCTCCGAGCGCCGTTTTCAAGCGGCAAGCGATCGGCGCGCGATCCACGTCGATGTGAATCAAGCGGGTCTGGTCGCCGAAAACGGGTGGCTGACCGAAGTTCAGCCGGAAGTCGAGGCGCGCCCCGATCACGGCCACGACGTCGGCTTCGCGTAGAGCCTGTGAGCGCGCACGGGAGAAAAACAGAGGGTGCGATGGCGGCAGCATCCCGCGCGCCATCCCATTTACCACCAGCGGCAACTGGCCGCCTTGGACCAGTGCGCGCAGCTCGTCCTCGGCGTGCGCCCACCACACACCGCCGCCCGCCACCACCACCGGCCGCTCCGCATCGCGGATCTGTCGCGCGGCGTCGGCGATCTGCCTCGGGTCAGGCGGGGGACCGGGGTCGACAGTCAGATGCTCGGTAGCTTCAGGCAGGTCCGCCGCACCAAAGAAGACATCGATCGGGATGTCCATGAAGACGGGACCGGTGCGGCGGCTCAGCGCCGTGCGCACGCATTCCGCGGCGGCAGCGTAGGCATCGTCAGCGGACGTTAGCGTCAGCGCTTTCCTGGTCAGGCTGCGTACGACCTCGACGTGATCCATCTCCTGCAGTGAGCCCATGCCCCATCGCGCGACCGGCGCGCGGCCTCCGATCACGAACATCGGGCTGTCGTTACCGAGGGCCTGGGCCAACGCGGTCGCCGAGTTGGTGACGCCGGGCCCCGCGGTCACGGCGGCAACACCGCACTCCCGCGTCACCTTGGACCAACCCTCGGCCGCGAACGCCGCGGACTGTTCGTGTCGCACGTCGATGATCCGGATGCCGTGCTCGGTCGCGCCCGTGAGGATCGGCCAGATATGCCCGCCATTCAAGGTGAACAGGTGGCTGACCCCAGCGCGTTTCAGGGCGAGAGCGACAAGCTCGCCGGCGTTGCCGGAGTCCGCCAACTACTCGGCCATCGCCCAGGGCATCGCCGGCGTGTTGAACGCTGCCTGCGGCGAGCCGTCCCGCGGAATCACGATCACGCCGCCCGACGCCTGCATGGCCTTGCCCAGATAGTCGATCGCACCTTTGGCGACGGATGCCGCGTCCATCCCATGCTGCAGCTCGATGATCATCAAACGCGCGAGACCCAACCTGATAAAGGCCTCTCCCAAGCCCGTGCCGCACACGGCGCCGAAGCGGTCGTCCGCGTAAAACCCCGCGCCTGGAATCGGCGAGTCGCCGATGCGCCCGGGAAGCTTGCCCGTCCTGCCCCCGGTCGATACCGCCACCGCGAGATGGCCTTCGGCGTCCCGAGCCACCGCGCCCACCGTGTCGGCGCCCTCTAACAGCTTCTGACGCTTGCGGTCGGTGATGAAGATCGCCGGGTCCGCCATCTCGATCCCATGTTCGCGCGCGAAACGCGACGCGCCGGCTGCCGCGAGCAAGACGTGGCGCCCATCTTCCATGACGGCCACCGCGAGGTCGACCGGGTGACGCACGTCGCGCAGGCACGCCGCCCCGCCCACGCTCAGGTCGGCTCCGAGCATCACACCGGCGTCGAGCTCGACCTCGCCGTCGCTGTTGAGACATGCGCCGATCCCGGCGTTGAGAAGGGGCTCGTCCTCCATGTGGCGGACCGCCGCCACGGCTGCGGGGAGCGCGCCACCCCCGATTCGCGACCAGCCGGCATCGCGGGCGCGGTCGACGGCGTCCTGGCGCAGCTGTCGCTCGGAGTCAGGGACCGGTCCGGCGCCGCCGTGGACGATCAGGGCCGGACGGGCCAACGCCGCGGAGGTCTTTAGTAAGCCTGCGGCTCGGGCCAGTGAGAGCGACGTTCCAGAAAGCGACGCTCGGCGACGCGCCTGTCGAAGGGGTGGACGGTCCGTCGGGTGGCACCGGCTCGCTCGGGGTCGCGGCGCTCGCCAAATCTCCGATCGAGGCCAGTCCGCCTGTCGGTACCGCTGCGACGCTCAGGACCGCGCGCTTGTCCGTCCATACCACTCTCTCCGGCCGTGTGATGCTATCGCACCAGACGATTGATTGCGCTCAGTTTCGCGTCGATCCGGCGCTCGGCCTTGCGGCGCTCCAGCTCGTCGCCCGGCCCAAGATCGACGAACCGCGCGTAGGCCGCCAGCCTCGGGTGGACCTCGGCGACCCGGCGGAACATCTCCTGCGCCACCCACCTGTAGTCGGCGTGGCCTTGCGGGGTTGTCCGCAGCTCGCACAGGTGGTAGATCTCGCGCAGGTTGGCCCGGAAGTACCACCTGACGTGGAAGGCCAGCGGGACGACGTACTGGGCCAGTGCGGGCCCGACCTCTTTCTCCAGGCGCCCGTGCACCGCCGCCGCTGCCTCGACGGCGCTCACGAATCGGGAATCCATCCCCAGCTCGCCCAGTCCAGGCGGCACGTCGTAGCCGAGCCCCGTGCCTAAGAGCTGGCGGTCCTGGGTGAGCATGCGGTGGCGGTGCAGGTCCCGGTAGGCGGCGAAATTCGCGACGATCTCGAACTCGTATTGCGCGTGCTCGAGGGCGCGGGGCACGCGCTGGCGGCGGTTGGCGCGGTCGGCAAGCAGGGCGTCGAGCACCGCGGCAGGGTCGCCGCTTTGCTCCGCCAGTGGCGCGTTCGAGTGGGGGAAGAGTGCTGCCGCGACGACCTTTCTCTCGGCCTCGGGATCGAAGTCGACCAGGCTAACGCTTGGGCGGAGACCCCCACCCCGGCCCTCCCCGGCGAGCAGGGAGGGAGTCTGCCTTGCCACCCGGTCGCGCGCTTGCTTGATGCGCTCGGCGGCGGGCATTCCGTACTTGTCGTCCAGGGCCCGGCGGACGAACGCGGGGATCACCAACGACAGCTCGTGGTGCAGGTCGGTCGCGAGCCGCCGGCATTCGGGCAGCTCGTGCGCCGCCATCTTCGTGATCAGGTACTCGAAGGCGCGGCCGTTGCCGAACAGACCGAGGTTCGTGAGCGCGCCGGCGGGCAAGAGCCCCCGCAGCAAGTCCAGCGCCTTGGCGCGAGTCGCCGACTTCCAGGCGCGGTCCGTCTCTCCTTCCTCTTGCGGAAAGCGTTCCCGGATGGCAAGCGTCGCCGGTTCGACGAGGCCGGTGTAAACCTCGTACAACGCGTCGGCGGCGGGCTCGTAGTCCGGATGAGCCAGCTCAGGCCCACGGTAATAGAGGTAGCGCCCATCCAGGCCGAGGCGGTCGAAGCGGACGTAGCGCGTCGATTTCTCGAGCGGCGAGATCCCGATCCGGCTGTCCTCCAGCGCCTTGGCGGCGAGCGTCGACGTTTGCTCGACCGCGACGTGGGCACCCGCCAGCTCGGCGACCGAGTCGTCGCCATAACCGACCAGCACGCGCTCGTAGAACTCCTCGGCGCGCCGTACCGCGACCATATCGTCGTCGACGGGCGGCGTGCCGGCCAGCCGGTCGAACCCGGAATCCGGCTCATTGATGAACTCGTCGAGCAGCACGCGTCGCAAGCTCTTCTCGGTCCGCGAGTAACGCGAGAAGAGCGCGCCTTTGACGACCTCGGGCAGGTTGCGTAAGGCAAAAACCGGCCGGTCGAGGTTCGTGAAGTAGCGGGAGAGCAGTGCCGATTCGGCGACGTTGAACTCAGGTCCGGCCACCAACGTAGTATCCGTCGTCCCCGTCTAAAACTGCGTCAAAGCCCACATTTTGTGTTGAGCGGGGCGCCAGCTACAGCCGATAGACGCCGAAGATGCCGTTGTCCCCTAGTTGTCCCCAGGTCTGTTAAAAACCGCCAGCGAAACGCCGACGAGAGAAGCCTTCCGAGGCGGCGCACGCCCCTCTCCTTGCCCTCCCCACTCCGTGGGGAGGGGCCTGGTGCTGGTACTACGCCCCTGCCTTGCCCTCCCCATTCGTGGGGAGGGGCCTGGAGCCGGCACTACGCCCCTCCCTTGCCCTCCCCACTTCGTGGGGAGGGACCTGGAGCCGGCACTACGCTGGAGACGCTATGGACGAGATCGACTGGGCGGCTCGGTGGAAGGAGATCGTCGAGGACCGCGCGTCGCTGGCGTCGGGGCACGCCGACAGCGGCTACTGGGATCGTCGCGCGAACAGCTTCGCGCGCTCGACCCACAACCGGGCGCGCGATTTGCTCCAGGTGCTCGAGCCGTTTCTGTCGCCGGATAAGACGTTGATTGACGTCGGCGCTGGTACCGGCCGCCACGCGACACCCCTGGCGTCGCGTCTCGAGTGGGTAACCGCGGTCGAACCTTCCGAAGGGATGCGGTCGCACATCCCGCCTCTCGACAACATGACCATCGTCGCGAGCACCTGGGAGGAGGCCGAGGTAGCGCCGGCGGACCTCGTGATCTGCAGCCACGTCATTTACGGTGTGGCGGAGCCGGTCCCTTTTCTCGAAAAGATGCAGCGCTCGGCGCGCGAGCGCGTCTTCGTGATGATGCGCGAGACCGACCTGCCGCACCCCGCGGCAGAGCTTCGGCGCAGGCTGCTCGGGGCGGATGGTCCGCGACTGCCGAGGTTCAGCGAGCTGTTCATGCTGCTCTTGCAGATGGGCGCGGCACCAGACGTGGCGTTCCTTCGCTACCCCATCGTCACGCGATACGCCGATATGGACGAAGCGCTCAGCGACTGCCGCGCGCTGTTTGGCGAAGGTTGGGACGAGACCGCGGCACGCGCGGAGCTGGAGGAACTGTTGACACGCGAGGGCGATGAGCTTGTCTTCGACGGCGGCATCGCGCTTTCTGGAGTCGCGCATTGGCAGCCACCGAAGAGTTGAGGTCTACGCCGCGGCCGGGCGGCGAGAGATCCGGCGATCCAGGTGGCTCAGATCGGGGCGAACCGACGAGCAGCGGAGCAAGCGCATTCGTATGCGTGCGCGAGCAGCGCAGGAGGTGAGCCCCGAGATGGGCCGCCTGGGCGCCGCAGATCCGTCGTCAGGCCGCGGTGGAGACCTCCAGTTGCGGCCGGTGAGGCCTGCCGATCGCGAGCGCATCATCGAGATCACGAAGGACGTCTGGGAGGGTCGGGACTACATCCCGCGCGTCTTCGACAGCTGGGTCGCGGACGCCGGCGCCTCATTCCAGGCCGCGGAGATCGAGGGTGTGGTCGTCGGCGTGCAGCGCCTGCGGCCGTACGCGCCGGGCCTCGTCTGGTACGAAGGCCTGCGGGTGGCGGCCGCGCAGCGACGGCATGGAATCGGCAAAGCGATGCTGGCGGCTTCGATCGGGGAGGCGCGAGAGCAGGGCTTTCGCCAGATGCGCCTGGCGACGCGCGACCTGCCGGCGGTGCGGCTGTTCGAGTCGGCGGGTTTTGGGCGAATGGTCGAGATGAAGTGGTGGCGCGGCCTCCGGGTCGAGGGCGGCGACCCCGCGCGGATCCCCGATCCGGCGGAGGCAAAGAAGCTGTGGCCCGGCATCGCGTCCAGCGCCGGGTTTGAGCTCTATGCCGGGGTCTGCCCCGACATGAACGGCGCGCGCGACCTCGACGCGGACGAGCTCGAGCGACTTGCCCGCAACGGTTTGGTCCGGCTTGGGCCAGGCGGCCGCGCGGTTGCGTTGCTGCGCGAGCCGTGGGGCCAGAACATCGCGGTGTCGCTGCTCGCGGGGCGAGGCGGCGCGCTGCGCGAGCTTCTGATGGCCTTACGTTTCGAGGCCGACGCGGATGGACTCAACCACGTCACGATCAACCTGCCGCCGGGGCATCCAGCGGAGGAAGACCTCAAGGCCACCGGATACGATTTCGCGGATGCCGAACACAGCGCCTACATCTACGCACTGACGCTTTAGACCTTGACGCGCCGCGCCCCACCCCTCACCCCTCCCCATGACTGGGGAGGTCACTTGCCATGACGAGGCGCTACGTCATCTTGGGGAACGGCATCGCCGGCCAGACCTGCGCTGAGGACCTGCGCAAGGCGGATGCCGACGCATCGATCGTGATGGTCGCGGCCGAGCGCCATCCGCTCTACAACCGTGTCGCGCTGCCGCGCTATCTCCGCGGCCAGGTGCGGCGCGAGAAGGTATTCATGCGTACAGCGGAGCAGTACGCGGCCCAAAATCTCGAGATTCATTTCGAGACATGGGCGACGGACATCGACCTGCGAGAGAAGGTCGTGCAGACCAACCGGGGCCACAAGCTGAAGTACGACGCGATCCTGATCGCCACCGGCGGCCGGCCGAAACCGCCTCCCTGGCCGGGTTCCACGGACGTCACCGCCTGTTTGGGCTTCCAGACCCTCGACGACACGGACGCGATCATCGAGAAAGCCGACGCGTCGCAACGAGTGCTTGTGATGGGAGGCAGCTTCATCGGATACGAGCTCGCCGAGGGCGTGAGCTTTCGTCACAAGGCCGGCGTGACCTGGATCATGCGTGGGCCCTGGTTCTTGCGCTACGTGCTCGATGAGGAGGGCGGACAGCTGTGCCGCCAGATGGGCGAGGAGCAGGGGGTGCAATTCATCACCTCGGATGAGGTGCAGAAGTTCAGCCGCAACAACGGCCGCTACCTGGCCGAGACCGTGAACGGCGAGAAGGTCGAGTTCGACCTGCTGACCTATGGCGTCGGGCTCGACTACTACACCGAGCCGGTCCGCACTGGGGTGGAGCTGAAGAACGGGATCGTCACCGACTCCAAGCTGCGGACCTCGGCTCCCGACGCGTATGCGGCTGGCGACATCGCCGTCTTCTACGACCTGATGGTCGAGCGGCATAACCAGATGGGTACGTGGGACAACGCCGAGGCACATGGCAAGGTCGCGGCGCGCAACATGGCCGGCGCCGACGAGGATTTCTTCGATGTGCCGACCTATACGACGACGATGTTCGGCTCGACGCTGGCGGTGATGGGCGTGACGCCGGACGTACAGCCTGGGCTCGAGTCAGTGCGCACGTTCAGCTTGGAGGAGAAGTTCTATCGCAAGCTGTTCTTCAAGGACGACCGGCTTGTGGGAGCGATCATGATCGGGCCGCCGAAAGGAAGGAAGAAGTTGATCGAGATCATGCGGTCGCGACAGAGGATCGAGCGCCCGAAGCAAGAGTTGCTCGACCCAGCAAACCTCAAGGACTCCTAGTGGCCGCCGAGTACGTCTTCGTGACCCATTGGCGTCTGCAAGCGACTGCGGAGGAAGTCTTCGACGTGCTCGCCGACCCGTTCGGCCTCGCGCGTTGGTGGCCCTCGGTGTACCTGGAGGTGAAAGAGCTGCAAGCGCCCGACCCTGGAACCGGGAAAGGTCGCGTCGTCGGGCTCTACACGAAGGGTTGGTTGCCATACACGCTGCGCTGGAACTTCACGGTCACGGAATCCACGCCGCCCACCGGATTCAAGCTCGTCGCGCACGGCGACTTCGAGGGCACCGGCGTCTGGACGCTCCAGCAGGACGGCGACTACGTCGACGTGATGTACGACTGGCGGATCTCGGCCGAGAAGGCGCTGCTTCGCTATGGCACCTTCATCTTCCGGCCGATCTTCGCGGCCAACCACCGCTGGGCGATGGCGCGTGGAGAGGAGAGTCTGAAGCTCGAGCTGCTGCGACGCCACGCCCGGACGACAGAGGAAAGGGATGCCATCCCGGCGCCGCCTCGACCGACGTTCGCGCGCTAGCGCAGCGTCGTATCGTTAGCCACGAACTAATGGCTTTCGCCTTCAGCGAAACTGCGCAGGCCGTGCGGATCGCGTTGGGATCGGTCCTCAGGTCGCGGCGGCTGGCCGCCGGGCGTACCTTGAGCGAGGTCGCGGTCGAAGCCGGCCTCTCCCCCGCGCACCTCTCCGAGGTCGAGCGCGGCCGCAAAGAGGTATCCACCGAGCGGTTGCTCGCCGTGGCTCACGCCCTCAACGTGCCGCCGGCGGAGCTCTACTCGGATCTGGCCCGGCTGCTGGGCGCCGACGCCGACGTCCGCGCATGGCCTGAGGACCCGCCCGCCAAGCTTCGCCTTGCCACCGCGTCGCTTCCGCTCGAAGCATTGCGTAGCGTGGCTGACTTCAGCGCATACCTTGCGATGGCGAATCCACCGCCCAGACCAAAAGGGCCAATCGGCTTCACCCCTAGGAGGTAGGGAGATGCATCTGATTCCAACCGTGATCACCAACGACGGCAGCGGCGAGCGCGCCTACGACATCTACTCGCGACTGCTGCGGGACGGCGTCATCTTCGTCCGCGGCGTCATCGACGACGATATGGCCACCACCATCACCGCCCAGCTGCTTTTCCTCGAGAACGAGTCACCGGAGCGCGACATCCAGCTCTACATCAACAGCCCGGGCGGCTCGCTGACCGCTGCGCTCTCGATCTACGACGCGATGCAGTACGTCGGCCCCAAGGTCGCCACACTTTGCACGGGCCTGGCGGCGAGCGGCGCGTCGATCCTGCTGGCCGGAGGTGACCACGGAATGCGCATGTCGCTGCCACACGCGCAGATCCTCATCCACCAGCCTTTCAGCCAGGGAATTCAGGGTCAGGCATCGGACATTCAGATCCACGCCCAGGAGATACTCCGCCAGCGCGAACAGGTCGCGCGCATCTACGCGAAGCACTGCAAGCGTCCGCTCGAGGAGGTCGAGCGCGCGATGGAGCGCGACTTCTTTATGACCCCCGAACAAGCCAAGGACTGGGGCTTGGTCGACCTGATCGTGGAGAAGAATCCGAACGCGGCGCGCGCGCCCGAGGCGAACGGTTCCGCCAAGCCCGCGGCTGCTAAAGAGAAAGCCTGAGGGTCATCGTTCTGGGCGGCACCCGGTTCATCGGCCGCGCGGCCGTCGAGGAGCTGGCGGCGGCCGGCGACGAGGTGCTGGTCGTGCATCGCGGGGTGCTCGAGCCGCCGGACATGCCGGAGGTCCGGCACCTACATTGCGAAAGACACGAGCTGGCCGCGCACCGCGGTGAGCTCGACGCCTTTCGCCCGGACGCCGTCATCGACTGCCGTGCCCTGACCCAGGCGGACGCCGAGCAGTCACTGAGCGCCCAGCCCAACGTGAAGCGGTGGATCGTGATCTCGAGCATCGACGTCTATCGCGCGTTCGGGGCCTTGAACTCCGACCGCGAAACTGATCCCGTGCCGATCGACGAAGAGTCGGCGGTGCGGCCGACCCGCTATCCCTATCGGGGTCAGATGCCCGACATGGACGACTACGACAAGCTCGACGTTGAAGACGTCTACCTGCCCCATGGGGCGACCGTGCTGAGACTGCCGATGGTGTACGGCGAGCACGACTACCAGCGACGCGAAGAGTTCATCCTCCGCCGAGTCCGCGCAGGACGTACCCGCATTCCGTTCGGTAGCGGCTCATGGCTCGCGTGTCGCGTGTATGTTCGTGATGTCGGTCGCGCTGTACGTCTCGCCTTGCAGATGCCAGTCGCCGGCGAGGTGATGAACATCTGCGAAGACCGAACCTACTCGATGCGAATGTGGAGCCAGGCGATCCTCGATGCTGCCGGATCGCGCGCTGAGCTCGTGCGCGTCCCCGATGGGGTGCTGCCCGAAGACCTGAAACCGACCGGCACGATGAGCCAGCACATCGCCGCCAGCGCGAAGAAGGCGCGTTCGCTGCTGGACTGGACCACATCGGATCCGTTCGAGACCCTGCACACGACGGTAAGGTGGCACATGGAAAATCCACCTGCGGATGCTTCCACCGACTTCGAGGCCGACGATCGGGCTCTAGGCTCCGTCTAAGCTTCCGTCTAAAGAGTGTCCCGCCGATACCGTCCATTTGATCCGTTCGACCGCGGCGGCGGTCCCTTCGAGCCGGGCCAGCAGTTCCGGATGCCCCAAGTGCCGCGGCGCTTCTGGGGCGGCGTTGCCCTCTTCGCGCTCGCCGTCTTCATCTTCATCGCCGCCAGCCCGATCGTGTCCTTCATCACCGAGCTCCAGTGGTACGACTCGCTCGGCTATCGCGACGTCTACACGACCCGCGTCGGCCTGCAAGCGGCGGTCACGATCGGGAGCTTCGTCCTCGCGTTCGTCTGGCTCGCCATCAACGTGGTCATCGCGCTGAGGGTTCGCACGGGCGGTGCGCTGCGCGCGGTCGGAATCCAGCGCTCCGCGCTGCGCACCACCGCGGGTTGGGTCAGCCTGGGCAGCGCCGCGGTGATCGCGCTGATCCTCTCCGGCGGCGCGTACACGCAGTGGCAGTCGCTGGCCCTGTTCCTCCATGCCCAACCAACAGGTACTGTCGACCCGGTCCTGGGGCAGGACATCTCCTTCTATCTGTTGACCCTCCCCTTCCTGCACGCCATCACCAACTGGTCGCTGGGACTGGACTTCCTCGCCATTCTTCTCATCGGCGCCCTCTATTCGTGGCGTGGCGACAGCTTCGACTTCCGCCCGACACCTCGCGCGATCGCGCACGTCTCGGTGCTGATCGCAGCTTTCGCCGTCACCCTGGCGGCCGGTGCATGGTTCGGCCGCTATGACCTGCTCTACGCCCACAACAGCACCGTCGTCTGGGGCGCTGCGTACACCGACATCAACGCCCGCCTTCCGCTCTACACGTTCCAGGCCGGCGCCGGGATTGTGCTTGCCGGCGCCCTGGTCGCGAATGCCTGGCTGCGGCGGCTCTGGCTTCCCCTCGTGGCCGGGGGTGCGTGGGTCCTGCTCGCGATCGTCAGCCAGGTCTATCCGGCGGTCATCCAGTCCGTCTCGGTCACACCCAACGCCCAGCAGTACGAGCTCCTCTACATCCAGCGCGAGATCGCGGGAACCCAGGCGGCGTATGGCCTCTCCGCCGTCAAGTCGAGCACCTTCAGCGGTGATCAGCCTCTGACCGCGCAGGACGTCCAGAACGACCAGGCCACCATCAACAACCTGCGGCTCTGGGACTACACGCAGCTGAAAGAGACCTACGAGCAGCAACAGACGATCCGCACCTACTACACGTTCCACGACATCGACATCGACCGCTACACGATCGGCACGCAGTACCAGCAGCTCGAGATCAGCGCGCGGGAGATCGACACGTCGGCCCTCTCATCGGCCGCCAAGAACTGGACCAACCAGCACCTGCAGTACACGCATGGGTACGGCGCGGCGGCGAGCCCCGTGAACGCGGTGGTCGGCGAGGGCCTTCCTGCATCCGTCGTCGGCGACCTACCGCCGGCCGGGCCCCTGAAGATCTCGCGGCCCGCGATCTATTTCGGCGAGGTCCCCACCGACACGGACTACGACGTGGCGCCGTCGAGCGTCAAGGAGTTCGACTACCCGCAGGGCAGCCAGGACGTATTCACCAACTACAGCGGAACGCATGGCGTGCCGCTGAACAGCGTCAACCGCGCGCTGTGGTCTTTGAAGCTCGGCGACTTCAGCCTGCTCGTGTCCCAACAGGTGACAGACAAGAGCCTGATGCTCTATCGCCGCAACATCAAAGACCGCGCCTCCGAGCTCGCGCCGTTCCTGACGTTTGACGGCGACCCCTACCTGGTCGTCGTCGACGGCCGCCTCTACTGGATCCTCGACGCATACACGACCGCGTCGACCTATCCCTACTCGCAGACGATCGGCTACGGCGACAACGAGATCAACTACATCCGCAACTCGGTCAAGGTCGTCATCGACGCATACGAAGGGACGACCGACTTTTACGTGGTTGACCAGAAGGACCCGCTCATCAAGGCTTACCAGGCCACGTTCCCCTCGCTCTTCAAACCGATCGACCTGATGCCTTCTGGGATTCGCGCCCACCTGCGCGTGCCCGAAGACCTTTTCCGGGCGCAGGTGCTGATCTACTCGACCTACCACGTCAACGCCGACCCCAGCGGCGCGAAGGTGCTGTTCGCGAGAGAGGACGTATGGGCGGTCCCGACCACGCAGACCGGCCCCGGTGGGCAGCAGATCGCCCTCGATCCCTACTACGTGCTGTTCCGGCTTCCCGGGGAGCAAAACCCGGAATTCCTGCTGATCATGCCGTTCACACCTCTGGGCAAGAACAATCTCGTCTCCTGGCTCGCCGCCCGAAACGACGGATCACAGTACGGCCAGTACGTCTCCTACGTCCTGCCCAAAGACAAGACCATCTTCGGTCCGCAGCAGGTCGCGAGCCGGATCAACGCCAACACGACCATCTCCGCCGACTTCACACTTTTCGACCAGGCCGGTTCGAGCGTGCAGCAGGGCAACCTGCTGGTGGTGCCGATCGGCAACTCCTTCCTCTACTTCGAGCCGATCTACCTGCGCTCCAAGACGGCGTCGAGCCTGCCCGAGCTGAAACGGGTGATCCTGGCCGACCAGGCCAGCGTCGCCTACGCGACCACGTTGGACGGCGCCCTGCAGCAGCTCGTGGGCACCGGCACAGGTCCACCGGTCACCCAACCTCCGCCGAGCGTGACGCCCGCGGTGGTGGCGCAGATCACCGACCTCGTCACCCAGGCGAACGCGCACTACCAGGCGGCCTATGACGCGCTCAAGCGCGGCGATCTGACAACCTTCTCGACCGAGATGGCCAAGGTGGGCCAGATCCTGCAGCAACTGCAGACCCTCACGGGCAAGGCGACCGCTTCGCCGAGCCCGTCACCTTCTCCCAGTCCCTAGTCGGGACGCAGAGGCACAAAGAGAACGGGAAAGAGCGAGCGGTAGGTCACGTCTTCGCCGTGGCGCGTGTACACCCGAAGATCCTGCGGCTCCTCCGCCGCCAGCGCGACCGGGATGACCATTCGACCGCCGTCGGCGAGCTCCCCCAGGAGCGCGGGCGGGACGCCCCTCGCCGCCGCGGCCACCAGGATCGCCTGGTACGGCGCCTCGGCCGGCCACCCTCGGCTTCCGTCGCCGACGGCGACCTCGACGTTATCGAACCCCATTCGCCGCAACGTCGATGACGCGTGCTCGGCGAGCGCCGGCTCGCGGTCGATGGTGATCACCTTGCGGCACAGCCGGCTGAGCACAGCCGCGGCGTAACCGGAACCGGTTCCGACCTCGAGCGCGACGTCGTCGGGCTGCGGCGACGCGGCCTGCGCCATCAATGCAACGACGAGCGGCTGCGAGATGGTCTGCCCGCATTCGATCGCGAGCGCGCGGTCTTCGTACGCGTGACGGCGCATGCGGGGCGCGAGGAACTCTTCGCGCGGCACCGACGCCATCGCCTCGAGCACCCGCTCGTCGGTCACGCCGTGCGGGCGCAGCTGCTCGGCCACCATCCGCTGCGCCGGTGTGCTCACCCAGAACCGTCCCATATCGGAGGTTACAATCAGCCCGAACCCTTTGGCGTCGTCCGTCCACGCACCGATCCCGCAGAAGTGGCGCCGCCCGGTCAGGCAGAGATCGCGCCTGGTCAGACGTACCGGCCCCGCTCATTCGCGCGTCGAGTTCGCCCACCCCTCCGAGCAGGAGTTCGCGCGCTTCCTCGACTACTACCGCATCCGCTGGCAGTACGAGCCGGTCTCGTTTCCAATCGCGTGGGAAGGCACCCGCGTGGCCGAGATGTTCACGCCGGATTTCTACCTTCCCGAGCATGACCTCTACATCGAGCTGACGACGATGAAGCAGTCGCTCGTCACGCCGAAGAACCGCAAGCTGCGGATGCTGCGCGAGCTCTATCCCGAGCTGAACGTGCGACTTCTCTATCGCAAGGACTACCAGCAGCTGCTGGTCAAGGCCGGCTACGGCGCGCTCGAGGTCCAACACCTACGCAAGGAAGACGTCGGCGAGATCCTGATCTCGCCGGTCGAGCTCGAGACGCGGGTTCGCGCGCTCGGCCGCAAGATCTCGCGAGACTACCGCGGCCAGTCCTTGGTGCTCGTCGGGGTTTTGAAAGGCATCACCTTCTTCATGGCCGACCTCGCGCGCCAGATCAAGGTCCCCTTCGTGATCGACTATCTCGATCTGCAGCGCTTCGCCGGCGCGCAGCCCCACACACGGGTGCGCATCGCGCGGGACATCGATTATCCGATCGAGGGCAGGCACGTCCTGCTGGTGGAGGACATCATCAACACCGGGTTAACGCTCGACTACGTGCTGTCCGAGCTGCGTCGCCGGCAGCCCACATCGCTCGAGGTCGTCACCCTGCTCGACCGCCCGCTGCGCCGCCTGGTCAGGGTCCCGATGCGTTACGTCGGATTCCAGATCCCCAACGACTACGTGGTCGGCTACGGGCTCGACTACCGGGAGCTGTACCGCAACCTACCCTTCATCTGCACCCTGCGCCCGAGCGTGCTCGACATGCCGAGCGCGCCGGCTCCCCTTCCAGCAAGCTGACCGCCAGTCCTGGCGCGAGGCTCTCGGGCTTACTCGACTGGATGTCCCGGCAGGAGTTCGCCGCCCTCGTCAAAACCGGCTTGTTAAAGGAAGTGGAAGGGATCGTGGTCGCGGCGCATCGCAGTATCAATGAGAAGGAGGGAAGGCCTTGGTCGCGTCCGGCCGCGTACCGCTGGCTTCGCTACGAGGACCCGGCGCCGGTGGAACGCCTTGCGGAGGGCGTCAGGAGGCTGCGCAAGAGGGGTGCAAAGTTCGACGCCGGAGCTGTGGACAAAGCCTGCGCCAAGGCGTCAAAAGCAGGCGATTTGAATTAGGAGCCGCGTGTGGAGGTTCTGGGGAAAAGTAATGCCCCAAGAGACCTTCCTGTTTACCCTGAAGTCCCCTATGCGTTTTTCGGTTTCCATCCCGGATTGCTCCGGACCTTCCACCTACTCGACGTTCGGTATCCTCAGGTTTACCGTACTCAGCCGCTTGGGGCGTCGCGAAAGTTAACAGGAGCCTATGGGCACGTCAACACTGAAGAAAATCGAATCGCCAGGCAAATGTTGGTGGGTTGACACAGCATCGACGGACTCGTTATTGGAGGTTTTCTGAATGCGCGAAGTCGTGATCGCGGAAGCCGTCCGGACGCCGATCGGTCGTCGCAACGGAAAGCTCAAGGACGTGCATCCTGTCGTGCTTGGCTCGCTTGTCCTCAAAGAGATCGTCCATCGCGCCGGCATCAAGCCTGAGCAAGTCGAGGATGTGGTCTTCGGTTGTGTCACGCAGGTCGGCGAGCAGAGTCTCAACATCGGACGCAACGCCTGGTTGACCGCGGGCTTCCCCGTGACCACGCCGGCGACGACGGTCGATCGGCAGTGCGGCTCCAGCCAGCAAGCGCTCCACTTCGCAGCGAACCTCATTCAGTCCGGCGTGTGCGACATCACGATCGCCGGGGGAGTCGAATCGATGAGCCGCGTCCCGATGGGCGCCAACGCAGTCTCACCCGGCGTGCCGTTTCCACCCGAGCTGATGGAGCTGTACGACCTGGTGCCGCAAGGAATCTCGGCCGAGCTGATGGCGCGCAAATATGGGATCTCGCGCAAGGCGATGGACGAGTTCAGCGTGGAGAGCCACCACCGCGCTCATAACGCCACCGAGAAGGGCTACTTCAAATCGCAGCTGCTGCCGGTCGACATCTCAAACGGCCAGCACGAGATCTTCAGCCGCGACGAGGGCATCCGCGCCAACGCAAGCTATGAGGCCACGGCGGCGCTGCAGCCCGCGTTCAATCCCGAGCACACCATCACAGCGGGCAACGCGAGCCAGATCTCGGACGGCGCCGCCGCGGTGCTGCTGATGTCGCTCGAAAAGGCCAAGCAGCTCGGCATCAAACCACGCGCGCGCATCCGCGCGCAGGCTGTCGTCGGCACCGACCCGGTCCTCATGCTCGAGGGCCCCATCCCCGGCACGGCAGCGGTGCTGAAGCGGGCAGGGCTGGAGCTGAGCAGCATCGATCTGTTCGAGGTCAACGAAGCGTTCGCTTCCGTGGTCCTTTCGTGGCAGAAAGAGACGGGCGCCGACCTCGAGAAGACCAACGTCAACGGAGGGGCCATCGCCCTGGGCCACCCGCTCGGCGCATCGGGCGCGATCCTGATGAACCGGCTCCTGTACGAGCTCGAGCGGCGCGACCTGCGCTACGGGCTCGAGACGATGTGCTGCGGCGGCGGCATCGGCACCGCGACGATCATCGACCGCGTCGTTGAGTAAGACCTTCCGTCCGCTCGCGGGTTTGCGGCCTTATCGGCTGCGGGATGGCGTGACCGCACGGGTGGTCAACGGCGAGCGGATGACGCTGGCGGTCGTCGACCTCGAGCCTGGAAGCGCTGTGCCCGAGCATCACCACGAGAACGAGCAGCTCGGTTTCATCCTCCGCGGCTCGATGACCTTCACCATCGGCGGCGAGAAGCGCGAGATTCGCGCCGGCGACACCTACACGATCCCGAGCAACGTGCCGCACGATGCGGTCGCCGGCCCGGACGGCTGCACGGCGGTCGATGCCTTCGCGCCGATCCGCGCCGACTGGGAAAACCTAGAGCGTACGGACCCGTTTCCTCCGCACTGGCCGGGATAGGGCGGGCGAGTCGACCACGTAACGCAGGAGACGCTTCTCCCACACGCCAGTGCCCTGGACGCCTACGCGCGGCGTGACGAAGACGCGCCGCTGGCGGGCACCGTCGTCGACGACATAGAGGTCCGGCGGCCGCAGCGGCACGCCGTTGAGCGCGCGGTCGATGCTCAACGCCCGTGTCACGAGGCCGGGCCCGCCGCAGCGGCCGACGCCTGGACCTGGCTCCAGCGCCCGCACGAGCACCGCCTGCGGCATACCCATCTCGCGGGTCACGAAGTTGAGGCACCAGTGCATGCCGTAGGTGAAGTACACGTACGCGTGGCCGGGGCCACCGAACATGACCTCGGTACGGGCGGTGCGGCGGCCGCCCCTGGAGTGAGCGGCTAGATCCCGTGGCCCCAGATACGCCTCGACCTCGACCAGGCGTCCCCACAGGAGCCGGCCGTCCAGCTCACGGACAAGCACTTTGTCGAGGAGGTCCCGCGCGACCGCTCGCGTGTCTCGCTCGAAGAATGTCGCATCGAGGATCCGGCCGGTAGGTAACTCATCCAAAGTCATCGCGAGGTGCCTCCTCCCCATCCGGCCCGGTCGCTTCGCGACGGGTACACCTTCCCCCGGCGAGCGGGGAAGGGAAGGCTATCCGCTGGCTTCGCCCAGCCGCTTCCGGGCGGCATGCCGGCGGCGCTTGTCCACGTACAGCGCCTTGTCCGCCGACTGGTACATCGCTTGCCAGTCGAGGCCCTGCCTCCAGGCGGTGATACCGATGCTGAATTCCACCGGCACGGGCAGCTTGGCGGTGCGGTTGAGGTGATCGAGCGCCTCGCGCACGCGGATGCCAACCTCGCGCGCATCCCGCTCGTCCGCGTCGGGCATCGCGACGCCGAACTCGTCGCCTCCCAACCGGCCGCATGTGTCCGTCGCGCGCACCGCGCGCTGCAGCTCGGCCGCCAGCACCCGAATTGCCTCATCTCCGACGTGGTGACCGTAGGTGTCGTTGATCTCTTTCAAGTTGTCGAGGTCGATCATCATCAACGCGAGGCGGCGCTTGTGCCGGTCCGCGGACGCGACGGCGCGGTCGATCGCCCGCTCGAACTCAGGCCGATTGGCTAGACCGGTGAGATAGTCGGTGCGGGCCTCCTTGGTGTGCTGGCGCGCGCGGTCGAGCGCGACCGCGATCTGATCGGCGACCGCGGCGACGAACTCCAGGTCGCTGGGCTCGAAGGTGCGCGGCAATCGCGTGGCTACCGTCATCGCTCCGAGCAAAACACCCTTCGTCCGGAGCTCGGCCCGGATCGCGTTCCACTCTCCCGTGATCCGGTCGACGCGAGATTCCGCCGGCCCCGATGAGATTTCGACCACCCGGCTCAGGCCCGAGCGACCGGTCTCTGAGAACTCCTCCTCCTCGCCTGGCTGCATGCCGATCGTCTTCGCCAGCTTGAGGCGCGCTCCCTCGCGCACCCAGACGGCGCCCGCCTGGAGACCGAGCACCTTGAGCGTCTCCCGGAGCCCGACCTCGGCGATCTCGTTGACGTCGAGCGAGCGGCCGAGCGCGCTCGCGATGTGATACAGGCCGTGCAGCTCGCTCTGGCGCGCCTGGTGCTTGCTCTCGGTGAAGTCGAGGTAGCCTCGGATGAAGCTCGAATTCATGTGCTCGACGACGTCGCCGAGCCTGCTCTGGGCCAGCAGGAGCACCTCGTCCGCGTAGGGGCTCTCGCCGACCTCCTCTGTGACCCTGGCCGCGACCGTCCGCCGAAACACGGCGAGGCCCTCGATCAGCGATTCGAGGGGAACCCCCTTCTCCGCGTAGCGCCGGGCGTACTCGCGGGCCTGGGTGTAGTACTCCGGCCAGGGCAGGTTCGAGTCCGGCCGGAGCGACCTGAAGAGCGCCCGGAGGAAGTTCGTCGACATCGTGACCAGCTCGTCCAGCGACCCGTCCTTGTACCCCTTGAGCAGCTCGGGTTCGATCGCCGTGATGGCCTCGGCGGCGACGACCCCGCTCTGGGTGGCGTCCTCCGATAGGCGGTCGGCAACCTCAGCCAGCATGTCGCTCGCTCGCTGCGTCATATCGGCGCACTATAGAGTGACGGATGGCTATTCGCGGCGCTGCGGGACAGGCTAATCAAATGTGTAAGAGGCAATGATGGCAACAGTTACCAAAGGATCCGTCGAGAAGATCGAAGAGGTGCTGGGAGGTGACGCCCGCGACCTCCTGGAGCACAAGTGCCAGACCGTCCCCAAAGAGCAGCTTCACCTGCCCGGAGCCGACTTCGTCGATCGGATCTGGAAGGACAGCGACCGCCCCACCCGTGTCCTCCGCAGCTTCGAATCGCTGCTCGACCACGGGCGCCTGGCAGGTACTGGCTACCTCTCGATCCTCCCGGTCGACCAGGGCATCGAGCACGCGGCCGGCGCCTCGTTTGCGCCCAACCCGATCTACTTCGACGGGGCCAAGATCGTCGAGCTCGCCATTGAGGGCGGCTGCAACGCGGTGGCCTCGACTTTCGGCGTATTGGGCTCGGTGGCCCGGCGCTACGCCCACCGGATCCCGTTCATCTGCAAGCTCAACCACAACGAGCTCCTGACCTACCCGAATCACTACGACCAGATCCTCTTTGGGACGGTCAAGGAAGCCTGGGAGATGGGCGCGGTGGCGGTTGGCGCGACGGTCTACTTCGGTTCGGCCGAGTCGGACCGGCAGCTGCAGGAGATAGCGGTGGCCTTCCACGAAGCGCACCAGCTCGGGATGGCCACCGTGCTCTGGTGCTACGTCCGCAACAACGCCTTCAAGAAAGACGGGACGAACTACGAAACTGCCGCCGACCTGACCGGCCAGGCCAACCACCTGGGCGTGTCGATCGAGGCCGACATCATCAAGCAGAAGCTGCCGGACACCAACCGCGGGTTCGAGGTCATCGGTTTTGGCAAGACGGCGCCCGGCGTGTACGACAAGCTGTCGAGTGACCATCCGATCGACCTGTGCCGTTACCAGGTGATCAACAACTACATGGGCAGAGCCGGCCTTATCAACTCCGGGGGTGAGAGCAAAGGCGCGGCAGACCTGAAGGATGCTGTCCGCACCGCCGTCATCAACAAACGCGCGGGCGGCATGGGTCTGATCAGCGGCCGGAAGTCGTTTCAGCGCCCGATGAAGGAGGGCATCGAATTACTACACGCAATCCAGGACGTTTACCTCAACCCCGCGGTGACCATCGCGTAAAGCTCGCGTTCCTCGGCAGCGGCGCGGCGTATTCGCTTGACCGCTACAACGGGGCCGTGGTGGTCGACGGCCGGGTGCTGCTCGATGGCGGCGCGCCGCTGCTCCCCCACATGCACAGGCTCGGCGTCGACCCGGGCGCCATCGAGGCGGTCTTTCTCACGCATTTCCACGGGGACCACACCCTCGGTCTGCCACCCTTTGTCCTGCATCGGGTTTTCGTCGACAGACGACCGATCACGTTCATCGGACCGAGTGGAGTCGAGCAGCACCTCGAGAAGCTGTGGGAAGTCAGCTGGGGCCCGGACTGGAACCGCGTCATGCGCCCGCAGTTCAAGGTGAAGTACGTGACCGCCAGGTCATCGGGGACCGTGGCGGGGGTCAGGTACGAAACGGTCAAGCTGGATCACGGCACGATGGGCAGTACGGGCTACCGGATCCACGTCAACGGCAAGATCGTCGCCTACTCCGGTGACACCGAGTCGACGGCGCCGCTGGACAAGCTCGTGAAGGGTGCTGACGTCGCGATCGTCGAGGCGACGGGTCCAGGCGACGTGTTCAGCCACATGAGCTGGGACGCCGCGACAAAGTTGAAGAAACGGCACCCCGGCACGCGTTTCTTCTTCAACCACGTGTACTCGGGCACTGTCAGCGGCGCGGTCAAAGACCTGCAGGTGATCCAGGTCTGAAACCGGAGGCGCTGGTGGGTGCGGTGGCCGGCGGGGTCGCCGGCGCGGTGGTTTTCGGCGCGATGGTTGGACTGGGTGGGCTGCTGTCGAGCCGCGTCGGCAACCCGATCCCGCTCATCGCCCTGGCGGTTGCCGGCGGATACGGCGGTTGGTTGCTCGGAGTGATTGTGTTTGGAGCGGTGCGTGGCGGAAACGGCAAAGCCTCTCCTTGACAAGCTGGGTGTCAAGCCCGGAGCCAAGGTAGCCGTCGTCGGTTTGGCCGATCCTTCATTCATGAAGCTCTTGCGCGAGCGGACTTCCGATATCGCCAGCGGCAAGCCGCGGGCGCCGTGCGACATCGTATTCATGGGCGCCGACAACGCCCGCGACCTCGAGCGCCTCAAGCAGCTGAAGACCTGGATCGAACCGAACGGCGCCATCTGGGTCGTGAGGCTGAAAGGAGGCCGCGGCACGCTGCGCGACACCGACCTTATCGACGCAGGTTTGAAAGCCGGCCTCGTCGACAACAAGATCGCCAGCTTCTCGGACACGCACGGCGCGATGCGATTCGTGTTTCGCCTACGCGACCGCCCCCAGTGAAGGTCGAGATCCGGTTCGGCGAACCGCGAGACGTAGCGCTGATCACGCAGCTGATCCGCGAGCTCGCGCGCTACGAGAAGCTCGAGCACGAGGTGGCCGCCACCGAGGAGAAGGTCGCCAAGGCGCTGTTCGGCAAACGCCCTTACGCCGAGACATTGATTGCCGAGGTGAACGGAGAGCCGGCCGGATTCGCGCTTTTCTTTCACAACTTCTCGACGTTCCTCGCCCAACCCGGCATCTACCTCGAGGACCTGTTCGTCAAGCCTGAGCAGAGAAGCCACGGCGTCGGCCGGGCATTGCTCGAAAGGCTGGCGCAAATCGCCGTGCAACGCGATTGCGGCCGGCTCGAGTGGGCGGTCCTCGACTGGAACGAAGACGCGATCAGGTTTTACGAGCGCCTCGGCGCGAAGCCAAACGCGGAATGGACCGTGTACCGGCTTGCCGACGAGTCCCTCCGCGCGCTTGCAGGAAAATAGAGCGGGCGTGGAGATCCTCCATCCGAAAGAGCTGGACACGCATCCCGGCGACCAGATCGTTGCGTGGGCTCGCGATCAGCTCGCGATCGCTCGCTCCATCCTCGATAACCCGGGCGGCGGTCTGCTGTTTGCGACGCAGACCATCGGACAGGTGCGCTCCGGGCTCCATGAACGCGATGCGGAGCGCTGGCAGGACATCGTGCGCACGCTCGACCGCGCAGAGGACGCCGCGGTACACCGGGAGTTCGCGACCTCGCACATTCTGCTCGACGAGGCGCTCGCCAAGCTGGCCTAGCTTGCGGCGACCGCCTCCAGCGTCGCCTCGAAACCCTGGGCGCCCTCGTGCCCGCCGAACGGCCCGACCGCGGGCAGCGTGACGCCGGACTCTCGGTAGCGAGCGACCGCGTCACGAACCCGCTCCGGGTCTCCGACCCCGGCCAGCTCGTCGAGGACGCGCTCATCGACGCGGTCCTGCTCAAGCGCCTCTTTCAGGCCGCTCGCGTCCATCATCTTTCGGTAGTACGGAAGCGCTGCGTAGCGAGCGACCGTCTTACGAAAGACATCGTGCGCGGCGGCTCGGTCGGACGTCAGGGACACCGGCACGGCGGCGACGATGTCGAACCCATCGAGGGTTTTCCCGACTTTCTCGCGCCCGGCGCGAATCGCGGGCACGACGTGGTCGCGGACATACGCGGGGGTGCACATGTAGAGCACGATGCCGTCCGCAAGCTCGCCGGCCAGCTGGAGCATGCGCGGGTTGAGCGCCGAGATCATGATCGGAAGGTCTGCACGCCGCGGGCCTGAGTACGCGACACGCCCGGTGAAGTACCGGCCCTCGAAGCCACAGCCTCCATCGCGAAGGGTTGTCCTGACGATGGTCAAGTACTCGCGCATCGCGTCCACCGGATTCTCGAGTCGCAGCCCCCACATCCCTTCGACCGTGACCTTGTGGCTTACGCCCAGGCCGAGGATGAAGCGGCCGCCCGACAGCTCGTCGAGACTCGCGGCCATCTGGGCCATCGCAGTCGGGTGCCGTGTGTAGATCGGGAGGACGCCGGTGCCGAGCTTGACGCGCTGCGTGTGACTCGCGTACGCCGCGAGGACGAGGGACGCGTCGCGGGCGTCGGGCATCTGGGTTGTCCACACGGACTCGAAGCCGAGCCGCTCGGCGGCCTTGGCCCGAGCCACCGATTCGTCGAGCGTCCTGACCGCGGGGTTGAACACGGCGACGCGATCCATTGGGTGAAAATCTAGCCGGTGAGCGCAGAGTCATGGCGCCCCTGACTCTGGCCCAAGCGCTGTTCATGGGCCTGCTCCAGGGCGCCAGCGAGCTCTTCCCCGTCTCATCACTCGGTCACGCGGTCATCGTGCCCAGCCTCCTGCACTGGAGCTTCAAGCAGTCCGACCCTTCGTTCGTGCCTTTCCTCGTGCTGCTCCACCTTGGCACCGCGACGGCTCTCCTCGTCCTTTATCGCAGTGAATGGGTGGCCATCATCCGCGGGTTCTTCACAGCAGCGATCCGCGGCCAGATGAAGACCGACACCGAGCGTCTCGCGATGCTGCTCCTTGTCGGCACCATCCCCGCGGCGGTCCTCGGCGTGTTTCTCGAAAGCCGCATCAAGTCGCTGTTCGCGAGCCCCTACGTGGCCGCCGGATTCCTGGTCGCCAACGGATTCCTGATGCTTGGATTCGAGATCCTCCGCCGTCGCGCGGAGGGCCGCGCCACGCTCGCCAGCGAGTCGCGCCGTGAGCAGGAAGCGCACTTCGGGAGCGCCGAGCAAATCAGCTTTCTCGCCGCGGCTATCGTCGGCGCCTGCCAGGCGTTTGCGTTCCTGCCCGGCATCTCGCGCTCTGGCGTCACCATCGGCGGCGGCTTGCTGGCGGGGCTGCGCCACGAAGAAGCGGCGCGGTTCTCCTTCCTTCTGGCCACGCCCGTCATCCTCGGCGCCGGCCTGGTCGAGATGCCGGGTTTGTTTCAGGGCGGTGTCCCGGTCGGCGAGTACCTCGCGGCCGCTGTTCTGGCCGGCATCGCGGCCTACGCCAGCGCCCGCTTCCTACTTCGCTACTTTCGCTCCGGGCGCCTTGATCCGTACGGCTGGTACTGCATCACCGCGGGGCTCGCCAGCCTGGCTTTGTTACATTTCAGCCTGTGACGAGGTCCAGCCCGCTGGCTGTCGCGTTGGGTGTGCTCGGGGTCGTCTTCATCGTCGTTGCCGCGCTGTACGCGGTCGGGGCGCTGCAGATCGCCACCTCATCCGCAACGGGGCCCCACTACAAGCACGCGATCCTGTTTGCGGTGCTTGCGGTGGCGAGCTTCGTCGGTGCCAACTTCGCCCGCCCGAAGACCGCCACCTAAGCCCTAAGCCTTAGCCGGCACGCGCTCCGGAACCTGACGGCCGGTGACATCGCGCTCACCGACCCGGATGTTCTCGTGGTATACGGCGTCCGCGTTGACCTTCCAAGGGTCCAGCAGCGAGCCGGTCGCGATCTGTCGCGCCACGAGGAGCGCGGTCATCATCGAGTGGTCCTGGTTGTTGTACTTGTGCATGCCGTTGCGGCCGGCCAGGTGGAGATTGGGCAGCTCCTGCGCGAGATAGTCACGGACGACGGCGACGTTGGCCTGGTAGTTGTCGTCGTACACGGGGTATGCCTTCTGCTGCCGCACCACGACGCCGTCAAACACATTGGCCGGTGAGCAGATGCCCAGCTGTCCCAGCTCGTTCTTCGCCAGCTCGATCAGGTCGTTGTCTTGCATCGTCCACAGCCCATCGCCTTCGAAGCAGAAGTACTCGAGGCCGAGGCAAGTCTTGGCCTGGTCCGGCACCATGTCCGGGCTCCAGTTCTTGAAGTTCTGGATCCGGCCGACACGCACGCCCGGATCGTGGATGTAGATCCAGTTGTCAGGAAACACATGCGGGCGGTCGATCATCAACGCGATGCTGATGAAGTCCCTGTAGCCCAGCCTGTTCGCGGCGCCGCGGACCTTTTCGGGTGCCGGGGGATCGAGCTTCGCGACCAGCTCGCGGATGGGGATGCTCGAGATGAAGTCGGTGCCGGCATGCGTGCGTATGCGGCCATCAGCGTCGGTCGTCACGACTTCCGTCACCGCCCCGTCTGCATGGTTGACGCTCGCCACCGATTGTCCGAGGACAACCGGATGTCCTTTGGAAGCGCTGATCTCCGCGACGCGTTCCCATACCTGGCCCGGACCCAGGCGCGGATAGCGGAACTTGTCGATCAGCGTGGTCACGATCTCGCCCCGCTTGCGCGGCCGGCGGCGCGGCAGAAGCGCGCTCCGGATCACGACCCACAGGTCCAAGCTCTTGATCCGCTGCGCCGCCCAATCGGCCGATAGCTCCCTGGTGCTGATCCCCCACACCTTCTCGGTGTAGGTCTTGAAGAAGATGTTGAAGAGCCTCCAACCGAACTGGTTGCGTACCCATTGCTCGAGTGTTTTCGGGTTCTTGATCGGTCGCAGCCGCGCGTGCGCGTAGCTGGCCAGGCACCACGTGGCCTCGAGGGGGCCGAGGTTCCACAGAGCGTTGACGGCCTGGATCGGATAGGCGAAGAAGCGGCCCCGGTAGTAGATGCGCGAGAGCCGGCCTCGGTTCAGCATCTCGGGGCCGAGGATCTCAGTCCACAGCGCCTCGACCTCGTCGTTCTTGGAGAAGAACCTGTGGCCGCCGATGTCGAACCGATAGCCGTTGTGCTCGACCGTCCTGGCGAGGCCGCCCACCTGCTTCGAGTCCTTCTCGACCACCGTGACGGGGACGTCACGCTTCAGCAGCTCGTAGGCGGCGGTAAGGCCCGCCGGCCCCGCGCCCATGATGACGACATGCCTGCGTTCGCCTTCGGCGATCAAGGTTGCCACAGTATCAACGGGACTAACCGAATCCGGGGTCGCTTACTGCGAATTGGGCTAGTTGAGGGGCCCTTTGCTGCGGATCTCATCGACCTTGACGAGCGCGTCGCGGAGGCCCTTGATCCAGTCGGCCTGGTGCATGCCGACCAGGCGCACGCACCAGGCGAGCGCCTCGCTCCGGCTGCGGGCCACGCCGCCGGCGACCAGCGTATCCAGGATGGTGCGCTCGTTCATGCGCAGGCGCGTCATCACCGGCACGCTCAAGGTGGTGAAGATCTTGGAGAGGTCGCCGCACCGTGCCCCCCAGGCCACCTTGCGCCGGAACTGGCGTTCGGCGTCCCGGGCGATCCGGATCCGATCCTCCCTCGTCTCCTCCCGGAAGCGCTCGATGCGCGCGGCTCGGGCAGCTGAGCGGCCGTCGCTCGAGGTGCCGCCCGCCAGCTCCACGTCGGGCAGGGTGCCGACGACGAGTATCTCGTCGCCGTCCGCAGTGACCTCCGGGGGTGCGACGAACCAGTCCTTGGGGACCCGCGCGGCGAACCAGGCGCGGACGTCCTCGGGCATGACGATTACAAGATTACGCCCGAGGACCCAGCCGTTCCCTCGATCCCGGGCTACGCAGCGGCCACCTCGGGCCTCTTATCAACCGCCTGCAGGTCGTCAACCACGACCTCGGTGCGATACCGCTTCTGGCCGGCCGCGTCTTGCCACGACCGCGTCTGGAGCCGGCCCTCCACGTACAGGGTCCGGCCCTTGCGCAGGTACTGCCCAGCGAACTCCGCCGTGTGGCCGAAAGCAACGAGGTTGTGGAACTCGGCATGCTTTTTGGCGTTGCCGGCCTCGTCCTTGCCGGCGTACGTGTTGGTGGCCAGGCGCAAATTGGCGATGTATGTGCCCTTGGGCGTCGCCTTGACGTCCGGGTCCGCCGTCAGGTTGCCGACCAGAAGAACTTTGTTGACCATCGCATCACCTCCGAGAAATTGAGCTCAGCGTAGGCACGGCCAAGCAGCATTCCAATCCAGCCTGTTAAGAGCTCGACAGGAACCAAACAGGATCGACGGGCACACGGTCGACGTCGACCTGCAGATGGACGTGCGGGCCGGTCGCGAGGCCAGTGGCGCCGACCAGTCCGATCAGCTGCCCCGGCGCCACCAGATCTCCGGATGCCACACGAAACGCGGAGAGGTGGCCGTACAGGACCCAGGTGTGGGCGTCGACCACGACCTTGACGTAATCACCCGCACCGTCAGCGTCATAGTCCGCGATCACTCGGCCCGCGGTCGCGGAGTAGACCGGCGACCCAAGTGGCGCCGCCAGGTCGATGCCGGTGTGGATGTGGTGGGTCGGGCAGTCCCGGTCGAAGGGTTCGAGCAGCAGGCTCGTGCAGCCGAACGGCTGGGTGACCTTCCCATCGAGGACCACCGCCGAGACCGGAAGCCGGAGATGGCTCGGCGCCTGGGTCGCGGCGACTAGCATCAGCACCACGCCGCTGGCGACCATCGCAAGTAGCCGCATCACGCCTTCACCAGTGCGTGCCCGATCTGCTTGAAGGCGGTGAAGACAGTCGATTCGAGCTTGTGCGCCGCCTTCTCGGCGCCACCGATCGCGCCTGGAATCTTGAAGACGATCAAGAGCGAGGCCAGGGCGAAGAGGTGGTGGACCGGCGTGAAGCCGTCGTGCTCGAGGGCGAGCCCGACCGACAGCACGAAGAGCTGCATCGGCTGCATGAAGAGGTTGGTCGTGAAGTGCGAGCTCCACGCCTTGGCGAGATGCTGGGTCTCGGGCAGCATAAGCAGGAGTCCGGCAAGCGGGGCGGTGACCGCCAGCACGACCAACACCGCGTAGCGAACGAGGTAGGCGATCGCGAGGACTCCGTAGCCGCCGGCCAGGGCGCCGGTCGTGATGATCTCCCACGTGCCCGCGTTCGGGTTGTGGTTGTAGCTGGCCGCAAAAGTTGCCAGGTCGTCATGCGTGCTGAACGTCTGCACGGCGGTGCAGATCGCGTTGCTCGCCGTGACCGCCATCTGAAACAGCGGCATCGCGAAGTTGATGAGAACGGCGGCCATCAACAGCCGCGGTAGGAGGATGCGCGCGCTGTATTGGGTCGAGACGCCGTGGCCCCACATGATTCGGTACGACGCCCACAGCGCGACGAGCACCATCGCGGCGTTGGCGACCAGCTGCAGTTTGGGTTCGAAGCGCTGGATCGTCGAGTTGGTGATGAAATCGCCGCCGCTCTCGAAATCGGTCGTGCTGAGGATGAACTTGAACCAGACGTTGAGCAGCAGACCGACGCTGTCCTCGAGCAGGTGGGCGAGGATCAGGTTCGGGTGGACGAGCGTGTACAGGTAGCCTTCGATGCGGCCAAGTTCGTCATAGAGCGCCTTCAGAAACGAGAGGTCCACGGCTCAGTGCGTCGGGACTGAGCTCGTGAGGATTCCGACCAGCGAGCTCGCCACCTCGACGCCGATCGTGCCGACGACGATGCGCGAGATCCACTGCTTGGCGGCGAGGGCGGACTTGGATTCGACCGCCGTGATCTTCCAGATGAACGCGCCGATAAATGCGAGCGCGCCTATCGAACCCACGAGCGCCTGGCCGATGTGGATCCAGGTGTTGATCAGGTTGGTGATCGGGGTGATGTCGGGGTCGCCGGCAAGGAAAACCATGTACGCCTCCAGTCTTTTGACGGCACGCTACTTGCAGTCGAGGCGTCTGAAAACTCAGGCTGTTAACGCTCCCGCAGGATTCGGTGCACCCGGACGCGCCGAAGATCGGGGCGTTCGAAAACGCGGTCGGCTGAACCCCGGATAGTCCGGACTGTCCGAGGCTTGATTCGGACTTCAGCTCGGTTTGTCCGGACTATCTGCCCGACTCAGCTCAGGTATGGCGCTTGCGACCGTTCCCCAGAATCCGCCCATGCCTTCTGCAATTTCTCGCTGGCGACATATCGCACCGACCTCCCACCTCCCTGCTGGTCGAGCCAACCATCTCGTCGCAAACGCTGCAGGTCCTGCACCGCGGTCGGGCTCGCGATGTCGGCGTCGCGTCGGTAGTCGGCATTCGTCAGCGGGAGGCCCAGGAGCGCTTGATCGAGCGCGGCGACAAGTCGCTCCGGATACCCGTGCTCAGTAGCAAGCCTGGTGCAGAAATCGTGTCGCGCGTACGCGACCCGGACCCATTGCTCGCGATCGGTCGCCTCTGAGACATGGGCATCGATGCAGAACTCGACCCAGCTGGATACATCCCGCGTTGGATCGAACGCCGCCCCCTGGACCTCTTCAAGGATCGCGTAGTACTCCCGGGTGTGGCGCCCGAGATACGGCTCGATGGAGACAAACTCCGGGCGCAGCAGTCCTTCCTTTGCCAGGACCATGGACTGCACGACGCGCGCCAGCCTTCCGTTTCCATCTCGAAACGGATGGATGGAGACGACGTTCAGGTGCGCCATCGCCGCGCGAACCACAGGATGGCGGGAGACGTCGCCTGATTCCAGCCACGTGGCCAGCTCGTTGACCAGATCGGGGACCGCAGCCGACTCGGGCGGACGGTACGGTTCCCGGCCCGGCCCGCGAGCTACCAAAACAGACCCGTCGCGCAGTCGCCCCGGCCTTGCCTCTGCCTGCGGATGGCAGATGAGGAAATGGAGCTCGAGAACAGTCTGCCGCGACCAAAGGAAATGGGAATCGTCAGCCAGGGCGCCGACGCGGTCCATCGCCTGGCCGTAGGCGGCAATGATGCGATGGGTTTCTTCAGACGCCTGAGGCGGGTGCCCGCCGGCAAGGATCTCGAAGGCGGCCTCGACGCTCGTGCCGTAACCCTCGATCGAAGTGGAACCCACTGTGGCTTCCGCCGCTGCCAGCCGGCGAAGTGCACCGGTCCATGGCTGCGCTGACTCGCCGAGGTGGCGCGCCAGGTAGCGGCGCAGCTCGTCCAGCTTGCTCAGCCGGCTCTCGAGCTCGCGCGACTTGGCAGGTATCGCAAAGATCGCCATGGCAGCAGTTTAGTTGAATAAACGATTATTCGCCTATGTCATTCGCAGGCGAGCCGCCACCCCGTCGAGGAGGATCTCGAGGGCCGAGGCGGCCTTTCCATCCGGCTCGGGTTCGGCCGGGGCGGCGGCAGCGACCCGCTGCATTTTTGGCGTGTACATATCGAGCCTCAGGTCGACCACGCCGCTGCTGACATCGAGGTCAAACCGGTCTTGCGCTTCGAAAGCTCCCTCGCTCTGCCAGTGCACGTCGGAGATCACGACCTTGGTCGAAAAGTCGTCCAGCTTCAGCTTCACCGCGCCGGTATGCGCGACCGCGACCACAGCCGCCGCGCGTGGCCGGTGCAGCGACACGTTCACGACGCCGCTGGAGATGTGGATCGGCACCATTCCTATCGGCTGAGGCAGGAAGCACTCGAGGTTGGCGGCCCCGCTGTCGACGTGGATTTCTCGCACGTCAAGGCCGCCAACATCGAGGACCGTGTTCCAGGTCGGCGCCTGGACTTTGAATTTCCATGGGCGGCGCGGGTTCAGCTCGATCTCTCCCCGACCGACACCACGGAGACGGCGCACCACCACCTGTTCGCCGCGCACGATCGCCGGCGCCGCCCCGCTCTGGTCAGGCGGAACGCGGAACAACGCCTGCATGTCCGGCGGGCCCGTCCGCAGGATGACGCCGCGCGAGCCGGAGTCGATCGCGATGGATGCGGGAACGCTGCTGTCGCCGGCCGGCCGCTCGGCCGGAGCCCGCGTCGAAAGGGCACTGGTCATCACCATCAGGGCTACCTCGCCCGCCTCGTCCGCCCTCAGTCCGGCCGTCACAAGCTGCGCCCGGATGTCGGCGAATACAGCGCTCTGCTCGAGTGCTTCGGGAACCTCCAGCAAGACACGGGTTGCGTCCTGCTGAGCCGACACACGGCGGCGCAGCGACTCGGCGCTCGCCAAGACCGTCTGCCGCCAGCCGGCGCCGCGGCGCCCGCGCGGAGTGCTCGCCAGGATCGATTCCGCCAGAAGCTCCAGCAGTTCCCGCCGGTCGCGCACGTGCCAGTACAGGGAAGCCGCCTTCACCTGGAGACGGTTGGCCAGCGACCGCATCGACAGGGCGTCGAGACCGTCTTCGTTAATCAGCTCGAGCGCCGCCGCGACCAGTCGGTCTCGGGTGAGGCCTTGCTGCTTCTCCTCTTCCGGGCTCAATTTCGTAATTCTCCTCTATGTGCGGTAGTTGTGCTTGCATTCCTAACGATGTTAGGTGTAATCTGGCGCAAGTAGCCTAACACCGTTAGATAAGGAGAATTCAAATGCCTACTACGGAAGCGCGACGCTGGCGGCTCAAGGGCCCAGAGATGGAAGGTCCGATTGCGCGGTGGTACGCCCGCATCCGCGGCTCGCAGAGTCAGCTCGACGCGTACGAGAAACAGGCCGCCCTGATCACGGCCGGCGTCCCAAGCGGAGCACGGGTGCTCGAAGTTGCGCCCGGTCCGGGATACCTGGCGATTGAGATGGCACGCCTGGGAAGGTTTCAGGTGACGGGCATCGACATCAGCCGGACGTTCGTCGAGATCGCCGCGCAGAACGCTCGCAACGTGGGTGTCATCGTCGATTTTCGCCACGGCGACGTGGCGCAGATGCCGTTCGAGTCCAATTCCTTCGACCTGGTCGTCTGCCAGGCCGCGTTCAAGAACTTCGCCTTGCCGCGCCGAGCGCTCGCCGAGATGCACCGCGTCCTCCGCGACGGCGGGACCGCGGTGATCCAGGACATGAGCAGGGACGCATCTCACGCCGACATCGACCGCGAGGTGGACGGGATGAGCCTCGGATGGCTCAACGCCTTCACGACGAAAGCAACGCTGGAGATGCTCAAGCGTCGCGCGTACGCACCGACCCAGTTCGAGCGCCTCGCCTCGCAGAGTCCATTCGGGACATGTGACATCAGGACCGAAGGGATCGGCCTCGAGGTGCGGCTCACAAAGGAGGAGGAGAGGTGACGAACGTTCGCAATCATCCGATGGCCGCCCTGAGCGTGCTCGTGCTCGGCCTCTTCATGACACTGCTCGACCTGACCATTGTCAACGTCGCGATCCCGTCGATCCTCGACGGATTGCACGCCAGCCTCGACCAGGTCCTGTGGGTGCTCAACGCCTACAGCCTGCTCTACGCGGTGCTCTTGATCACATCGGCCAGGCTCGGCGACATCCACGGCCCGCGCAAGATGTTTGCGATCGGCGTCGTCATCTTCACGGTCGCGTCCGCGTTCAGCGGGTTGGCCCAGGATCCAACACATCTGATCCTGGCGCGCGGGCTGCAGGGCCTCGGCTCAGCGGTGCTTGCTCCGCAAGGCCTGCCCTTGATGATGTCTCTGTTCCCGGTGGAGAAGCGCGGCGGCGTCTTCGCCATCTACGGCGTGATAGCCGGCCTCGCTGTCATCGCCGGACCCACCGTCGGCGGATATCTCGTCTCCCACTTCGGCTGGCGCTCGATCTTCACCGTGAACATCCCGATCGGAGTGATCACGTTCGCGCTCGCCTTGCTGCTGATCCCTGACCTGCGGCCAGGACGCAAGCACCGGCTCGACATCTTCGGTGTCGCGCTCGCGACAGCAGGCCTTCTCGGCGTGATCTATGGCCTAATCGAGGGCCAGCGCTACGACTGGGGGGTCGTGACCGGCTTCATCACGATTCCCGAAATCATCGGCGCGGGCCTTGTGCTGTTCGCCGTCTTCCTCTACCACCAGGCGCGCCGGAACCGTCAAAAGGACGGTGAGCCGCTCCTTCCCTTCGAAGTGTTCAAGGACCGTAACTTCACGCTCATGACCCTGGTGATGGCGGCCATGGGTTTTGCGATCCTTGGCATCTACCTGCCACTGACCATCTACATGCAGTCCGTACTGGGGTTGAGCCCCATCGACGCGGGCCTCACGCTGGCGATTCAGCCTCTGGCCATGTTCTTCTCGTCAGGTATCGCGAGCGGTCTTGTCCAGAAGGTGAACGGCAAGTACCTGCTCATCCCGGGTCTGCTCGCTCTGGCTGCCGGCACGAGCTACATCGACTGGGCCGCCCAGGCCCACGCCGGCCGCTGGGATTTCACGCCGGGTCTCATCCTCAGCGGCCTCGGTATGGGGTGCATCTGGACCCCGGTGTTCACCATCGGTACCCGCGACCTGCCGGCCCATCTCGGCGGCGTGGCCTCGGGCGTCATCAACACGATCCAGGAGATGGGAGGGGTGTTCGCCAGCGCAGTGGTCGGCGCCTTCCTGCAGAACCGCATCGCGCTCGCGCTTCACGACCGCGCGGTCGCCGCGTCGAGCCAGCTGCCTGACCAGTATCGGCAATCCTTCGTCGATGGTTTCAGCAATGCAGCGCACACTGGACTCGAGGTCGGAGCCGGACAGTCCGGCACCACGCTGCAGCTGCCCGCCCAGGTCCAGGCTCTCGCGCATTTCGTCTTCACTCACGCTTTCGTCGACGCGATGCACCCGACGATGGTCCTGCCGATCGTCGTGCTCGTGCTCGCCGCTTCGGCCGCGGTTTTCGTTCGGGGCCGCAAGCCCGTGGTCTTGGCCATCCACGAGGAGGAAGCGGCCGTGGCCTAACCTTCTTGGTGATGGCCAAAAAGCTCGCCGATTACGAGGCCAAACGCGATTTCAAGCGCACACCCGAACCCGGCGCCAAGGTCCCGCCCACCCAGACCAGGGCGCCGCGGTTTGTGGTCCAGGAGCACCACGCCCGGCGGCTCCACTGGGACTTCCGGCTCGAGAAAGACGGCGTCGGTGTTTCGTGGGCGGTCCCCAAGGGCATCCCGCCCGACCCCAAGAAGAACCACCTGGCGGTCCACGTCGAGGACCACCCGCTCGAATACTTCAAGTTCGCCGGCGAGATACCGAAGGGCGAGTACGGCGGGGGCCAGGTGTTGATCTGGGACGAAGGAACCTACGAGCCCGTCAAGTGGTCGGATCGCGAGGTGATGGTCACCCTTCACGGGAAGCGACTGCAAGGCCGCTACGTTCTCTTTCAGACCCGCGGCAAGGACTGGATGATCCACCGCATGGATCCGCCGCAGGATCCCGACCGCAAGGCGATGCCGGACAAGATCGTGCCGATGATGGCCAAGCTAGAGGACAAGGTTCCTCGGCCCGATGACGTCTGGGGGTTCGAGTTCAAGTGGGACGGCATCCGGTCACTCGCCTATGTCGAAGGCGGACGCGTGCGGCTGCAGAGCCGCACCGGCGAGGACATCACGCCGCGCTATCCGGAGATCCATCCGATGGGCCGCGCACTCGGCTCCGCCGAGGTCATCCTCGACGGCGAGATCGTCGCCCTCGACGACAAAGGCCGGCCGAGCTTCGAGGAGATCCAGCAACGTATGGGACTGACCGCGGACACAGAGATCCGGCGGAAGATGAAGGAGGTCCCCGTCACGTACATGGTCTTCGACCTGCTCTGGCAGGACGGCCACTCGCGGATGGAGGAGCGCTATACCGACCGCCGCATGGCGCTGGCGCGCCTCAAGCTCGCCGGCCCGTCATGGCAGACGCCTCCTTTCGAGAAGGGGGCGGGCCAGACGATGCTCGAGGCGAGCGCCAAGGCCGGCCTCGAGGGCATCATGGCCAAGCGGCTGGACTCGAAGTACGAGCCCGGACGCCGAAGCGGCGCCTGGGTCAAGGTCAAGAATCGCAACCGGCAGGAGCTCGTGATCGGCGGTTGGCTCGACGGCGAGGGCAAGCGCCAGGGCTATCCGGGCGCGCTGCTGGTCGGCTACTACAAGGAGGGGAAGCTCGTCTACGCGGGAAAAGTAGGCACAGGTTTCACCGACAAGATCCTGGACGAGCTGAACGCGAAACTGAAGCCCCTTGCCGTCAACAAGAACCCCTTCGAGGCAGGGGCCGCCCCTCCTCGCGCCGCGCACTTCGTGAAGCCGAAGGTCGTCGCAGAGTTTGAGTTCGTGGAGTGGACGCGCGGCGGGCAGCTCCGGGCGCCGGCGTTCAAAGGGTTCCGCTTCGACAAACCTGCCCCAGAGGTAATTCGCGAAGGTGGCTAAAGAAACATCGGTCGAGGTCAAGATCGAGGGTCGCAACCTCAAGCTCACCAACCTCGAAAAGGTGCTTTACTCGGAGGTCGGGTTCACCAAGGCGCAGGTCATCGACTACTACACGCGCATCGCGCCTGTCCTCCTTGCCCACACACGCGACCACCCTCTGACGCTGAAGCGATATCCCAACGGCGTCGACGGCCAGTTCTTCTACGAGAAGAACTGCCCCAAGCACCGGCCGGACTGGGTGCAGACCGCGACCGTATGGAGCGGCGGCAACAACCGCGACATGTACTACTGCCTCGCGCAGGACCTGCCCACGCTGGTATGGCTCGCCAACCTCGCCACGCTCGAGATGCACACCTCGCTCTCGCTCTGCAGCAAGCTCCCCGAGCCACGCACCCTGGTCTTCGACCTCGATCCAGGTCCGCCGGCGACGATCGTCGAATGCTGCCGGATCGGGCTGATGCTGCGGGAAGTGTTCGCCGAGCACGGCCTCGACTGCTGCGCCAAGACCTCGGGATCCAAAGGCCTGCAGCTTTATGTCCCGCTCAATACGAAGGTCACCTACGTCGAGACGAAGGTCGTCTCGAAAGGCCTCGCGCAGTACTTCGAGGAAAAGCATCCCGACCTTGCCGTCCACAAGCAGCTGAAGGAGCTGCGCACCGGACGGGTCCTGATCGACTGGAGCCAGAACGACGAGTACAAGACGACGGTCAACGTCTACTCGCTGCGCGCGCGCGCGCGGCCCACCGTTTCGACTCCGGTTTCCTGGGACGAGGTCGAGAAGTGCTTGAAGGCGAAAGACCCGAGCCTACTGGTGTTCGATTCCGAGCAGGTCCTGAAGCGGGTCGAGAAGCTGGGTGACCTGTTCGAGCCGGTGGTCAAGAAGAAGCAGAAGCTGCCGGCCTCGCTGATCAAGGCCATGGGCGGCGCCTCGGCCATCGACAAGATGGCCAACCGGAGGCGCGGCGGAGGAAGGCGCTACCCGCCGCAATGAACAGACCCCGCGTCGTCATCGCGGGAGCGGGATTCGGCGGGCTGACATGCGCGCGGGCGCTGAAGCACGCGCCGGTCGACGTCCTGCTTGTCGACCGCAACAACTACCACCTGTTCACTCCGCTGCTGTACCAGGTGGCCTCGGCGCTGCTGGATCCGGGTGAGATCGCGCGCCCTGTCCGGCAGCTGATCCGCCCGCTGCACAACGCCGACTTCCTGCAGGCGTCGGTCACCGGTGTCGACCTCGAGGACCGCCGGCTGCTCACGGATCACGGCCCGCTTCATTACGACTACCTCGTCCTGGCGACGGGCGCGCGGACCGACTACTTTGGAAATGCGTCACTCGCCGCGCACACGCTGGGCCTCAAGGATCTCGACGAGGGGTTGGCGATTCGCAACCACATCCTCAGCCAGTTCGAAGCCTCGCGCTGGACGACTGATGTGTCGGAGCGGCGTCGTCTGCTGACGTTCGTGGTCGCAGGTGGGGGCCCGACCGGCGTGGAGATGGCAGGCGCGATCTCGGAGTTGATCCGGCTGGTGCTCCGGAAGGATTATCGAGATCTCGACACAAACGAGGTCCGGGTGGTGCTTATAGAGGCGGCGCCACATGTGCTTGTCCAATTTGTGCCGTCCCTCCGGCACGCCGCCCTTCGCTCGCTCGAACGCAAGGGCGTCGAGGTAATGCTGCAGACCAAGGTCGATGCGGTCACGGAGGAATCCGTCAACCTCGCAGGAAGTCACGAGATCCCCGCCGGAACCGTGATCTGGACCGCCGGCGTCAAAGCGTCGGAGATCGGCCGAACGACCGGTGCGCCGCTGGTGCGGCAGGAGCGAATCAAGGTCGCCGACACGTTGCAGGTGCCAGGACATCCCGTCGTGTTCGTGATCGGGGACCTGGCCGGGGCGCAGCACGGTGGAGCGCCACTTCCGATGCTCATTCCCGTCGCGATGCAGGCCGGACGGCATGTCGGGGAATCGATCGCGGACATGGTGAGCGGCGGAGGCGCGAAGGCCTTCCGTTACAAAGATCCAGGGATCATGGCGACGATCGGGCGCAACTCGGCCGTCGCCCAGCTCAGCTGGCTGCACCTCTCGGGATTTCCCGGCTGGCTGTTTTGGCTCGGCGTCCATCTCGTCAACGTGATCAGCTTTCGCAGCCGGCTGGTGGTCCTGGTCAACTGGGCGTGGGAGTACATCTTCTACGATCGGCCGGTCCGGCTCATCGTGCGCGCGCGGCAATGATCCGAGTCATCGCGGTTGTCGCCGCCGCGCTGGTCGTGGCATGCAGTGGAACGGCCAACGTCGATGGTGCCAAGGTGCTTCGGGACGGTGGAGCCGCGATGGCACAGCTGAAGACGGTCGCCGCGACATTGAAGGTCACGAAGGGAGCGATCACGATCCAGGGCTTCACGCTGATCAGCGCGAAGACGTCGGTCCGGTTGCCCGCTGACAGCGACACCACCTACACCGTCAAGGAACAAGACGTATCGATCGGCCTCGAGGTGGTCATCACCTCCGGCCACGTTTACCTTCATGTCCCGTTCTCCTCCTTCCAGGAGGTGACCGGCGACCAGGCGACGGCGTTTCCCGATATGGCCAAGCTGTTCGACCCAGCCACTGGCTTGCCAGCCGTGATCCCGCAGGGTACGGGTCCGAAATATGTATCCACGGACCAGGTCGCCGGCCAGGACACTTATCAAATCGCCACGTCGTACACCGCCGACCAGGTGAGGAGCTTGCTCCGCGAACTGAGCTCTGACAGCGCCGTCGCAGCGCATGTGTGGGTGGGAACGTCGGACCACCTGATTCGCAAAGCGACGCTCGACGGAGCATTCGGAGACGGTGGCAAGGAATCGGCGGTCGAAGTCACGATCAGCAACTTCAACGGCACGGTGAGCATCACCTCTCCGACCCCTTGAGCCGCCGCCCCCTCCTGCTGGGCCTGGCGGGGGCTGCGCTGTTCGTCGCCGCGCTGGACGCGTACGTGGTCGTCACGTTGCTGCCAGCGATGGTGGGCGACGTCGGCATCACCATCGAACGATTCGAGCAGGCGACGCCGATCGTGACGGGATTCCTTGCCGGCTACGTGGTCGCCATGCCGCTCCTCGGCGCCTATTCCGACGCGCGCGGAAGGATTCCTGTGTTACTCGCTTGCCTGGCCGCGTTCGCTCTGGGGTCGGTGATCACCGCCACGTCGGGGCTCTTTGGATTGGCCGGGCTGCCCTGGCTGGTGGGCGGCCGCTTCATCCAGGGCCTGGGAGGAGGTGGGCTGGTTCCGCTGTCCCTCGCCCTGGCGGCTGACCTGTATCGCAATCGTTCCCGCGCCGTGGCTCTCGGTTCGGTGGCAGGGCTGCAGGAGGCGGGAAGCGTGTTGGGTCCCATCTACGGCGCGACGCTCGCCGCCGCCGCGGCCAGCGCCGGCGGCTGGCGGTTTGTGTTCTGGATCAACCTCCCGCTGGCAGGTCTATGCGCCGCGGGCCTCTTTGCGGCCAGGAGGGCCGACAGCACGGCGCCGGCCGGAAAAACCAAGATCGACTGGATCAGCGCGCTTGTCCTCGGGGCCGGCCTGGGGGCGCTTGTGTTGGCCCTCTACCCCGACGACCCGGAGCATCGCACGCTCAACGCGCTGGTCCTTCCGGCGGGCCTCGCCGCTGTGCTTCTTCTCGGAGCGTACGGATGGCGGCAAGTCCGGCAGCTTGAGCCGTTGATCCCACGCGATCTTCTGCGCAGCCGGAGCTTTCGCGGCGCGACGGCGGCGAACGTCCTGCTCGGGGCAGCGCTCATGGTGGCGCTCGTCGACGTTCCGATCCTTGGCCGCCTCGTGTTCAATCTCGACGCGCTGGACTCGGGATTGCTTCTAACTCAGTTCCTCCTCGGCGTCCCCATCGGAGCAGTCGCTGGTGGATTTCTAGCCGGACGATCGGGCAACCGCGTCACCGCCGCGGCGGGCCTCGTGCTTTCGGCGTTCGCGTTCATGCAGATGTCGAGGTGGAGCGCCAACGAGCTCTCGTTCCACCTCGGACCGATCCGGGAGGCCGACATCGCGCTGGCGATTTGCGGCTTCGGCTTCGGATTGGTCATCGCACCGCTCACCGCCGGCGTGCTCGCCCTGACGCGAGGCGAGAGCCACGGCCTCGCGACAAGCCTGGTTGTGATCGCGCGCACCATGGGCATGCTGGTCGGGTTGTCCGCTCTGACCGCGTTCGGGCTCTACCGCTTCCGTCAGATCCTGGGCACGCCGGTCTTGACCGACCCCGACGTTCGCGAGCGCGTGAAGCACCTCGAGCGCTTGGTCGCCGCGGCCTTCCTTCAGGAGTATCGCGAGATCTTCGTCATCGCGGCGGCGCTCTGCGCGCTCGCAGCACTGGTTATCGCTTGGTCGCTACCGCCAGCACGTACGAGTGGTGGTACCTGAAAGCGTCGTCGGGGTCGCCGAGACTCGCCATCGCGGCCTCGACCTCGGCCTCCAGCTCGTCTCGATAGCGTGGGCCAAGAGAGCGGATGAGCGTGAAGGGGAGCGGGCCCGCGCCGGCCATCAGCTCAGTCCAGTCGCGGGCGTCCTTGGCCCGCCCGCCGGTGACCATCTCGGTGACACGCGTGACGTCAAAGCCCGCCGCGCCCAGGAGCTGGGGCAGCACATCGGGCTCCCCAAACCGCGAGCGGTCAGAGCTGTAGCGGGGCAGGCTGAGGTAGTGCCGGCGCGCGAGCGGCGCGAGGCCCTGGAAGAAGAGGTCTTGGGCGCGGGTGCTCAGGCTGCGCCGCTGGCACGACACGGCCAAGCGGCCCCCCGGCCGCAGTACCCGATTCGCCTCGGCGAGCGCCGTCGTCGGGTCGGCGAAGTAGGCGAGCGCCTCCCCCATGGTGACCAGGTCGAACATCGCCGGGCGGAAGACTAAATGCTCGGCGGCCATGCCGACGAACTGCACATTCTTCGTTTTGTGCGCACGCGCGATCGACAGCATGTTTTCCGACAGGTCGATCCCCATGACGAGGCCGGGGCTGACGCGCGGCGCCACAAGGTGGGCGACAAGGCCGGTCCCTGTGCCCACGTCCAGCACGAGCTCGTGCTTGATCGGGGCCGCCAGGTCGACCAAGCGCCCGGCCACCCTCGCGTGCTGGCCGCCGGCCCAGGTGTCGTAGACGGGGGCAATGCGATCGAAGAAGTCGACCAAGTGGTCGACCATCTCATCGGAAGAATCGGGGTTCATCAAGGCCACGGTTTTGATTGCCTAACCTTTGTCGACGTCTACGGGCACGGCTGTTACGATGCTAGCTCCCCTAAATCCGGATTCCCCTGAATTGGGGATCACAGTATGGAAAAAGCATCGGAGGAATCCATGACTCAAGCAGAAAAAACCGCGGTTCAGGGGTCCAGCGCGGCGAACGGCGGCAATAACGTCGTCAGCCTCGGCCCGCGCGACATCCTGCAGGGCCGCCTCGAGATCCAGGGCGACCTCAAGATCGCGGGCAACGTCGAGGGCGACCTCAAGGCGAGCGGCGACGTGACCATCGATTCCGGCGCCACGATCCAGGCCTCCATCGAGGGGGCGAACGTCCAGGTCCGCGGGCAGGTCAACGGGAACGTCACCGCCAAGCGGCGCCTGACCCTGGGCGGGTCCGGCCGGCTCAACGGGGACGTCAAGGTGGGCCGCCTCACGGTCGAAGATGGCGCCTCGTTGAACGGCAACGTCACGATGTCGCCGGAAAAGGGCTAAGCCAGAGCCGGCAAACCCCCGCCTTGTTCGGCGCGCCGAACAGCGGGCAGCACCACCGTCTCGACGTAACGCTTCATCGCGTCCATCGCGCCATGGACAAGACGCCACTGGAGCTGCGCGAGGACCACTTGTTCGCGGTTCAGCTCGGCGAGGCGCGCGCGCCAGAACGTGCTGTTCAGGTTGAGGCCGGGAATCGGACCACGCAGCGCCGGACCCACACCCGGGAAATCCGGCAGGGCCGAGCTGGCGTCCGCCGAGTCGCCGGGCAGCTCGATCGAAGGTGAAACGACGACCGGCCTGGACGCATTGGCGACCATGCTCCAGGCGAATACGACCAGAAACGCCACGACGAGGAGCTCGGCGGCGACCAACCAGGTGAGCGGAGAGCGGATCAACTTGCGCATGACGCCACGCTAGGCGCGGCGATCGGGGATCGAAACTCCGGTTGTTAAGGGCGCATCGTGCGCAGCGCGGCAAGGCCGCGCTCGATGGTGTCGAGCTTCTTGGGAAAGCTGAACCTAATGTGGCCGCGGCCGAGCGATGGGTCGTGGTAGAAGCTCGACGCCGGGACGGTGGCGACCGCCACCTCCTCGATGAGTCGCCGGGCGAACGCCACGTCATCATCCGCGCCAAACGCCTCGATGCCAGCCATGACGTAGTACGCACCGTCCGGTGACGACGTCGTGAAACCGCATTCCTGCAGACCGGCCACGATCGCGTCGCGCCGCTCCTGATAATCGCCCAGCAGCTCTACATAAAAGGAGGGGGGAAACTCAAGTGCCTCCGCGACCGCGATCTGCAGCGGATGGGCCGCGCCGACCGTCAGAAAGTCGTGCACCTTGCGAATCGCTGCTGTCAGCGACGGCGGCGCGATCAGCCAGCCGATGCGCCAGCCCGTGACCGAATACGTCTTGCTCGCCCCACTGATCGTGATCGTGCGCTCAGCCATGCCAGGCAGGGTCGCGATGCTGATGTGGCGTCCGCTGTACACGAGGCGTTCATAGATCTCATCGGTGATCGCGATCGCTTCGTGTTCCTGACACAGCCGGGCGATAAGGTTGAGCTCAGCCTGCGAGTAAACCTTGCCGGTCGGGTTGTGCGGCGTGTTGACGACGATCGCGCGGGTCCGGTCGTTGAATGCGTCACGCAGCTCGTCCGGGTCGAACGCCCAATCGGGCGGGCGCAGCGGGACGTAGCGCGGCACGGCGCCGCTGATCACGCAGTCGGGGCCGTAGTTCTCGTAGAACGGCTCGAACACGATCACCTCGTCGCCCGGGTCGACGGCCGCGAGCATCGCCGCGATCATCGCTTCGGTTGCCCCGCATGACACGGTGATCTCCGTCTCGGGGTCGACGCTCCGCCCCCAGGCCGCCGACTGCTTGCGCGCGATCGCCTGCCGCAGCAGCGGCGCGCCCCACGTCGTCGCGTACTGGTTGTAGCCCTCGCGGAGTGCCCGCGCGGCCGCATCGAGGATTCGGGGATCCGGATCGAAGTCCGGAAAACCCTGGGCGAAGTTGACCGCTTTCTGTGGGCCGTGGAGCGCGAGGTTGAGCCTCGTCATCTCGCGGATCACCGACTCGGTGAAGCTCTGCGCCTTCAGCGAAACTCGGATGGCGTGGTCCTTAATGTCCGGGATCGGCACGCTCCAGCCGAAGGTCTGTGCTCGAGCACGAGTAGCACCGCGCCGGCCGCTCCAAGTTGCGCTCCCACCAGCCGCAGACATTGCACGTCCAGCGCGTTTTGGCGAAGAAGTCGAGCACATCGGAGCGGCTCAGCAGCCCGACCATCTTGCCTCCCCTGATCACGGGGACGCGCCGGATTCGCTCTCCGATCAGCAGACGCGCCGCCTCGTCGATGCCGGTCTCCTCGGTGACGGAGATGACGCGAGGGCTCATGATGTCGCGCGCGGTCTTGCCCTTCTTGGAGAAGACGTCTGTCTCGGAGACGATGCCGACGACGTGGCCTTCATTCGCAACGACCGGGGCGCCGGTGATGCGCTTCGACAAGAGCGTGCTCGCGATCTCGTCGATGGGGGTGTCCTCACGGAACGTGATCACGTTTCGCGTCATCACTTCCTTGACAGGAATCATTTCGTTTCGAGGAGTGTAGCCACCGTCTGCAGATTGGCGTTTCCCCCGCTGAGCACCAGACCCACCCGGCCCTTCGGCAACTTGCCCGAAAGATATGCAGCGAGCGGCAGAGTCCCGGTGGGTTCGAGCGCAAGGTGAAGCCGCGACCACGCGACTTGGATGGCGCCCGCGATCTCCTCCTCGGTCACCGTCACGATCTCGTCGACCAGACCATGCCCGAACATGACCTCGAAATTACGCGTCCCGATGGCCGTGGTGCGGACGCCGTCGGCAAGGGTCGCCGGCGACGTGGCCAGCGTCTGGATGGCGCCGCTCCTCCAGGTCCGGTAGGCGTCGTCGGCGGCGGCCGGTTCGACACCGACGACCTTGAGGCCCGGGCGATGGCTCTTGGCAGAGATCGCCGAACCGGCGAGGAGGCCGCCCCCGCCGACTGGCGTGGCGACGACGTCGAGCTCAGGTTCGTCGTGCAGCAGCTCGCGGACGGCCGTGCCCTGGCCGTGGATGACGTCCCAGTCGTCAAACGGGTGGACGAGCACGAATCCACGTTCAGCCATGACCTCGCGCAACCTCTGCTCACGGTTGGCGAACGTGATTCCCTCCTGGATCACCTCGGCGCCGAGCGCGCGCGTGGCCGCGACCTTGGCGGGGTTGGCGTCCTCGGGGATGAGGATCAAAGCCGGCAGGCCGACCGTCGACGCCGCGAGCGCGACAGCCTGCGCGTGGTTCCCCGAGCTGACGGCGATCACGCCGGGCGGCCGGTCCCCGCGGGCGACCAGCGACAGGATCGCGTTGAACGCGCCTCGAGGCTTGAACGATCCGGTGACCTGGAAGCACTCGGGCTTGAGGCGAACCTCTGCGTCGAGGTCCGTCGTCAGGGTGGGGGTGCGCCTCACGCGGCCGTGGATCCGCTCCGCGGCGAGCCGGACCTGTTCGGCGTGCTGCTCGACGAAGCCGTTCAAGCCGCCGCCGAATCCCGCTCGACGGCGGTTTCGCGACGCGGTACGCGGCGAAGGTTCACGAGCAAGATGCCCGCGAGGATCACGATCAATCCCGCGATCACCGAGACGCTCACGCTCTCGTGCAGCAGGAACGCGCCCCAGAAAACGGCGGTCACCGGCACCAGGTACGTCACGCCGGCAGCCCGGACGGCACCGAGCGTGTTCATCACGTAGTAGTAGAGCGTGTAGGCGACCCCCGTTCCGATGGCGCCCAGGGCGATGACCGCGACCATCGACAAGACGTGGAAATGGATGCTCGGCAGAGTCGGCGCTGCGAGTGGGATGGCGAAGAGCACGCTCGCGGCCAGCTGGCCCAGGCTGATCTCGAAGATGCTGACGTGGCGCATCTTCCGGCGCTGGTACAGCGCGTTGACCGCGTAGGAAAGCGAGGCGAGCACAACCGCGAGGGCGCCCAGAACGTCACCGGAAAGGCCGTTCGTCGACAGCTCCGGATAGACGAGAACGACCACGCCCGCGAACCCCACGACGACGCCCACGTAGTTGATGAAGCTCGGGCGCTCGGTCGGCATCACCCAGTAGATCAGGACCGCGGTCCACAACGTCGTGGTGGAGTTGAGGATACTGGCGAGACCGCTCGAGATTCGCTCCTCGCCCCAGCCGATGGAGACCCACGGAATCACCGCGTTGGTCAGCGCCATGATTCCGAACCCGATCAATCGGTCACGCCATCCTGGACCGAACAGGCGTTTACGCATTGCGATCACGATCACTGCGAGGGCGACGAATCCCGAAGCCGAACGGAACAGGAGCAAGGCGGTGGGGCTCATGTCCTGAACCGTGACCTTGATCGCGAGGAACGACCCGCCCCATATCAGGGCGAGCCCGATGAGAGCCGCGTACGGAAGCAGGCGACGTCTCGAATCAGACACGCGTCGTCCACTCGTCGGTCGAGAGCACCAACGTGACGGGACCATCGTTCTCGAGGCCAACACGCATGACGGCTCCGAAGCTGCCGGTCTGCGTATCGATTCCTCGCCGGCGGAATTGGTGGACGAACTCCTCGTAGAGCTGCTCGGCACGTGCCGGGTCGCCCGCCTTGAGCAGACTGGGACGGCGGCCTTTGCTCATGTCGGCGAACAAGGTGAACTGAGAAACGATAAGCGCGGCGCCGCCGACGTCGACCAGGCTCAGGTTCATCTTCCCTGCCTCGTCCGCGTACACGCGCAGGTCGATGATCTTGTCCGCGAGTCGGTGCACCGCGTTGGAGTCGTCATCACCTGCCGCACCCACCAACAACACAAAACCGCGGCCGATGGTTGCACGACGTTCTTCGCCGCCCTCCTCCCAGCTGACCGAGCCGGAAGTCACGCGCTGCGCTACAACCCTCATTTCTATCCCTCTCCCTCCCGGGGGAGAGGGTCAGCGTGAGGGGCGTTGACCGGCAATCCCCTAATCGATCTTGGGGCCGAAGTGCGGCTCCGCCTGGATGAGCGAGTCGATGTAGCGGAAGCGGTCATAGCGGTGCTGCAGGAGCTCGGCCGAAGGTTGTTGCAGCAGCGGTCGCATCAGGCGGTGCAGCGCTTCGTCGAGGGCGGCCGCCGCAGCGTCATAGTCCGCGCTGGCGCTGCCTTTCGGCTCCGGGACCACTTCCTCGACCACGCCCATCCCGACGATCTCGCGAGATGTGAGCTGCAGCTGCTCGGCAGCCTCCACCTTGCGCGCGTTGTCCCGCCAGACGATCGATGCCGCCGCCTCGGGTGATGCGACTGAGTAGATCGAGTTCTCCAGCATGATCACGCGGTCCGCGACGCCCATCCCGAGCGCGCCACCGCTGCCGCCCTCGCCGATCACCGCCGCGACGATCGGGACCGGGATGCGGAACCATTCCATGATCGCGTTGGCGATCGCGGCCGCGATGCCGCGTTCCTCCGCGCCGGCACCCGGATACGCTCCGGGCGTGTCGATCAACGAGATGATCGGGAACCCGAACTTCGCCGCGTGGTGGGCCAGGCGCAACGCTTTCCGGTAGCCCTCCGGATGCATCATTCCCCAGTTCCGCGCCACGCGCTCTTTCACACTGCGGCCCTTCTGGTGACCAAGGAACACGGTCGTGCGGCCGTGCCACGTGCCTACGCCGCCGACCAACGCGGGGTCGTCCGCCGACAGCCGATCGCCGTGAAGCTCGATGAAGTCCGGCGCCAGGCGGCGGATGTAGTCGAGCGAGTACGGCCGCTGCGGATGGCGTGCGAGCTCGACGATTTCCCAGACGCTCATTGGGGCCCCCGAAAAATCGAGATTTTTGGGAGTATTCACGAGTACATCTCCAGGAGGTGCGCGAGCAGCGGGCGGAGCTCGGTGCGCGATCGGACCAGGTCGACCTGCCCGTGGGCGAGCTGAAACTCCGCGCTCTGGAACCCTGGCGGAAGGTCGGCGTACGTGGCCTGCTTGATCACGCGCGGGCCGGTGAAGCCGATCGCGGCGCCAGGCTCTGCGATGTTGATGTCGCCGAGCAACGCAAGCGACGCCGCGGTACCGCCGAATGTTGGGTCGGTGAGCACCGAGAAGAAGGGCACTCCGGCCGCGTGCAGGCGTCCGACCGCGGCGTTCACCTTGGCCAGCTGCATGAGGGCTAGCACACCTTCCTGCATGCGTGCGCCGCCCGAAGCGGACACGAGCACATACGGCGTGCCCGATGACGCGGCCTGCTCCATGCCGCGGGCAAGTCGCTCGCCCGCCACGATCGACAGCGTGCCACCTACAAATCCGAAGTCAAAGGCGGCGAGCCACATCGGCTTCCCGTCCAAGGTGCAGGTGCCGGTCCGCACGGCTTCGTTCAAGCCGTCCTCGAGCAGCCGCTCCACCGTTTCCTGGTAGGGCTTGGGCACGGTCCAGTTCAGGAGGTCATGTGAACGGACGTCGCTCCACCGCTCCTGCCACGAACCCTTGTCTGCGAGGAGCGGGATCCACACGTCGGCGCCGAGGCGGAAGTGATGCCCGCACTCCGTGCAGACGTAGTTGTGCGCGCGCAGCTCGTCGGGCTGCAACGCGATGCCGCAGCCAGGGCAGTTCGTCGGAAGGAGGATCTCGGGCAGCTCGTCGCCCTGGATCGCGACCTCCTCCTGGTGCCGTTCGAGAATCGCCATCAGAGACTAAGGCCCCCGTCGACTGCGATGACCTGGCCGGTGATGAAACCCGCGCGCTCCGAGCACAGGAACCCCACGGCGGCGCCGATGTCATCGGCCGTGCCTTCGCGCTTGATCGGGGTCATCTTGACGAGCTCGCTGACCATCTCGTCGGTCAGGGATCCGGTCGTGAGCTCGGTGCGCACGTAGCCTGGCGCGACGGCGTTGCATGTGATGTTGCGCGAGCCGTATTCGCGCGCCACAGACTTGGTGAACCCGATCAGACCGGCCTTCGCGGCGGCGTAGTTCGACTGCCCCGCGTTCCCGGTCAGACCCACGATCGAGGAGATGTTCACGATGCGGCCCCAGCGCGCCCGCATCATGCCGCTCATGATGGCAGCCCGCGTCGTCGCAAACGCCGAAAGCAGATCTGTCTTGATGAGGTCCTCCCAGTCCGGCGGCGACATCTGGATGAGGAGCTTGTCGCGAACCGCGCCGGCGTTGTTCACCAGCACGTCGACGCGCCCGATCGCCTTCATCATCGACTCGACCTGGGCGGGATCGCCGACGTCGGCCTGGTACGCGCTTGCGTGGGGCAGCGACGAAGCGGTCTCCTCGGCGGAAGTCTTGTCGGAGCGGTAGTTCACCACCACGCGCGCACCCATGCCGGCGAGGGCATGGCTTATCGCGCGGCCTATGCCTTTGCCGCCGCCGGTGACCAGAGCGGTCTTGCCGTCCAGGTCACCCACTTATGCCGTGGTCGGTCCCGCGAAATCTACGAACAGCTCTTCCGCGTTCCACGTGTCGACGCCGGGGATGTGCTTGGCGGCCAGGCTGGCGAGCACACGGCCGGGGCCCAGCTCGACCACAGTGCGCACCTTCATCGCCCGCATCGAGACCATCGTGCGGGCCCAGTCGACCTGACGCAGCATCTGCAAGCGCAGCTCCTCCTGGAGAGCGGCCACGGTCCGGAGCGCTTCGCCCGATGCGTTGGCCAGGACAGGGATCGAAGGCGCGCTCAACTGCAGCCGGTCGACAGCTTTGCGAAAGGCGGTCGCCGCGGCCTCCATCAAAGGCGTGTGCGCGGCGAGAGGGATGGTCAGGATCAGAGCGCGGCGCGCGCCCGCCGCGACGGCCAAACGCTCGGCTTCCTGCACCGCGGGCATCTCACCCGACAGGACGAACTGCACGTCCGCGTTGCGGTTGGCGACCCACAGCCGGCCGCGGGCCGACGCAGCGGCGCGAATGCCCTCGACCTGCGACTCGTCGAGGCCGACGATCGCGATCATGCCCACGTGCTCACCGGCGGCCTCGGCCATCACGCGGCCTCGCTCCTTGACGAGCAGGAGCGCCGTCTCCCACGGGATCGATCCCGCGGCGGCAAGCGACGCGATCTCGCCGAGGCTGTGCCCGGCGGTGACGCTGACGTGCTCGAATCCGTAGGCCTCGCGCCATACCTCGTAGGCGGCCCAGCACACGGTCATCACGCACGGCTGGATGACATCGGTGCGGTTCAGCTCTCCGACCGGGCCTTCGAAGCACAGCTTGCGCACCGGCATCTCGAGCAGCTCTTCGGCGCGCTCGAAGACGCGCCGCGCGGCGGGATACCTGTCGTACAGGTTCTTGCCCATGCCCGGTTTCTGCACCCCCTGGCCAGGGAACAGCAGCGCGATGGGTCCAGCTAAAACGATTCCCATATCAGTTCCAGGTCATGCGCTACGCCCACTTCAGGAGCGTGGCGCCCCAGGTCAATCCGGATCCGAATCCTGCGAGCAACACGTGGTCGCCGCTCTTGACGCGGCCCTCGCGGATGGCTTCCTCGAGCGCGAGCGGAATCGACGCGCTCGAAGTGTTGCCGTACTCGTCGATGTTGACCGCGACGCGCTCGATCGGCAGGCCGATGCGGCGTGCCGCCGCGTCGATGATGCGGAAGTTCGCCTGGTGCGGCACCCAGAGGTCAATCTCGTCGAGCCCGACGCCCGCCGCGTTGCACACCTCGGTCGCCTGACGGATGAAGATGTCGACCGCGAACTTGAAGACGTCGGGGCCGACCATGTCGATGAACGGGGCGGCGTCCTTGGCGGCGTAGGCGCCCTTTTCGATGTTGCCGGCGGTCACCTGTGCGTAGCCGCGACCGTCCGAGCCGAGGCACCAGCTCAGGAAGCCCGCGCCCTTCGGCGCCGCCTGCACCACCGCGGCTCCGGCACCGTCGCCGAAGATCACCGCAGTGCCGCGGTCCGAGAAGTTGAGCATCCGCGAAAGCACCTCGGCGCCGACGACCAGCACGGTCTCGGCGCGCTCGGTCGCGATGAACGAATCCGCGATCGATAGCGCGTAGACGAAGCTGGTGCACGCGGCGAGCGTGTCCCAGGCCACCGCACCCGGAGCATCGAGCTCGTTCTGGATGCGGCATGCGATGGAGGGAAACGGACCGTCCGGAGTCGACGTGCCGACCAGGATCATGTCGAGGTCCTTCGCGCTGACGCCGGCGGCGTCGAGCGCCGCCCGCGAGGCCTTGGTCGCCAGGTCGAACGTGGTCGTACCGGGCTCAGCGATGTGCCGGCGGTGGATGCCCGTACGCTCGGTGATCCACTTGTCGGACGTGTCCATCATCTTTTCCAGGTCGAAGTTGGTGAGCACCTTTTCGGGCGCGTAGACGCCGACGCCCGCGATTGCGCTCTGGCGGCCCTTGACCTTGAAGGAGCGGAGCGGTATCGCGTCCGACCGCGTGCGGTAGCTGGTGGTGATGGCCATCGGGGCTACGCCTCCAACCGCTCGGCGGTCTTTTGCTCCAGGAACTTCCAGAGGTCGGCGATCGTCTTCATCTTCTCGAGCTCCTCGTCCGGAAGCTCGACGTCGTACTTGTCTTCGATCGCCGCGATGAGCTCGACCAGGTCGAGCGAATCCGCCGCGAGGTCGCGCTGAAAGCTCTTGTCCATCTGGACCTGTTCCGGGTCGATGCCGAGGATCTCCGCCGAGAGCTCCTGTAGTTCTTTGAAATCGAGCTGGCTTGCCATGGGCAATCCTTTCCTCCTCTTAGTTGCTGCCGCCCAAGGCAGCCTTCTTGATCACAAGTGTTGCGTTGTGGCCGCCGAACCCGAAGGAGTTCGAGATCGCGACCTTGACGTCCGCCTTGCGCGCCCGGTTCGGCACGTAGTCGAGGTCGCATTCGGGGTCGGGGTCGTCGAGGTTGATGGTCGGCGGCAGCAGGCCGCGGTCGAGCGCCAGCACGCACGCGGCGGCTTCGATCGCTCCCGCGGCCCCAAGCAGGTGACCGTGAACCGACTTCGTCGAGCTCACAGCGAGCTCACGGGCGTGGTCGCCGAACACCGCCTTGATGGCTTTCGTCTCAGCGACGTCACCGAGCTTGGTCGACGTGCCGTGCGCGTTCACGTAGCCGACCTCTTGGAGGTCGACGCCGCTCGTCTCGAGCGCGTGACGCATGGCGCGCATCGCGCCCTTGCCCTCGGGCTGCGGCGCCGTGAAGTGGTACATATCGGCGCTCGCGCCGTAACCGGCGATCTCGGCCAGGATTCGCGCGCCGCGCCCCTTGGCGTGATCCATGTCCTCGAGCACGAACATCACCGAGCCCTCACCCATGACAAAGCCGTCGCGGCCTAAATCGAACGGACGGCATGCCTTCTCCGGCTCGTCGTTCCGCTCGCTCGTCGCCTTGATCTGGCAGAAGGCGCCCATCGTCAGGGGGGTGATGGTGGCTTCCGATCCGCCGGCCAGCATCGCCACCGCGTCGCCGCGCTTGATGATCTCGGACGCTTCGCCGATGCCGTGGGCGCTCGAGGCGCAGGCGCTGACGATCGCGTAGTTCGGCCCGCCGGCCTGGGTGTGGATGGCGACGATCCCGGCCGCCATGTCCGCGATCATCATCGGCACCGTGAAGGGGCTGATGCGCTTCGGGCCGCGCTCCATCAGCGCGGTGTGGCTCTTCTCGATCTCCTCCAGGCCGCCGATTCCCGTGCTGACGATCACACCGACGTCGTCGGGGTTCATCTGCGCGGGGTCGAGGCCGGCGTGGGCAAGCGCCTGCTTGGAGGCCGCAAGGGCGAACTGGCAGTAGCGCCCGATGTGGCGGGCGGTCTTGCGGTCCATGTACTCCTCGGGATTGAAGCCCTTGACCTCGGCCGCGATCTTGGTGTCGAAGTTCGTGGTGTCGAAACGTGTGATGCGTCCGACGCCGGAAACGCCCTCGACCATGTTCGACCACACGGTCTCCATGTCGTTTCCGATCGGGGTGATGAAGCCGATGCCTGTAACAGCCACACGTCGGCCGTTGTGGTTGGATGTCATGGCTTCAGCATACGGACGCGGGGTAGAATCGACACCCGCGTCAGGTGGCAAAACCTGGATGAATCTTAGGACTTGATGTCCAAATCCGATCTCAGAGCATCTTCTGGAGGTCGAGCGCGAGCTGGAGCCGGAGGCGGGTCGCCGGCACGTCGAGGTCGCCACCGAGCAGCTCCTTCAGCTTCTCGAGCCGGTACAGGACCGTGTGCCGGTGGAGCCGCAGGGCCGCCGCGGCGTCCTTGACGGAGCCCTTCGCCAGGTACGCCTCGAGGGTCTCCAGCAGCTGCTCCCGGTTGCGGACCTTGTGGTCCATGAGCCGGCCCAGGCTGTGGGTCACGAACCGCTCGGCAAGCAGCGGGTTCTGGGTGAGAACCAGTTGCGGGATCACTTCGTCGTGGCCGTGCACGAAGGAATCAGGCCTGAGCTTGCGCCCAGCCTCAAACGCCTGCTGGGCCTCAAGGTAGGACCGCGCCACGCCATGGAGTCCTGGGTGATAGCCGCCGATTCCGGCCCGCACGCGCGCGCCCAACTGGCCGGCCCGCTGTTTCACCTGCCCTTGCATCTCGGCCAGGAACAGACGAGCCGATTCGGCGTCGGCCAGAGACTCGGTCGGCCACAGGACCGCCAGGGTGCTGGGGTCGGTCGCGAGGAGGATGGTGCCGCGGCGGGTCTCGAGCGAGTCGGCGACCTCGGCGAGGGCCTGGCCACCGCGTTCGCCATCGCGATTGCCCATCACGAGCTTGCACACGATGGCGACGTAGCCGGTCGCGATCAAGGGCGTGTTGATCGCCAGCGCCTGCCGCTGGAGCTCGAGCTCGGAGTCGAAGTTGTCGCTGATCAGCGAGTGGAACAGCCGGGCGTGGGCGCGGGTGCCGCGCTGCAGGTGCTGCTCACGCGCATGGAGGTATGTCTTCGTGACCTCGGCCGCGACCTGGTCCAGCGCGGCGAACACGTAGTTGGCGACGAGCATGATCGCCTCGGGGGTCGCATCTGGTTGGCCTCTCCAGGCGCGGAGGATCTCGTCCCACGCCACGCGGGCCGCCATCCGGTAGGCGGCCAGGATGGGCTCGACCGACTGGCTGCTCCTCGCCTGCAGGATGCCGAGCTGCGCGACGCGCCGCAGCTCCTCCTGGGTGGCGGGCCGCGCCTCGCGGGCGGTGGCCAGGAACAGGTCGAGGCCCGCCTCACACGCCCTCACGATGGCGTCGCGCTGGGGCGGCACGCCAGTCGACGAGTCCCAGCGGACAAGGGTGACGACGGCTCGCGCCATGTGGCGTGCCATGCCCGCATGCCGCCGCTCCAGCTCGTCGATCAGGCCTTGCGGAAGGCGGGGCGCCGCCCTGGCAGCCTTGGACCTCGAGGCCAACCTGGCCATCGCGGCTGACTATACGAGCCGGTCGCGCCTTGGACATAAGGTCGACTGGAGTGTTAGCGACGTCTTGGACATACGCCCGCTCCTGGATGGTCCAGACGATCCGAGGTTGGCTGCGGGCTCCAGCTCGGTTTGTCCGGACTGTCCGTTGGTCGCCGCCGTGCCCCCGGCCACACCCGCCCCCTGAGCTAGAAGCGCTAGCTGCGCTTCTTCACGAAGGCGAGCATGCGCCGCCAGGCGTCGTCGCACGCATCCTTCCACTGCTCGTAGGAGCGGTCGAAGAAGCTGTGCGGCGCCCCTTCGTACACGTGCGACTCATACGGCGCGCCCGCCGCAGACAGCTTCCGCTGGAAATCCTGGTTTTGCTCCGGCGTGGTCGCCTGGTCGGCGCCGGCGATCAGGATCAGCAGCGGCGCTCTCATCTTCGAGATGTACGGCTCGCTGCGCATCGGTCTGCCGTAGAAGCCGATGCAGCCGCTCAGTCCTGGGTTCAAGGCGGACTGGTTCCACGAGTTGGACCCGCCGAAGCAGAAGCCGACCGTGAACACGGCTTTGGCCGCGCCGCCATCCTTTGATCGCAGATGAGCCACGGCGGCGGCGGTGTCGGCTGCGATGCCCTCGGCCGTCGTCGCCTGGACGTGCGGCATGTAATCGAAGCCATCGCTTCGGTCGCCCCTGCCGGCTGTCCTCGCGAAATAGTCGATGGCGACGCTGTCGATGCCCGCCTCGGCAAATCGCTGGGCCAGGTCTTGGAAGAACTGGTGGAGGCCGCGGACGTCCGGGAGGACGACCATGCCGGCGCCGGTCGGCTGCGACGCACGCGCGAAGTAGGCGTCGAACTGGGTCCCATCGGACGAGGTGAGGACAAGGTCGCCGTGGTCGGCGGCCGCGCCGCTAATCGGCGGCAGCGGTGGTCGGGCATCGTCTCTGTAACACATGGATCGATTCTCGCTTAGTCTGATTTGCGATGAAGATCGAGAGCCCGGCGTTCACGCTCGACGACGTCAAGACGTTCATGGACACCTATCTCGACCGCGAACGCAACCTGCTTGCCGATCGCTTGCAGCACGCATCCGAGCGCCTCGCCGCGCTCGCGCCGCGTATCAAGGCTGAACACGGCGACGAGAGTTCCCAACCAAATGCATGGACGGCACACGAGCTCCTCGCCCACCTCGCGGTGCTTTCGAAGTTCTACGGGGTGCTGGTTCACCGCATCTCAACCGATCAATTGCCCAACATGAACCTTCTCGAGGCGGTGCATCTGCGGGACACGGTCGGACACCAGATGTCGCAGCTCGAGCCTGCGGACCTCGTCCGCATGACCCTTATCGATCACGAGCGGACGATCAAGACGCTTAGGACAAGCGACCCACAGGCCCTGCGCAAGACCGCTGCGCTCGGGGATGGAATCACGATGACGGCCGAAGAAGTCGCGCGGTTGCCGCTGGTCAGTCACTTAGAGCTGCACATAGAGCAGCTCGAGAAACTGCTGGCCTAGTCGCTGGCCTGCGGGTAGCCGAGGGCCCGAAGCTCGCGGCGGATGGCATCCGCGGCGTCGTCCATCATCTGGGGATCCGGGTCGTAATCCTGGTTGCCGAAGTCGAGGTCGTGCAGGCCGCGGATCGGCACGACGTGGAAGTGGCAGTGCGGAACCTCGAGACCGGCGAGCATGACGCCGATTCGCTCGGGTGTGAAGCCCTTCATCTGGGCGCGGCCGATCGCCTGCGCCGTCTCGGCAAGATGGGCAAGGAGGGACGCGTCGAGGTCGATCCAGTGGTCGATCTCCTGTCGCGGCACCACCAAGGAGTGGCCCGGGCGCAGCGGCCGGTTGGACAGGAAGACCACGCACCGGTCGTCCTTCCACACGAATCGAGCGGGAAGTCTGCCTTCGATGATCTGGGTAAAGATCGTCGGCATGGGGCAATCGGAAAACTCTAGCCTGTAATCCGTGAGCGGGCCGGCGGTCGAGCTGACCGGCGCATCCAAGCGCTACGGGGACGTGCTCGCGGTGGACAACGTCACCTTGGCGATCAACGCCGGCGAGCTGGTCGCAATGCTCGGGCCCAACGGCGCCGGGAAGACGACCTCGATCCACCTCATGCTCGGCCTGCGCAATCCAACGGCGGGCAAGGCCCGCCTTTTTGGACTCGACCCCAAAGACCTCAAGGCGCGGAGCCGGATCGGGGTCATGCTGCAGGAGTCGGGCGTGCCAGGAATGCTTCGCGTCGAGGAGCTGGTGCGACTTTTCTGCTCCTACTACCCGCGGCCGCTGCCGGTCGTCCAGGCGATCGCGATGGCCGGCCTCGAGGAAAAAGCGACGACCCTGGTCAAGGACCTTTCTGGCGGCCAGCATCAGCGGCTGTACTTGGCGCTGGCTCTCTGCGGCGACCCTGAGGTCCTGTTTCTCGACGAGCCGACCGTCGGCATGGACGTCGAGGGGCGCCGCCGATTCCTGCAAGAGATCGGCGACCTGGGCGCGCGGGGTCGCACCATCGTGCTCACGACGCACTACCTGGAGGAGGCCGATCAGCTCGCGCAGCGCGTGATCGTGATCGACCGCGGGCATGTCATCGCGGACTCCTCGCCGGCCCAGATCAAGGCCCGCGTCGCGGGCAAACGGATCACGTTCACGACCACGCAGCAAACTGACGAAAACATGCTGGCCGGGCTCCCGCTCAACTCGCAGCAGGTCGACGACCATCGGGTGCGGTTGCTGACGAACGAGCCGGAGGCAGTGCTGCGCGAGCTCTTCCGCCGCGGCGTCGAGATGCGGGATCTTGAAGTTTCCGGCGCGGACCTGGAGGAGGCTTTTGTCGCGATGACGCACCACGAGGCGAGGGCATGAGTGCGGTCGCAGCTCGTCCCGCCACCGCGCCAATCGCGCCGATGCTGGTGCGACAGTCCTTCGCCGAATTCATCAAGCTCATCCGCGTTCCGGCCTTCAGCGTCACGAGCATCGTGCTTCCGTCGATGTTCTATGCGTTCATCGGGCTCGGCCAGGCAAAGGAACCGCTGTTTCCGGGAGCGCAGGTCACCTTCGGCCAGTACTTCCTGGCTTCGATGGCGCTGTACGGCGTCGCCAACGTGATGGTGCTGGGCTTTGGCATCTCACTGGCCAACGAGCGCGGCCAGAAGCAAGACCTGCTCATGAAGTCGACGCCTCTTCCGGCACCCGTCTACTTCACGGCGAAGGCGCTCTCAGCGCTGGCCGTCGCGTTCATCTCGATCGTGGTGCTGAGCCTCTTCGCGGCGATCGCCGGGGGCGTCCACCTCAGCGCGTCGCAGTGGCTGACCCTTTTCTCCCGCGCGATGCTCTGTTCGATCCCGTTCATCGGGCTTGGTTTCGCGCTCGGTTATATCGCCGGCCCGAACTCAGCGCCCGCGGTGACAAACCTCATCTACCTGCCGACGGCATTTGCGTCCGGCCTGTTCTTTCCGCTCCGCCTGTTGCCGCATTTCCTGCAGAACATCGCCCCCTACCTACCGCTCTATCGTGCCGCGCAGCTGGTCTGGGATTCCGTAGGAGCGCCGATCGAAAGCGGAAGCATCTCGACCGACTGGCTGTACATGGCCGGCTACGCGGTCGGCTTCTTCGCGCTCGCGCTGTGGGCTTACCGGCGCGACCAGGGCAAGAAGTTCAACTAGCCCAGAACGATTCGATCGGCTCGGTGCCGAAGCAATCACGATGCCGGGCGATGAATTCGTCGCGCGTGTAGCGATGCTCGATCGTGCCGATGTGCTCCACCGCGTACGTCGCTGCAAGTGAGGCGATACATCCCGCGGCGTAGAGATCGAGGCCCCGCAGCAGGCCGGCGACCAGCCCGGAGCGGTATGCGTCGCCCGCCCCCGTGGGGTCGAGCTCGCGTATGGCCGGCGCTGCTGGGATGTCGACCGCCCCATCGCGAGTGGTGATGCGCGAGCCGTTACGGCCAAGCGTCGTGACCACGACCTCGGATCGGTCAAGCAGTCCCTTCATGTCTCGCTTGGTCCGTTCCTGGATCAGCTCGAGCTCGTAGTCGTTGCCGATCACGATCCAGGCACCGTCGATGCCGTCGTCGACGTCGGAGCCGTCCATCATCGGAAGCTGGTGCGCGGGATCGAAGACAAAGGGCACGCCGCGTTCCCGGCTCTCGCGCACAAGCCTTTGCATCGCCTTGGGATCGTTGGGGCCGACGATCACGGCATCGACCCCAGGCGGAGCGTCGTCCAGGCCCAGGGCGCCGGCGCGCCACATCGCGCCGCCGTAGTAACCGGTCAGCTGGTTGTCGTCCATGTCGGTCGTGGTGAAACCGGTGGCGCTCATCTCACCTTCGAGAAGGCGGAGTCCCTGGCAGTCGACTCCTTGGGCGATGAGCCAATCGCGATAGTCCGTTGCGTCTGTGCCCGCCGTGGCAAGCACCGCGGCTGGATGGCCGAGCAGCGAAAGGTTGTAGGCATAGTTGCCCGCCACGCCACCCCTTCGCTTCTGGAGGTCGTCGACCAGGAAGCTCAGGTTGAGGATGTGCGTCTTGTCGAGAAGGATGTGGTCCCGGAACCTGCCCTTGAAGGTGAGGATGTAGTCGAACGCGATCGAGCCTGTGCAGAGAACCACTGTCAGCTATCCGTGGGAAGGCTAACGGAAAAAGAAGGGCGCCCCGCGGGGCGCCTTGTCGGAATCGGTCTGTCTAGGCGGCGCGCCGGCGCCCCGTTCGGCGCCGAGCTCCCTTGGCGGCCGGCCGGCGCTCGCTGACGCGGCGCGGGGCCAGCTCGCTTGCCTGCTCGAGACGGGTCGCCGTCCTCGCGATCGTCTTGAAGGATCCGTTGAAGATGCGCAGCGTCCGCTTGGCGACGCCGCCCACGACGTCCTCGCGACGCGCCTGGACCTTCACGAGCTGCAAACCCTTGATGGCGAGCTTCTCGGGCAGCTTCTCGTTGACCTCGACCCCGAAGACCGTGACTCGCTCCGGCATCAAGGCGTTGAGCCGGCGGTTGATCCTGCGTACGGCGGGCGTGCCCTTGCGCTCGAAGCTCCGGGCCTGCTTGCGCGCGGCGCCGATCGGATCGGTCGCGACCTCGGCGGCGGCCTGGGCGGCACCTACGGCCACCTCTTCGACGGCGGTTGCGGTGTCGGAAAAATCAGTGCTCATGGCGAAACTCCTCCATCAATCTCTGTTTGTTCTTGACGCAGCATAACGCGTTGCGTCAATCGGCGTCAACCGCGGCGGGGCGAGCAGGCCGTGTTACGTAGCCGTAGCGGAGCCGGGACGTAGCGACGAAGGGGGTGGCGGGGGTGTGCCTGGCGGCCTGAAGCGTCCCTTTGGCTACGGGACGGTGAAGCGCGGGGCGGCGGGGAGGGTCTGGAGGCTTGGAACGGCGCCTGAGGGACGGACGGTGAGGGGGTGACGGGGGTGGGCTGGCGGCCTGAAGCGACGCTTTGGCAACGCGACGGGGACGCGGTGCGCCGGGGAGGGTCTGGAGCCTTGGAACGGCGCCTGGAG
>VBEG01000101.1 GCA_005882115.1 Chloroflexota bacterium
ATAGGTACTGTCGGACGGCGGCGAGATTGGCGAAAGGGAGGCGGTGCCAGAAACGCCCGCGACGTCTGCGCTTGAAGAGTCCCTCGCGAACAACGCGCGCGATCGCGCGATCCGACGCTCGATCGCTGACGAGTTCGGCGCTGGACGTGTTAACGACGCCGAAGCGCTGGAATCCGCGGGCCTTCTGACGCTCCGCGTACGCCAGGGCGCGCGAGTCCGGCCGCGCGTCGATCAGGACCCCCCCGGGCGCGAGGACCCTATGAACCTCGCGTAGGGCATGGACCATGCCCTTTCGTGCGATGCATCAAAGCGTCCACGACAGAATCACCACGTCGAACGCTGCATCTGAATACGGCAGATGCTGCGCCGCGCCGACGGCGAAACGCGCGTTTCGAACACCGGCCTCTCGCGCGTTCTTCTTCGCGGCAGCAATGCCCTCGACATCCGGATCGAGACCGTCAACACTTACGGCGAAAGGCGCCACACCGAGCGCGAAGCGGCCGTCCCCACATCCGAGGTCAAGGATGCGCTTCCCGCGCACGAGCCGCTCGCCGCCCCACTCGCGAAGCTCGTCGACGGGGCGCGGCCGGAGCGTGGAAGAGACCGCGGGGACGTGCTTTCCTACGTCGCCGGCCAGGCTCGCCGAACGAGTGCTCACGTTCGCGTGCAGCTTACATCTGGCTTTTGTGACGAGGCGGCGCGTGAGGAGTGGCCGCCGCGAATTCTGGTCGGGGGGACGGGACACTGGCCGCCTGAAGTCGCAGGGGGCTTGCTTGAGCTCCTTAAGGTGCACCGACTCGGGCCGATTTGGGCGTTTAACTCCTCGTAGCCGGTGATTTGAGTCTCGCTCTCAACTCTCACGCCGACTTCCAACCATTTCAGCCAAGTTGAGGGGCTGCCGCGTGAGTGTGCGCGGGTTCGTGGCTAGAACGATCGAGTTGTCGAGGTTGAAGGCGCCATGCGCCACCAGTACGACAAGCAGGCTTCCGCGCGTGCCGTTGTACAACCACGCGTACAGGACTGCGGTCGAAGTTAGGCGAAGGTAAGTCTCAGGGAAGTCTGTCCAGGCGAATAGTGAAAGCCCGCCGGGTACTGCCACCGGCCAGAGATGCCAGGTGCTCCAGAGCAAACCGATGATGACGGCCGCCCCCAAAGCACCGGTTCCAACTTGAAGCCGCGACTGCCCAAGGCCCCTCCATCCCAGTTCTTCTCCGATCGCTCCGGCTATCACCGCTCCGATGGTGAATAGCAGCGCGGACATACCTCCTTCGGCGGTGCCTGATGGCATTGCCAGCCACTGCTTCGGTGCTGCCCCGCCGAACATCACAAAGATCAAGTCGGCCAGAAGCAGCAGCGGGATCGGGCCTAGCAGCGCGACAAGGTACCAGCCAATGTGAACGCGCCACCGAGTTACCTGTCTCAGAAGTTTGCGCACCCCGCCGGCGCCTGGCCAGCGCCACGCAACCAGTAGGGCAGCGATGGTGGGCGTATAGGCGGTGAATAGGATCCCGATGAGTACGATCGGCGCTACGCCCGCCGTGCTGGCGTTCAGCTTAGCCAGGTCGATGTGGAGGATGTATAGCGGGGCGAGGCCAAGGAAGAGCAGGGCGAACACGAGAATCGCCCAGGCGATGACCGCCCTGTCGATGTCGACGCTCGGACCGGGCGGAGACTTCAACGGGACGCCGTCGCGGATGGATCCATAGCCGAGCCGGCCATTGGTGCCTCGAGCCCATACCCACCTGGCCGCCACCAAACCATTCGGGCTTCGAGCCAACTAGGCCGAATGATTGTCTTTTGGCGGGATCATTTGCGATCATTCCGCGGGCCGGAGCCCGACCAGAAGTTCAAATCCCGATGCCTTGTTCCGCTGCGCCTGGTGACTGGTTCCAATATCTGGGGTGTGAACACGGCTCGATGCCCAGATGTTGGGGTCGATTTAATCAAGCAATGGTCGGGCGGGCGAGATTTGAACTCGCGGTCTCCTGGTCTCAAACCGAACCTGATGGCCTACCGAACTTGACCTGAATTCATCGCACAAACGCGGATTGTGCGCAAGTCTCTTAACTCGAGACCTTGGGCACTTCGATGACAACTGTGCCGAGATTGCCATGCGACTCCGAGGCGCTCATCCGCATTAAGCCTGGACCTGGAAACACCATGTAGCCGGTGTAGTCCAGATGTGGTGACACCTCAACTGAAAGCCTGCTCACGCTCAGTTGCAAGCGCGAGTTCCAATCACAGCCCCCGTAACTAAACCGGACAGCCTTCCCTGTCGAACACTGGGTGCCAGACAAGTCGACGGTACCCGTGCTCTTCGGGTCGGGATGAATGACGACCTTCCAGCCGTCGTACGGAGCGTCACCGGCTGAAAGCACTGCGGGAGTTCCCGGATCGACGCGCCCGAAAGCCGAAATCCAAACTGGCCCGGCCCGCGCGAGTCCATAGGGCGCAAAGCCCTCGGGGCCGAGCTGTAGGGTGGAGACCACGCAGCCCTGCGACGGTGTCTGATTCGCGACCGGCGGGCCGTTGCGTGGCGTACACCGCAACGACAAGCAGGCAGGCCGCACCGAAGCCGATCGCCTTTGAGTGGGAGACCACCATCGACCTCAGTTGATCCAAATCACAAAGCTGAGCACCGTGTCGCCATAGTGACCGATGACCATCCAGCATCCTGCCTCGGGAACGTTTACGCCAACTAGCATCGCCGAGCCGATGTCTTCAGCAAACGCATTCGTGGCGTTCGAGGACACCAGCGGTTTCGCTGGTCCATTAACGCGCGTACCCGTAACCCTGAGCTGCGGGGTTGGCTCCCCCTGCCAGTTGTAACTATCGCGCCACCAAAACACCTTCTGTGAGTAACCAGCGGGCTCGCGGGGAAGACCGAGCCAAGCTCCATTCCTTGGCAACGCCGTCCACAGCGCCGGCGTCCCGTACCAAAATTGGTCACCCGGCGCTAGCCGGCTATACGGAGCCGGCGGTACGAACGGGGGATCCGGAGCCCTGGTTGTGGCGCACGACCTGTCCGCCGGAGAAGAAGCGGTTGCTGTCGACGAACCAACCGGTGTGGACTGTGCCGAGATGGCTGGCCTGCCACACGAGGTGAACAGCAGCGGAACAACAATCAGGATGCCGAAGGAACTGCGCGACTTAGGCCCCAGTTCAATCACCATGCTCTCTACACCGCACCGAAGACCTGAGTTCCACATTCGCCACTTCCTCACGTCTTGTCAACACGAACTTGAACGGCAGCGCGAACTGCGGCGCGCTCGGAGGAGTCGGAGCCATCACTCGGGTAGTGGGTCCCGAGCAGTGCCTCCAGCTGTTCGTCCGGCAAGAACCGCCCGAAAATGCTGCGTCTACGCCGATCCGCCGCCGCTCGACGCGACCGTCTCAGTCAGTTCGAAGCAGATCATCTCCTTAAGCGACAAGCCCAGAACGCAACCGATCGCACGCAGCGTGCCGAAGGTTGGACGCCGCCGGCCAGCGAAGAGGTCGCACAGCGTGCCCTCGTCAACATGGGCCTCGCGTCCGAGCTCACGGACGAGTCCACCCACGCAGGATGCGCGCCCGATCGATCGTCACAACGTCGACCGACCAGAACGCAGACGACCTCATCGAGACCGGCTCGGGCCACTCCGTATACCGCAATGCGCTGCAGGCTTCTCGCCTACAAAAGCAACGGAAGGCACGGTGTTACGCGTTCCGTGCATGAGCTGGAGCGGCTTTTGGCGTCCTCGGTTAGCGGGCTCGGACCGCCGCCATCGAGCTGCTCACTGGCCGCCAGCGCACGAGTGCCGAGGCGCGGTGACAGCCTCGCCAGCGTTGCGTTCGGCGACATGCAGGTTCTTCTCCAGTCCGTCGCCCGGCGCATTGCGCGCCTGAACCCGCGCACGGGCTGAGGTTCGCGCCTCCCCGTGCGCGTCGCCGGAGCCCCTCGCGAGGCTCCGCCACGCGCCGGCATCGCCAGCGTGTAAGTGCAGCTGCCGCCACGGCCGAACGTCTTTGTCATTGCACTCAAGCCAAGCAGGCCAGGCGGGACGTTTCAACGGCGATTCGGGACGTTTCGAAACGTCCCAAACGTCCCCAAGACGTCCCCGGAGGGGAACGCCTACGTTCCTCGCGGTGTAATAGACGCAGATGCGCCGGGTCTGTTTGGTTGCGGCCGTCGCACTTATTACGGCTGGATGTTCAAATACGCCATCCGCCTCGCCGTCCGTCTCCCCCACGGGCCCACCTCCTGGGGCCTCCATCGTCGCCGGAGGTTGCGGCGCAACTCCCGTCTACAAAGGGCATGAGCCTGCCTGGATGGACGAGGCGGGAGCGCCAGCTGACCTGCCCTACGTGCTAGCTGTGCCGCAAACTGCCGCCGGCTTCATCTTCGGCTACCCGCTGCGGGCCGGACACCCCGTGAACCCGTCGAACAAAATCCTATGGGTCGTTGACTTCCCGCGAAGCGGATCACTGCTGCAAATCACCGGCCAGTTGTCGGACGCAAACGAGCCTTCAGTCCATGAATCCGTGCCAGCTAACTCCGGGCCAGGCGAGATCTATCCGTCGATCGTCGACGTGCCTCAACCTGGGTGCTGGCGCTTCGACCTGTCCTGGTCTAGTCAGCACGCCGCCGTGTATCTCGTGTACCAGTAGACGCCAGTTCGTTCAGTCCCGCTGACCTAGGACCACTCCGTCGCCGGGTTGCTGGCTATCAGGTCGACCCAGTCCGCACGCGAGCCCAGGTCCCGCTCGGTCGCCAGGCGCACGTAGCGCTGCAGCATTCCGAAGTCCGAGTGACCCATGGCCGCGCGCAGGTGCTCGAAGTTCCAGCCCATCTTCGCTGGCACCGTGGCAAACGTATGCCGGAAGGCATGGGCGTGTATCCGAAACCCGGTCCGTTCGGTGAGGCGGTCCATCATCGACTTGATTCCCGGGCCCTGGTACGGGTTGCCGTGTCCGTTGATCAGCAGCTGTGGCAGATCTGTATCGCGACGGTGGCGAGCCTCGTAGCGCTTGATCGCCTCCGCCAGCTTGGGCGTGATCGGCACACGACGCGACTTGCGGCCCTTGGCACCGGCGTTCCAGCGAACGCGAAGCTCGACGCGGCCCGTGCCCAGCGAGTCGGTCATGACGTCCGATAGGCCGTCCGGCCCGACGACTGCCAGCCCGCAGAGTTCCTCGCGCCGCAGGCCTGACCCCACCAGGATCCGGACCACCATGTCCTCGGTCGGCACCGATGGGTTGCAAGCGGCCAGGATCCTCTTCAACTGGGCGATGTGATAGACGGTCGGCTCCTTGTCCGGCACCCGCGGCGCCGTCAGCTCGAGGACGCGCCCGTCCACTGCATAACCCTCGCGGCGAGCCCAACGCAGGAAGCACAGGACGGCCCGATGCGACTCCAGGATCGTCTTGGGCGCCAGCGGCCGGCCCCACTTCCCCATCTTGGTCGCCAGGAACGCTCGGTAGGTGCGTACCCGCCCGACGTCGACCTCCTCGAAGCGCCGCACACCCTCCGCCGCCAGCCAGCGCAGGAAGGGCAGGACCGTCTCGTCGTAGTAGATCAACGTCTTCGGTGAGAGCAACTGACCCTGCCGGTCCAGCCGGAAGTGCTCGTAGCCGACGACCAGTGGTGGCTGCCGGCGCACCGGAACAAAGCCCCCGTCGTTGACGACCCGAACCGCATGTATCACGGCGCCCATCTTGGCCTCCCTTGTAATGGGTAGGCCAGCGTCCAGGTCTCTTAACTCGGCATGTTCCAGGCGTTTTCCGCAGCCGTCCCAATCCCGCGCCCAACGCCTTCCCAAAAGGTCGAAACGAACTCGAAATCGACCCTCTGTGAGGCTGCCTACAGCATGTGGTCGGGCGGGCGAGATTTGAACTCGCGGTCTCCTGGTCCCAAACCAGGCGCTTTTCCGAGC
>VBEG01000012.1 GCA_005882115.1 Chloroflexota bacterium
CCAACGGGACTGTCCGACCGGCACCATGACCCTCGGGCGGGCAAATCCACAAGAAGGCAGCTCGCTGGGAGCGCCCAGGAAGTACTGAGCCACATCCTCGGGTCACTGGCGCCAAACCAGTCTCACAGGGAAGTACCCGCCGAAGGCGGGGGATCGGGCCTCACTCCTGGGACCGCGACCAGTCGGCCTCGAACCTGGTTCTGTAGGCCGCAATCACGCCGCCGTCCTCTGTCGTGATGTCCAGCTCGTGATTCACGCCGAGCCCGCTGAGCGTCCAGTTCGCTGAGCCCAACAGAAGCTCGTCGTCGAACAATCCGATCTTGGCGTGGAGGAGAGCGCCGCGAGGCACTGGATACCACCGCGCGTCCACACCCGCGGAGCGAAGCAGCGAGGACGGATAAAGGTTGTACTCCTGGTTCGGATCCAGGATCAGGCGGACGTCGGCGCCTCGTCGACTCGCGATCGCTAGCTCCGCGATGACCGCGGGGTCGGTGAGCGTGTACACCTCGGCGAGCACCCGACGCGCCGCTCGCCCTAGCGCGGCCTCGAGCACATCCCGAATCCCGGTGCCAGGGAATGTCTGCGCCACGGCGCCCGTCCAGGCCGGCAACGGCGCCGGACGACCGCCCGCCAGCGCCCAGTCCTGCTCGAACACGAGCGCTAGACGGTCGACATCGGCGGCGACCCGCGTCTCGAGCACGTAGTCGTGATTGCGCTCGCTGTGGCGCCCCCAGTTCATGCCGCCGACCGCGGCCTCGGCGTCGGCGATGAGCAACTTCACGTGGTCGATCTGGTGGCGCCCGTCGTCGATCGGATAAGCGCGCGAGGCGACCCCAAGCAGATCGAGCTGTCCTGACGAGTCGCGGCTCGCTCGCACGGTCGGATCTGTGATGACGCGGACCACGACGCCGCGCGCCTGCGCGGCGCCAAGCGAAGCGACGATCTCGGTGCGCCCCAGTTCGTACATCTCGACCAGCACGCGGGCGTGAGCGGAATCGATCATCCGGCCGACCAGCTGGAAGATCGCCCCGTCCTGCCACAGCCGGACGTCGCCCGGCCCCACCCCGGCTTCGCCGGACCTTCCCATGTATGGGGAGGGGTTCGACGCCAAGGCCGGGCTCGAGCAACCCGCCAGGGGAAGGAGGAAGAGAAGCAAGCAGGCCACTCGAACCACAGCCTGTCGAAGCTACCTGGCGGAAAACCCGCTGGCCAACCCTGCTTGTTAAGAGGGGCTAGATGGTCTCCACCCGCATGCCGGCTCTCGCGCCCAGCAGCTTGTCCGCCCGCGCCTCGCGGACGCCCACCTCGAGGTACCCCATGCTCCCCACGTACACGAAGGGTTCGCCTGGCCTTGCCTCCGAGTACGTCTTCGCCGTCGCGACGATGTCGTGGTTGTGGACACGCAATTTGCGGGTTGGCGGCTTGAGGTTCGTCACCAGGTTGCCGAAACCGTCTATCCAGAGCACGCGCGGGCCCGACTCCGGGAGCGGGGAAGGCGGGTCAGCCCGGGGTCCGAGCGATTCGATCGGGACGCCGGCCGCGAGGGCGGCAGCGGCGGGAGCGAACACGTCACGGCCTTCGAACGTCGGCGCGCCGTGGGGCCGGGGAGCGAGCTCGTGCACCGCCTGCACGCCGACCTCGTCGATCACGATCGCGAACAATCCGTTGTCGGGACCGAGGTAGAACCGGCCGCCGGCCTGGACGATCAGGCGGCGACGTGTGCTGCCGACTCCAGGATCGACGACCGCAAGGTGCACCGAACCCCCGCCGAAGTGTCGCGTCCCCGCGAACAACATGAACGCGCCGGCGAACACATCGAACCGCGGCACCTCATGTGAGACGTCGACGAGCACGGCCGTCGGGCACCCGGCGAGGACGACGCCCTTCATGGCGGCGACCAAAGGTGAACCGGAACCGAAGTCGGTCGTGAAGGTCACGACCGGCGGCGCGATCAGCCCGCTACCAGTACCTTGTCTCTTTCCAGGGGTCTGCTTCGTCGTGATAGCCACGTTGCTCCCAGAAACCGAGCCGGTTCCGCTCCATGAACTCTAGCCCGCGCAACCACTTCGCAGACTTCCAGAAATATTTCGAGGGCACGAAGAGCCGCAACGGCCATCCGTGGTCCGGCGTCAGGTCCTCCCCATTCCACGCGTAACAAAGGAGGTTGTTCTCGCCCTCGAGCACGCTCAGTGGAACCGACGTCGTGTAGCCGTATTCGCAGTGGGCCATCACGTACTTCGCCTCAGGTTTTGGCTGCGCGCGATCGAGGATCTCGCGGATGGGCACCCCGGTCCATCGATCGCCGAGCCGGCTCCAGCCCGTGACGCAGTGGATGTCGGCGATCACGTCCTTCGAGGGCAGCCCGCGCAGCTCTCCGTAGTCGAGCTCGAGCGGGTTCGCAACCGCGCCGAAGACGTTGAAGTCCCACTTCGCGATGTCGATCTTCGGCACCGGTCCGAAATGCAGAAGAGGCCAGCGGTCGGGCGCGGTCAGGGTCTGGCCGGGTGGGATGCGTGACGGGTCGACCCCCTCAGGCAGACGTTTGCTTTTGAAGAACGAGGCCACCGAAAGGCGAGTATAGGAGCGCGGGTATACTCAGCCTCCTTCGCCCTCTGCGTGACTGTGGGCCCGTAGCTCAGCTGGGAGAGCGCGTGAATCGCACTCACGAGGCCAGGGGTTCGAATCCCCTCGGGTCCACCAATCCCCTCGCCGTTCGACGCGTCCAGGCGTTGCCGTAAACGCGGAACGCCAACCCTCGATCATCAAGTCACGGCCGGCCAAGATAAAGCAGCACGGCCATCACGCGCCGATGATCGTCTGCTGTCGGCTCGAGGCCAAGTTTCGCAAAGATCGTCCCGACATGTGACTCGACGGTGCGTTCGCTCAGATACAAGCGGGCTGAAATGGCCTGGTTCGAGCGTCCTTGAGCCATCAGCCCGAGAATTTCGCGCTCCCGCTCCGACAGCTGCTCGATAGGACTCTGCGTCCTCCGCCGGCCGATGAGCCGGGCGACGACCTCGGGATCGACCACCGAGCCACCTTTGTGCAGGCGCCCGAGTGCATCGACCAACTCATCCGTGTCCTGCACTCGATCCTTCAGTAGGTAGCCGACGCTCCGCTGCGTTCGCGTGATCAGCTCGGTGGCGAACGCCGTGTCGACGTAGGTCGACAGCACGAGCACCCCGACGTCAGGCCACCGTCTGTGAATCTCGCGGGCTGCCGTGAGACCCTCGTCAGTCAGGGTGGGCGGCATCCGAATGTCCACGATCACGACGTCAGGCTTGTCGGCGGCAATCAGGTTGAGGAGCTCGACGCCGTCGGAAGCCTCGGCGGCCACAGTGATCCCTGCCTCTTCGAGAAGGCGGATGAGCCCCGCGCGAAAGAGAGCGGAATCGTCAGCGACCGTTACTCGCACGGGATGCGAGCCCGGATCGAGGTGCCTTCACCAGGCGGGCTCGAAGTCTCAACCCGACCTCCCAGCACCGACACACGGTCGGTCATGCCAACCAGCCCAGATCCACGGTTCACATCCGCGCCGCCACTACCATCGTCACGAACGTCGACGCAAAGGAACTCCCTGTCGCGCCACACCGATACCTCGACCCTGCGTGCGCCCGAATGTTTCGCGGCGTTGGTCAGCGCTTCGCTGACGACGAAATAGACGGCTGCCTCCACCCTCTCGGGGTAGCGATCCAGTGGACCATGCTTGATGTCGACAGGTATGGGCGACAGCTCGGCCAGCACCCGCAACGCCGGACCGATGCCTGCTCGCGAGAGCACCGCCGGATGGATGCCCTGAGCCAGGTCGCGCAGCTCGCTCAAGGCGTCCTTGAGCTGTCCGGCAGCGGCCTCCAGCTCGACTACTAGACCGTCGTCGCCACGCATGGCGGCATGGTTTCGGGCCAGCTTCAGAGCCACGCCGAGGGCAACCAACCGCTGCTGTGCCCCATCGTGGATGTCGCGTTCGAGCCGCTGCCGCTCCGCGTCCGCGGCCTCCAGGATCCGAGCCCGAGATGCGCGAACCTCTTCGAGACTGGCGCGGACCTCGGCCTGCAGCCGTTCGTTTTCAAGCGCCAGTCGAGCGGCCGATCCCGCCGCGGCCACCAGGCCGGGATCATCCTCGTTCAGGGCCGGATCGTGAATCAATGCCGCCAGAGGTCTGCCGTCCGCCTCGATCGCCGTAACCGACCGACCTGAACCCGGCGGCGGTAACGACAGGCCTGCGCCGCGACTGTCTACGTAGCTGCCATCGGGTAGGGCCAGAGCCAGCTCCAGAGTTGGATCACCCACCGTTCGGGCCAGCGAGTCCCGCAACGTGCCCGTCACCGGAAGCCGGCTGAGCTCGACGACGAGGTCCCCAACGGCCGCCCGGCCGAGCCTCGTCCGAAGCACGCCGATGAGAAGGCCGACCGGAAGGATGGCGAATGTCAGCCACTCGAAAGGTACCGTCACGGCTTGGATCTGAGAAGGTACGACGCCCACTCCGGCGAGGGTCTGGGCCACCAGGGTCCCGAAAACAGGCAGCGCGGCCCATGCGGCCGGCGTCATCGCGCGTCGAACCGGCGCGCTGGCCCGGCTCCAGTGCCAGGCAAAGACGGCGAGCACGAACACGGCCACGACGAGCGTGCCGTATGCCCCGACGTTGCCCATCGTGTGGTTCAGCCATGAAGTGCCCGGGATGTAAAACGGATTCCGCAGGCACTGACCGCAGCCGTTGCTCACCGGATCGTTGGTCGGCAATTGCGTCAGGACGGTGAAGCCAAACCAAAAGTAGACGCCCCAGACGGCACGACGTTCGAATCTCCCGGCAGGGCGGCCGCGTGGATAGACGATGTAGAGGTGCGCCAGCACAGCGAGGTAGACATTTCGAAATGCATCGCCGACGTAGAACGGCACCGGAGAGTGAATCCACTGCAGGGCATAGGTAAACCACGTCAGTCCAAAAATCGACATCAGCAGTCCGATCGGGTTGTCCGGCCGGCGCCTGCCGGCGGCCAGGCCAACAAACAGAAAGGTCCAGCCCACCAGGACTTCAATCGGCGTGTAGATCAGGAGATTTATCCGCGCATCCGGATTCCGATTGAGGGCCGCACCTAACACCTCCAGGAGGCCGGCGACGACGCCGGCGCCCACCACCGCGTAGTGAACATGCTTCCGACTGACCGCTGAGGCCAGCTTTTTCACACTTGTGATTTACACCCAATCTCGGCCCAGCGACCATCCGTGCTGGCACGGAAATCAGATTCCGTGGCCGCCCCGATGACGGGTGGCGGGTCGAAACCTAGCCTTGGCTCATTCGCCCACATCCCTGAAAGGGGCGAAGGAGGTCATGGCATGGTCCGCGTGCAGCGTGAGCTGCTCCCCTATCTGCTGCTGGTGGCGGCATTCATCCTCGTGATCCTGGTGGTCGTGGCGGGGATCGCTTTCGGCGGGGCATCGACGGCGGTGCACACGTTTCCGCTTCCACAGCCAGCCCCGGTGGGGCCGTGACCGAGACGACAGCAGGCAGGAGGACAGCGATGACTGACCGAACCACTCCGCGCATCGACAACGATATCTACAACCGGCTGGCGGACAGCTGGTGGGACGAGAACGGTTTTCTCCACATCCTCAAAACTCTCGCGAACCCGTGGCGCCTGCCCTACTTTCAGCGGGTCATCCGGCATCTGGAGGTCGAACCGAGGGGGAGGCGAGCCTTGGACGTGGGCTGTGGTGGCGGATTGCTCGCTGAAGAATTTGCCACGATGGGCTTTGTCGTGACGGGTGTCGATCCATCCGAGCCGTCGCTCGACGCAGCGCGGGCTCATGCGGCTAAGAAGGGATTGATAATCGATTATCGCCCTGGATACGGCGACCACCTGCCCTTCGCAAACGAGTCGTTCGACGTTGTCTATTGCTGCGATGTGCTGGAGCACATTCGATCCTGGGACGCCGTGATAGACGATATCGCGCGCGTGCTGAGGGGAGGTGGCGTCTTTCTTTACGACACCATCAATCGCACAACTTTCAGCAAGCTTGTTGTTGTCAAGCTGATGCAAGAGTGGAGGCTGACATCCATCGCTCCGGCCAATCTCCATTCATGGGACATGTTCATCAAGCCACGAGAGCTGAAGGCGTCGCTGGAACGCCATGGCCTCCGCAGTCAAGACATTAGGGGTATGAGCCTGAACGTCAATCCAGTCCAGCTCGTGGCTTCAGCTCGCCTGTACAAGACCGGCAGGATTTCGGGGGCTGAATTGGGCCGCCGACTCGGGGCGAAGGAAGGCTCCAACCTTGCCCTCAGCTACATGGGGTACGCACTCAAATAGTTGTCGTGCCCTAGTCGGTAGCGTGTCGACCTCTGGTCGCCTTCGCTATTCGGGCCCACTTGGTAGTCAGTTAATCACCTGACGATGCGGTGCATCGCGGCCACCGGAAGGGCCCGTTTTGCGCCCAAGCGAGGAATCGCCGCCGCGGTCGCGACGCGAGAGACTGAGGACGCGTAAAACGGGGGAGAACGAGATGGACTCGAAGCTCAGCCGAAGCGCCCCCCGGTCCGGGCGGGGGCAAGGCGCGGTCGTTGGATGGCTCGACGAGCGCTTCCCCCTGGTCCAGTCCGTCGACGCCGAGCTGTGCAGGCGCGTGCCGAACTACGCATCCGCCTTCTACCGCTACCTCGGCGGCCTCGCCTTGATCATCCTGTTCATCGAGTTCCTCACCGGCTTCCTGCTTGGCGTCTACTACGTCCCCGACGGCGCCGGCCAGCCAGCACCCGCATTCACGAGCGTCGACTACATCCAGCACACCGTCTACCTCGGCTGGCTCGTCCGCGGAATTCACTTCTGGGGAGCCAGCGTTCTCATCGTCGTCGCCCTGCTGCACATGACGTTCGTGTTCTGGACGGGCGGCTATCGAGCGCCTCGAGAGCTCAACTGGATGGTCGGCGTGGTCGTCTTCCTGCTCATCCTCGCCTTCAGCCTGACGGGTTCGCTCCTGCCCTGGGATTTGAACGCCTATTTCGCCCGAGGCCGCGAACTTTCGATCCTATCGGGAGCATCGGTGCTTCCCGGTGGAGTGAGCGAGTTCCTCAAGAACTTGCTGCAAGGCGGACCGATCATCGGCCCCGCAACCCTGCTGCGCTTCTACATCGCGCACGTGTTTCTGCTCCCGGCCGTGATCGCCGGTCTGATGTACGTCCACTTCCGGCTCGTTCGCCGCCAGGGTCCTGCGGAGCCATCGTGATCACCAAGAGCCAGATCGACGACGACGCGGCCGCTGCACCGCCACCCAGCCGGCTGGCAATCGGGCCCGGCCATGCCCTCTATCCGCTGCTGGTTGCCGTGGCTCTGATCGGAATCCTCTTCGGCCCGGTTGGCCGTCAGGTCGCCGACGATATGCCGGAGAGCAAGACCCATCCCTACTTCCCCGACCACTACTGGCCTTATCCGATCCTCGCCATGGCTGCCCTGATCGCACTCGGCCTCCTTGCCCTGTTCGGCCAGCCTCTGCTGCAGACCACTCAGTCGGCCGATCCACGCGCCACCGTGATCCCCCATCCCGACTGGTACTTCCTATCTCTGTTTCAACTCCTGAAGCTTGGACCGGCGCTGGTCACCTCGATCGTGATCCCGACCGCTGTGGTGCTCGGTCTCATCGCATGGCCGCTGATCGACGCGAGCCTGGGTCCGCGCATCGCCAGGCGCTTGGGCTGGCGATCGTGGCCGGTGCCAGGCAAGAACGTCGTGACAGGAACCCTTTGGCTGCTGGGCCTGGGGACGGTCGCACTACTGACCTTATGGACGCTTCTCGGGCCGGGAGCGTGCATTCCGTGGTTCTTCAACGGCCCGGTCTGCGGAGGTCTTTAACGAGCGACCTTCAGGCGACGCGCCTCGTGACCCAGGCCCTGGAGCGGATCGTCGCCATCAAAGTCGGCATAGAGTCACGCCATGACCAGCGCAGACCCCGTCACTGTCGTCGCCACATTCCGAGTCGCACCGGGACGGGACGCGGACTTCGAGCTATGGGCGCACGAGATCACCGTGGCGGCCGCCGAGTTTCCCGGGCACTTGGGCGCGAGCTGGGTGCGGTCGAAAGGTAGGTACCAGGTGATCTATCGATTCGCAGATCCTTCACTTTTCAGCGACTGGCACGAATCAGACGTGCGAGCCGAATTCCTGAAAAAGCTGGCACCCCTGGCGACCCTGGTGACTGACGACCACCTGACGGGCCTCGAGACCTGGTTCGAGTTGCCCAATGACCCGGGTAGGCCCGCGCCGCCGCGATGGAAGATGGTCGTGGTCACCTGGATTGGCGTCTTCCCGTTGCTGGGGCTGCTCCAGTGGCAGATCGCGCCCCGTCTGGGCAACATCGCGCTTCTGCCCAGAGTCATGGTGATCGCACTCGTCGTCGTGGCGACGATGACCTACCTGGTCATGCCGAGGTTGACGATCCTCTTGAGGCGCTGGCTCTACCCAGCCTGAGCCAACTGCACCGGCCCCTTCGCGAGCCTCCCCGTCGCCAAGCTGTTGCAGATCAAGCCCACGCGCCTCATTCTTGGCTGCGATGACGACGTCGAACCAGCCCGAACAAGCCGCCCTCTTCTCCGGCCTGCGGGAAGGCGCGCTGGTCCTCGCCGACATCTCCGGCTACTCGACCTTTGTGGCCCAAACCGAGGTCGACCACAGCTGGTCGATCCTCCACGAGCTGCTGGACACGATGGTGCGCAGCCTGGCGGGCCGGATGGACGTTTCGCAGGTCGAGGGCGACGCGATCCTGTTTATCAGCGGACTCTCGACGGCGGAGGTGGTCAACGCCCTCGAGGGAACGTTCGTCGCCTTTCATCGCCGTCTCCGCGACATGCAGGCAGTGACCACCTGCCCTTGCAGCGCGTGCGCAAATATCGGGATCCTCAAGCTGAAGTTCGTCATCCACCACGGCAAGTTTTCCCGGCAGCGACTCGGCAGCGTGGAGCAGCTCCACGGAACCGACGTCATCGTGGCCCACCGGCTTCTCAAGAACAAAGTTCCATCCAAGGAATATCTGCTCGTCACCGACGCGGTGTTGGAGCGACTGCCGGCTGACATGCGTTCGCGATTCACGCCACACACTGAGGAATTCGACCTTGGCGCTATCTCGGGCGGCTACAAAGAGATCGCCTATCTGTGGCAGGCGGCGCAGGCCACGGAACGGAAGCGAGTCCTCCCCGAGGAGGCGATGGTCAACTCCGATGTACGCGTCGATGCTCCGCGTGAACTGGTCTACAAGCTGATGCTGATTCCGGCGGTGATGGAGCGTTATCTCTTCGCCGACGGCGTCGACACCGTCCCCGGCGCGCGCGGAGAGGATCTGGGGAGCGAGTTCCACTGCCACCACGGAGGCAGCCTTGTGAGCATGCGTGTCGTCTCCCTGGAACCAGGACAAGAGCTGACCCTCATCGCGGACCAGCCGACCACGATGCACATCACGACGCGGCTCAGCGACGCTGGCGCAGGACAGACCAAAGTGAGTCGATCTTTTCTGTGGGAGGAGCCCGCGGATCCCGAGGTCGCGCAGAGCCTCCGTCCGATGATGGAGGCCATGGTCGCGGCGGGCGAAACAGCAATCAAAGAGGTCTTCGAGGAGAAGGCCGCCGCGGCTAAGGCTCGGGGTGCATCCCCGGACTGAGCTGCGGGCCGAGGACCGCGTCCTCGAAGGCACGCATCCGCTCGCGCTCCGTCGCGAGGTCCTGTTGCTGAAGGTCGTGGAATGACGGTCCATCGTCTCCACGCGAAGCGCGTCGCATGAGCCGCCGCGCATAGAGAAAGAGGAACAGGGCAGCGGCCAAAAGCGGGACCGCGAAGACCGACAGCCCTCCGAGGAACTTGATCCAATCCGGCGGCGGCGCGCAAGCCGATGGCAAGAAGCTTATGAGGCCCGTCGCGCCCACGGTGTAGACCAGACCGTGTGCCGAATCGATCGCCGCGGCGTGAGCGTTCGGCGTCGCAGACACGGACCCGATGAACGTCCCGCTCCCGTCGAACACGCCGACCATGCTGTCCTTGTCGCCGTGCGGCGCGGCGATAATGAACCGGTCGGCCGCCAGATCGTACGTGACGAGGTCGGAGGCTGCGACTGCTCGCGTGACCTCGTGCGCCCCTGTCTGCAGGTTGAGAAGTCCGGTGCTGCCACCGCACGCCGTGACCGCAAGCTGTTTGGCGGGGTTGATGGCGAGGCCGGTGGGACGGCAGCCCTTGATGAAGTAGTCGCGAGTGGCAACGCCCGTGATCGGATCGAACTGGATGACGGACGACGTCGTGGGCGAGCTTACGTAGAGCAGGCCGTCCACCGGGTTGTAACGCGGCTGCTCTGTCGGGACGCCCAGCGCGTAGCGGCGGATCATCTTGTTGGTTGTCGTATCGATTGCGATCACACCCCGACCAGGGCCGGTCGAGGCGAAAAGACGCTTTGTTTGAGCGCTGTAGTCGAGAAGATCGACTTCGGGGGTGTCCGCGACGATCCGCGTCACAACCTGCAAGTACCTGGGCGACCCGTACTGGGTGTCGATCACCGCCACCTCGCCACCGGTCAGGGCGACATAGAGCAGGTGCGTGTCAGATGCGATGGCGAGGCCGTGCGGCGCGGTCGTGACGTCCAGCGCCCGCACGAACTGCGGAGTCGCTGTCGAGATGTCGACGACGTCGACATTGTTGTTCGCGCCGTCCGCGAGGTACAGCTGGCGGGATGCTGGGTCGGCGACGACGCCGTCGAATGTTCCAGCCGCCACCACCGGCATCGCCGCCTGGCGGACCGTCGATTGACAGCTGGTGCAGGCCCCCAGCAGGACGGCGCCGCCGGCCGCCACCAGCATCGGCACCGCGGCCGCCCAGAGGGCAGCCACGAGCGGGCCGGCCGGCTTCATAAAGATCAAACGTGCCCGTGCCCGGAAGTACGGGCGGCGGCGGCCGGACCCGGCCGACGTCTACCTTTCGGAAGCTTCTCCGGCGGCGACGAGCTCCCGGAGGCGCTCTCGGGTGAAGCGGCCGACGAACAGCGGCACGAACTGGGGCACCCTGGAACCGGCCAGACGCTCGATCGATTCATGAGCGGCCAGATCGATCGACTCGGCGGTCAGCCTGCCCTCGAACTCGGCCTTGATGGTGCGGACCTCAGACTCGATCTGGTTATCGACGGTGGCGTCGAAAACAGGCTTCATGGGCACTCCTCAACCAACGAACACCCCGGCAGGCAACAGAATCATAGGGCCTCCCCGGGCTGCACTTCGGGCGACCTTAGCCCGGCTTCCGGGGCCCGGATTTGACGCCTCGTCGCCAGCGTCGATCCGGCCAGCACCAGCACAAATCCGAGCCCCATCCCGAGCGTGAAGCTCTCATGCAGGACGGCAACGCCCAGGATCGCCGCGACCGCCGGGTTCACATACGTGATCACCGTCGCCCGCACCGGCCCGATCTCCGCGATCAACGCGAAGAACAAAAGGAATGCCACCGCCGTGCACAGCACCGCGAGCACGGCGACCGAGCCGAGAACGGAAAGGCTCGGGATCGCGTGCGGCCACTGCAGCGCCGCTGCGGGTGCGTACGCAAGCGCGCACAAAGTGAGCGCGATGCCGATGACTGTGACCGAAGGGACGTCGCTGAGGTAGCGAGACAGTATCGCCGGGCCGAGCGAGTAGCCGACGACGACAAGCGCGATCTCGACGAGAGCGGTCGCGTCCGACGCGCGGAGGTCGAAGCCGACGATGAGGGCGACGCCAACCAGGCCCACCAGCAAGCCAGACATGCTGGCGAGGCCCAGGTGCTCGCGATTACCCAGCGCAGTTGCGATGACGACCCCGACCAGGGGGACCGCTGAGATCAACAGCCCGGCCAGCGCGCTTGTGATGTGCTGCTCCGCGCTCGACAGGAAGAACCACGGCGCCGCGACCTCCACCGTCGCGAAGGCAACCACTGCGGGCCACCGACCTCCGATCGAGCGCCAGCCACCCCGCGCCAACACGAAGGGGAGCAGGATCACCGCGGCGATGGCGGTGCGGACGAAGACCAGCGTAGCGGGCGAGATCTCACCCACCGCCACCCGGATCAGCAGGTACGGGACGCCCCAGATCACGCACATGGCGGCAAACAGCAGCAGGCCGCGGCGAGACATGCCTAGTTCAACCTAGCGGACGGGGGCGGGCTTCCTTTGGGGCAACTCTGGTGGTTAGACTGAGCCGTAGACACCCGTCGGCTTAATGGTTGTGTGGGGGGGAACATTAAATGACCAAGCTTTCGGCAATCCCTGTTGCGGTCGCCTGCGTTCTGCTTGCCGCCACGGCGGCACTGGGGCAGGATACCCCGGACGTGCGGGTGAGCCGCGGCAGCCCAACGGCGCCGTTCTCCCAGAACAAACAGAACGAACCGACGATCGCGATCGACGCGAATCATCCGGCGGTGTTGGTATCCGGCAGCAACGACAACATCGACATGGAGGCCTGCAACGCGGGCGACGACACGACCTGCCCATTCACGGGCGGGGTCGGCGTCTCGGGCGTCTACTTCTCCTTCGATTCCGGCCAGACCTGGACCCAGCCGACGTACACGGGCTGGACGGCGCGAGACTGCCTCGGCGTGCCGGGAGCGGATGCGGGTTGTGCGCCACACGTCGGATCGATCGGAACCTTGCCCTTGTATTTCGAGAACGGCCTGGTCTCTGACGGCGACCCTGCCGTCGCCTTCGGTCCCAAGCCTGCCAACGGCAGCTTCAGCTGGGCCAACGGATCGCGTCTCTACTATGCAAACCTGACCTCGAACTTTGGCGCCACACGTTCCGAAGCGGCATTCAAGGGCTTCGAAGCGATCGCGGTGTCGAGGACCGACGACGTTCAGTCCGCGGCGGCCGGCAGCGAGGCTGCCTGGATGCCTCCCGTGCTCGTCTCGCACCAGTCCTCGACGACCTTTTCCGACAAAGAGCAGGTCTGGGCCGACAACGCGTCGTCCAGCCGGTTCTTCGGCAACGTCTACGTCTGCTGGGCCAACTTCGCCGGGCAGGAGAAGAGCCCAAACGCGGCGCCGGCGCAGCTCCAGGTCGCGGTCTCCACGGACGGCGGCAACACGTGGAAGACCCATCCGATCGGGGCCGCGGCCAACAACGGACAGCGGAACCCGCTCGACGGGTGCACGATCCGGACCGACAGCAACGGGAATGCCTACGTGTTCGGTGTGGGTACGCTTTCGTCGCAAGGCCATAACGCGTTCGAGCTGGCCTCGATCTCGAGCAACGGCGGTGGCACCTGGTCAGCGCCCCGCCCAGTCGCTGGTCCAGTGACTCAGCCCGGCGTGATCGACCCGGTCCTGGGCCGGCCGGTCATCGACGGTGTCGCCGGTGCGCGCAGCGATCTTGCCCCCGCACCCAGCGTGGACATCGCCAACGGCGCGCCGACAGGCGCAGACGCGACCAACCGCATCGTACTGAGCTACGTCAGCGGGGACATCGCAGCGCCGCACGTGTACTTCACCGAATCGACTGACGGGGCAGCCACGTGGACGTCGCCGCGAACGATCGAGACGGCCGGCGACCGCGGCTACTACACGGCACCGGCGATCTCACCCAACGGCTCGGACGTGTACGTCGTGTACAACGCGTTCACGACGCCATACCGGACCGAGACAACCAGCCCCCGCAACCTGGTCGGAGTGGTCCTGCACGCAGACGTCGCGGGCTCGTCGACAGGAACCTTCAGCGAGCTCGACCGCGGCGCTGACGGCGACCCACGCAGCTCCAGCCAGAACAACCTGGTCGGTGAGTTCCTCGGCGACTACGTTTACGCCGCCGCCACCCGCACCTATGGCGCGGCGGTGTGGAACGACTCGCGCAATGGCGCCGACTGCGCTGCGATGGACGCGTGGCGGCTGTCGCTGCGGGCCGGAACCAGCGTCCCCAGACCGGCGCCTCAACAGGACTGCACGCCGACCTTCGGCAACTCCGACATCTTCGGCGGCGGATTCGCCGACCCAACTCCCTAGACCTTGGCGAGAGGGGGCGCGCAAGCGCCCCCTCAAGTAGGCATCGCCCCGGACCCGTTTTCTAGGTGATGTTCATACGATCGAGACTGGGGCGGCTGATCATGTGGATGGGCCTGGCCGCCGCCGCGACGTACTTTTTGGACCCCGACCAGGGGGAGATACGCCGCCGCCGGCTGCGCATGCGGATCGACAGGATGCGCAACACCGGTGAAGAGGCGGAGCTCGACGCCGGAGTCTGAAAACTCTTCCCCATTGATGGGGAAGTACCGGTCCTCAGGGTCCCCGCGGAGTCGAAGACTCCGTGGGGTAAAAGGCCGGGGGATGGGGCCGCCGAGACGGAACGCTGAAGCCAGGAACCTGAAAATGGGGCGGTGGCTGCTTCCCCGAGCCTTGACCGCCGCGCGCTGAACCGCGCGCTCCTCGCGCGCCAGCTGCTGCTCAAGCGCCACACGGCAACCGCAACCGCGACCATCGAGCGGCTGGTCGGCATGCAAGCCCAGGCGCCGAACCTGCCCTACATCGGCCTGTGGTCGCGGCTGACTGAATTTCGTGCCGACGAGCTCTCGCGTTTGGTCGAGACCAGGAAAGCGGTGCGCATCTCGCTGATGCGCAACACGATCCACCTCGTCACGGCCCGCGACGCGTTCGGGATCAAACCGCTCTTCATGACCCTCGGCGAGCGCGGCTTCCTCAGGGGCAGTCCGTGGGGCCGCGACCTGCGCGACGCGGACATTCCCGCGATCGCACGTGCCGGCGTCGAGATCATGGGCGAGAAGCCGCGCACCATCGCCGATCTGGCCAGGCAGCTGGCCAAGAGATTTCCCGACCACGACGGCGTCGCGATGGCGTACGGAGTTCGGTACATGGTCCCGCTCGTGTTCACACCACCCCGCGGCTTATGGGGAGGCAAGGGTCTGGTCACGCTGACCACGTTCGAGGCCTGGCTCGGCGGCCTGCCCGGGCCCTCCTTCACCGAAGACGTGCTGGTGAGGCGCTACCTCGCGGCCTTCGGTCCATCGTCTGTGGCCGACATGCGCGCGTGGTCCGGACTCGCCATGCGGGCGGCGTTCGAACGGCTGCGGCCAAAGCTCAAGATCTTTCGCGATCAGAACGGACATGAGCTCTTCGACCTGCCCCAAGCCCCGCGGCCCGACGGCGAGATCCGCGTGCCAGTCCGGCTGCTGCCCGATTACGACAACATCCTGCTTGGGCACTCCGACCGGACGCGGATCATGCCCCACGGCAAGCACCTCGGCATGTTCAGCAGCAACGGCGTGACGCAGGGTTCGGTGCTGGTGGATGGATTCGTGCGCGCGATGTGGAAGCCGGGCACCCAGGAAGGCGCCGCGACGGTGGTCGTCACGCCGTTCGTCAAGCCTCTGCCGAAGGTGGAGCAGAGCCCGATCGCCGAGGAAGCTATGAAGCTTCTCGGGTTCCTGGCGCCCGGCGCGAAGCACGAGGTGCGGTTCGCGAAACCCGCTCCCTAGGCCGTCGCGACCGCGGGCGCCGGCGTCCGTACCTCCTGGCCAAGCACCGCGAGCGCCGCCTCGACCACATTCGGGTTCCATT
>VBEG01000036.1 GCA_005882115.1 Chloroflexota bacterium
CACCGCGCCGGCGCGCGCCAGCTTGATGTGCTCGACGCTGACGATGGACAGCAGCTGGCCGTCCATCTCGAACATCATCCCGTTCCGAAAATCGTTGGTTGAGATCACTGTTCCGCCAAGAACTCCAGCGCCAGTCCATAGCCGGCAAATCCGAGGCCGGTGATCACGCCCCGCGCCGCACGCGCGGTGACGCTCTTCGATCTGAACTCTTCGCGCGCGTGGATGTTGGAGAGATGAACTTCCACCACCGGCAGCGCGAGCGCCTGCAAGCAATCGTAGAGGGCGAGCGAGTAGTGGGACAGCGCGCCGGGATTGATCACGATGCCGGCCGAACCCGGACCTTCTTTTTGCAGGAAGTCGATGATGTCGCCCTCGCTGTTGCTCTGAAAGAGGCTCGCGTCGAAGCCGAGCGAGCGCGCTTTCTCACGCACGGTCTGGTTCAGATCCTCGAGCGATCGAGTGCCGTAGATGTGCGGCTCGCGCTTGCCGAGCAGATTGAGGTTGGGTCCGTTGACCACGACCACGCGCTTCACGCGAGCGACCTCGTGACGACGCGCCGGATGATCGCGCCCGGCACCGAATGGCCGATCTCGGCGTGGCCGATGCGCCGAGGCATCACCCACGCGACCTTGCCCCGCCGTGCCTTCTTGTCGAGCGCGATCGCGGCGAGGACCCGCTTGGGATCGGCTCGCGGCGCGGTGTCAGGCAGGCCAAGAGACCCAAGCAGCGCATCCTGCGAGTCGACGACGCGCTTGCTGCAGAGGTCCATGGCCAGGGCGATGCGGGCGGCGACTCTCATGCCGAATGCCACAGCACGGCCGTGGGTGACACGGAATCCGGTCGCGGCTTCGAGCGCGTGGCCGGCCGTGTGCCCGTAATTCAGGATCGCGCGCGGCCCCCGATCGCGCTCGTCCTTGGCCACGATCAACGCCTTCGCCGCCACGCAGCGAAAAAGCACGCGCTCGAGCATCGACAGGTCGCGCTCGAGGAGGCGGGGAGCATTCCGCTCCAGCAGTTCGAACAGTCCGCGGTCCATGGCGACGGCGTACTTTACAACCTCGGCGAAAGCATCCCGGTAGCCGGGGGCTGGCAGTGTCTCGATCGCAGCCAGGTCCGAGATGACGGCTGACGGCTGCCAGAAGGAACCGATGGCGTTCTTCGACCTCCTGCCGTTCACGCCGGTCTTGCCGCCAACGCTCGAGTCGACCATCGCCAGCAGCGTGGTCGGCACCGCGACGAGCCTGACCCCGCGCTGCCACATCGAAGCCGCGAGGCCGGCCAGGTCGCCGACCATGCCTCCGCCGACCGCGATGACACATCCGCCGCGATCGATCTGCTGCCGTTCGAGGAAGGACAGCACGCCCTGCAGCTGCAGCATCGACTTGGAGCGCTCGCCCGCAGGTATGGCGTGGATCGCAGTCTTCAAGCCGGCCCCCTTGATCGCCTTCGCGACCTTCACCGCCCACGGCCGAACGTTGGTGTCGGTGACGATGGCCGCCCCAGTCGGATCCATCCGCGTGATCACGTTGCGCAGCTCGCGCTGCAGGTTGGTGCCCATCAGGACGGGATACCCGCCCGATGGCGAATCGAGGATCAGGCGGACCAAAGCTTCATCACGTCATCGGCGACCTCGCCCGCCGGTCGATCTCCGTCCACACGATGCGCCGCCTGTTCGTAGCGCTTGCGTCGCCCTTCGAACAGTGCCTCCACCTCCGAGGCCGTCCGGCCCGAGATCAACGGACGGCCCGCCAGCTTGCCGATTCGCCGCCATGCCGACTCGAAGGAGATCTCGAGGTAGACGGTGAGTGCGCGCTCGGAGATCAGCACCCAGTTATCGTCGTCCATGACCGACCCTCCACCCAACGCCACGACCGAGTCGGTCTGCAGCGCCTGAGGCAGCACCTTCCTTTCGAGAGCCCGAAACACCTGCTCGCCACTCGTGGCGAAGATCTCGGCGATCGACATGCCGGCTTCATGTTCCACCAGGTGATCGAGGTCGAAGAATTTCGCGTGGGCGCGCTCCGCGACGAGCGCACCGACGAGCGTCTTGCCCGACCCCATGAAGCCGAGCAGCGCGAGCGGCCGGCGAGAGTGGTTAGACGCCGCTGGGGTTGGCCGGTACCGGAGCCGGGGACGTCACCGCCGCGACCCCGCCGCCGCGCCGCTTCTCCGACTGGACGAAGACCTGGTCGCGGAAATCACCTGGCTTCGGTAGGTGGTCCAGGACCTCAGCGCCCTGGGCGCCGGCGGCGTCCACTTCGACCCGCCCGTAGCCGAGGATGCGGCCGATGAGCGACTGCCTCGTCGTGCAGTCCTGCACCCGGTCGATCGGGATGATCTTTTCCTGGCGGCTGAAGACGCCCGCCTGGATCGTGATGCGCTGGTCGGTAAGCGTGTAGGTGATCGACTTCCAGCGGATCCAGACGACGATGAACCAGAGCAAGGCGAGAGCGACCACGCCGATCGTGAGGAAGGTCCGGAGCTTCGGCACGTAGAGGCCATAGCCCGGTCCGAGCAGCGTAAAGTCGGCGACGATCGCGACCACGAGCAGGACCGCGGGGACGACCAGGCTCTTGACGACCGTGATCCAGTGTGGGTGATCCCTCAAAACGAGGTTCTCGCCGGGCAGGAGCTTGCTCATGGCCGCGTATTGTCGCCTACTTGAGCGGGTCCAGCAGCATGATCAGAGCCCCGGCCGCGAGGTACGGGCCGTACGCGATAGTGCCCTTCAGCGACCGGTGCCACGCAATGTATCCGATGGCGACGAGGCCCGCCAGCACCACTCCGTAGAACATCGCCGTGAAGGTGTAGGGCCAGCCGAGCACCAGCCCCATGAAGGCCGCGAGCTTGACGTCGCCGAAACCCAACGCCTCGGCTTTGAAGATGGCCGAGCCTGCGAGGGCGAGGGCCAGGAACAACACGCCGGCGATCATTCCCATCAGGATTCCGATCCACCACGGTTGGTGCCACAGGCCCAGCCCCGACGCGAAAAGAGGCGAGAGGCTGACCAGCAGCGCAAGCGCCATCGCCGGAAACATGACGCGATCCAGGATCAGGCGATGCTCGAAGTCGAAGAAAACCACCTGGATGAGGACCAACGCGAAAACACTGCGGACCAGGAGCAGCGGAAACGGTGTGATCACCAGCGCGAAGACCGCGAACACAACCGCGCAGAGAATGGGTGGCCCGAATTCCTGCCAGCGCCGGTGACCCGGCTCGAGGCCCTCCATGCGGGCGAGGCGAACAGAACCCCATCGCACGACCCACCCCGCCCCCCCGCCGACGATCGCCCAGAGAGCGGCGAGCAGGTACGGGCTGCCGTCGACGAGTGTCACGGGTCGAGAGTTTCGCGCATCGCGTCTCGCGGCGCGGCCCGACCGGTCCACAGCAGAAACGAGATCGTGCCTTGCGCGAGTAGGACCTCCCACCCGTCGACCGCCGGCACCCCGAGCGAGCGGGCCTTGCGCACCATCGGCGTTCCACCTTTTACGTAGACGAGGTCGATCACGGCTCCATCCTTCGGCAGCGCCGCCGGACGCAGCGGCATCTCGTCGTGCCTGCCGAGCGGGGTGGCATTGATGAGCACGTCCGCGGCACGCGTCAGCGCCGGCACCGACGGATCGCTCCAGCCGACGACCTTGCCGGGGACGTCGGCGCCGGCTGGATGGCGCAGCACAAACGTGACGTGGCCCCCCTCCAGCGCGACGGCCGCCGCCCGCGCGGCCCCTCCGCCGCCCAGGATGACCGCGTTCGCCCTCGCCCGTTCGACGCCGAGCTCCTCGAGCGCCGTCCGGATCGCGGGGATGTCCGTGTTGAAACCGCCCAGCGTGCCGCCGTCATTCACGATCGTGTTCACCGCGCGGGCGCGCAGCGCCTCGGGTGCGACCGAGTCGAGGTGTTCCATCACCGCCTGCTTGTAAGGGATGGTGACGTTGGCGCCGCCGACATCCGGCGCTCTCAGCCGGCGCACCGACTCCGCCAGCTGCTGGCGCGGGATGTCGAGCACCTCGTAGGTCCAGTCCATGCCTAGGTTTTGGAACGCGGCGTTGTGCATGGCGGGACTGCGCGAGTAGGAGATCCCTTCACCCAGCAGAAAAACCTGCCGTCTCGCTGTCAGGAGGCGCTCACACCGTACTTCTTGATGTCGTTGTCGAAGTCCTGCTGGTTGGTCTCGAAATGCGTTGTTCCCTGCTTGTCCGTGAAGTAGAAGAGATAGCTGGTCGCCGGAGGATTGATGCACGCGGCGAGCGCTTCCTTGCCGGGGTTGCTGATCGGCGTCGGCGGGAGACCTGTGTGTTTGCGAGTGTTGTACGGCGAATCGAGGCTGAGCTCGGGCGCGGTCGGCTCCGGCGTCAGGCGACCCAACGCGTAAAGCAGCGTAGCGTCGACGCCGAGCGGGATGTTCCGCCGCAACCGGTTGTAGTAGACGCTGCAAACGTTGCCGCGATCGGTGGCGTTCTTGTTGTTGGCCTCGCGATCCACCATCGAGGCGAGGATCACGATGGTGCGCAGGTCTTCTTTGGGACGCCCTGACGTGGACTGCGCAATCAGTGCTCGCCAGTCGGCCGAGAACACGGCGTCGAACTGATCGAGCTGCGCCGCAACAAGGCCTTTCGCGCCGAGGGTCGGGTCGACGAGGTACGTGTCGGGAAACAGGTATCCCTCGTAGGGAAAGTCACCAGAGGGCGGTTGCGCAGGCAGGAACGAATACGCCTTGGCAAGCGCCGGATCCTGAGCCGCCTTGAGGTAGTCGGCGCCGGTGAGGGTCCCGATCTTCTTGCTGTCGACCAGCGCGGCCTGATAGCGAAGCGGAAAGCCCTCGGGAAAGGTGATCGTCTTCTCGTCGGGCCGCCCGTGCTGCAGCGCGGAGACGATCTGGACCAGTGACATGTTGGTGTTCAGCACGAATGAGCCGGCCTGGAACTTTGGGCCGGCATCGGTCAGTCGCGTGTACATGTCGAACGCGATCGTGCTGCGGATCAGGTGCAGGTCGTACAGGTCGCTGCCGATTTGCGCGGGCGACTCACCCAGGTCGACGTGGAACGTCACGTTGTGACTGGTCGAAGAGATCGGCGTGTTCACGTTGAAGTTCCACCAATCGAACGCGCGGGAGGTGCCGAACCCGAGCACGGCGAGGATCACGATGATCGCGACCAGGCGCTTCATTCCACCGCGTCCTGCTCAAGTGCTTGCATGACACGCTGGAACTCGTCGCCGTCGACCGTCTCGAGCCCCGAGCCGGATTCCCGCAGCAACATCACCCGTGCGGCGTCGTTCGCATCTTCGACCAGGTAGTAGGCGACCCCATCGAGGTCGAAAGCGTCGTGCAGCCTGAATCGCCTTTCGGCCCCGGTCTCATCGACCAGGGTCACATGGTCAGACACGTTTGCGATCCAGGTGTGACTGCAGGAGAAGGGTGGCCGCCACGCGATCTATGCTCGCGCGTCTCTTGTCTCGACGTAGGCCGCCGGCAAGCAAAGACTTTTCCGCGGCGGCCGTGGTCAGTCGCTCATCGACCAGCTCGACGCGCAGACGCGAGGCGCGGCGCAGCTCGCCCGCGAGCGCGCGCGCGGCCTTGGCTTCGGGCCCGAACGAGCCGTCCATCCGGCGGGGCAAACCGACGACGATCTCCTTCGCCTCGTTCCGGGCCGCGATCTCAGCCAGCCTGGCCACCAATGTCTCTACCGGCTCTGCGGGGACGGTGGCGAGTGCCTGGGCGATCGTCCCGGTGGGGTCGCTGAGGGCAAGCCCGACCCTCTTGGAGCCGGGATCCACGGCCAGCACCCTCACCTGGCGTCCTACGGCGAGTGCGGCGACGGCGACGCTGTCGTTGTTCCCTCCGACGCGGCTTCAGCCGAAGGCGCGTTGGATTCGACGACGTAATGCAGCTGGATACGGCGGTCCAGCAGAGGCATCAGCGGGAGCGCCAGCGGCTGCTCCCTGATCGCCACGGAGCGGATCGGCAGCTTCTCGAGGTAGAACCGTGCCTGCGCGACCGGCCGGCCCACGATCTGGGCGCGAATCTTCTCCTCGTCGAGTCTCGGCGCCACGTAGGCCGACCCGCTCCCCACGAACACCAGGTAACCGCCTTTTGCCGCGCTCAGCAGGCGGTACGTGACCTGGATGGGGCTCTCGGTGAGGAGCTGCTGGTCGTTCGGCACGCGCTGCGACAGATACGTCTTGAACGCCTGGACGACATCAGCGTCCGTGTAGAAGTCGCCCTCCCCGCTTACTGTCATCGTGCCGGTGAAGGTCGGCACCTTGTCGTTGGGCTGGTGGTCGGTCGTGAACTGCGGCGGGCCGAAGACAATCGTGTCGCTCAGCTTCTCTCCCGACTGCGCGCCGGCGGCGAGCTGCTGGGCGATCGCTTGGTGCAGCGACTGCTCGAGCTGCGCCCGGGCGGCGTCGAAGTCGGCCTCGGTCATGACCGGCGTCGACGAAGGATCCGTCCCGCCGCCGGTGGCTTGCGGGTTGGTCACGCTCAGCTGGTCATACGGGTTGTGCTCGATCTGAGTGATGGTGTCGCTGCCGACGTTACCCACGGATCCTGGAGTGACCGCGACGATGTTTGCCTTCGCCGTCCCCTTCCAGGGCACCATCGTGTTCCCAGAGATTTGGAAGTACTCGAGCCCGTTGGTGTTCTGCAGATACTGGTTCTTCGGCACGACGATCCCAGGCGACCCGCAGTTGATACCCGGGCAGTGCGGAGGCGGGAAGTTGTTGCTGTAGACGACCTGGCCGGTCGCAGGCGCCAGCGGGACGTTCTTCGACCCTGTGACCTTGAAGCCCTGCGAGTTCGACTTGGAGATGTTGACCGGGCGCACCTTGATCGGCGGCTTTCCGGGCTGGGCCTGGATCTCGACGTCCTTCTGGGTGAACGGCTGCGCCTGGGCGACGAGGGTCACCGAGGCGGAGGGGACGAACACGGCGGCCGCAAACAGCCCGACCAGGATCAAGGTGATGGCCGTGACGTAGAGCAGGAAGCGCCCTGGCTTCAGCTCCGTCGCCGTCTTGGTCAGGAGGCGGGTCGGGGCTGCGATGCCGATGTGGGTTGTCGCCTCCGTGCGCCCACGCCGCCACCACCTGCGCATGGGCGGCGGCGCTTCTGCCTCGCTGGGCACGCCCTCGCCGTGCGGACCGACGGCGCCGAACACAGGAAAACCGCTCTCGGAAGCCATCTTCTGAACAGCCGGGTCGTCGCAGACCACGGTGACCCGCTTGCCCAGGCGGGCGGAGTAATTGCGCAGCAGCTGGAAGTTGAAGCGGCTCTGCCCGATGCGCGAGCGCATCGGAAGGACCACCATCGTGTCCTCGCCGTGGTAGCGCCGAAGGCGCTCGACGAGTTCGGGGATCTCCTCCTCGGTTTCGACGTAGATCGGGTTCGTTGCCATGGCGTTTACAGGTCTCCTACACGTCTGGTCAGACTTTTATAGCGCTTAGGACCCGTCTCATGACGGTGTTCACCGTATCGCGCTCCTCGGCTTCGGTTCGCAAAGCGTGGTTCGCCAGGCCCATCGGGGCGATGTCCTGGGGGCTCGTGAGCTGTCCGGTCGAGTCGGTCACGTTACGCACATCGGGCGGTACGAGGTGCCGGACCCGAGGCTCCCGCGGGAATGGAAGCCCCGCCGACCAGTTGTTCTTGACCATCTCGAGGGTGAGCTCGGGCAGGAGGCTTCCTCCGCCGCAAAGATAGATGTTGGTCGGCAGCCGCTCGCCGCGCGACAGCTCCTTGATGCTCAGGGCAAGGCCCTGGAGAAGGACCTCCGCATCGGCGCCCAACAGGTCCGAGACCTGCCGGTGCTGCTCCGCGGACAGCAGGCCCTCAGAATGGCGCAGCTTGCGCGCTTCCGCTTCTTCGTAGCTGAGTCCGAACGCGAGCGCCAGTCGTCGCGTGAACGCGCGGCCGCCGAGGTTGAACATGCGAGTGCCTTCGACGCCACCGTCGCGGATCAGCGCGACGTCCGTGGTGCCTCCGCCGATGTCGACGAAGATGCCGCCTTCGGCCCATACCTCCTCGTTGGCGCATGCCCGCGCAAGCGCGTACGGCTGCGCCACCGCGGCAGCGAGCTCCAGGTCGAGCTCGCGCACCACCGTCTCGATGGCGTCGATGTGGGTCATCGGCGCGAAAGTGTTGAAAACGGTGACCTCGAGATTCTTGCCCGTGAAGCCGACGGGGTTGGTGACGGGATAGCCGTCGACGCGGACGTTCGTGATCGCGGAATGGACGAGACGAGCCTCCAGCTGGCCGTAGCTGCGCTCCATCTCGAGCAGGTGCTGAGCCTCGCGCAGCGCGCGGCGCTGCACCATCTGAAGCATCGTCGACATCTCGCCTGACCGTACGCGGGACTTCGAGTTCTCGCGCGGGTACGCGATGGTCGACGAGAAACCCTTGATCAGCTCACCGGCGATGCCGACCACGACCTGGCCCGGCACCGTCCTCGCCATGTCCTCCGCCGCCTCGAGCGCGCGATTGCAGGCCAGGATCACCGATTCGAGGTCCGCGATCGCCCCACCCGACATGGCGGCGGGTGCCTGCGGCTCGCGGCCGACGCCCAGCACCTCGCCGTCCGGCCCCTCGCGGCGGACGACCAGGACCTTGATCAGGTCGGTGCCGATGTCGAGCACTGTGAAGTGGCGGTAGTAGTCGCTGCGCTTGCGGAGGAACTTGAACTTGGTCACCTCAGCGCCTCGTCGAGGCGCTGAAAGGCCTCCTGCGCGGGAACCGTCAATTTGCCGCTGACCAGCTGCGGACGGCCGCCGCCCGTGCCAAAGAGATCCTTGAGGCGCGTGGCATCGAACTGCGACACGAGGTCATTGGACACCTTGATCACAAACTTGTCCCCGGCGACAAGGGTTACGACCCCCGATTTCACCCTTTCGAGGTAGCGGTCGGCGTAAGCCTTCAACTCGTCGATGTTCGACGCCTCGACGGACTGCGCCACATAGTCCACGCGGCCGTGCTTGACGGCGAAGCCGTCCCCTCCGCCGACGCGGGCGGTCTGGAGCTGATCGCGAACACGCGCAAGCTCCCGCTCCTTCTCCTTGAGCTCGGCGCGCAAGGCCCGGATTCGCTCCGGCATGGCCTCAGGGCCCGCGTTGAACGACCTGGCCATCTCCGACAGCAGGTCGCGATCTCGGGCGACGAGCTCGTCGGCGGCCTCGCCGACGACCATGTCGATGCGGCGCAGCCCCGAGCCGATGCTGGACTCGGATACGATCACCGCCGTCCCGATGTCCGCGGTGTTCCGGACGTGGGTGCCGCCGCACAGCTCGCACGTCCAGTCGCCGAAGCACACGACCCGGACGATATCCCCGTACTTCTCCTCGAACAGGTGCATCGCCCCTTGCGCGACGGCATCCTTGTAAGGCTTCTGGCTCTCGTGAAACGGAAGCGCTTCCCGCACCTTCTCCATCACGCGTCTGTTGATCCGATGCAGCTCGTCCTTGCTGATGGCTCGGTTCAGTGGAATGTCAAACGTCGTGTGGTCAGGCCCGACCCACGACCCCTTCTGAACGACCCGTTCGCCCAGGGTTTCGCGCAGCGCCTTGTGCAGCAGATGAGTCGCCGAGTGGTGGCGCATGACCTGCCGCCGCCGCTTGTCATCGACCGCCGCGGTCGCCTTCTCCCCCACACGCACCTCGCCGGTGATCACAGTCCCGAGGTGCGCGAACGCACCCTCTGATGGCTTTTGCGTGTCCTCGACGCGGAACCTGCCGCTCGGTGTGGTGATGATTCCCGTGTCGCCGACCTGGCCGCCGGATTCCGCATAGAACGGAGTCCGCTCGAGAAAGACGTCGACCACGTCTCCTTCCACGGCGGAATCGACGCCCTCGCCCGACCTGCGGATGCCGGCGACCCTGGTCTCGGACGTGAGCTCCTGGTAACCGGTGAACTCGGACTTGGGGATGTCCTTGGCGAGCGCCCATCCGTGGGTCACGGCGTGGCGCGAGCGCTCGCGCTGCCCGGCCATCTCGGAGCGAAACCCCTCCTCATCGACCTCGACGCCTCGCTCCGCTGCCAGCTCACGTGTGAGCTCGAGCGGAAAACCGAAGGTGTCGTGCAAGCGAAAAGCGTCCGCACCCGAGATTGCCTTTCCACCGCGCGACTCGATCTTTTCAAACTGTTCCATCCCCTGCTCGAGGGTCCGCGCGAAGCGGTCCGCCTCTGTGTCGATCGTTTCAGTGATGAATCGCTCGCGCTCGCGCAGCTCTGGATAGTGGTCACGGAAAATCTCCACCGTGCGATGCGCTCCCGCGGAGAGCTTCTCCGACATCGCAATGTTCCGCGAGTGCAAGCCCGCGCGGCGGATGAGTCGCCGCAGGACGTAGCCGCGACCCTCGTTGGATGGCACGACGCCATCAGAGATGCAGAACGTGATCGCGCGCATGTGGTCCGCAATGATCCGCTCCGACAGGGTCGCCGGCTTTCTGCTGTGGTCGTGGACGAAGTCGACGAGCGGACCGAGCAGGTCGGTCTCGAAAACGTTTTCCTTTCCCTGCAGGATGAAGCTGATCCGCTCCAGGCCCATGCCCGTGTCGATGGCAGGGTGCTGCAGAGGTACAAGGGCGCCGTCCGCGATGCCGCGCTGGATCGACTCCGCGGTCGACGGAGGCCCGGACAGGTCCGCCCGCTGGTCGTACTGGGGCAGCACCAGGTTCCAGAACTCGGTGAAACGGGTGCAGTGGTCGGGATAGCAGTCCGGCTGGCCGCATCCCGCATCCCGTCCGCGGTCCCACCAGATCTCGGAGTCGGGCCCGCAGGGTCCACGACCCAGCCCCCACCAGTTGTCGCCAAGCCGGGTCACGTGCTCCGCGGGGATCGCTGTCTTGGTGGTCCAGATCTCGAATGCCTCGTCGTCCGAGGGATGCACCGTCGCGCGCAAACGCTCGACCGGCATCCCAAAACCTTTCGTCACGAGCTCCCAAGCCAGGGGGATCGCCGTCTCCTTGAAGTAGTCGCCAGTCGGCGCGAAGTTGCCGAGCATCTCAAAGAAGGTGAGATGCCGTTCCGTCTTCCCCACCTCCTCGATGTCGCCTGTGCGTAGGCATTTCTGCGAGCTGGCCAGTCGGGGCGCGGGCGGTTGACTAAAGCCCAGGTAATAGGGCTGAAGCGGCTGCATTCCGGCCGAGATGAAGAGAGTGCTCGGGTCACCGTGCGGCACCAGCGGCGCGCTCGGCAGGACCAGATGCTCCCGACTCGCGAAATGCTCTAGAAAGCGCGTGCGGATCTCGTTCCCGGTCACGGGGGTCGGCGACTAGCTTAAGGGGCGAGGCGCTCGATGCGCCAAGCGCCCGTAGAGGCCCGCCACGTGTAGCGCAGACGATCGTGCAGCCGATCCTCGCGGTTCTCCCAGAATTCGATCCAGTTGGGGCGCAGCGCGTAGCCGCCCCAATCGTTCGGCAAAGGGACCTCGTCCGGATATCTCGCGTCAAGCTCGGCGACCCTCTTCTCGAGAATCTCGCGCGAGCGGACGAGGTGGCTCTGGTGCGACGCCAGTGCCGAGAGCTGGGCACCGCGGGGCCGGCTGCGGAAGTACTCCTGCGTCTGCGGGCGACCCAGCTTGCGCACGGCCCCCGAGACGCGAACTTGATGGCGCGTGACGGCCCAGTAGAAGACGAGCGCGGCGCCGCGGTACCACGCCAGGTCTCGGCCCTTGCGACTTCCGTAGTTGGAATAGAAGAGGAAGGCGCCGTCCTCGATGCCCTTGAAAAGCACCATCCGCGCCGACACACCCTCTTCGCCCGATGTCGCGAGAGTCATCGCGTCGGGCTGTAACGCCCCGGCGGCGGCGGCCTCGCGAAACCACCGGTCGAAGAGCGCGAACGGGTCGCGCGGCGCCTCCGACTCGAGGAGCGGCACCTAGCTCGCGCTTTCTTGTGGCACGTACTTGCGCAGCTGTTCCAGGGCGGCGCGCTGCAACCGCGAGACGTGCATCTGACTGATCCCGAGGCGGCGCGCGATCTCTGACTGCGACATCTGCTCGTAGAACCTCATGGCCATGATGGCGCGCTCGCGAGGGGTCAGGTGCTCCATCGCGCGGTCGAGCACGTCCCGCATCTCCACTCGTTCGAGCTCGGGATCCGCGCTTCCGATCTGCTCCGCCACCGAGCGCGTGTCCTGCCCGTCGGTGGTACCGACCGGCTGGTCCAGCGACACCGGGACGTAAGCCGGGCCCATCTCCATCGCGTCTGTGACGTCGTCGGGCGAGACACCCAGGCGGTCCGCCAGCTCGCCCACCGTCGGCTCGCGGCCGAGCTCGTTCTTCATCTGCTCGTTGACGCGCACGACCGATTGGTGCAGCTCTTGCAGTCGGCGCGGGAAGCGGATCGCCGTCCCCTTGTCGCGGAAGTACCGCTTGATCTCCCCCGCCACAGTCAGCGTCGCGAAGGTCGTGAACTCGTAGCCGAGGTCAGGATCGAATCGTTCGATCGCCTTGATCAGGCCGAGATACCCGACCTGCACGATGTCGTCGAGGGGCTCGCCGCGGTTCTGAAACTTGCGGGCCAGAAAGTAGACGAAGTCGTGGTAGGCCTCAACGAGCTGCGCCCGGATGCGATCGCGCTCGGCCGGATCGGTGGTTTCCTTGTAGCGACGATGGAGCGCCCGCAGCTCGTCGCGCGGAATCCGCGTCGAAGTAGACGACACCCCTACAGTCTCCGCCGGTCAGAGATCAGCCTGCCAGGTGCTTGACCATTCGGAAGCTCACGTGACCGGTACGTGGCTCGATCGACGGCCGAAAGTCATCGACGAAACAGCGGATCATCTCGTAGGCGAGCCGCTGCAGCTCCGGGTCGATCGACGTCTCGTGCTTGACGGCCGGCAATGGAAGCGCGGCGCCGGTCGGCATGAGGTCGACGTCGACGACCAGGGCACGGTTGGTCGCGAAGTACGTGAGCTTGAGGTCGGATGGCATGCCCAGGTCGTCGGCTGCCGAGATCGCGCTGTCACAAGCCTGGGTGAGCGCGATCGCCAGCTCGTCCAGGTCCATCAGGCTCAAACCCAGCTGGCCGCCAAGCGTCGTGGCCACGCGCTTGGCGACGGGGATGAACGCGGATGTCGCCGGGATCTTCAGCTCAGCGAGGTTCCGCTTGGCCATACCGGGTTGCCTATTCCTCCAGGTTGGTCGAGGCCCGCTGCATCCTGCGCGCAGCTGTCGCCTCGAGCTCTTCCCGCTTGCGGCGGGCCGCGGCCACGCCGTCCTGGATCGCCTTGCCGACCGGGTGCTCGGGATCGGTGACCATGGTCCGCGCCTTTGACGCGGCCTCCCGTGCGCGCTGGACCGGCTCGCTGCCGCTCAGCTCGATGGTCTTGCTGCGCAGGCTTTCGACCTGCTCACGACCGGGACCGGTCGCGATGTAGGCGCCGATCGCGACGCCAACGATCCCGCCGAGGATGAACCAACCGAATCCGCCGCCGCCGTCTCTCTCGTCAGCCATCGCTTTCTCCTCTTCTTACCGTGCGAACCAGACTTTGACCCGCCACCCTCACGCCGTACGCCGCCGATTTCACACCCCGGCCGAAAGCGGCCAATCCGCGCCCGCCAGTGCGGAGCCCGACATTCACACCCGACGTGATGTCGTTCACGTTCTCGATGGTCTGTCGCACCTCAGGCAGCGTCTCTTTCATCTCTTCGTTCGTCGTATCGAGCAGCGCTTCCACCGCACCCAGGGTGCCGCGGAGCCTGATGAGGACCGCCGCCAGGGCCAACGCCACCACCAGGGCGGCGACGCCGAACGCGATCCACATGAAGCTTTGACCGCTCATCGACTGCATACCCCCGCTGCCCCGGCGGCAAACACACCCGCAATCTTAAGTGCGTGCGTTTGGACCCGGTTCCCTGGGTTCGCGGCTCGGCCTGGGCACGAACCGGGCGAGCGGTTGCAGCAGCAGAGCGAAGCCGAGGGCCGGCAGCAAGTTGGCTTGGCCCAGCCGGAGGGAAGGCAGGCCCAGGTAATCCCACGCCTGGCCGAGGGCAAAGCCGAGCGCGGTCATCACGAGCACCGGTATGTAAGCCCGGCGGCGGAACGGCAGGACGGCGAAGAAGAGTTGGGAGGCGATGAGGATCAGCAGGAGGGCCACGATCAAGCCGGGCGGGATGTACTTCATGGCTGTGCCGGTTAACGCCCCTCTTCCCAGATCCCGCTCCCCTGTGGGGAGAGGGGGCGATTGCTGCCCTCGTGGCGCCGGATAGTCCGGACTCTCCGAGGTTTGCTTTGGACTCCAGCTCGGTTTGTCCGGACTATCCGCTGGTAGGGGAAAAACGCTCCCTTCGGGTAGCGGGGGTGGGTTGTCCTGAGCATGCTCAGGTGGGTCCCCTGCCTCGGCTCTCCAAGTCCCGTCCCGGGGGTCCCCGCGAAATCGAGGATTTCGTGAGGTCTTCGGGCGGGCATTTGGTCGACCTTGCGGACTCCGGGGTCCCGATGGATGAACTGTTGGGCAACGCGCACATGCCCGCCAGCCCGTTGGGAACGCTTCAATACTACGAGCGGTCTTTCTTCGGTGGAACGACCTTGATGTTCAGCTCGTCGAGCTGTGACTGGTCGACCTCCGAGGGCGCGCCGAGCATGAGATCCGACATCGACTGCGTCTTCGGAAACGCGATCACGTCGCGGATGTTGTCGGTGCCACCGAGCATCATCACGATGCGGTCGATGCCGGGCGCGATGCCTCCATGCGGCGGCACGCCGTAGGTGAAGGCCTGGAGCAAGGTCCCGAAGCGCGCCCGGATCACGTCGAGCGGCATGCCGAGCAGCTGGAAGACGCGCTCCTGCATCCCGGGGTCGTAGATCCGCAGGCTTCCTCCGCCGAGCTCGTAGCCGTTGCACACGATGTCGTACGCGTGCGCGCGTACGTCGTACGGCCGCTCTTCGACGAACGACATGTCCTCGGCAAATGGCCGCGTGAAGGGGTGATGCGCGTAGGTGAGCTTGCCCTGGTCGTCCTCGTCAAAGAGGTACGTCGGATTGATCCATAGAAACTTCCACTCGCCTTCACGGATCAGCTTGCGGCGGCGCGCGATCTCCTGCCTGATCAGTCCCATCACCGTCTCGGCCTTGCGCCTTCGGTCGGCGGCGATCAGGACCAGGTCGTCGGGGCCGGCCATGGTCAGCCGCTTGATCGACTCGATCTCCTGCTCGCTCAGGAATTTGTCGAGCGGACCGCCGGGGAGCCATGCCAGTCCCTGCCCACCCGCCCCTTTCGCAACAGTGACCAGCTCGTCGAGCTCGCGTCGCGCCATGTCCCGGCCGTGCGGCACGCTCAAGGCCCGCACGACGCCGTCCGCGGCCAGCACCTTGCGAAATATGTCGGCTTTGGTGTTGCCGAGCGCATCTCCAAGGTCGGCGATCTCCAGCTCGTACCTAAGGTCGGGCTTGTCCGATCCGTAGCGCAGAAACGACTCTTTGATGTCGAGGCGTGGAAACGGCGCCGCGAGAGTCACGCCGGCGGTCTCCTGCCAGAGCTTCGCGAAAAGTCCCTCGATCAACGCGAACACGTCTTCCTCGTTGCAGAAGGACATCTCGACGTCGAGCTGCGTGAATTCCGGCTGGCGGTCGGCGCGCAGGTTCTCGTCACGGAAGCAGCGGGCGATCTGGTAGTAGCGCTGGACGCCAGAAACCATCAGAAGCTGTTTGAGCATCTGTGGCGCCTGCGGCAGCGCGTAGAACTCTGCCGGATGCAAGCGCGACGGAACGAGGAAGTCGCGCGCGCCTGAAGGCGAGCTCCGCGTCAAGATCGGCGTCTCCACCTCGATGAACTCCCGCTCCTCCATGTAGTCGCGGATGATGCGGTTGACCTTGTTGCGAAGCTCGAGCATCCTCGTCATGCGAGGGCGGCGCAGGTCGAGGTAGCGATACTCGAGGCGCGTTTTCTCGTCGGGCTCTTCCGAATCCTCGAGCGGGAATGGCGTCGGCTCGGATGGGCTCAGGACTTCGAGGTCTGACGCCGCGACCTCGATGTCGCCAGTCTCGAGCCGCGGATTCTCGGACCCGCTTGGTCGCCGCCGGACAGACCCGGCGACCCGGACCACGAACTCGGACCGGAGATCGGACGCGGCCTCATGCGCGGCCGGCGCCACGGCCGGGTTGAAGACCACCTGGACCTTGCCCCAGCGGTCCCGCAGGTCGATGAAGATGACGCCGCCCATGTCGCGGCGGCGCGCCACCCAGCCATAGAGCTCGACGTCGCGGCCCTCGTCACTTGCGCGGAGCGAACCGCAGTGTGGAGCCGAATAACCGCTCATGCGAGTCGGGTTGGCAACTCAACCCACGCCAGCTCCACCTGGTCGCCCGTCGACATCTCGCGCAGCTGGGCCACCCGGCGCGCGGCGTCCTCCGCGCTGATGAGGACGACCCACCGCGCGCCCAGCTTGTTGGCCGATCGCATCTTCGCGCGAAGGCTCTTCGCCTCGTAGTCGACGGCCACCGAGCGGACCGCGCGACAGATCCGGGCGACCTCGGCGGCCTCTACCGCGAGCTCGCCGTCGGGAAGCACCAGCACGTCCGCCGGCGACGAGGTCGTCAGCTCGCTCCCGGCAGCCGCTATCAGTTCGGTGACCCGGTCCAGGCCGCCTGCAAATCCAACGCCCGGAGTCGAGGGCCAGCCCTCGGCTTCGGCGAGGCCGTCATATCTCCCGCCCGAAGCCAGCGCATCCTGCTGCCCGGTCGCGCCGCCGGGATAGAACTCGAACACGGTGCGCGTGTAGTAGTCGAGACCGCGGACCAGATAAGGGTTGAGTTGGTACTCGATGGATGCGGCATCGAGCAGCCGGCGCACCGAGGACCAGTGCTCCGCGCATTCGTCGCAGAGGTGGTCGATGATCTTCGGCGCACCGTTCTTGAAGGGCTGCTCCTGTGGCACTTTGGAGTCGAGCAGCCGCAGCGGATTGCGCTCCAGGCGCAGCTGCGAGTCGCCCCCCAATTGAGATTTGAGCGGCCGGTAGTACTCCTTCAAGCGCTCCAGGTATGGCGGGCGGCATTTACCGTCGCCGATGGTGTTGAGCTCCAAGCGCAGATCCTGCAGGCCCACTTCGTTGAGCCAGTCGCCGGCCAGCTCGACAACCTCGGTGTCCAGTCCGGGAGCCGCGCTGCCGATCGCCTCCACGTTGAACTGGTAAAACTGCCTGTACCGTCCCTTCTGCGGGCGGTCATAGCGAAACATCGGACCGAATAGATATAGACGCGAGGGTTGCGCGCCCTGATTGAGGGCGCCTTCGAAGTACGCGCGCACGACGCCGGCGGTCGCCTCGGGCCGCAGGGCGAGGTTCCGGCCGCCGCGGTCGTCGAACCGATAGAGCTCCTTCGCCACGGCGTCAGTGTCTTCGCCGACCCGCTCGATCAGCTCAGCGTGCTCGATGATCGGCGTGATGATCTCTTCGTAGCCGTATCGCCTGGCCACGGCGGCGGCGCCGGCTTGGGCCGCGCGCCATACTGGCATTTCGGCGGGAAGGATGTCGCGGACGCCGCGGACAGCTTTGATCGGCTCGGAGCGGGGCATCGGAGTGTTCGATTGTAGAAGCGGCCTTGTTGGGGGTTAGAATGCCGCGCCGGTGACCGCCTACATTCAGCTGATCTCTCTCGGCCTGGCGAGCCTCGCGCTCGTGATGGGCGCCTACCTGCTGATCATCGGCAAGCGGCCATGGCGCGGTGGTGAGTCGGCGGAGGTCGCGCCACGGGTGCGGCTCCTGGGCGTGAGCTACATCCTCGTGTTCGGCTCGGCGATGGTGCAGATCATCGCCCAGCCCGCCGGCGTCGAAGCCGAAGCGCTCGGAGGGTTGATGGTGCTGGGCGGGATGATCGTCATCGTGGTCGTCTACCTCGAGGCCCGTGCTTCCCGGCGCGCGACGCGCGAAGACCGGCTCGACAACCGCCTGAGGAGCTAGAGCCAGCCGCCCTCTCGCCAGGGAGGGCAACCTGCCCCGAAGGGAGAGGGAACAGTTAGAGCCCGGCGCTCTCTCGGTTCGTCCGGTAACCGACGGCCGCCTTGAGCGACTCGGTGAGGTCCTCCAGTCGAATCGGTTTGCTCATGTAGTCGTCGAATCCCGCACGAAGGCATCGCTCCTGGTCGCCCGGCCCGGCCATGGCGGTCAGCGCGATCAGTCGAGGCCGGTTTCCCCGCGGCCAGCGGCGGCAGATCGCCTCGGCGGCCACGAGACCGTCCATCTCGGGCATGAGGACGTCCATGAGCAACGCGTCGTATGGCTGCTGGGCGACCGCGGCGACGGCCTCGCGGCCGTTCGAGACGACGTCGACCGAATGGCCAAGCTTGCTGACCAGCCTCTTGAGCAGGTTCTGGTTCAAGGCGTTGTCGTCCGCGATGAGCACCCGGAGCGCCCCGGGCACTACCTCTTGTGTGGACTGAGGCTGAGCGCCGCGTCCACCGACCTGGATCATCACGTCATGTAGGGTCCGCGGCGGGACCGGCTTGGTCAGGGTCGCCTGGATGACGCCGCTGTCGGCGGCCTCGGCCTCGGCCGGCCCGGGTGTCATCGAGCTGATGAGCACGATCGGCATCTGTTCGGCCCGTCGCACGGCTCGAAGCGACGTCGAGATCTCGAGGCCGTCGATGGCCGGAGCGCGGTGCTCGATCAGGGCGATATCGAACGGCCTGCCCATCTGGATCGCACCCAGGGCGTCTTCCGGCGTCGCCGAGGTTGCGTTGGCCCCCCACTGCTCGACCTGAAGCGCAAGCACGCGCTTCTCAGTCGGATCGGCGGCGATGACGAGCACCCTCATCCCCTCGAGCGTCAGGAGCGTGGTCGCCACCGCGCCGGGCAGCGCCTCCGCGAGAATAGTGAAGCCAAAAGTCGTGCCGGCGTCAGGCCCGGCCTCCACACCGCCCTGCTCGACGCGAAGCTCGCCGTCCATCAGCTCGATCAGTTGCTTGGTGGTGCGCAGGCTGAGGACGGCAAGGCGATCTCCCGGCTCGAGCTTGTCGTAGGGACCGGTGACCCCGTCCAGAGCTCCACGCAGGATCCTGGCCGGCACCCCGCGGCCGGTGTCGCGAATCTTGAACTGGAGAGCGACGAGGCCGCCCCGGTCGTCGGACGAGAGCTCGACGCCGATGCCGCCCCGATTCGTGCGATCGACGGCGCTATGGAGCAGGGTCAAGAGGATCTGCTCGAGGCGGCGCGAGTCGCCGATCACGACCTTGGGGACACCGGGCGCCGCGTTGAAGGAGATGTCCAGGCTCTTGGCGCCCGCCGCCTCCGAAACGAGTCCGAGGCAGCTCTCGACCATCGAGCGCACATCGAATGGATGCAGCGCCAGCTCGAACTCGCCGCTCTCGATCGTCGCCGAATCCAGCCACTCGTCGATGATGCGTGCGACCTGCTCGGCGCCAGCCTCGACGATCGCGGCGAGCTCGCGTTCCTCACTTGTCTCGGCTCCGGTCGAGAGCAGGCCGGCCGCGCCGACCACAGCGTTGAGCTGGTTACGCAGCTGGTGGCCGAGGTCCGCGAGGACATCCGCGTCGACGTGAACGAGGTTGCGGTGGCCATCACCAGCATCGCCTTTCGGTGGAGCGCCGAGCTCGCGAAATTCACCCATCAGTACAGCTGCTCCGGGGAAGGTTGATTGGTCGGCATGAACATCGCGGCGGGAAACTCGACGCCATTGCTCTGGAAGTGCGCCTGGTAGTTCGAGCGCACGCCCGTCGCGGTGTGAAATCCGACCGCGCGGCCTTCAGGGGTGACCGCGATCTGCCGGAAAGTAAACAGCTCTTGCAGCGCGATCTCCCCGTCGACCATGCCGAGCACCTCGGTGACGCCGACGATCTTGCGCGCGCCTCCGCGCAGTCGCTCCGTCTGGACGACGATGTTGATCGCCGACGAGATCTGCCCGCGGATCGCGCGCGATGGAAGCTCGGAGCCGGCAAGCAGGACGAGCGTCTCCAGCCGCGTGATCGCGTCGCGCGCGCTGTTTGCATGAAGCGTGCTCATCGACCCGTCGTGGCCGGTGTTCATCGCCTGCAGCATGTCGAGAGCCTCTCCGCCGCGGACCTCGCCGACGATGATGCGGTCCGGCCGCATGCGCAGAGAGTTGCGCACGAGGTCGCGGATGGCGATCTGGCCATGCCCCTCGACGTTGGCGGGTTTGGACTCGAGGCTGATCACGTGCACCTGCCGCAGGCGGAGCTCGGCCGCATCCTCGCACGTGACGATGCGCTCATCCCCCGGAATGAAACCCGACAGGACGTTGAGCAACGTGGTCTTGCCGGAACCCGTGCCACCCGACACGATGACATTGAGACGCGTCTTGACGGCAGCGTCGAGGTACTCGAGGATGGCCTCGCTCGAGCCGCCGGCGGCGACGATTCGCTCCGGCGTCAGAACCTCGCGTCCGAATTTGCGGATCGTCAGGCATGGGCCGTAAATCGCTACCGGAGGGATCACGACGTTAACCCGCGACCCGTCCTTCAACCGCGCATCGCACATGGGCTCCGACTCGTCGACGCGGCGACCGATCGTCGACACGATGCGGTCGATGACTCGGCGCAGACTCGCCTCGTCCTCGAACGCGAGGTTGGTCAGCTCGATCCGGCCGTGCCGCTCGACAAAGATCTGCTCCGGCCGGTTGACCATGATCTCGGTGATGTCCGGGTCCCGCAGCGGCGCCTCGAGCGGACCAAGGCCGATGACCTCGTCGAACAGGATCTCCACGAGGCGCTCGCGATCCGCCGCCGTGACCAGCGCGGCGGGGGGCTTGGCGCGAAAGTGCTCTTCTGTGAGCTGCATCAAGAGCCGCCGGATCCCGGCGCGGTTGCTGATGTCGATCGCGGCCGCGTGACGCCGCAGCATGTCCGCGTGGATCTCGGCCTTCGCCGCCGAAAGGGCCGGACTCAGGACCGTCGGTAGCTCCGCGGTCCGGGGGTCCGCCGTGACGGCCTGGTTGGGCGCGGTCTCGCGCGGCACGGCACGGCGTTCGACCGGGGCGATGGTCGGCGAGCCGTCGGGCGGCGTCGCCGGCTCGGCCGCCGGCTCGGGCTGCGTGGCGACCGGGGCCTGCTGGTAGCGGCGGTCGAACCGCTCGGAGAGCTTCACTTCGCAACCGCCCGCCTGACCAGGCGGCGGTGGGCGCGGTCGGCCGCTGTCTTGACGACCGGGTCCGGATCGCTCTCGGCAAGCCGGCTCAACCCGCCGACGCCGGCACGATCGCCGATCGTCGCCAGCGCCTTGCACGCGGCGACGCGCACCCTCTTTGGCCACCTGCGGTCGTGCGCGATGCCAAGCAGCGGCGACACCCGGAGCACGTCGCGGCGCAGGCCGCAGGCGAGAACGGTCACCACGGCCGCGCGTTCGCTGGCCGGCTGTCGCATGAGGGCCTCGATGTCGACGTCGGAGGCGGCGCGGGCGAGGGCGATGGCCAGCCGGTAGACCGGAATCCGCTCTGACGACGCCATCAGGAGCTCGACCGCTCGGCGGCCGCCGAGCTGGCCCAACGAACGGACCGCAGCTTCGCGGACGGGCGGCTTCGGGTCATCCAGCAGGTCGCCGATCCACAGCACCGAGTCGGTCATCCGGGCGGCGGCGCACAGCCGCGCCGCGGCGGCTCGGGTCGCCGGGTTGGAGCTGACCAGGGCGTTCATCAGCTCGTCGTACAGGTTGGAACGGCGAAAGAGCTCCTGGACCATCCAGTGACCGATCACCCCTACACCGGGGCGCCCGAGGGCGATCTCGATCAGGCGGGCGACCGGCTGCGAATCCGCGAGAAGCTCCGCCGCCGTGGCGTTAAGGACCGCGGCCCGCTCTCCGGCCAGGGCGGTATTAAGCACCCGGTCAACGCGCCCGGCGACCTTAGACCGCCCGACGGCGCGGTTGGGCGCCGAGATCGCGGGCCTGGTGTTTGAGCCATTGCTGCGAAGCGAAGGGTCCATCTGGGGGGAGCGCGCTACAGTATCCGCGTTTTGAACGCCCGTGAGGTCCCGAAAACCTTACAGCGGGCGCGGGAGGAAGAGCCGAGCCAGGTGGGCGCCAGCGACAGCGCACCCGCCGGAGACCAGACGCCGTCGGCAGTTCAGATGCGGATGCGCATTCTGGAGATGTCCTCCGTTTTCTCGGAGCTGAGCGACGGCGCTTTGCGAGCGGTCGCCCGCCGCATGCGCACGGTCGGGCTGGCGGCTAGGGACACCCTCCGCCTGGGCGGCCAGGGCGGTGATGTCGTGATCTTCCTGGCTTCGGGCCAGGTGGAGGAGTCGATCAGCGACTCCTCGGGGAAGGTCCTGCTGACCAGGAGACCCGCCCCTGGCGACCTCGTCATCCTCCCCGCGCCCCGGACAGGCGGCCGCTACACGACCAGCATCTACGGGCTGACCAGCGCGGTCCTTCTGACGCTCGACCGGGACGGCCTGGTCGAGGGACTGGGCGCAGAGGTCGAAAAGGTCGCCCTCGTCCTGGACAAGCTGTGGGAGCAGGAGCTATCCGCCGCCGCGGCGAGCGAGGCTCAAAGCGCCTCCCGCACGGCCGCGCCCCTCGTCGCGTTCTTCTCCGCCAAGGGCGGGGCCGGCACGACAACTCTGGCGATCAACACGGCGGCGGCCCTGGCTCGCAAGTTCCCTCGCCAGGTTCTCTTGATCGACCTCGGCGCGCCATTCGGCCACGCCGCGCTCTTCGCCGACCTGATCGCCACGGGATCGATCGCGAGCGCGACCAAGGCGGCTCAGGTGGATTTCGAATCGGTCCTGCGCGGCAACATCGTCAACCACCGCACCGGGATGGGCGTCCTTCCCGGAACGCTGCGGCCGGAGGAGGTAGACACGCTGACCGGGGAGCGCGTCGGGCGCGTTCTTGACGTTGTGGTCGCCTGGCAGAAAGTGATCGTCGTCGACCTGGGGACCTCGCTGGCCGAGGCCGCGCTTGCGGTGATCGAGCGCGCCGAGTGCCTGGTCATGGTGGTGCCGCCCGAGATCGCGGCGATGACCGACGCGCGGCGGTCGCTCGCGATCTTCCGCGACATCATGAACGTGCCTGATAACCGGATGGAGCTGGTCCTCAACCAGCGTTCCCCCCATCCCCCGCTCGACCGCGCGGCGATCGAGTCGATCCTCGGCCGCAAGATGTCGGTCGTCGTCGGCTTCGACGACTCGCGCCCAGAGGACTCGACGCTGGCCGGTGGACTCGTCCTGCAACACGACCCGTCGTCGATGGTGTCTCGCGGAGCGACGGAGATCGCGCGGGTGGTCCTGGCCAGCCTCAAGCTCGATGCGTGACCATGAAAGGACTGGCCCCATCCCCCGGCTGAGCCGGGTACTTCCCCGCAAGCGGGGAAGAGGTCAGGCGCTGGTCGAGTTTGCCATTGCCCTTCCGGTGCTGGTCATTCTCGTCGCCGGTGTGCTCGAGCTCGGCCGCGGCTACGCATTCGCGGTCGAGACCTCCGACGCGGCTCGGGACGCGGCGAGGTTCGTAGCCGGCAAGACCGCGTCCACCAACGGTCCCGGCCTGGGGGCGATGTGCAACCTCATCACGGCCGACCTGGCTGCGGTCACGACGAACATCACCTGCCCAACGCAGGTGAACCACGCACCCCCCTTCGTCGTCGGGACGGACTACACGAAACCGACCGCCGGACAGGCCGTGGTCGCGGTGTACTGCGGGACCAGCGTCAACTGCACCGGGTCGATACCGACGCTCTATCAGTCCGAGATCGACGTCTTCGTCTACTACGGATTCAGCGACCTCAACATCCTGGGCGGCGGGATCACCATCACAGGTTCGAGCCGAGCCACCACGTCGTGGTGAAGCGCACCAAACACGGTCAAGCGCTGGTTGAGTTCGCGCTCATCGCCCCGGCCCTCTTCCTTTTGATTGGCGCGACTGTCGACCTCGGGCGCGGCCTTTTGATCTACACGATGCTCCAGGGCGCCTCGCGCGACATGGCGCGGCAGGCGGTGCTGGGCTACTACAGCGGCTCGAACACCCTCTCGCCCACATGTACGGCGCTCACCACGCCGTGCACCCTGGGCCCGCTGACCAACGGCGCTCACCAGCTCGACCCGCTCGGAATGTCCGTCGTGTACCAGGACTCGACGGCGATCTCCAGCCCTCCTACGTACGGGACATACGTCGCCAACGCGAACCCGCTGCAGCCCGGGACCATCACCCTGACCGGCGCGATCAATGCGAGCACCGTGTACGTCTTTGTCTATGAGCTCGATTCCACCGGCGGCAATCCCAACCCACGCTGGAGCTGTCCCTCATGCGCGGGGGCCAGTGGTGCGGCTGTCCGCACGTCCGGCCATCAGCTCGTCGTGGTCGACCTCAAGCTCCAGTGGAAGCCCGTCCTGAACTCGCTGCTCGGGATTCCAAGCACGATCACGTTCGACTCCCAGTCGGTGGAGACCCTCGAGTACTGATGCGCAAGCGCGAGCGTGGGCAGGTGCTCGTCATCGTCGCGGTGTGGATGCTCGCATTGATCGGCTCGGCGGCGCTGATTCTCCTCACGGGCTCCGTGGAGTGGCAGCGCAACCAGCTTCAGCAGCTTGCCGATGGTGCCGCGACCGACTCGGCGCTCACGATCGGCGTCGGGTGCACGGCTGGGTCGGCGAGCACCATCATCACGCAAGCCGACAACTTCCTGGCCACACAGCGGACGCGAACCGGCAGCCTGAGCATCGGCGGAAGCTGCGCGGCCGGCTACACCGGTACCGACACCTTTGCCGGCGCCATGAGCGAAACGATCCACTACCCGTACCGCGGCCATCAGCAACAGGTCGAGGTGATCCTCACGGTCGCCCTGCCGATCTCCTTCGGCAACTACATGGGTGCGAGCAACACCAACGTGACCCGCCGCGCCGTCGGTCAGCAGCTCAGCGGATCGGCGACCGCGATCAGGGCCACGACCCTGTCGTGCACCGGCGGGCAGTTCAATGTCGGGGGCAGCCTTGAAGTCTCCAACGCGATCACGCTCAGCGGCAGCTGCGCCGTCTACGCCCATGACCGCTTTGAGGCGGCCTCGAGCACGTACTCGGACCTCGGCAACGTCACGGTCTACGCCAACGGCCAGACCTGGGTGGGCGGTGGCGGCTCCTGCGCGGCCGGCGCCAACTCCGGGTCGAGCAACGCCGTCTGCGCGGACGGCTCCGAGCTTTCGGGCCACAACGCCACGACCTGCGGGACGTCGGGCGCGAGCGCGTTTCTGACCGCGGGGGTGGCCGCGATCAATGCCGATCCGTGCGCGGCGGGAAAGGGCCCTGTGCCGGTACCGCCAGTCTCTACGTCGCTTCCGCCGGAGCCGAACACCGACCCGGCCGCGATCGCGACGCTTCGCAACGGCGCAGGTGGAGCCCTCGGATCGGCGTGCAACCCGGCCGGGGTATATCCAAACATCACCGCCGGCGGGGTTGTGGTCGGCACGGGGCTTGGCCCGTCGCCCGCGAGCGCCGATGCGAGCGGCTTCTATCACTTCAAACCGAGCTGCTATGGATATCTGAACCTGACCTCGATGGCGGGCGGCATCTCGAACCGCCAGGCCGGGACCAGGGTCGGACCCGTCAGCCACTTCGTCACCCCGACGCTGCCTGGTGCAAGCCTGGCCGGCACGCTGCTCGTGGCCGCGATCAACTGCCCGACGACCCCCAACCGTTTCCAGGCGCCCGCGAGCTGGGTCCAGGCAATGGAGGTCAACCTTGCGAGCGCAGGTCGAACGGAGATCTGGTATTACCCCAACAACCCAGGCGGGATCGCCAGCGCGACCTTCACGATCAACCCGGCGAACATCAACTGCGACGCCCAGATGACCGAATGGTCGGGCGTGGCGACGGCCGCTCCTCGGGACCAGACAGGCAGCGCGACCAACGTGCTCTCAGGAAGCCTGACCGTCTCGACCGCAGGAGCGATGGCGCAGAGCGGCGAGCTCGTCATCACCGCCGACGGGTTCAACAAGGGAGTCCCTGGCCAGACCTTCACGCGCGGCGGCGGCTGGAACGCGTTGTCCAGCGACCCCGCCAACGGCTTTGCGAGCGAATATCGCCTGGACCTGCCCGCCGGAGTCGCCAGCGAAACCATGACGGCCAACCCGGCGACGGCGTGGTCGGCGGCCATCGCCACCTTCAAGCCGGCGACCGGTGGCGCCGGCGCCGTCCTCGATCCCGGCTTCTACAACTTCAACGGCTCGGGCTTCGCAGGCGGAGGTGGCATCTGCCTGAACGGCGGCATGCTGCTCGCCCAAGACGTGACGATCGAGTTGGTCAACCAGGCGGGTCTTTCCACGGGCACATGCGCGGCGGGCGGTGGCGCGAATTGCGCGGCCGCGACCTGCCAGTTCGGGTCCACGCCATGCTCGATCTCGGCGTGTCCCCCCAACGCCGTGGCCGACTCGGCGGGGGGCGGGTACACCTGGTTTGCGGCGCCTTGCTCGTCAGCTCCGAGCGGGGACGCGACCTGCCCAGGTTCGAGCTGGTGCCCGGTCGGGGATCGCGCCTGCTGGAACCTGCTGATCTACGCACCCGCGAGCAATACGGGCCAGATCGCGATCAAGGGCACGGCCGCCGAGCACTGGCTCCTTGGGTCCGTGTACTGGCCGGGAACGTGCACCGACACCGTCAACGGCACCAGCACGCTCGCCGGGACGCTGTCCTGCGGCACGCTTTCTGTCTCGGCGGCCGCCGGAGCGGGGATCGCCGTGGGCAGCGACTACGGGATCAACACCGCCCTGGTCCAGGCCGTTCTTGTCGAATGAGTTGCTTTAGGGCGGCCGTTTTGTGAAGCTTGCGCGCAACTAAATGTCAATTGCCTCCTCCGTCCTCGCCAGACCTCGCCGCGGCCGCCTGTACATCGTCATCGGGGCGGTGCTCGCGGTGCTCGCCTTCGCCACCGCGGCCGGCATCGCCAGCCTGCCTCTGATCCAGGGAACGACAACCGGCGTCAAGGTCGTGGTCGCCAGCCACGACATCCAGGCGAGGACCGTCATCCAGGACTCAGACCTCACGCTCGCCAGCATCAACCCCACCCCGCCGCAGTCGTTCACGGCGGTCAACAAGGTCGCCGGCAAGGGAGCGCGCGTGGACATCCCGGCGGGCATGCCCATCAGCTCCAACCTCGTGGCGCCGTCGGGCGACCTGGTGAGCAGCAGCGACGTCGCCTACCTGCCCATCCCCAAGGGTTGGGTCGCGGTAACCGTTCCCACGAGCGAGCAGGTCGGCGTCGGCGGCTATGTCCAGGTCGGTGACCGGATCACGATGCTCGCGACCATCAACACCCAGGCCTTCGGGCAGAGCCCCGGCCGGGCGGTCGTGCTTACCGTCTTTCGCGACATCGACGTCCTGCGCGTCGGACCAAGCGGCACCTCGAGTTCCGGTACGCCGACCGGCGTAGTGAGCAGTCTCACAGTGCTGATGAATGGATGCGACGCGGAATACCTCTTCTGGCTGCTCAACAACGCGGCCATGAAGTACGAGCTGGAGTCGTACACGGACTACCAGGGCCTCCCCACGCAACCCGACAGCAAATGCCCCGGCGTGTCATCGGCGACCGGCGTCGGTCCGAAAGACGTCGAGGCGCGCTGGCATTTCACCACGCATTAACTGATGGGCACCGCGATCATCCTGGTCGCGGTCGCCGCGGCCATCGGGGTGGGCCTCGTCGTCTTCGGTACCGTCCGCTCACAGCAGGCGGCAAGCCCTCAGGAGTCTGTCCGCGCCTCGTACCGGACGCTCGCCGACGTCCGCGAGCAGCTGCGTCGCCGGTTCGATCCCACAGGTACGCCCACGTGGATCGCGTCGGACGATAGGACCAGCAAGCTGCAGCGCGACCTCGTCAGCGCGGACCTCGAGCTGCGCCCATACGAGTTCCGACTCATCCAGGCCGGTGTGGCTTTGGTGCTCGCGGTGGTGGGGCTCCTCCGCTTCGGGATCGGCGCTGAGTTTCTCGTCCTCGCGGTCATCGGCTATGTGGTCCCGTCGCTTTACCTACGCAACCGTCGAGGCCACAGGCTCCGCGAGTTCGACGCGGCGCTGCCGCGCACGATGGAGCTGATCGCCAACTCCATGAAGGCCGGGCAGTCGGTCGCCCAGTCGCTCAGCGCCGTGACCGACAACGCCGACCCGCCGGTCTCGGACGAGTTCGCGCTCGCTCGTCGGGAGATCGAGCTGGGTGCGTCTGTCGACAGCGCGCTCAACAACATGGTCAAGCGCATCGGCAGCAACGACCTGCGGCTGATGGTGATGGTGATCACGATCCAGCGCTCCGTCGGAGGCGACCTCCCCGCCATTCTTGCGACTCTCGCGGACACGATGCGGCAGCGCGAGGAGATGCGGGCCGAGATCCTTGCCGCGACCGCTCAATCGCGCGCCAGCGCCCTGATCATCACGCTGCTGCCTATCGCGGCCGCTTTGCTTCTCTACTTCTTCGTCCAGGACTACTTCCGGCCGATGCTGACCAACCCCATCGGCTGGGTGATGCTGGTCTTCGCGGGCTTCCTGCTGTTCATCGGTAACGTCATCATCCGGCGCCTGACGGCGATCGCATGAACGCGCTGCCCCTGATCATCGGGATCGCGGCCGCAGCCGGCGCGTACCTGCTGACCATCGGCATCATCGCCGCGCGAGCTGCCGACGCCACCGCGCTGGCCCGCGAACGCCTCTCGCGCCAGGAGATCGGCCTCGGACAGAGCGCGGTCGCCCTGCAACTCGAAAAGCCCTTCTTGCAGCGGCTGTTCGGCCCCGCCCGACGCTGGCTCGACCGCCAAACGATGCGAATGACCCCGGAGGCGCAAGCGGCCAACTTTCGCCGGCAGCTCGACTTCGTCGGCAATCCTCTTGGCCTCGACCCGGCCGGCCTGCAGACGCTGCGAATCGCCGCAGCGGCGGGCCTGGGTGCGATCGGCACCGCGGTCGGCCTTTTCATCGGTCCGCCCTTTGCCATCGGGTTGTCACTCGTGATCGGCGTCGCCCTCGGGTTCTACCTGCCGGTGTTCTGGCTCGATCAGCTCGTGCGCGACAGGCGGGCCGAGCTCGAGGCGTCACTGCCGAATGCACTCGACGTCGTCGCGATCAGCATGGAGGCCGGACTCGGCCTCGATCGGGCTCTCGAGCAATTGGTCCGGCACCAGGACGACTCGCTGACCCTGCTCGTGGCTCGAGCGCTGCGCGAGATCCAGCTGGGCCGGCCGCGCCACAAGGCGCTTGGGGAGATGGCCGAGGCAACGGGCATCGACGACTTCTCGTCGCTCGTGCGCGGCATCCTCTACGCGGAGCGGACGGGCGTGCCGATCTCGCGCACGATCGCCGCACACGCAGCGCAGATGCGTGTGAAGCGGCGGTTGAAGATCCGCACCGAGGCGGCTCGTGCCTCGCTGAAGATCCTGCTCCCCACGGTGGGATGCGTGTTTCCGACCCTGTGGCTGGTCCTGCTCGGCCCCGCGTTGATCGTCGTGTTGACCCTCTCTTCTAAGTAATAAAGGGATTCATTCGGCGCTCGCGGCCGATCGTGGTCGCGGGGCCGTGCCCGCTGTAGACGATCATCTCGTCGGGCTGCGACAGCAGCTCCGAACGAATGCCATCGATCAGCTGCCTGCTGTCGGAGTTGGCGAAGTCCGAGCGCCCGATCGAGCCGGCGAAGAGCGCGTCGCCGGTGAACAGGTAACCGTCGATCTTCAGCGTCACGCCGCCGGGGCTGTGCCCCGGGGTGTGCAGCACCTCGAACTCGAGCGACCCGACGCGATAGGTCTCGCCTGCCGCGAGGCTCACGATGTTGTCGAGCTGCGTCGCGAGCGGGCCGAACTCTCGCCGCAGCGGCTTTCCTTCGGCAACCACCTGCCGTTCGGCGTCGTGCACGGCGATCGGCACGGAGCCGAATGCCTCCCGCAGCTCGTGGAGTCCCGCGATGTGATCGAGGTCGGTGTGCGTGAGGATGATCGCCTTCACGTTGGCGCGGCGCGTACGTGCGACTTCGACGATCTGCTCGGGCTCCAGGTTGGAGTCGATGACAGCGGCGTCGTGCGTGTCCTCGTCATCGACCAGGTAGGAGTTCGTGGCGAACCGCCGGTCGGCGGTGACCTCGATGTGGATCGTCACAAGGTTTTGCGGACGATCAGATGCCGGTCGGTCTCGCGGTAGGGCTCGAAGCCGGCCCGGAGAAACATCTGGAGGGGACCGCGATAGTTCCCTTGCGGTGAGTCTTGCTTTCGCGCGGGATACGCCTCCGCGACGCGAACGCCGCGGGCCCGCAGGCGCTCCAGCGCGGCGTCCAGCAACGCGGCGGCCACGCCGTGATGCCGGTACGGGGCGGCGATGACGAAGCACGCCAGCGAGCCAACCCCCCGCTGCTCCGCTGCGTTGAGGCCGAACCGATGCATCACCCCGTTGAGCCGCGTCGTCTCGCCGTAGTTGGACCATCCGACCGCCTTGCCGTCGACGTAGGCGAGCAGCCCCGTCACCGTCCCGCCGGTGATCCCTTTGCTCATGTCCCGCCGGTTGTCGTCCGCGGTGCGCACCGCCCACTCCTCGTCCGTCTGGGTGCGGTGCGTCTCCATGCAGTAGCACGACTGCCAACCCGGGTAGTCGCGAAATGCGTCGTGATCGAAGAATGCCAGGTAGTCGGCCAGGCGCTCAGGAGTCACGTCATGGACGGTGATCTCCCCGATGGTGGGAAGGCGCGCGATCTCAGCCTGAGCCGCAGGATCGTGCTCAACCCGCAGTCCCTGCAAGATGTTGTCGGCTTCCGACTCGAGCAGGCCTGCCACCACCTCGTTGGCATCCCAAGACATGCGCACCCGGCAACCCTTTCCGGCGCGCGCGACCTCCCATGTGAGCGTGTGCGGCGGCTGCTTCGCGAAAGCCGCCGAATACAGATACCTCGTGTGCATCACAAGACGTTTGGGCGCCTTGACCTCGACGATCTCTGATTCCTCTGCCGCTGCGCCGCCGGCATCGAGCCAGCGGATCGTGCTGCCTTCCGCAAACTCCCCGTCAGGGGTGAGCCGGTAGTACCAGCGATGGCGCTCGGGAGAGACGAGCGCGCTCCATGCGACCTTGGCATGGACGTCCAGGTGGACCTGGCGCGATCCGCGCGTCATGAGGCTTCGCGCGCGACCGTATGCACGTCTTTGACGCCTTCGAGCTTTTCCATCAGGCGCGAGAGCTGGGCGAGCGAGTCGATCTCCACCGTCGCCGAAACCACAGCGGTCTTGTCATCGTAGACGTGCACCTCGAGGGCGGACATGTTGACGCGGTTCTCGGCCACGACGGTGGCGATGTCGCGCATCAATCCCTGGCGGTCCCAGGCCTCGATCTTGATCGCGACCGGGTAGAGGTGCGTCGCGTCCGACTCCCAGTCGACCGGCACCACCCTCGCCGAGTCCTGCGCGTTGACCGCGTTGACGCAGTCGGCGCGATGCACCGTGACGCCTTTCCCGCGCGTGGTGTAGCCGACAATCGCGTCGCCGGGCACAGGCTGGCAGCAGCTCGCGACCGTGGTCAGGATCCCCTTCTCCCCGCGCACGAGGACACGAGGCGAGGGCTGGATCTGCGGGATGAGCGGGATGGTGCGCAGGTCGCCGCCTGGCGTCTCGAGACTGAGCGCCATGCGCATGACCACGGCGTGGGGCGAGAGGTCGCCGTAGCCGATCGCGGCCGTGAAGTCGTCGATCGACGCGTACCTGTGGAGGTTCGCGATCTCCTGCAGCTTCGCCTCGGGCAGGTCGGCGAGGCTGAGGCGATGCATCCGGTGGAGCTCCTTTTCCAGCAGGTCGCGGCCCTTGGTGACGTTCTCCTCGCGCCGCTGACTCTTGAACCACTTGCGGATCCGCTCCTTCGCCGACGCGCTCTTGACGAAGCTCAGCCAGTCGCGGCTGGGGCCGTGCGGGCCCTTCGAGGTGAGGATCTCCACGATCTCCCCGTTCTGCAGCGCGTAGTCCAGCGGCACCATCCGGCCGTTGACCTTCGCACCGATGCAGCGGTGGCCGACCTCGGTGTGGATGCGATACGCGAAGTCGACCGGGGTCGAATCCGACGGAAGATTGATGACGTCGCCCCGGGGCGTGAAGACGTAAACCTCGTCCTGGAACAGGTCGACCTTGACCGTGTTGAGGAACGACTCGGCGTCACCCACCTCGTTCTGCCACTCGAGCAGGCTGCGCAGCCAGGAGAGCTTCTGGTCGAAGCTCGCATCCTTGCCGCCCTCCTTGTAGGTCCAGTGCGCGGCGACTCCGAACTCCGCCACGCGATGCATGTCCTGGGTGCGGATCTGGATCTCGATCGGCTCGCCCGTGTGCGTGATCACCGTCGTGTGCAGCGACTGGTAGCCGTTGGACTTGGGCATCGCCACGTAGTCCTTGAACCTTCCTGGCATGGGCTTCCACAGCGAGTGGACGACGCCGAGTACCCCATAGCAGTCGCGCACGCTTTCAACATGGACGCGGATGGCCGACAGGTCGTAGATCTCGGAGAAGTCCTTGCTCTCGCGGGTCATCTTCTGCCACACGGAATAGATGTGCTTCGGCCGGCCGGTGATGTCGGCCTGGATGCCCACCTTTTCCAGCTCGCGCGCGAGGATCTCGCGCAGGTCGTTGACCAGGGACTCGCGCTCACCGCGCTCGCGAGCGATGCGGCTGACGACGTCTTCGTAAGCCTCGGGCTCGAGGTTGCGAAACGCGAGGTCTTCGAGCTCCCACTTGATCTGGCCGATGCCGAGCCTATGGGCCAAGGGCGCGTAGATGTCGAGGGTCTCGCGCGAGATCTTGCGGCGCTTCGCTTCGGCGAGCGGCTCGAGGGTGCGCATGTTGTGCAGCCTGTCGGCGAGCTTGATGAGGACGACCCTGAGGTCCTCCGCCATCGCGACCATCATCTTCCGGATGTTCTCGGCCTGCTGCTGCTGGTCGGTCCGCAGCGAGATCCGGCCCAGCTTGGTGACGCCGTCGACGAGCCTTGCGACTTCGGGACCGAACTCCCGCTTGACCTCGTCGGCGGTCAGGTTGGTGTCCTCGACGGTGTCGTGGAGCAGGGCGGCCGCGATCGTCTCGGCGTCCAGCTCGAGGTCGGCGAGGATCGCCGCCACCTCCAGCGGGTGGTTGACGTAGTCCTCGCCGGACAGCCGGCGCTGGCCCGTATGGGCCGCGGCGGCCCTCTCGTACGCCTTGCGGACCATCTGCTGGCCCGTAGGGTCGAGGTGGTCGGCGACTCTCAGGAGCTCGGAAACCGTCATTTTCTCGTCACTGGATGCCTGGCATGAAGTTTAAGTTCGCTATCTAGCTTCCCCAGAGGAACACGAACCTAGACTTACGAGCCGCCAAATGGACTCATCGCGGCGGGTTTTGGGGTTCCGGATCGCCCTCTCGGCGGCCGCCGCGGTGCTGGTCCTGGCCGGCGCCTCCCTCAACGCCAGCGGTCGCGACAGCGGTGGGATCGCGCTTGCCGGCGTGACCGGCCTGCTCGCCGTCTCGTCCGGGGTGCTTTACCGCGAGTGGCGGCTCGCGGTGCCGCTGGCCGGGATCGCCTCCGTGGTCACGATTGTCATCGCCCAGTTCAACGCCCTCCAGGGGGACCTCGTCCCACAGGTCGCCGGACTCGTTCTGCTGGCGGTTGGCGGACTGGCGGGCGCGATCACCTACCGGAGCTTTGTCAGCGAAGTGCGGCAGCAGGCGGCGGAGCTCGAGGGGCTCAACACCAGGCTGGGACTGAAGGACCAGGCATTCATCGCCGCCACATCGGACGTCAACGGAAGCGCGACGGGCGACACGGCCGCGATCACGTCTGGCATCGCAGGGTACGTCGGTGCGGACTTTGCATGCTGCTATCTGGCATCCGCTGACGGCCGCCGCTACGTGCCGCAACCCCCGGGGCTGGGCGTCGAACGGCTGCGCCCTCAAGCCATCAACAAACCGCACGGCGACCCGGGCCCGCTGCTCGCGGCGATCGAAGCGCGAAGCTCCTACAGCGCGGCGGACGAGAGCGGGCTGAGCGACCTGATCAGCTACCTCCCAGACGACTTTCACCTCCAGAGCCTGGTGGCGGTTCCGATGCCGATCGGAGACCACGTCGGCGGGTTCATCGTGCTGGGTCGAACCTCCGGCCAGTTCAGCGATGACGACCGGCGCCTCGCCGCCACGCTGGCGGGGCGCGCGGGCGCCCAGGTTGCCAGCGCTCAGCTGGTGGCGCTCACCCGGCACGAGTCAGCGCGGTACTCGCTGATGAACGAGCTTGTCAAAGAAGCCTCCGGGAAGACGATGAACGAGGTGCTGGAGATGGTGATCGGGCGAGGGTCCGAGGTGATCCGCTACGAAACCGGCCGCGCGCTGATGTTCCAGCCCGACAACACCTACCTCGTCCTCGACGGCGACCAGCCTGCCTCCGATCCCATCGATGGCCCCCTCGCGCGTGTGCGCGACGGCGAAACCATGCTGCGCAATCTCATCACTGAAGACGAAGGCATCTACAGCGGACTTCAGCCGGAGCGCCTGGGCGGGACGGTCAACGAGGCCATCACCCCCATCCGAGGCAAGGCCGGCGTGATCGGCGCTCTGTGCCTGGGCCGTCGCGGCAATGCCGGGTTCAGCCAGCAAGACTTGGGCGCCCTCGACGATCTCGGCTCGATGGCCGGTGTGGCGGTCGAGAACTCGCGCATCCTGCAGGTCGTCACCGGACAGGCGTCCCGTCTCGACACCGCGCTGGACGCATTGGGAGAGGTATCCGCGGCTCTGACCACGGTGACGCAGGGCTCGCGCGTACTCGAGCAGAAAACTCTCGAGGCCGCCATCCGCGTGGTCGACGGCAGCGCAGGCCTTCTGACGCGCGCGACTGAGCAAGGGCACCAGACGGCGATCATGTCGGTTGGCTTCCCGTCGAGCCTCGAGGGCCTCACATTCCAGAACGGGCAGGGCATCGTGGGCGCAACGATGCTCAGCCGGCAGGCAACCGCGGTGAGCGACCTTGCGGCGCAGCCTGAGCTGGCCTCGCCACCCGATCTTGCTGACAGCGGGCTACAAGCGGCGATCTGCGCGCCGATGCTCGAAGAAGGCCAGCTCTGGGGCACGCTGTCGGTTTTCGACGACAAGAAGCGCGAATGGACCCCAGACGACCATCGCGTCCTCGCGACGCTGGGCAATCAGGGCGTCGTCGCCGTGCGCAACGCAGAGCTGTACGAAAAGAACGAGCGCAGCATCTGGGAGCTCCGCAACCTACAGGAGGCGCTGCAGGCGGCGACCTCGACTCTGGATCTAAACCAGGTCCTGCAGCAGGTTCTTGCCGGTGCGGCGAAAGCGTCGTCGGCGCAGATCGGCTGTCTTGCTCTCGAGGACAGCGGCCGCCTCGTCCTGAAAGGCGGGTTCGGGACCGACCATGCGACCGCCGAGAAGCTCGCCCTCGACATCGGCAGCGACATCTGCCGGCGGGTCATGGAGTCAGATGAACCCGTGATGGAGGCGCGCGTCCAGGAGTCGAAGGCGGAAAGTCCGCTGAATCCTCGGGCGGTGCTGTGCGTGCCGATCGCGCTCCGCGGCAAGTCGCTGGGCGTCGTCTTCCTCGCCAACTACCAGCCGGGCCACGCTTTCACCGCCGACCATCGGAACCTCGTCACCGAGCTGGCGGCACAGGCGGCGGTCGCGATCGACAACGCGAGGCTGTTCAAGGATCGCGAGCAAGTCATCCTCGATTCGCTCGAGGCGTTTGCCCAGGTCGTGGACGCCAAGGATCCGTACACGGCCGGCCACTCCGAGCGCGTCACGCAGTACGCGCTGATGATCGCGCGCCAGATGCGCTACTCGCCTGACGACCAGAGCGCGTGGGTGCGGTTGGAGCGTGGTGGGCGGCTCCACGACATCGGCAAGATCGGCGTCCCCGATTCGGTGATCCAGAACACAGGCAAGCTGAGCGAGGACGAGTTCGCGAAGATGAAGAGCCACCCGATCACCGGGTTCAACATCCTGAGCCGGTTGCGAATGCTTACGGACGAGCTCGTGATCGTGCGTTCGCATCACGAGCGCTACGACGGCAAGGGCTACCCCGACCGCAAGAAAGGCGACGACCTGCCGATGTGTGCGTGGATCGTCAGCGCGGCGGACGCGATCGACGCGATGACGTCGGACCGGCCATACAGGCGCGGGATGCCACTGCAGGTCGCGGTGCAGCAGATCCGGGAGGGCGCGGGCACGCACTTCCACCCGGACGTTGCCGAGGCGGTGCTCGACGCGGTCGGCAACGGCACGCTGGAGCTGATCCCGCAGCAATCGCTCCACCCGGACGCGCCGACGATCGGGGCGTTCGAGAACCCGGTCGGCTAACCCCCGGATAGTCCGGACTGTCCGAGGTTTGCTTCGGAGGTCAGCTCGGTTTGTCCGCACTATCCGTTGGTCGGTGACCTCTTAACAGGTTCCACCTGGGGTTGGCGGACGCGTCAGTAGGCCTTGGCCAGCGCGACTCGGAATTTTGCCGGCCTACCGCACACGAGGCACCTGCCTGACGCCTTCGCGTTCTGATCGATGGTGCGAATTGTCACGCCGCCCGCATCGGCTTTGATGCGCTCCTCCTCGTCCTCTTCCCCACACCATTGCGTCCACACAAAGCCGCCCTTCTCGCGAAAGTGCGCTACCACCTCGTCGAGAGTGTCCAGCTCGGATGTGTTGTCGCGCTGAAACTTCGCCGCGCGGTCGAAGAGCTTTGTCTGAAACGCGTCCAGCTCGTTCCTGAGGCGCTTGGCGATACCTGACACAGGGACGATGATCCGCTCGCGGGACAAGCGGTCGACCATCTCGACCTGGCCCGCGTCGGCGTCGCGCCCGCCGACGTTGAGGCGGATGGGCACTCCCTTGAGCTCCCAGTGCGCGTACTTGTCTCCAGGGCGCTCGTCGCGCCAGTCGACGCGGTGCCGGATGCCGCCGGCCTTCAGCTCTGGCGCCCAACTGTTGATGAAGCGTTCGACCTTGGCGCGCGAGTCGGCGTCGCGAAAGATGGGCACCAGGACCACCTGGATCGGTGCGACCTTGGGCGGGACGATCAGGCCCGAGTCGTCGCCGTGCGCCATCACGAGGGCTCCCACCAGGCGCGTGCTGATGCCCCACGACGTCGAGTAGCACAGCTCGCGCTCGTTCTCCTTGTTGGAGAAAGAGATGTCGTAGGCACGGGCGAAGTTCTGCCCGAAGTAATGCGACGTGCCCATCTGCAGCGCGAGTCCGTCTTTCATCAGGCCTTCCACGGTGAGCGTGTGCACCGCGCCAGGAAACGTCTCGGCCGGTGACTTCATACCGGTCAGGACGGGAACCGCGAGCCAGTCCTCGGCGATGGATCGGTAGTAGCCGAGGATCAGGTCGGCCTCTTCCATCGCTTCCTCCGCGGAGGCGTGAAACGTGTGGCCTTCCTGCCACCAGAACTCGCGGCTGCGCAGGAACAAGCGCGAGCGCATCTCCCAACGGACCACGCTGTTCCACTGGTTGGTCAGCTTGGGCAGGTCGCGGTGGCTCTGGATGTAGCGCTTGATGAGGGGCCCGATGATCGTCTCCGAGGTCGGCCGCACCGCGAGGGGCTCCTCGAGCTCCTCCATCGAGCCGCCCGCCTTGGTGACCCACGCCACCTCGGGCGCGAAGCCCTCGACGTGCTCCGCCTCCTTGACGAGGAACTCGCGTGGGATGAGGAGCGGGAAGGCCCAGTTCTCGTGCCCGCTCTCTTTGATCATGTCGTCGAACGCGCGCATGATCGCTTCCCACATCGCCCATCCGTAGGGACGGACGACCATCATTCCCCGCACCCCCGACCAGTCCGCCAGCTCCGCCTTGCGGACCACGTCGGTGTACCAGCGGTCGAAGTCGTCCGACATCTTCGTGACCTCTTTCACGAAGTCCTGTTGCTCCTCTGTTTCCTGCTTCATGCGATCTGCTCCCAGGTTGAAGTTACGAGTCGAGTCAAGGTGCGCCCGGGCCGGCGAAGGACCGGGCTAACTCGGGAGCGAAGCCGGCGCAGGCGAGTGCTCGGCTGCGATCGCGTCGATCTCGGCCAGCAGCACTGGAAGCAATTCCTCCTGGGGCACGGTGCGATAAAGCTTACCTTTCTTGAAAATCACGCCCTTGCCGCGACCGCCGGTTACGCCGATGTCCGCGTGGCGCGCCTCGGCGGGCCCATTGACGACGCAGCCCATGACGGCGACAGTGATCGGGATCCGCAGCTTGGCGATGTAGGCCTCCACCGCCTTCACCGTGGGCACCATGTCGTACTCGAGGCGGCCGCAGGTCGGGCACGCCACCAGCGTCGGGCTCTCGTTGCGGAACGCCAGCGTCTTCAAGATCTCGTGCGCGACGCGGACTTCCTCGCGCGGATCGGATGTCGCAAGCGAGACGCGGATCGTGTCGCCGATCCCTTCGCTCAGCAGGATGCCCAGCCCGACCGCGCTGCGGATGCTGCCTGCTTCGACCGGGCCTGACTCCGTGACCCCAAGGTGGATCGGATACTGACGGGCGGCCGCGAACTTGCGATTGGCGAGGATGTTCGTCCACACGTCCGTCGCCTTCAGCGACACTTTGATGAATCCCGGACCGTAGTCCAGCTCCTCCAGGATCTTGCAGTGTCCGAGCG
>VBEG01000102.1 GCA_005882115.1 Chloroflexota bacterium
CGCGTGCGGCTTCGCCGCAGGCGCTGCTCTCTTTCCGGTATACGGTTCGGATTGTCTTAGTAGCCTTCCACCCACGCCGCCTGGAGGCGATGAGGCGACGCGTGTCGCGGCCGAGATGAACTCGGCCGCCCTCGCCACAAAATGAGAGGGAACCCAGATGGTTCCCTCTCATCGCGCGTGCGGCTTCGCCGCAGGCGCTGCTCCCTTTCCGGTATACGGTTCGGATTATCTGACTAGCCTTCCACTAGCGACGCATGGTGGCCGCAGGCGGCGCGTGTCGCGGCCGAGCTGAACTCGGCCGCCCTGGCCACCAAATGACAGGGAACCCAGATGGTTTCCTCTCATGCGCGTGCGGCTTCGCCGCAGGCGCTGCTCTTTCTGACTAGCCTTCCAAATCACAAGGCCTGGTGGCCGCAGGAGGCGCGTGTCGCGGCCGAGATGAACTCGGCCGCCCTCGGCCGCCCTTGGCCACTCTTCCAGCCAACCTGTCGTCCGGTCGGTACTCTTTCCTCACCCGTGGACTCGCAGGTCCCCCGCCACATCGGGATCATCATGGATGGCAACGGACGCTGGGCCCGCCGCCGCGGACGCCCCGCGAGCTTTGGCCACCGCGCTGGTGTACGCGCGATCAAGCGGGCGCTCCAGGCTTGCGAAGACCTCGGCGTCCACACGCTCTCGATCTACGCGTTCTCGACCGAGAACTGGGCGCGCCCCCGAGCGGAGGTCAGGGCCCTGATGCGCCTCTTCCACGAGACCATGCAGCGCGAGATCGACGAGATGCACCGCCGTGGCGTCCGGATCGTCGTCAGCGGCCGCCGTGAGGAGCTCTCTGCCCGGATGCGTGCGCGCATCGACGAGGCGATGGCGAGGACAGCGAATAACAAGAACGGGGTGCTCAACGTTTGTCTCAACTACGGAGGCAGAGCAGAGATCGTCGACGCCGTGCGCAGCCTGGTCCGAGACGGGATCTCCGAGAGCAAGGTCGACGAGGCCGCGATCTCGGCGCGCATGTACCAACCCAGCCTGGCGGACCCCGACCTGATCATCCGTACCGCGGGCGAGCACCGGGTCAGCAACTTTCTCCTGTGGCAGGGCGCCTACGCCGAGATGCTGGTCACTGACACGCTGTGGCCCGATTTTGGCGAGGACGACCTGAAGGCCGCGCTGGCCGACTACGCCTCGCGCGTGAGGCGTTTCGGAGCACGTCCTGCGGACGAGGTGGTGGCGAGCTGACCACCAGCAACGCGTCGATGACCGGCGGTTGGAAGCTCAGCCCGCTGATGATCCGCATCCTCAGCGCGTTCGTCATCCTCGGCGTCGTCATCGGTCTCGTGCTCGCGGGCGTCTACGGCGTGTACGCGCTCGTTCTCATCATCGGCGGCCTGGCGCTTTACGAGTTCAACGGCCTGTCCGACCACATGGGCTCCCGCGCACCTGCGTGGCTGCTCTACCCGCTCGGACTGTTCTTCGCGTTCAGCGGCACGGTGCTCAAAGAAGTCCCGGTCACGCTTGTCCTGTCGCTCGCGCTCGTGGTCGGCCTCGGCGCTTTCCTCTTTCTTCCCGGCCGCCGCCAGGGGCTGAGCCGGTGGGCGATGGGATTGGCCGGCGCCCTCTACATCGGCATGCCGTTCAACTACTACCTGCTCCTCTACACGTCCCAACCGAACGGCACGGTTTGGACGCTCTTCACGATCTTCGCGGTCGTCGTCAGCGACGCGGCCGCGCTGCTGGTGGGCAGCCGGATCGGCAGGCATCCTTTCTTCGCGGCGATCAGCCCGCGCAAGACGGTGGAGGGGGCGGTAGCGGGTGTCGTCGGATCCGTGCTCGTGATGCTCGTCGGGGTCTCGGCCGTGCTCGGTATCAATCCGCTGCATGCCATCGCCATCGGCCTCCTCGTAGGTACGAGTGCGCTTGTGGGCGACCTGGTGGAGTCCCAGATGAAGCGCCTCGCCGAGGTCAAGGACTCATCGCACCTCATCCCCGGCCACGGCGGCGTCCTCGACCGGATCGACTCGATCCTTTTCCCGCCGATCCTCGTCTACTTCTATGTGACGGTGTTCCATCTTCTCTAGATGACGCGCCCCTTGAACATCGCGCTCCTCGGCGCGACCGGATCCATCGGCCGGCAGACCCTTGACGTGATCGATCGCAACCCAGGTCGCTTCAAGCTGTTCGGTCTCACAGAAGGGATGCGCTCGAGCAACCGCGAAGCCGAGCACCTCGTACGCGGCCAGGCGGGCGAAGAGGGATTTGACGCACAGGTCGAGGCTATGGTCACGGACCCTCGGTGCGACCTCGTCGTGGTCGCGATCCCCGGAGCTCGCGCCCTGCCGCCGACCCTCTCCGCGCTTCGCGCGGGCAAGGAGGTCGCGCTGGCGACGAAAGAGGTGCTTGTGATGGCGGGCGCGCTTGTCATGAAAGCGGCAGGCGCCGGGCGCGCGCAGGGCGGACTTCCAGAAAGACAAGGCATCCGGCCGATCGATTCCGAGCACAGCGCGATCTGGCAGTGCCTGTGGGGTGAGGAGCGGGAGAACGTACGGCGGCTGATCATCACCGCGAGCGGCGGTCCGTTCTGGGCGCATCCCGATCTGGACCTGGACCAGGTCACCGTGGAGCAGGCGCTGAACCACCCGCGTTGGTCGATGGGTCCGAAGGTGACGATCGACTCGGCGACGCTGGTGAACAAGGGCCTGGAGCTGATCGAGGCGCACCACCTGTTCGGCATCTCACTCGATGCGATCTCGGTCTGCATCCACCCGCAGAGCGTCGTGCACTCCCTCGTCGAGTTCACCGACGGGTCGCTCAAGGCACAGCTCGGACGGCCCGACATGCGCCTACCGATCGCGGTCGCGCTTGCTTATCCTGACCGCCTGCCCGAGGCTGTGCCCCCGACCACCATCGGCGAGATCAGCGGGCTGGAGTTTCACGAGCTCGACGAGACCCGTTTTCCAAGCGTCCGGCTCGCCCGCGAGGCCGCGGTCGGCGGCCGGGGCCGTCCCGCCGTCCTGAACGCGGCCAACGAGGAAGCCGTCAACTCGTTCCTGGCCGGGGAGCTGCCTTTCAGCGGCATCCTGCCCGCCATCCAGCGCGCCCTGGACGCCTTCCCCGGCTGTCGCGAGAGCCTCGAAGACATCCTGGAAGCGGACCGCTGGACGCGGGATTACCTGAGGAACAAGTCCGGTACTGTGGGGCGCGCATGAACGGGCTCCTGGTCGTCCTCGGAATCGCGGGGATGTTCCTGCTCCTGATCGCGCCTCACGAGGCCGGCCACTTCGCGTTCGCCAAGCTCTTCAATGTCCGCGTGATCGAGTTCTCGATCGGGGCCGGCACCAAGCTCTGGTCGGTCATGCGCGGAGGCACGCTCTACGCCATCCGGGCGGTCCCGATCCTGGGCTACGTCCGCATGGGCGGAATGGAGGTGGGCGACTTCGCAGAGCCGAACGGCTTTCACCGCAAGCCGTCCTGGCAGAGGCTGGTGATCCTTGCGGCCGGCCCGGCCGCCAACTTCCTGGTGGCGATGGTGATCATCGCGGCAGTCGAGCTGACACAGGTGAACACCGACCCCGGCAAGGTCATGAGCGTCACCAAGGGCTCACCGGCGGCGGTCGCCGGCCTGCAGAGCGGCGACAGCATCAAGACCGTCAACGGACGCGCGTTCACCAATCCCGGGCTCATCCGCGACGAAGAAGACGCCAACCCGGGGGCGCCGGTGAACCTGACGGGCGTTCACGCGGACGGCAAGTCGTTCACATACACGATCACTCCCGGCTGCGACGCAAACAACCACTGCCAGATCGGGATCGGGCTGCCGCGACGCCTCATCACCTGGCAGGACCCCTTCGTCGACGGAGTCAGCTTCCCATTCATCGCGATCGGCGACATCGTCAAGGGCCTCGGCCAGTTGATCACCGGAGACATTCCAGGCGGCCTCCTTGGACCCAATGGGGTGACGGGTCCGATCGGCATCGCCTACGTCGCCGACCAGTCGGTCGGCCTAGGCTTCGATACCTACCTCGGTTTTGTCGCCCTGCTCTCTGTCGCGCTGGGCTTCACCAACCTGCTGCCGTTCCTCGCCCTTGACGGCGGGAGGATGGTCGTGGTGCTGATCGAGGTCGTGCGCCGGAAGCCGTTCGATCGCACCGCCGAGCTCAACATCCAGCGCTTTGGTCTCGTGGCACTCCTTGGCCTGGCTGCTGTGATCAGCTTCCTCGACATTCAGCGCATCGCCACCGGGCAGTTCCCGGGGCTCACACACTGATGGCCCTCGCCCAGCGGCGAAAGGCGATTCCGGTCAACGTCGGCGGGGTGGTCATCGGTGGGGCCGCGCCGATCGCGGTGCAGACGATGACCAAGACGGACACGCGCGACGTCAAGGCGACGCTGCGCCAGATCCACGAGCTGAAAGAAGCCGGATGCGAGATCGTGCGGCCGGCGGTGCCGGACCGCGAAGCCGCGGAAGCGCTGAAGGAGATCGTCAAGGGATCGCCGCTCCCAGTGATCGCGGACATCCACTACGACCACACGCTCGCGCTGCTGGCCATCGAGGCCGGCGTTCACTGCCTGCGCCTGAATCCCGGCAACATCCCGGACCGGGACAAGGTCGTAAAGGTCGTGACCGCGGCCAAGGAGCGTCAGATCCCATTTCGCATCGGCGTCAATGCGGGCTCGCTGCCGGAAGAGGTGCACAAGAGCCTGCGCGAGCAGCACCACAT
>VBEG01000071.1 GCA_005882115.1 Chloroflexota bacterium
GAACTGATCGCGCCCAGCCAGATGTGTCTCAACCATCTCCCGGATCGCCTCAGGCCGAAAGTAGCCCCGCGAAAGTGCCCGCTGCGAAAGAACCGTGTCGAGAAGCACTTCCTTCAAGCTCGTCCGCAACCAATGGCCCAGGGGGACGCCGAATCCCATCTTCGGCCGGTCGAGAACCTCGTCAGGAAGGATGTTGCGAAGGGCTGACTTGAGCAGGTGCTTGCTCTCGCCACCACGGCTCTTCAGGCTGGCGGGCACACGCGCCACGAATTCCATCAACGTGTGGTCGAGGAACGGCGACCGGGCTTCGAGTGAATGGGCCATCGTCGCGACGTCCATCTTTACCAGAAGGTCGTCGGGCAAGTAGTTGTTCACATCGGCATCGAGCATCGAATCCAACAGCGCCGCGTGCGCCGTCGAGCGTAGATGCTCTAGCGGAGCCGGTAGCGCGCGATCCAGGCGCGCAAGGAAGTCGTCTTGATAGAGCCACGCCCTGCGGCTCGGGTGTAAATGCACGAGCGAGGCGAAATATGCATCCAAGGGATCGCGCGGAGTCGGCTGGAACAGGATTTGGCTGCTGGCAAAGTACCGCGCCGCGGGTCGTGCAACCGCCTCCAGCCCTGAACGAACGGCCATCGGCAGCCGGAAGTAATCCAGGTAGCGGCTGAGCCGGTAACGCCTGTAGCCGGCAAAGCTCTCGTCCCCCCCATCCCCGTTCAGCACAACTGTCACATGCGGTCTCGTGATCCGCGCGACCTGGAACGACGGGATGGCCGAGGAGTCTCCGAACGGCTGGTCGTAGTGCCACACGATGTCATTGATGAGCTCAGGGGCTCCGGCCTCCACGACCAGCTCATGATGGTCGGTCTCGAACCTGTTTGCTACCAACCGCGCATACCGCGCCTCATCGAATTGCGACGGCCCGAATCCGATCGAAAACGTCCTCAGTGGCGTCGCTGACGCCTCGGCCGCGAGAGCGACAACCGCGCTGGAGTCCACCCCGCCCGAGAGAAAGGCGCCCAAGGGAACTTCGCTCTCGAGCCGGATCGCCACCGCACCGCGCAGCAGGCGGAGCAGCTCCTCTTTGAGCTCAGGCTCGCTTGCGGTCAGCTTGTCCTCATATTCGAGGTGCCAGTACCGGCTCAGCTCGACACGGCCGTCGCGCCACCGGAGCCAGTGCGCCGGCGGGATGCGCTCGATGTCGCAGAAGGCCGTCGTGGGCGAGGGCACGTACTGCAGCGTCAGGAACTGATCGACGGCATTGAGATCAGGCTCTCGCTTGACTTCCGGGTGCTGCAGGATGGCCTTGATCTCGGAGCCGAAGACGATGCCTCCGCCGGACAGGCGCGAGTAGTAAAGCGGCTTCTTGCCCACGCGGTCGCGCGCCAAGAACAGAGAACTGTCACGTCGGTTCCAGATCGCCAACGCGAACATGCCACGGAGCTCCTGGAGGCAGCGCTCCCCCTTTTCCTCGTATAGGTGAAGCACGGTTTCCACGTCAGAGTGGGTACGGAACCTGTGTCCGCGCTCGTCAAGCCCCTTTCTGAGGTCGTGGTGGTTGTAGATCTCGCCGTTGAGGATGATTGCGATGGATTCGTCTTCGTTGAAGATCGGCTGGTCGCCGCCTGCGACGTCGATGATGCTGAGCCGCCGAAACGCGAGGCCGGCCTGGTTATCGACCAGGAAGCCGTCCGAGTCCGGCCCCCGATGAGCGATCGCGACAGCCATCTTCTCCAGGACCTCGCGATCTGCTGCGGTACCCGCCAAGCCGGCGATCCCGCACATTTACTCCGCTCTACGTTCGACCCGGTTCGAAGACCTCGCCGCCGCGGGATTCAGCCTGCCCAGCACATTACGGGTGTCAACAACGATCGGCGCGAACTCGAGGACAAGGGTCCAGTCGATTGAGTCGTGGTCCGCGACTACGATCGCGCAGTCGAGCGATGAGAGGAAGTCGCGACCCCCGCCGACCGAACGCAGCGTCTGGCCGCCAACGTTCAAGCTCCGGACGTGCGGGTCGTAGTACGAGACGATCGCGCCTTCCTCGAGCAGAAGCTCCACGATCTTGATCGCCGGTGATTCGCGGACATCGGAGCTGTTCTTCTTGTAGGCGACCCCCAGCAGCCCGATCCGGGCGCCGTTGAGCGATTTGCGGTTCGCATTGAGCAGCTTGGCCGCATTGCCGACCACGTAGGCCGGCATGCTGGCGTTGACGCGGCCCGAGAGTTCGATGAATTCTGTGTTCACGTTCTTCTCGCGCGCCTTCCAGGCGAGGTAGAACGGGTCGACCGGCACGCAGTGCCCGCCGAGTCCAGGACCCGGATAGAACGCGGTGAAGCCGTACGGCTTCGTCGAGCACGCCTGGATGACCTCCCAGACGTCAATGTCAAACGCGTCGCAGATGACCTGAAACTCGTTGACGAGTGCGATGTTCACGCCTCGGAAGATGTTCTCGAAGAGCTTGGTGATCTCCGCGGTCCGGATGTTCGACACCGGAACGAGCTTCTCGACGATCGTGCTGTACAGGGCGATGACCGTCTCGAGGCAGTTCTTGGTGAGGCCGCAGACGACCTTGGGTGTGTTGTGGATGTCCCATTTGGCGTTTCCGGGGTCGAGACGCTCCGGCGAGTAGCCGATGAAAATATCGACCCCCGGCATGTATCCACGCTCGCGGAAAGCGGTTACGACCACTTCCTCCGTCGTACCGGGATACGTCGTGCTCTCGAGCACGACCAGGCTCCCCTTGGGCATCACTTGAGACAGGCTCTCCGCCGCCGAGCGCACAAAAGTCAGGTCGGGGACGCGATATTCGTCGATCGGAGTCGGCACCGCGATGATGGCCGCGTCGCACTTTCTCGCCGCTTCGTATTCGGTCGTGGCCCCAAGGTTGCGGTCGCCCACCAGCCTGCGCACCTGGGCTGACGGCACATCGTCGATGTGCGAGTGGCCGGCGTTGACCCCTTCGACTTTGTCGAGCGCCGAATCGATTCCGATGACCCGGTGTCCGGCCTCAGCCAGCGCGCACGCGAGCGGCAGACCAACGTAGCCAAGCCCGACGACCGCGATCGTGGCCGTCCTCTCGTTTAACTTCTCGACGAGCTGATCTTTAGCCGCGCCTTTGCTCACGGACCACCTCTACCTGGGGATGTGCACCTACAACATACGGGTCGACGCGGAGCAGGCCGGCCCACGCGGCGACGAAGATGACGCCCAGGGGGAGCGCAAGCCACGCCTGCGGGTTCGGGAAGCTTAGCGCCAGCGACGCGCACGCGGCCCCTGTGAAGGAGCCGGCGACCGCGGCAGCGAGGATCTGATACGGCGACCAGCCGAGCAGGCGCAGGCGGTGGGAGAAATGGTCCTGGCCGCCGAGCTGAATCGGCCGTCCCGTGGCCAGCCGTGAGGCGATGACGAGCGAGGTGTCGAAGATCGCCAGCGCCAGCGGGAAGGCGAGGATGACCAGCGAGTGGAGACCGCGCTCAGTGTCGGCCGCGCCGATCGAGCACAGCGCGACCCCGAAGCCAAGCATCAGGCTGCCCGCGTCGCCCATGAACATCCTGGCCTGCGGTCGGTTGACAAACCAGAAGCCAACCGTGGCCCCGGCCAGGGGAAGGGCAAGACTCGCCGACGAAGGGACGATCAGGGCCAGTGCCACGAGCGCGCATGCGGCGGCGGTCGAGGCGAGACCATCCATGTTGTCGAGGAGGTTGAACGAGTTGGTCAGGCCGACGATCCAGATGATCGCAAGCCCGCCGTTCAGCTCCGGCGAGTCGGTCACGTTCCACGAGAAGCCCAGCGCCACCGCGGACGCTGCGATCGCGACCTCGCCGATCAGCTTGATCCAGACCGGCAGGTACCGTACGTCATCGACCAGCCCGATCAGCGCGACCAGGCCCAAAAGCGCCAGGATGTCCCACTCCGCGGGCTGAAACACGGATATCGAGACGGCCGCGCCGGCGAAGATCGCCAGCCCACCGAGATACGGAACCGGCTCCGCGTGGCCTTTGCGCGGCCCCGGCCGGTCCATGATCCCGAAGCGCAGGGCGAGGAGGCGGAGCGGGTAGGTCAGCACCAGGGCGATCGCGACGGCGACCAAAAAAGACAGGAGAAGCGTCACGGGTTTCGCAAAGACTCCCGGGCGTATTTGATCATTTCGTCAACGGTGTCCGGGAGGGTCGTTTCGCAGCGAAACCCGGTGAAGCGCTCGAGCTTGGTCGTGTCGGCCGCGCGTCGCGACATGTCCTCGAACGATTCGCCGTACACCTCTTCGAATGGCACGTAAGTGATGCTGGACGGCGACCCGGTGCGCTGGATCACGAGCTCGGCGAGCTCGCGGATGGCGATCTCCTCGTGCGACGCGACGTTGAAGACCTCACCCTCGGCCTCCGGCACCTCCATGGTCCGCACCATGGCCGCCACGACGTCGAACACGGAAGTGAACGAGCGTGATTGTCTTCCATCGCCGTAGACGCGCAGTGGCTCGCCGTGCAGCGCCTGGGTGATGAAGCGCGGCACGACCATGCCGTACTGGCCCACCTGGCGAGGACCGATCGTGTTGAACAGCCGGACCACGATCGTAGGCAGGCCGAGCTCCTTGTAGTAGACGAACGCGAGGATCTCGTCGACCGCCTTGGAGGTCGAGTAGCTCCAGCGGAGCTTGCGAGGTGAGCCCAGGAGACGGTCGTCGTCTTCTTTGAACGGGCCATTCTGACTCTTCCCGTAGATCTCGCTGGTCGAGGTGAGCATGATCTTCTTGCGGTGTTTCTGCGCCGCGTCGAGCACGTTCTCGGTGCCCTTGATGTTGGTGATCAGAGATTGCAGGGGCCGGTCGACGATCAGCTGCACGCCCACCGCCGCGGCGAGGTGGTAGACGACGTCCGCGCGAGCCACTTCCGCGTCGACCCTTGGAGCGTCGAGCACCGACGCGGTGACGAACTCGAAGTGATTGTTGTCGAGGAGATGACGGATGTTGCGGTAGCGCCCCGTTGACAGGTCGTCGAGCGCGACCACGTCGTAGCCTTCCGCGACCAGCTTGTCGACTAGGTGCGAGCCAATGAAGCCGGCGCCGCCTGTGACGAGCGCGCGCATCGTCACACCGCCGCCGCCTTGGCCGCCGGCCGATTCAGCAATTCCGCGTACACCTGCTTCAGCTCGTTCACCATGCGCGACGCACCATACCGCTCGAGCACCATCTTGCGGCCCGCGGCGCCCATCGACGAGCGTCGCGCCGGGTCGGAGATCAGGCCCCCGATCGCGGCGGAAAGCGCTGCGGCGTCCCCGGTCGGGACCAGGAGACCGTTCAAACCGTCGGTGATGATATCCGTCATGCCCCCCACCGCGGTACCGACCACCGGCAGGCCCGCGGCGCACGCCTCGATCACCGAAACCGGCGTGCCCTCGTTGCGCGAGCAGCAAACGACGACGTCGAGGTCGGCGTAGACGTCGGCCAGATCGGCGCGCCAGCCGGCGAAATGCACGCGTTCGCCCAGCCCTGCCGCGTGCGCGACCTCGTGGAGCTGCGACCAAAGCTCGCCGTCACCGACGATCGCGAAATGCACGTTAGGGTCGCGCTCGGCCAGCCGCGACGCGGCCGCGAGGAAGACATCGTGCGCCTTGATCGGGACGAGCCTACCCACGATGCCTACCACTGGCGCGTCGGCGGGGATGCGGAGGTCGGCGCGCAGCCGGCCGCGCCGTCCGTCTATCACATGGTCGAGATCCAGGCCGAGTCGGACCACGGTCACCTTTCCCCGGCCGATGCGAAGGCGGTCGAGGTCGGCCGCGATCTCCGGGCTGATGGCGATGAAACGCGTCGTCACGCGCCCCAGCGCACGCTCGATCAAAAGGAAGAACGAGGTCGTCAGACCGCCGAAGTAGCCGTCGAGGACGTGCCCGTGAAACGTGTGCACGACCACCGGCACGCCCGCCAACCACGCGGCCGTGCGGCCCAGCGTCCCGGCTTTCGCGGTGTGAGTCGCGACGATTACCGGCCTCACGCGGCGGAAGTACCTGTACAGCCACACGATCGCGCCGATGTCGGCAAACGGGTTCAGGGCGCGTCGCAATCGGGGCACGTGGACCACCCTGGCGCCGGCGGCCACCGCCTCGCTCTCCAGCGAGCCCTCACGCTCGGCGGTCTCCCCCGTCAGCAGCACCGCGTCGAACTCAGGCGACGCGTGCGCCGTCAGGATCGTCACGTGTCGCGCGGGACCGCCGATGTTCATGCGGGTGATGACCCTGGCGAGCTTAGGCGGAGCGGTAGTCGGCAAAAACCCTCCGCAGTCCCTCCGCGAAGCTGACCGAGGGTCGGTATCCGATCGACTTCTCGGCGAGCAAGATGTCGGCGAGGGAGTGCTTGATGTCGCCCTCGCGCGGCGACCCATGCACGGTAGTCAGGGGACGCCCGTTCAACCTTGAGATCGCATCGACGAGCTCGAGCAAGGAATGGCTCCCGCCACACGCGATGTTCATGGCGAGGCCCGAAGCCCCGCTTTCGAGGGCCTGGACGTTGGCGTCGACGACGTTGTCCACGTGAGTGAAGTCGCGGCTCTGCGTGCCATCGCCGTAGATAGTTGCGGTCGTACCTTCGAGGGCGTGCTTGATGAAAAGCGGGATGACTGCGGCGTAGGGTGAGTCCGGATCCTGGCGCGCGCCGAAGACGTTGAAGTAGCGGAGCGACACGACGCGCAGGCCGCCGTTCCCGCGTGCGTGCGCCAGAGCGATCTTCTCGCCGAGCAGCTTGGAGTAGCCGTACGGCGATATCGGCTTCAGCTCCAGGTCCTCCGATTTCTTTTCCGCCTCCTGGTCCCCGTACACGGACGACGAGGACGAGTAGACGAGTGCTTCGACTCCATTGTCGAGCGCGGCCTCGACGACGTTTGCCGTGCCGTGGGCGTTGGTCGCGAGGGTGGTGACGGGGTCGTTCCAGGACCGAGCCACCGATGGCAGAGCGGCCAGGTGAAACACCGCGTGCATGCCACGCATCGACCGCGCCACATCGGCTCGCGACCGGATGTCGCCCGTGACAACTTCGAGCTCCTCCAGCCCGGCGAGGTTGCGCTCTTTGCCGGTCGCGAAGTTATCGAGGACGCGCACGCGGTACTCATATGACAGCAGACGTCTCACGAGGTGCGATCCGATGAACCCGGCGCCGCCCGTGACCAGGACTGCTTTAGGTTCGCCTGAGGTTGACAATACCGCTCGCATTATGGCGAACCGAACTCAGGACCCGTCTCCGGCGGTCGCCCTCGATGTGACACCGCTGCAGAACGCGAACCGCCGGCGTGGCATTGGGACCTACGTCCGTGGACTGGCGGCGCGACTGGCTGCCCAGGACGAGGTCGCCATCGAGTTCTGGGGCTGGCAGGGAGACTTCCCGCTGGCGATCCGCCCTCCCCATCGCGCGGTCCTCATGAAGCGCTCGGTCATGCCGGAGTACCGCGGCAAGTGGCTTTTCGCGCAGCTGGCGATGCAAAGACGCGCTCGAGCTAGCCGCGTTCGCGCCGTGCACATCACCGATCCCGACGCGCTCACGCCCCTGGCCGGACACAAGCTGCTGACCACGGTCTACGACCTGATCCCGCTGCGACAGGGCATCTCGCGCAAGCGCATCATCGGCTGGGCAGGCTATCGGACGTACATCCGGAATTTGCGACGGGTCGACACCTACTTCGCGATCTCGAAGCAGACAGGTCGCGACCTGACCGATCTGTTGGGCGTCCCGAGCGAGAAGATCGTTATCGCCGCTCCTGGCATCAACCTTCCACCCCCGTCCGGCGCTACTTTCGGAGGCGCCCGTCCTTACTTCTTATATCTGGGGGGACCGAACCCAAACAAGAACCTTCCGGCCCTGCTGGACGCGATGGGCCGCGCCGAGGCGCTGCCCGAGGAGCTCCTGGTCGCGGGGCACTGGCTCCCCAAGCAGGTCGCGGCGCTCGAGGCGACGGTGGCCTCGCGCGGGCTCGCTGGGCGCGTGCGCCACATCGGATTCGTGCCCGATGGTGAGCTCGCCGCGCGCCTCCGGCAAGCCACCGCGGTCATCATCCCTTCGCGCTCGGAGGGATTCGGGCTCCCCGTCGGGGAAGGCCTGGCGGCCGGCGGGCTGGTCGCCCACAGCCGGATCCCGGTGCTCGAAGACACGTCGGGGGGCGCTGCCCTCACTTTTGATCCCGACTCGGCAGAGCAGCTCGCGGAGTCACTGCGCCGGGCATCGGCCGGCGGCGCCGACACGCGTGAGCTGCGCGAGAGGGGACTGCGGCGAGCGAAGGACCTGACCTGGGATGAAGCTGTGCGCGCGACGATCGACTCCTATCGCGAGGCCCTGGCCTCTTGAAGCGGATGCGGGTCGGCATCGACGGCCACATGGTCGGCGGGCAGGAAACCGGAAACGAGACGTACATCAAGGGATTGGTCGACGGCCTCGCCGAGCTGAAGCCTGAGCTGGACGCGCTTGTCTTTCATGTCGACGGAGCGTGGGCGTCCGCGCGCCCGCCTCTCACATTCCAGAGGCTTGTCACCGGCAGCCCGTACTTTCGCCTCGTGGTCGACCTGCCGGCGAGGTCTGTCGCTCAGCGCCTCGACGTGCTCCACATGACCTACGCCGCCCCGGTCTGGTCGGCCGCTCCCATCGTGCTGACCGTGCATGACATCTGCTACGCGACCAAT
>VBEG01000013.1 GCA_005882115.1 Chloroflexota bacterium
CGGGCGTGCATTGGATGCGGCGGAAGGTGCCACCCACCGACGTGGCGAGCGTGCGGGCGAGCATCGTCTTGCCGGTCCCCGGGAGGTCCTGGAGCAGGACATGTCCGCCAGAAACAAAGCCGGCCAGCGCGAGCCTGACGACGTGCTCCTTGCCGACGATGACCCGGTGGATGTTGCTTTCGACGCGATCGAGCAGCTCCGCGGCGCGCCGGGGCTGGAGGGTGGATTCCTGGGACGCGGACGCCATGCCGCGGTTCAGTCTAGAGCCGGTATCCGGCGGCGCTTCCCGCATAGCGAAGCAAGGCCGATCGCAAAAACTCCTCCCCATTCATGGGGAGGTGGCCCGAAGGGCCGGAGGGGCTAACTATTCGGCCCCACCCCCGGGAATCGCCCGGTACTTCCCCGTAAACGGGGAAGAGTTTTGACCTAGGCCTGGCCCACCATGCGGGAGATCACCTCGCCGAGGTTGGGGCCGCCCTTGCCGAACGGGACCGAGTGCACCCGGTGGGCGAACACCATCTCAGCCACGTCGCCGACGTGGTCGATGCCCACCTCGTCTGCGCTGTCGTACGCGGCCTTCGCTTGGGCAGCTCTGGCGCAGACGAGGTCGGAGCGGTGGCCGTCGACCTCGAGCGCGATCGAGATCTGCGCGATCAGGCGCAGGATCTCGCGGGGCAAGGTGACTTCCGGGACCGTCGCGATGGCCTCCGCGATCTGGCCCCTCACTGATTGCTCGGATTCGGCGTGCTGCTGGTAGAAGAGATTGGGGTCGTCCTCCCAGACCGCGCGCTTCTCAACGATCGCGACGCGCTGGTCGAGGTCGCGGATGCCTTCGACGTCAACGCACAACCCGAACCGGTCGAGCAGCTGCGGCCGCAGCTCTCCTTCCTCGGGGTTCATGGTGCCGACCAGGATGAAACGGGACGGGTGCGAGACCGAGACGCCCTCGCGCTCCACGGTGTTGACGCCCATGGCAGCCGCATCAAGGAGGACGTCGACGATGTGGTCATCGAGCAGGTTGACCTCGTCGACGTACAGGATGTTGCGGTTCGCCTCCGCCAGCACCCCTGGCTCGAACCGGCGCGACCCCTCTTTCAGGGCCGCCTCGAGGTCGATGGTCCCGACGACCCGATCCTCGGAGGCGTTGATCGGGAGCTCCACGACGCGCATCCGCCGCGTCGCGACCGGCAGCGCGCCGCCGATGGAGCGCTCGCGACAGTCGGCGCACCAGTCCTCCGGGTCGTCCGGGTGGCACCCGAAGTGGCAGCCCTCAACTACTTTCTGCTCCGGCAGCAGGCGCGCCAGGGCGCGCACCGCGGTCGATTTGCCCGTGCCCTTCTCGCCCCGGATCAGCACGCCGCCGATCGTCGGGTTGATCGCGTTCAGGACCAGCGCGAGCTTCATCTCGTCCTGTCCGACGATCGCCGTGAAGGGGTAGGAGTACCGGTCGAGCGCCATGGCAGCTAGATAGTACCGACGCTCATTGGCAAGTCACCTTCGCCGGGTCGAACGTGAACGTCCATCCGTAGTAGGCGGCCGCGAGCTTGTAGCCGTTGACCTCCTCAGATCGATTCGCTCCGTTGTGCGCGATGTCGTCGCACATCGCCGACTGTGGCTGCCCCGGGTTCGGATTCAAGCCGAGCCCGAGGATGCTCGCGCTGATATCGGCGTAGAACTTCCACGCCAGGACGTTGACCGCGCCCGTGCTGCAGAGAAGCGGATTGGCGTTGCCGTCCGCCGCCGCGGTGATCGGTTTGGAGCACAGCATCGCCACCGGAAGGTCCTGCGCTGGGGCGAGCACCTGCTGCGGGACCGGAGTCTCATCCCCGGTGGAGGTCGGCGAGGGAGATGGACTCGCCTGCACCGTCGGGGTAGGCGATGGCGTGGCGCTCGATGCCGTCTGTCCGAACGAGCACGCACTCAGCAACAGCACCAACCCGGCGAGGGCGCGCAAGCTACCGGCCGCGGCCGAGCTCCCTCTCCACCGCCGTCGCGATCTCGTCCCTGGAAAGGTCATAGAGCCCGTAATAGTGCGCTCCCATGCGCTCCGCGAGATCCGCGCACGCGTTGATCGCGTACGTCTGGTACATCGGGGCAACTCGGGCGAGGTGCTGGACCGAGGGCAGGTGGCTGTAGTCGCGGGCCGAGTCGATGACCAGCGCATCGATGTCTTCGGCATCGATCAGAGCCGCGACTCTCTGCGCTTCGACCAGCGGCTCCTCTTTGAACATCGAGATGTTCCCGCGCCCGTCGCTGATGAGCACCAGCAGCGGCCGGATCGTCGGGTCGCGCAGCAGCTCGGTCTTGACGACCTTGTAACCCGCCATCAGACCATGGGTGAGCGGGGTGGTTCCGCCGACCGACAGGCGTTCAAGGCGCCGCCGCGCTAGCGAGACGCTCGACGTCGGCCGCAGCACGACCTCCGCGGTGCGGTTTTTGAAGATGACCACCGCGACGCGGTCGCGGCGGACATAGGCGTCCTGCAGTAGGGACAGGATCGCCCCCTTCGTCGCCGCCATCCGCTGTTCGGCGTCCATCGACGCCGACGCGTCGACGACGAAGACGATCAGGTTGCCGACCTTGCGCTCACGCACCTTCTGCCGCAGGTCCTGCCGCTCGAGCATCAGGCGCTCGCCGTGCTGCCGTCCTCGCTCTCGCTGCAGAGGCGCCGCGGCGCGAACGGTGGCGTCGATGGCCAGGTCGCTCACCTTTTCCTTAGGCTCGGCGCGGACGTAGCGGCCTCGGCGATCGGGCGTTTGGCTGGCCGCACGCTTGCCTCCTTGCTTGCGGACCCGACGCTGTCTGGGCAGGTCGATGCGGCGCAGGTTGAAGGTCTGCAGCGCGTCCGGGGCCGACTCGTTGCCGCTCGAGCCACCTGTCGTGATGCCCGTGTCGGCGCCGGCTGACTGCTGGCCGGTGTCCGACGCGCTCGCGCTCTGCTCGGCGCTCGCCTCGGAGGTCGCTTCGCTGTCGGACGGCTGCGGCTCGGCGGCGTCCGAGTCGGACGGCTGCGAGCCTTCCTTCTCCTCCCCGTGCTCCGGCGCTGTCGCCTCGTCCTGGTCTCTACGCACCGGCTGCCGGGCGCGGTGCGCGAGCGCCAGCGACGCCGCGTCGTAGATGTCCTCGCGGCTGGGCGACCCATGACGGCGATACGCGGCGAGCGCCCTGGCGGCGTGATCGATCACCACATCAGCGCGGTGACCAAGCACCTCGGCCTCGACACAGATAGAAGAGATAAGACGCGCGTGACCCGGGGTCACCCGGACCTCTTTCACGCGGCCGATTGCCTCCGCCAGAGCGCGGGACAGGTTGCTGTCCGCGGCGGCGAACTCGTTGGTGAACTCGTGATCTCCGCGCTTGAACGCGGCGTCGCGCTCGGCGATCAAGACGCGCTCGTCCGGGTCGCGAATGCCCTCCACGTCGACGCACAGCCCGAAACGATCGAGAAGCTGGGGCCGCAGCTCGCCCTCTTCCGGGTTCATCGTGCCGACGAGGATGAAGCGCGACGGGTGGCTGAAGGAGACGCCCTCGCGCTCGATGACGTTGACTCCCATCGCGGCGGCGTCGAGCAGCACGTCGACGAGGTGGTCGTCGAGCAGGTTGACCTCGTCGACGTAGAGGATGTTGCGATTTGCCTCGGCCAGGACGCCCGGCTCGAAACGCTTGGCCCCGGACCGCAGCGCGGCCTCGATGTCGATCGTGCCGACGACGCGGTCCTCCGAGGCGTTGATCGGCAGCTCGACCACGCGCATGCGGCGCTTGTGGTGCGGAAGGGTGCCTGCGGCTTTCAGACGGGCACGACAGTCGGCGCAGAGGGCGTCCTGGTCGGTCGGGTCGCAGCCGAAGTGGCAGCCCTCGACAACGTCGTGCTCGGGCAGAAGTCGGGCCAGCGCGCGGACCGCCGTCGACTTGCCCGTCCCCTTTTCGCCGCGAATGAGCACGCCGCCGATCGTGGGCACGATGGCGTTGAGAATCAGCGCGAGCTTCATCGACTCCTGGCCGACGATCGCGGTGAAGGGATAGGAGTGCCGGTCGAGGGTCACGCTCACTGCCCCAGCATAGGTTCAGGCACCGGCACCCTCACCCCATCGGGGAAAGGGATCAGGGAAAGGTGCGGTGCGACCAACGGATAGTCGGGACGAACCGGGCTGATGTCCGAAGCAAGCCTCGGACAGTCCGGACTATCCGCGGGGTTTAGCCCCTAGCTCGGGACGAGCCCCTTGACCATCTCCTGCTCTTGCAGGAGCTCCTGCGTGGTCACCCGGATGCGTTTCCACGCATCGTCGTCGTGGTGCAGGTCGGGCACGACCTCCCAGTGCTCGCCGTCGGACCGCACGGGGAATCCGAACTGCAGCCCTTCCGGCACTCCGTACTCGCCGTGGCTGACGACCGCGAGCGAGTGCCAGTCACCCCACGGAGTCGGCTCGCGGATGCTCACGACCGAACCGATGACCGCGTTGGCGGCGGATGCGGCCGAGGATGCTCCTCGGGCCTCGATCACCGAGGCGCCGCGCTTCTGGATCGTCTCCACTAACTTGCCCTTGAGCCATCCGTGGTCGGAGATGACCTCGAACACCGGAAGGCCTGCGATCCGCGCGTTGGCCGCGTCGGGGTACTGCGTGGTCGAATGGTTGCCCCAGACGCCGATGTTCGTCACGGCGGCGACCGGCACCTTCGCCTTCAACGCGATTTGCGTCCGGGCGCGATTCTCGTCGAGACGTGTCATCGCGAACCAGCGCTCGGCCGGGAGCTCCGGTGCGTTCATGCGCGCGATGTAGCAGTTGGTGTTGCACGGATTGCCCACGACCAGGATGCGAACGTCGGATGCCGCCGTCTTCTGGATCGCCATGCCCTGTGGCCCGAAGATGCTGCCATTGACAGTGAGCAGGTCGCTTCGCTCCATGCCCTGCTTGCGCGGCGCGGCACCGACGAGCAGGACCCAGTTCGCGCCCTCGAACCCCTCCTCCGCCTTGCTGGTTAGCTCCATCCCGGCCAGCAACGGGAAGGCGCAATCGTCCAGCTCCATGGCCACGCCTTCCAGCGACTTCATGGCCGGCTCGACCTCGAGGAGGCGGAGCACGATCGGTTGGTCGGGACCGAACATCTGGCCGGAGGCGATCCGGAAGAGGAGCGAGTAGCCGATCTGGCCTGCCGCGCCGGTGACTGTGACCTGGATGGGCGCGTGCCCGCCGCTCATATCGAGGAAATGCTAGTTCGCTCTCATCCCCCGCCGCATGAATGCGGCTGATCGCCGGCGAACGCCAGGATCGCGCCCCCAAGGGTTAAAGGGGCGACGGCGAAGATCGCGACCGTGACTATTGCTGAGACGAGAAAAACGACGACTCTCAGGACGCGTCGCCCCATGCAGATGAAACGCCGGGTCCGCGCGAAGGGTTACCTGAAGCCTTCGCCTTCGGGTTCGAAGAGGTCGTCCTGCGCCAAACGACGGGCAAAGCACAGGAAGCCAGTGTGGGCGACCATCCGGTGCGAGGGCCGCATGCTGCGCCCCCTCACCGTCCAGCCGCGCTGCAGGAGCTCGAATGCTTCCAGCATTCCAAAGCCCCGCACCTCGCGCAGGCAGTCGAAGAGACGCTGCACCTGGGAGACGTTCGGGCAGTGCGCGAAGAGGATGCCTCCCGGACGCAACGCCGCCTTTACCTGCGGGACGGCCTGCCAGGGCTCGGCCAGATCCAACAGGACTCGGTCCATCTCGCTCTCGTCAACACCGGCATAGATGTCGCCGAGCTTCAGCGTCAAGTTGTCGGGGATGGCCCCGAGGGTATCCACGATGGCGCGCTTGGCAGCTTCCAGGAACTCCTCCCGAATCTCGTAGCTCACGACCGCGCCGGTCGGCCCGACGGCGCGAAGCGCCGCAAGCGTCAACGCTCCAGTTCCGGCGCCAGCTTCCAGGACCCGGGCTCCGGGAAAGATGTCGGCCCCGATCAGGATCGCACCGAGGTCCTTGGGATAGATCGGCTGGGTCTGCCGGCGGCGGCCGGTGACCTGCTCGGCGAAGGTCGGACGGACGGCCAGGAGGCGGGCGCCGAGCTGGGTGGTGACCACGACGCCTTCAGGACGGCCGATGAGGTCATCGTGCTGGATGAGCCCCGAATGGATCGAGTGCTTCTCGCCCGCGCGGAGCCGGAGCTTGTGGCGCCTGCCCACCTTGTCCACCAGCACGATCAGCTCGCCGTCGGCGAAGACCCGGTTCACCGGCTCGGTTTGTGAGCGCGGATCAGTGCGTGCCAGTAGGCATGGAAGAGCTTTCCGTCTCGCCGTTGCGGGTGAAGCTGCTCGCGGGCCTCCCCCTCGGCCGACTCGATGACCGCGGCAAGCTCGGCGGACAACTCGGCACCGATCGACATGTTGCCCATCCAGTCCTCGTAGTTCCAGTCGAGCTCCCGCGCCTGGGCGGTCTCGACTTCGAATCCCGCCCGCTCGAGCTTTGCCACCCACTCTTCGACGGTGAGCGAGAGGATGTGGGACGGGTCGCGGCGCAGCTCGACCTCGTGCAGCACGTCGCGCGCCGGAAGCGGCGGCGCGCAGTCGACGAACGCGGCATCGCGGTCCGGCTTCAAGACCCGAAACGCCTCGGTCAAGAACGCCTCGACGTCGGTGAAATGGTGAGGAGCCGCGCGCACAACGTAGATGTCGAACGTGTCGTCCTGGAATGGCAGATGCGATGCGTCCCCGATCACCCAGTCAAGGTTCGTGATCGTTCGCTCGGCGGCCACGCGCCGGGCTTCGTCGAGCATCTCCCGCGTCAGGTCGAGGCCCACGACCCGTCTGACACGCGGCGCCAGGGCAAATGCTGTGTTCCCAGTCCCGGTCGCAACGTCCAATGCGAGGTCGCCCTGCTTGGGACGCACCAGGTCCACGACCTCCTGCAGACGGACCGAGGATGCATGGAAGGTCGACTTCGAGTAGTTCGCCGCGACCTTCGAGAAGCTGTCCCGCACGTCCGGCATAGCCGTGAGTCTAGGCGGCGAGGAAGAAGGCGGTCACCGCGATGATCATGTACGCGCCCAGGAGCTGAGCGCCCTCGAGCCAGTTGGTCTCTCCGTCCCGCGAAGTCACCGTCACGATCAAGGTGGCTAGGGCGACGATGCCGATCTCGAAGCCCGTGAAGACGAAGTCGATGGGGTGAAGCGTGAACAGGCTGACGAACACGAGCAGAGGCGCCACGAACATCGCCACCTGGGTCGAGGAGCCGACCGCGATCTCGACCGTGATGTCCAGCTTGTTCTTGATCGCGAAGAAGATCGCGGATGCGTGTTCGGCCGCGTTGCCGATCACCGGAATCAGGATGAGACCGACGAAGGCGGTCGGGATATGGAGCGCGCTTATCGCGGAGTGAAGCGAGTTCACCAGGAGATCGGCCTCGAGCCCGACGGCGAGCGCCGAGACGGTCAGCACGATGAGCGCCGCCCTGGTCGACCAGCTCGCGGTCTCGCCGTGGCTTGGTGCGTGAAACAGATGCGCGTGCGTGATGTTCGTGAAGGCGAGCGCCGCCAGGTAGAGGGACATCAGCACGATGGCGACGAACACGCTCACCGCCTCCCTGGCTGTCGAGCCCACCGAGGATCCGAACACCAGCATCGCCGGCACCACCAGGCCCGCGACCGCGAGCAGCAGCGACGACGCGTGGACGCTGGCCGTCCGCGGGTTGAAGGTCATGCTCTTGTGGTAGAGGCCACCCACCGCAAACGAGAGGCCGAGAACCAGCAGGAGGTTGCCGACGATCGAGCCGATGAGGGTCGCCTTCAGAATCGCGACGTCGCCGGCGGCGACGAGGAAGAAGCCGACGATGAGCTCGGTCAGGTTGCCTAGGGTCGCGTTCAGAAGGCCACCGCGCTGGGGACCCAGGCGGATCGCAAGCTGCTCGGTCGCCTCGCCGAGGAGGGCAGCCAGCGGGACGATCGCCAGCGCCGAGGTGATGAAGACAGCCGTCTCCTGATGCAAGAGCTCGGCGGCAAGCGACGCGGGCACGAAGACCAGCAGCAGGTACATCGGCCGCACCGGCAGGTTGATCGGATTGCGCAAACGCACCTCCACTCCTAGAGCAGAGGTCTCGCCGCAGGCGCTTCTGCAGTCGCTCCCGGGTTATGCCCTGGTTGGCCAGGTGCCGGCGAAAGCGACCTTCGGGCTACTCCCCTCTACGAAATCGATGCCGAGTATATGGTTGCGGCCATGACGAAAGCGACCGCCCGCTGGTCCGGGAACAAGGTCCTCTTCGACATCGAGTCCGCATCCGGGCATACGGTTCAGATCGACGAGGCTCCGATCTTCGGCGACGACGCCGCCATGCGACCGACCGAGATGCTGCTCGGAGCCCTGGGCGGGTGCACCGGTCTGAACGCGGTGCTGCTCCTCAAGAAGTTCAAGCAGCCTCTGCGGTCACTCGAGGTCGAGATCGAAGGCGACCGTGAGGAGCAGTGGCCGAAGGCTTTCAACAGGATCGAGCTCACCTTCCACTGCACCTGGGAAGGCGACATCGACAAGAAGCTGGTCGACGAGGCGATCGACCTGGCCTGCAACCGTTACTGCCCGATCCACGCCACGCTGTCACACGGCGTGAAGATCGAACACAAACGCAAAGACACTCATTAGCTAGACGGGGTAGGCCTCAGGCCGGATTCATTCCGGCCGTCACCCAGCCCGTACAACCAAACGCCTGCTGACGTCACTTTGCACGGAGGGGATCCACGGGGGAGGCCTGCCTCCCCCGTGTTCTTAGAATTAACCCGTCCCCGCAAGCCCCCTTTCTCGTTGGAGGCCGCCCGGAAGCCGTGCTCGAGACTTACGTCCCAGTTCTGATCTTCGTCCTGATCGTCCTCGGGTTGATCGGAGCCCTGGTGACCCTCAGCTTCGTGCTCGGTCCTGCCAAACCATTCAAGCGAAAGCTGGCTCCCTATGAGTCCGGGATCATCCCCGACACTCCGGCCGTCCGCCGCCTCTCGGTGCGCTTCTACCTGACGGCCATGCTATTCATCATCTTCGACGTCGAAGCCGTCTTCTTCTATCCGTGGGCGGTGCTGCTGCGGCAGCTCAAGTGGTTCGGCCTCATCGAGATGCTCGTCTTCATCGGCATCCTGCTGATTGCGCTCGCCCACATCTGGAAGAAGGGAGGCCTCGATTGGGAGTAGAAGCCCTCGCTGAGTCGCTCGGGCAGAACATCCTCACCACGACGCTGGGCAAGCTGATCGGCTGGGGGCGGGGCAACTCGGTCTGGCCGGCCCAGTTCGGTCTGGCCTGCTGCGCGATCGAGATGATCGCCACGGCGACCGCCGGCGTCGACATCGCCCGCTTCGGATCCGAAGCGTTCCGCGCCTCACCACGCCAGTCCGACCTGATGATCGTCTCCGGTCGCGTCTCTCAGAAGATGGCGCCGATCCTGCGCACCGTCTACGACCAGATGCCAGAGCCCAAGTGGGTCATCTCGATGGGCGCGTGCGCGTCCACGGGCGGGGTTTTCAACAACTACGCGCTTCTGCAGGGCGTGGACAAGATCGTCCCGGTCGACGTTTACATCCCGGGCTGCCCGCCCCGACCCGAAGACCTGCTGAACGCGCTGATGATCCTGCAGGAGCGGATCAAGGCCCAGGGAATCACTCCCCGACAGTGATTGCCGACAATCTGGTCGTCGAACGAGGCGTCAGCGCGGGCGACGCGTGGATCACGGTCGATCCCGCCAACCTCCGCAGCGCGCTGTCGGCCCTGAAGGACGACGGCTACCGGCTGCTTGTATTTCTCACGTGCGTGGATCACCTCCTGGACGCCTCGCGCAACTGGCCGGCCCGCTATGAGCTCGTTTACGAGCTACGCAACATGGAGACGCCGGAGCATCTTCGCGTGCGTGCTTTTATCGACGGCGACCCGCCACGCGTGGAGTCGGTACACGATCTGTTTCCGCCCGCGAACTGGGAAGAGCGCGAGACATACGATATGTTCGGAGTCAAGTTCACCGGGCACCCTGACCTGACCCGGATCCTGATGCCCGACGATTGGGTCGGGTACCCGCTGCGCCGCGATTACCCCGTGGGCGGAGAGGTCGTCGAGTTCTCCGAAGAGCACGAGACCTGGCAAACGGCTCCGGAGAAGGCATGAGCACGCCGGAGGGAGTGACGATCTCGCGGACAGGCGAGACCGGCGCTTTCGGCGGCGAGCTGCTGAGCGTCAACTTCGGTCCGCACCACCCCTCGACGCACGGCGTCCTCCGCTTGATCGTCGACCTGGACGGCGAACAGGTGCGCAGCGTCAAGCCCGTGATCGGATATCTGCACACCGGGATCGAGAAGCAGATGGAAGCGCTGCGCTGGCAACAGGGCGTGGTCGTGACGGATCGGCACGACTACCTCTCGCCGCCGATCAACAACCTCGCCTACGCGCTCGCGGTCGAATGGCTGCTGGGGATCGATGTTCCACCCCGAGCCAAGGCGCTGCGCGTGATCATGTCGGAACTGACTCGGCTTTCTTCGCATCTTGTCTGGATGGGCACGAGCGGGCTCGAGCTCGGCGCGATGTCGATGCTCATGTACTGCTTCCGCGAGCGCGACACGATCCTCGACATGAACGAGGAGATCTCCGGCTTCCGCATGCACACGTCGTACATCCGCCCGGGAGGCGTGATGGCGGACGCCACGCCTCGATTCCTGGAGATGCTTGACGCGTTCGTTCGCGCGATGCCGGGTCACGTGGACGAGTACGAGGACCTGCTCACGATGAACCCGATCTGGCGCTCACGCACGATTGGCATCGGAAAGCTGTCCGCCGACGACGCCAAGGTGCTGGGGGCCACCGGCCCGATGCTCCGCGGCTCAGGTGTGGCCTGGGATCTGCGCAAGGCCATCCCATATTCGGGTTACGAGAACTACGACTTCGATGTGGCGACCTCGGACCTTTGCGACTGCTACGGCCGCTACCTAGTGCGCATCAAGGAGATGCGCGAGGCGGTCAAGATCCTCCGCCAGGCGCTTGACAAGCTGCCTGACGGACCTGTGAATGTCGATGACCGCAAGATTCTTCCGCCCCCCCGAGAAGAGCTCGAGACGTCCATGGAAGCGGTCATTCACCACTTCAAGCTCTTCACCGAGGGTTACTCGGTGCCGGCCGGCGATGTGTATGTCGCGGTGGAGTCGGGGCGCGGCGAAAACGGCTGCTACGTCGTCAGCGACGGAACGCACAAGCCGCGGCGGGTGAAATTCCGCTCCGCCTCCTTTGTGAACCTGCAGGCGCTCGAGCGCATGGCCCTCAATCACATGATCGCGGACCTGATCGCCATCATCGGCACGGCGGACGCGGTGCTCGGGGATGTAGACCGGTGACCGCGCTATCCGTCCACATCCTGGATGAGATTCGAGAGCTGCCAGGCAAGTACCCGCAGCCCCGTTCGGCGGTGATGCCGGCCCTCGACCTGGCGCAGGAGGAGCTCGGCCACCTGACGCCCGAGGCGATGACCGAGGTGGCCGCTGCCCTCGAGCTAGATCCTGGATACGTCGAAGGCGTGGCGACCTTCTACTCGCTCTTCCATCTCGAGCCGATCGGCAAGCACCACTTCTACGTGTGCACGAACCTGAGCTGCGCGCTTCGCGGCGCCAACGAGATCATCGATCACGTCAAGCAGGAGATTGGCGTCAAGGAGCCGGACGAGGTGTCGGTCGACGGCATGTTCAGCTACGAAGAGGTCGAGTGCCTGGGCGCATGCGAGTTCGCGCCGATGATGCGGTTCGAGCACCGCTACCACTACGACCTGACCCCAGCCAAGATCGATCAGCTCATCGCCGCGAGCAAGGGAGAAAAACTCCTCCCCACTCGTGGGGAGGTGGCGCGAAGCGCCGGAGGGGCCGCTGAGAAACCCAAACCCAAGCCCCGCACGGCCCGGAAGAAGAAAGCCGATGCCTGAGCTTCGCGGCTCCCACGGCGACTCGCCCACCAACGTGCTCACGCGCTGGTTCGGCACGCCCGACCTGCACACCCTTGACGTCTACGAATCCAAGGCCGGCGGCTACGCCGCCCTGCGGAAAGCGCTGCTGGACATGGCCCCCGCCGACATCACCAACGAGGTCAAGACCTCCGGCCTACGTGGCCGCGGCGGTGCAGGTTTCGCCACCGGCACCAAGTGGAGCTTCATCAATCGTGATTCGCCCGGTCCGAAATACGTCGTCATCAACGCTGACGAGTCCGAGCCGGGGACTTCGAAGGACCGCTACATCCTCGAGAACTCCCCCCACATGCTCGTCGAGGGCATCCTGATCGCCGCCTACGCGGTCGGCGCGAACCAGGCGTGGGTGTACATCCGGGGTGAATACGACGAGCCGTACCGGATGCTCAGTGCCGCAATCGAAGAGGCGCGCGCCAAAGGCTACGTCGGTCCGAAACCGATGGGCAAGGACTACCCGCTCGACATCCGTCTGTACCGCGGCCACGGCGCCTACATCTGCGGCGAGGAGACCGCGCTGCTCGAGTCGCTCGAAGGCAAGCGCGCCCAGCCTCGATCCCGTCCCCCCTTCCCCGCCGTCAAGGGCGCCTGGGGCCGGCCGACGCTGCTCAACAACGTCGAGACGCTCGTGACCGTGCCATGGATCATCAACCACGGAGGGGCCGCGTACGCCAAGTTCGGTACTGATAAATCCCCGGGCACACGTCTCATGTCGGTCAGCGGCAACGTCAACAAGCCCGGCGTCTACGAGGTCGAGCTCGGCCAGACCTTCCGCCACGTGATCATGGACCTGGCGGGTGGCATCGCAGGCGGACACGACCTGAAGGTGTTCTGGCCCGGCGGCTCGTCGGCCCCCGTGCTCCCGGCGAGCATGCTCGACACCAAGACGGACATGGAGTCGCTCGCCGCGGCGCGGTCGATGGGCGGTTCGGGCGGCGTGATCGTGATGGACGACCAGCACTGCATCGTCCGCGCCGCCTATCGCCTGCTCAAGTTCTATGCGCGCGAGTCATGCGGCAAGTGCACGCCCTGCCGCATCGGCGGCGACTGGGCAGTCCGGACATATGAACGGATCCTGGCCAACGAGGGATCGCAGGTCGAGATCGACACGCTTCTGCGCGTTTCAGACGGCCTTCAGAACGGCCGCTGCCTCTGCGGCCTTGGCGACTCCGCGGGCTGGGTGATCGACTCGACCTTCCGGCACTTCCGCGAGGAGTACGAGGACCACGCCCTGAGACACGAATGCAACGTCGGCAAGGTGGCGACGAGTGCCTGACATCAACCTCACCATCGACGGACACAAGCTCACCGTGCCTGCCGGCACTCTGATCGTCGAGGCCGCCAAGACCGTCGGCATCGAAATCCCCGTCTTCTGCTACCACCACAAGCTCGACCCGGTCGGCGCATGCCGCCTTTGCCTGGTCGACTTCTCCCCGGGACCACCGCGCCCGCAGACCGCCTGCACCACGCCGGTCTCCGAAGGCATGGTCGTGCGCACCCAAAGCTCGATGGCCGTACAGGCGCGCGCGGACATCCTCGAGTTCGAGCTCGCCAACCACCCGCTCGACTGCCCCGTCTGCGACAAGGGCGGCGAGTGCCCGCTGCAAGACTTCACGTTCCGGCATGGCTATCCCACCAGCCGGATCGACGGCCCGCGCCTGCACTTCAAGAAGCCGATCCCGCTCTCCGACAAGATTGCGCTCGACCGCGAGAGATGCGTGCTCTGCTACCGGTGCACGCGCTACTACGACGAGATCGCGTGGGAGCAGGAGCTGACGACTGACGAGCGCGGCGTGCAGTCGTTCATCACCAGCCAGTTCGACCAGCCCCTGCAGTCGATCTTCAGCGGCAACATCATCGACCTCTGCCCCGTCGGTGCCCTCACGTCTCGGGTCTGGCGCTTCGAGTCGCGGCCGTGGGACATGACACACACGGCGACCATCTGCTCAAAGTGCTCTGTGGGCTGCAGCGTGACGCAGTGGCAGCGCCGCGGACAGCTGGTCCGGGTTACGTCCCACGAGAACGACGAGATCGACGAGGGCTGGATCTGCGACCGCGGTCGCTTCGACTACACCGACGTCAACGACCCTGCCCGGTTGCGCACGCCGACCATCCGGGGCACAAGGTCGACATGGTCCGATGCCATCACCGCGGTGGCGGTGGGGATCAAGGGCAAAGGGGCGAAGCTCGGCGTCTCGCTTCCGCAGGACATCACCAATGAGGAGGCCTTCCTCTTTCGCCGCCTGCTCGACGGCCCGCTGAAGGGCGCCAAGGTGAAGATGCACGGGCGGAGCGCGATCCCGGCGCCGGCCGGCCCCACGATGCGCATCAAAGAGATAGATGACGCGCGCGTCATCGTCATCGTCGCGTCCGACATCGAGACCGACGTGCCGATCATCGACCTGCGCGTCAAGAAGGCGGTCAGCAAGCGCAGCGCGAAGCTGATCGTCGTCTACCCCGACGGGGTCGACCTCGACCGTAACCCGCAGACCGTGCACATCCGAAATCAGAAAGGTGCCGCCGCCGCGGAGGTGCGCAAGCTCGCATCGCACGAGCTGCTCACGAATCCCGGCGGACCGGTGGCGATCCTGTTCGGTGACGGGCACGGCAGCGAGGACATCAACGATCTTGCGAAGGCCTGTGGCGACCTGGCGGAG
>VBEG01000014.1 GCA_005882115.1 Chloroflexota bacterium
ATCTTCCTGTCGATGCGAGCGCGGAACAGCGCCTCGACGCGTTTGAGCGCCTGATCCTGACAGCGTCACCGCGCATGTTTCCGCGAATGCTCGGCACGATCCTGCCGGCGATGCTCTCGTTCGCCCTGTCGGCGCGCCTGCTGGGCGGTAAGGCCCGCCTGGACGAGCTCCAAACCGTCACCCGCGGCGCGGCGCACAACCCTACGACCGAGATGGATCTCGCGCTGTGGGCGCTCTGCACCGAAGTTCGCAGTGACCCGGATTCGCTAAACGGACTGCTCGGTCGCGAGCCCGCCGCACTCGCCGCTGCATATCGAGACGGCATGCTGCCACCGTGTCTTCAGGATGGCTTGAAGTCATTTCTCGCCCGCTACGGCTTTCGATCGATCGGCGAGATCGACATCGGAGTCGAGCGTTGGTCCGAAAATCCCGAGCACATCCTCGGTGCGCTCGCCAACTACGCGCGGCTTGGCGACGACGCGCTGTCGCCTGATGCCCAGTTCGGGCGCGGCGCGCGCGAGGCGGACGCGATGATCGCTTCGCTGCTCACGAGGGTGCATGGCCCCCGGCGGGCGCTCCTGCGATTTGCGCTCGGTCGGGTCCGCTCTCTCATCGGAAGGCGAGAGGCACCGAAGTTCCAAATCGTCCGCCTGCTCTTCACGCCCTCTCGAGAGCTCCTGATGACGGTCGGTCGCGAGCTGGTTGCACGTGGCTTGCTCGGCCGCCAAGACGACATCTTCTTCCTTTATCTGCCGGAGGCGCGACGCGCCGTAGGCGGCGAGGACATGCGCGAGCTGGTAGCCGCGCGACGAGACGCGTTTGAGCGCGAGCGTGCGCGCCGGTACATCCCGCGCGTGCTGCTTTCGGATGGAACCGACGCCGAGGCGGCGCTGGTGTCGGCCGGCGAGGGGCTGCGAGGCTCACCCGCCTCGCCAGGCATCGTGTCGGGGATCGCCCGGGTGATCCTCTCGCCGGCCGGGGCGAGGCTCGAGCCTGGCGAGATCCTGGTCGCGCCTTCCACAGATCCCGGCTGGACTCCACTGTTCCTGACGGCCGGTGCCCTCGTCATGGAGATGGGCGGCATGATGTCGCACGGCGCGGTGGTGGCCCGCGAATACGGCATTCCTGCCGTCGTCGGGGTGGCCGGCGCCACGGAGCAAATAACAACCGGGCAGCGAATCACCGTGGACGGTGCCGCCGGGACGGTAGTTCTCGACTCCAAGCCGGCGGAGGATGCAGTTGCCGTCCCGTCTGGCTAGCTGGCTGAGTTAGAACTTTCGAACTGAACCGATGGTTTCAGTAGTTTCTGGACGCCAGTTTCTCAGGGTTCGGGACCGTGAGGCCCCAGGTTCAAAATCGCGGGCCTCCGTCTAATTTTTGAACTTAGAATTCGCTGCGGACGATGTCGGTGACTGGGTGATTCGTTTGGCAAAATACGGTACTTTGCCGAATGTTGACTGCGCTCCCGCTGGAATAGGTTCGGGTCACGGATTCCGAATCGATTCAGGAGGCGGTAGCGATGAGCACCACACAGACGAAGACGGCGGCGGCGATGGTCGCGGAGGCGAAGTCTCGGATCGAGAATTTGCAACCAGCCCGGGTCGCCAGCGAGATCGAGGGCGCTAAGGCGCTCCTCGTCGACATCCGCGAGGCGGATGAACGCGCCCAGAACGGCGTCATCAAGGGCGCCGTGCATGCGCCCCGCGGAATGATCGAGTTCTACGCCGACCCCACCAGCCCATACCACCGCCCCGAGTTTCAGCTCGACCGGCGGATCATCCTCCAGTGCGCATCAGGGGGCCGGTCCGCGCTTGCGACGGACACACTTACGACGCTCGGCTACAGCAGGGTTGCGCACCTCGACGGTGGGTTCAAGGCGTGGAAGGAGCAGGGGTTGCCCATCGAGCAGGCCTGAGCGAGCGCATGCCTACACTAGGCGCCCTGCGATGACGTTCCAGCTCATCGGTCGCGAGTCAGAGCTCGCCCGGCTCGCAGCACTCGCGGACAGGGCTCGAGACGGCAAGGGAAGCCTGGTGCTCATCGGCGGCGAGGCCGGCGCCGGCAAGACGGCGCTGGCCCGCACCGCGCTCGAGTCCAGCGCCCTGGAGCGCATCGAGGTCGCCGCCACCGAGATCCCCGGTCTCGAATACGCGCCGATCAGAGCCGTACTGCGAGCGGCCATCCGCGAGGGATACCTGAAACCTGGCGACCACACGCCGCTCGCCATGCTTCTCCCCGAGCTCGGGGCACCGGTGGCGGCACAAAGCTGGGACCAGCAACTGATGTACGAAGCGATCGGCAGGGCCCTGGGCGAGATCGCCGCCTCCCGCCCTCTGGGACTGGTGGTCGATGACTGCCAGTGGGCCGACTCGGCGACCCTGGACGCGCTTGGTTTCCTCGCAGATCTCGTTTCGGTCATGCCGGTCCTTCTGATTGCCTGCTACCGAAGCGAGGACATACCTCGCGGTCACCAGCTGCGCCGTCTTCGCTCTGACCTCCGGCGCAAGGGCCTCCTCGTCGAGATCGCGGTCGAGGCGCTCGACGCGGAGAACACAGCTCGACTGCTCGAGGCCCGGCTGGGTGCCAAACCTGGCCTGGCTCTTGCCGAGGACATCTTCGGCCGCACCGAAGGCCTTCCATTCTTTGTGGAGGAGATTGCCGCCGCTCTGACCGAGAGGGGGTCGCTACGCGGCGGCTCGGAAGGGCTCGAGCTCGATTCGGACGTCGCATTGCCTATGCCAGAAAGCGTTCGGGACGCCGTGCTTCAGCGCGTCGACCGCCTCACAAACGAGCAGCGCGACGCTCTGGCGATGGCCGCGGTTGCGGGTCGCGACTTCGATGTCACCACCATCGGCGCGGAGGCCGTCGCCAGCTTGCCGGCCGGAGGTCTGGTAGTCGATCAGGGCGAGGGGCGTCTCGCCTTCCGGCACTCACTTATCCGCGACGCGCTTTACGAAGCGATCCCATGGGGCAGGCGCCGAGCGATGCACCGCGCAGTCGCCAAGCGTCTGGAGGCGACATCGGCTGCGCCGCATGCAATCGCGACGCACTGGATCACGGCGGGCGACTCGACCGCCGGGCGGACCTGGCTTATCAAGGCGGCGCGTGCCTCGCACGACGTGTGTGCGTACCGCGACGCGGCAGCCCAACTCAGCGGCGCACTCGACCTGTGGCCGGCAGAAACAGACATCGATGGGCGGCTCGAGGTGCTGGAAATGCTCGCTCGCTGTGCCGAGTTGGGCGGACCGGCCACGCTCGCTGTTCGCGCGCTGACCGAGGCGATCGAACTGCTCGAAACCAGTGCTGATCGCCGCCGCTACGCCGAGGCTCAGCGCCGCCTCGCCGCGTCGCTGGAGGCGCAAGGCGCGTGGGACAGGGCCGTGACCGTCCGGCAGCTGGCCGCTGGCGCGTTCGCGGTTGCTGGCGAACCGGCGCAGGCGGCGGTTGAGCGCCTGACGGCCGCTGCGAGGCTGCGCTCCGCGGCGAGCTTCAAGGCTGCGCTCGAGCTCATAGCCATCGGGAAGGGCGAAGCGGAAGCGGCAGGCCGTAAAGACCTGGAGCTGCGGCTTCTTGCCCTCGAGGGCAACGTCATGGCGAGAGCGGGTGGAGGTGACGACGGCGTGTCGATCGTGCGAACAGCGCTGGCCGACGCCCTTGCGCGCGGCGACTTCGGAACGGCCGCCGAGGCTTATCAGCGCCTCGCCGACTCACTCGAGCACGTTGGCGACTTCCGCGGCGCCCGCGCCGCATACGTCGAAGCAGCCGACTTCTGTCGCGCAAACGGGGCGGCATCCATGGGAGATGTTTGTCTGGCCTGCCTCACCATGGTGCTCCGCCAGGGCGGTGATTGGGACCACGCCTGCGATTTATGCCGCGAAGTCCTTGAAAGTTCCTCGAGCAACCTTCACGCACAGGCTGTGGCCCACGGCGTGCTCGGCAGCATCATGTTCCATCGCGGGCGTCTCCAGCAGGCCAGGTCCCAGCTGCACAACTCCAACGTCATCGCGCGCCGCATCGGACTTGCGGCCATGGAGATCGATTCAGAGACGCACCTGGCACGGCTCGCGGCAGCGGGTGGCCGACTGGAAGAAGCGCGCGAGCGCTGCTTGCGGGTCATTCGGCGTTGGGGCCTGACTGATCGCGAACGCCACTACTCGATCACAAATCTGAGGTGGATCGCGAGTTTCGCCGTCGAGGCGGCTGACACCGAAATCCTTCGCGCGGCGACCGCCGCGCTGACGACGATCGAATCGCAGCCTGACGAAGAGGCGCACGCCGCTGCCAACCTGGCGCTCGCGGAGGGTTTGATGACCGAAGGCGACGCAGCCGCCGCAGTCGCAAGGTTCGAGCAGGCGCTGACGATCCTCGCCGACCTCGAGCTTCCGCTTGATCGTGCAGAGATTGAACTGCGCGCCGCTGCGGCATACATGTTGACCGGCGACCGGCAGACAGCAGGGGCAAGGTATCGGAGCGCATACCGGTCGGCCATCCGCCTCGGAGCAAGGCCGCTTGCGAACCGGATCGCTGAAGAGGTTGCCAAGCTCGGGGAGAAGGTCGAACAGCGGCTAGGCCGTCTCGCCGCGGCCGGAGTGGGTCGAGGTGGGCTGTCTCCACGCGAACTCGAGGTGACGCGACTCGTCGCGAGCGGCCTGAGCAGCCGCGAGGTCGCGACGACCCTGAGCCTCAGCCCTCGAACCGTCGAGATGCACGTCCACCGCATTTTGAGCAAGCTCGATTGCCGGACTCGGGTTGACATCACCCGCCGGGCAGCAGAGCTGGGGCTGCTCAGGACTTAAAACTGCTGGATGCGGCGCTCCCGATCGTCGGGCTTCCTCCCGACGGATCGGCGGTAGCTTCAGCCGCCTTGATACGGTCAATACTGAAGGCTGCTGGATCAAACCACCCGCTCGCGATCGAGTTGCGCTGCTGGCTGATGTTATGCCTGCCCATCGCCGCCAAGCAGCTTGACTACGCCGATCGCTCCGCGACCAGGCCCGGGTCCCAATCGCGCAGCCTCGCGCCGGCGGCATACGTGCTCTCACAGAACTCGAGGATCGCGTCTCGCGGCGACGCAGCCTTCCGCACATCGCTATATAGAAGCGCGAACTCGCCCAGCTTCGGGTCCCAACTTGCCATGGACGGCTCGATCCGCTGCTCCTCGAGTCCAACCGGCTTGGGATAGGTGTACGAGTAGAAGGCGGCTTCGGGGAACGTCGCGCTGCCCGGCCAGAACCCCACGCAGATCTGCTCGGCGTCCTCGGACTTGCGAGCGATGAAATCGGCGCCCGGGGGCGGCTCCGCGGTGCGGCCGGAGTAACGCGTGTTGGCCAGGTCGAAGCTGCCCCAAAAGAAATGGACAGGCGACGTTCTCCCGCGAAACCGCGACCGGTGTTCCTGGAGCACGAGATCTGCCCGGGCGAGCACCTGGAAAAATCGGTTGGCCCATTCAGGGTCGTAAGCCGAATGCACCGTGTCCTCCGCAAAGGGGATCGGATCGCTGACCTCGTCCGGCACCGGGCGAAGCTTCGCTTGGATGCCGAGCCCGTCGAGCGCGGTCGTGAACTCCTTGTAAAAGGCGGCTACAGGACGCGCAACGAGCGCAACGTGCCGCGCATCGCCGGAAACCGTGGTGATGACCACCTGGTGGGCGACGAGGTCTGCATCAATGCCAAATATCAGGCCACCGCTCGAAATTGGACCTGTGGTCAAACCCCGCGAGGTCAGGTACAGCGCCACGTTGGCCCACTCCGGTTCGAACGGACTGAGCGCCAGCCGCAGCTTGCCCACGATCTGCAACTTCATGTGCAGCGTCGCAAGGGTGTCCTTCCACGCCTCGTACGGAAGTTCCGGCCAATCGTGCTCAGGCATGCACGCGCTCCAGCGCACAGCTCGACGCGGGTCGCGTCGCAATGTTGAGAGGCGCAACATTCGTCCAGAAATTCACGCATTCGCCGATGGGATCGTCATCCCCCACGGGAAAGAGGGTGGAAGTCGGTCTAGCCAAACGTGCAGTTCAGCGTCACTTTCTTGAGGGCGCGCTCCATCACCGCCAGCTCCTCATCGTCTAGCGGGGCCACGAAGAGCTCGGCGACGCGCCGGATGTGCGCCGGCGCCGTCGGCTGAGGCGGGCCACACCGGCCTTGGTCAGCCCACCACGACTCCGCGTCCGTCGGTGTCAATGCCCGTCCGGCGGACAAGCCCCTCATCGACCAGCCGATCGACCCGCCTGGTCATTCCGGATCGTGAGTTGAAGGCTCGGTTGGCCAGGTCGGTCATCCGCGAGACGCCACCCGCTAGAGCCAGCTGCGCGAGCACGTCGTAGTCGCCGAGGGTCAGACCAGTCTCCTCGACGAGGTCGACCGCCAGCTGACGCACGAGCGTTGCGTGGGCTCGCTCGGAGCAAAGCCATCCACGCGGCGATTCCGCGCCCGCCTGGGGCGACCTCGGAAACCAGCCGGTCGATCAATCCGGCGATCTTGGGGTCGGGCACTACTTGCATATGCAATAAACGTACTCTCCCGGAGGTACTTGCAATTGCAACGATGGCGGCAGGACCAAGGAGTTCGAAAGTGGTCGATCAGATCTCAGTTGAGCTGGAACCGGCCCTGACTCTCCGGTATGGACGGCCGGAAAAGCCAAGAGCGTTTGCAGCGGGCGGCGGATGCGCTGGCAGCAAACGGCTTCGCGGTCATGCGGGCGAGTGACACGGCGAAGGCGTATGAGGGCGTGTTAGGCCTGATTCCCGATGGCTCGGAGGTGCATCACGGGGCCTCGCGCACGCTCGAGCTGACCGGCATTGCCGAAGCGCTCGAACGGTCAGGTCGGTTCAAGCCGTTGCGACCACGTATCTGGGCCATGGATCGTCAGACCCAGTCAGATGAGATACGCCGGCTGTCAGCGGCTCCGGACGTGATGCTTGGAAGCGTCCACGCAGTCACGGAGACCGGATCCCTGATGGCGGCCTCGATGAGCGGCAGTCAACTCGGGCCCTACGTGTCTGGTGCGGGGCGGGTCATTCTCGTCGTCGGCGCTCAGAAGGTCGTGGCCGACGTGGATGAGGGCCTTCATCGCATCAACGAGTATGCGTTGCTCCTCGAAGACGCAGGAGCTCAGGCTGCCTACGGCATCCACAGCGGGGCCAACAAGATTCTGATCATCAACCGCGAGCTGAATCCGGGCCGCATCACGTTCGTCCTAGTCGATGAGGCCATCGGCTTCTAGAAACCTCACATGGACGCGAGGCTTGGGACACAGTCGACATCGTCATGAAGGAACGCTTGCTAAAGAAAGAAACCGGAGGAAAAAAATGACAACGGCAATCATCGGAATAGGAAACATCGGCGGGATCGTGGCGCGTGATCTGGCTACGGGGGGTGAGCACGTGGTGCTCTCGGCCGGCAACGTCGATGACGTGAAGAAGTTGGCGGCTGAGATCGGGTCATTGGCGACGGCAGCCGAGACCAATCGTGACGCAGTCGAGCGCGCGGACAATGTGGTGGTCGCGCTCTGGCTCGACGCGATGAAGGTCGTGATCCCGGAGGTGGCCGACCTTTTGCGCGGCAAGCTCGTGATCGACACTTCCAATCCCATCTCGGTAGGGGGCGACGGCAAGGTGTCGCGAACGCTTCCCGACGGCCAGTCGGCCGGTGAGGTCGTGTCGGGCTTGCTCCCGCGCGGAACGAAGTACGCCAAGGCTTTCGGAACACTGCCTGCGCCACTGCTTGCAGCTAGCGCCCATCGCGAGCCGAAGCCGGCCGTCCTCTTTTACACCACCGACGACGTCGCGGCCGCTGGCGAGGTGGAACGACTGATACGTATCGCGGGATACGACGCCGTGAAAGCAGGCGGAGTGCGAGATTCCTTGCGTATCGAGGTCGGCGGCGACCTGCACGCTTTCGGCGGCTTGAACGGCCGCCTGGTGGACAAGGAAGAAGGGGCCTCCCTGGTCGCTTTGTCGAAAGTCTGACTCGGACGCACGGCAGCCTTCACCCCGTCGATTGAACTCTCTCGCGTCGGCCCGAGGACCGTGCTTCACCTAGCTCTGAAAATCCAATACTCCGGCAAGATGCCGGCGGACTCGCATGTCAGGACCGTGAGGCCCCGGGTTCAATCTCGGGGCCCCCAGTCTGGAAATCTGGATTCAAGCCCCGGTCTGTTCACAGCCGCGCTGCGCTCGTGAGGCCCCGGGTTCAAATCCCGGGCCCGCGACCAATCTGGTGTTGGATCGACACGCCGCACTGTCCCTCGACATGCCAAAGCGTTTCGGCAAGCGCTTAGGCATGGGCGCCGCAAAACCGAAACCCAGCTGGAGCGCACATGTCGACTTGATATCCCCAGGGGGTGAACCTCACACTCGTGGCGCCGGGCGGGCCTAGGTCTGGGCGTCTGGAAAGCAACGAGTTGCCGGCCAATTTCGAGTTGAAGGGAGGTAGCGGGATGATCAGCCCTTACACCGCAGTCGGCCTCGTACCAACAGTTAGAGGCATCCGGAAGCGGGAGGACATCAAGATCAACCTCGAGCATCTGGCGCATCTGGTAAAGGCGGCTGCTTGGCTGTCGAGCCTCGACCTCCCTGTCCGCCTGATCGCGATCCCGGAAGGTGCGCTGCAAGCGTTCAACGACGAGGTGCTGGATCTCGACCACGTTGAGTTCGCGCGTACTTGCGCCATCGACATCCCAGGCGAGGAGACAGAAGCGTTGGGCCGGCTGGCGCGCCAGTACGACGTATTCGTCATGGCCCAGGCCAAGGCCCGTCATCCTGAGGTGAAGGACCGCTTCTTCAACGTCGGTTTCGTCATCAACCCAGAGGGTGAGGTCATCCTCCAGCACTACAAGGTTTCGCCCCTGTTCCCTGTCGAGCACTCAGTCTGCCCGCACGATATCTACGACTGGTGGATTGAGAAGTACGGACGCAACCTGGACGCATTTTGGCCAGTGGCGGACACCGAGATCGGTCGACTCGGCATCATGATGGCCAACGAGGGTTCGTATCCCGAGAACGCGCGTGCCCTGGCGTTGAACGGCGCCGAAGTCGTTTACCGCGCCTCCTACCCACATCCGGCCACCGGCAATGAGATGTTCGAGATACAGAGCCGCGCCCGGGCGCTCGACAACAACATGTACGTGGTGGCGCCCAATATGGGCACCTATTACCTCTTTCCGGATGAGACGACCCCGATTGACACCTTCGGCGGCCGCTCATATGTGATCGATTACAAGGGTCGGATCGTCGGCAAGCAGGAGTACGGGGCAGGTTCGACGTACGTGTCAGGCGTCATCGACATCGAAGCACTCCGCGACCACCGCGCCCGCGCCCAGTGGGACAACTGGCTCAAGGATCTGCGCACAGAGCTTTACCAACTCCTTTACGAGCAACCGATCTATCCCAAGAACCTTTATCTCGAACGCGAGCCGATGAAGCATGCGGAGTACAAGAAGAATGTGATCGAGCCTCAGATCAAGCTTCTACAGGACCGCGGCGTCTGGGCCAAGCCGGCCCGCTGACGAGAAACTCCTATCGACTGGCGATGGCCGCCCACAGCGGGACGAGTTCCGCGGCCGGGCGACAAGCTTTTACCAGATGATCACGCTGACTCCGATGGCGCTCGTCGGATGGGGGATGGGCGGCCTTGCTGCCATCAGCGAACCGCGGCCCCTGATGATTACGCTCTTCATCATCGTCATGGTCATCTACGCTCTGTCATCGTCTCGGGTTCGCGGGCTGCTTCGCCCGTCGGGCTGGGTGGCGATGCCGGCCTCGGGCGAGTCGCCGGCCTTATAGCAGCGCGGCGATGGCTGAACCACACGAGCCCGGCTCGTACCTGAAGGCAACGCTGGAGAGCCAGCCGGCAGAGCTGACGAGGCTGCTGGCCGACGATTCCGGCGCGCGGGCTGCGACGCGTCTTCGCGGCTGTTCACGGATTTTCCTGGCCGGCACCGGCACGAGCTTTCACGGCGCGCTCGCGGGCCAGTTCATCCTGCGCAGCGTCGGTCTCCAGGCGTGGGCGGTTCGAGCTTTCGAGTTCGTGAACTATCCGCCCCAAATGCGTCAGGACGATGGGCTGATCCTGCTGAGCCACCGCGGCAGCAAGCGCTTCAGTAGCGCCTCTTTAAGCCGGTTTGCGAAAGACTCGCATCACTGGATCGCGATCACCGGTGAAGGATCTTCGATGGAAGGCGAAGGCGTCGTGCGCACTGTGGTGCAGGAGAAGTCTCCGGTTCACACAGCGAGCCACACCGCGGCGATGCTGCGTGTCGCGCAGGTTGCCGCTGCACTTGGCAGCCCGGCGTGGCAGAGCCGACTCGCGGACCTTCCTCGCATGGTCCAGCTCGCCCTCGACCACGGCAGCGGCGTCGCGACCGAGGTCAGCCAAACTGAGTTTCGACCCGTGACGCATTTCGTCGGTGGCGGTCCGGCGCGCTCCACCGCCTACGAAGGCGCCTTGAAGCTGCGCGAGGCTAGCCACCTCGTGAGCGCCGAAGGTCACGACGTCGAGGGCATCTTGCACGGGCCCCTTGTCAGCATCCAACCCGGGAACGTGGTCGTGCTCGTGGCGCAGCCGGGCCCGTCCCGCGAGCGGATCGGGGAAGTCGAGACGGCCCTTCGCGAGATCGGGGCGACAGTCATGTCGTTTGCGCCACCTTCAGATCTGGACGAGGTGCTCGCGCCTATCGTGAACGTAGTGCCGCTGCAATTGCTCGCTTACCACGTCTCGCGCAAGCTCGGGGTCGACGCGGACAGCTTCCGCCGCGACGAGCCGCGATACGCCGCGGCGCAGTCGACGTTCAGGCTGTAGGGTCGCTATCGTCCCGGCTCCGACTCAAAATCGTCCGATAGAGCGGGAGTCAGCGCGTCTGCGCTTGAGATTTTGACCAGAAACTGATCGAAAGCGATCGCTAGAGGCGACGAGTGAAGCACAACCCGCCACGTGGCGGACCCGGGGGGCGACATGCTGGAGGAGTTCGAGGCGGCTGAGGTCGAGTCCGGCGAAACCAGCATCTTCGTCCGTTGGGCTGGGGCTGGGCCGCCGCTGTTGCTGCTTCACGGCTTCCCGCAAACCCACCTGATGTGGCAGCGGGTGGCGCCCCTATTGGCGCAGCAATTCAGCGTTGTTTGCGCGGATCTCCGCGGATATGGACGGAGCGGCTGTCCACCCTCCACGCGCGACCACGAACCGTATTCGAAGCGTGCGATGGCGCGGGACATGGTTGCTGTGATGGCACGCCTCGGATTTCAACGTTTCAGCGTCGCGGGGCACGATCGCGGCGGCCGCGTCGCATATCGCTTGGCCCTGGATCATCCGGCGCTTATTGACCGTCTTGCCGTCCTCGATATCGTGCCAACTCAAGATGCATGGCAACTGGCCGACGCAAGATTCGTGACTGCCTTTTGGCCGTGGTCGTTACTGGCGCAGCCTGAGCCCCTGCCCGAGCGCCTCATTTCAGCAGCGCCGGATGCAGTCATTGACGACGCTCTCGCGGCATGGGGTTCTCCGCCGCGTGTTTTCGACGCCGAGGTGCGTGAAGCCTATGTCAGAGCGCTGAGCAATCCAGTGTCCATTCACGCCATCTGCGAGGAGTACCGGGCAGCAGCCACGATCGACAGGGAGCATGACGCGGAGGATCGACTCGCCGGGCGTCGCATCACTTGTCCTGTCCTCGCGTTGTGGAGCGATCGAGGTCCACTTGGTCGGTGGTACTCGGAAGTGGGAGGACCGACCGGCATCTGGCAGGCGTGGGCAGACGATGTGCGAGGCTTTCCCCTCGCCGGAGGACACTTTTTTCCGGAAGAGATTCCTCAAGAGACTGCGGCCGCTCTGAGCAGCTTTTTCATCGGGACCAGTTGACCTCGGTCCTCTTCACTTCGAACGTGCCCGCGCCGCGCTCGCGATAATTTCAACGATCAGGGATCTGCAGGGGAGGTGGCATGACGGAGCAGCGCTACGCCGAGATCGCCGGCGCTGGAACCGCCAACATCTCCCTATTTGAACTGGCCAATCCGATTAGTCCAATGCGCCACCAAAAAGCGACCGGGCGACCACGACGTTCTGAATCTCGCTGGTGCCGTCCAGATACTCGGCCATCTTCGCCGTCGCCAGGTGTCTCCCGAGCGTGGAATCAATCAGGAAGCCATGGGCTCCCATGGCTTGCATGCACGTCACCAATCCGCTGACCGCTGCGGCGGTTGCAAACTTCTTGGCCTGCGCAGCTTCCACGGTTGCCGAGAGACCTCTGTCCGCGGCGGCCGCAGCGCGATAGACCAGCAAGCGCGCTGCTTCACGCTCGGTTGCGACATTCACCAACTCCCACTGGAGACCCTGAAAACTTCCAACGGGCCGCCCGAATGCCTTTCGCCTTGATACGTACCCAATCGCCCGCTCCAGGCCGGCCTTCAAGATTCCGCAGCATTGCGCCCCGACGAAGATTCTTGCCGCCGTGATTCCCTGCATCGCCACTTGGAATCCTTCGCCAGGTGGTGATATCAGGCCATCGGCCGGCACCCGACAGTCCCGAAGCAAGATCCCAGCAGTGCCCATGGCGTGGCCGCCCATCAGCTTGTAGGGATCGGTAACCGTCAGGCCCTCGGCCTCTCGTTCGACAAGGAATCCGGCGATTCCTCGCGACCCGGCTGCAGCGTCTGTCTGCGCCCAAACAGCGAAGAGATCAGCCCCCGCCGCATTGGTAACCCATGCTTTCTCCCCGTTCAGAACCCAATCGCTCCCGACGCTGTCGGCCTTGCACTGAATGGCAACCGCATCGCTGCCCATAGCCGGCTCCGTCAAGCAAAACGCGGCAACCGCATCTCCAGACAGAAGACGAGGAAGCCACCTGTCTTGAGCGCCTTTGGTACCGCGCCTGCTGACAAGGTTCGCAATGTTGTTGTGGACTTCGAGGGAGAAAGCGTGAGCGAGGCATCCTTCGGCGATCTCTTCATACACGCGAGCTGCGGCCAAAACGCTCAAACCGAGGCCTCCCTGCGTCGTCGGCACCTGTAGGCCGAGAAGTCCATGTTGGCTCGCCAGACGAAGCGTCGAGATTGCGGTTTCACGCCGAAGCTCTATGCCGTCGGCAAATGGGGAGATGTGCGCGTCGCGGAAAGTACGGCCCGCTTGTACAGCTTGCCTCTCGTCCGGCGCGAGAGCGTCATCCACATCCACCAGAACATAGGTGTGGGCGGCCACCGTCTAAACCAGTCACTCCTGCTTCCAGAACTTGCCGACCGACGTCTTGGAATCGAGTCAAAATCGTACTGCTGGACGACAACTCCAGAACCTTCATCAAGAAGGGTTTGACACAGAGCGGGGGGCGGACTACGTTTTAACGCACGCTGCGCTCATAGGGGCTGATGCGCATATCGAGCGCCGCCCCTCCCAGGGAAGCACGGCGATCCGGAGGTGCACATGCAAACGGTAGAGCCAGCGGTCGCGACGACCAGGCATCCCCTCGACCCGCTCACGTCTGAGGAGGTTCAGACGGCTTCAACGACCCTCAAGAAGGAGCGCGGCCTCGACGGCGGCCACCGCTTTGTGTACGTGATGCTGAACGAGCCGGCGAAGAAGGACGTGCTCGCCTGGAAGCCCGGCAATGGGACCGAGGTCGACCGGCAGGCGTTCATGGTCGTCCGCGACCGCACCAGGCGCAAGACCTTCGAGGCAGTCGTCTCCCTCACCCAGGAAAAGGTCGTCAGCTGGGAGGAGATCAAGGGCGTCCAGCCCTCGATCATGCTCGAAGAGTTCATGACGGTGGACGAGGTGGTCCGCAAGGACCCGCGCTGGCAGGCCGCCCTGCGCCGGCGCGGGGTGAGCAACTTCGAGATGGCCATCACCGACGCCTGGTCGTGTGGCTACTACTCGGAAATCGACGGCGCTGAAAAGGGTCGCTTCTGCAGGCCGTTGACGTGGATCCGGCCCGGCCCGGGTGAGCACGTGTATGCGCGGCCCATCGAGGGGCTGATCGTCAAGTTCGACCTCGACAAGATGGAGGTCGTCGAGGTCGAGGATCACGGCGTGGTGCCCGTCCCCGCCAAGAAGGCCAACTACACGGCCGACCGGATCTCCGACCCCGAGAACGTGCCCTACTTCCCGGAAGGCGTGCGCAAGGACCTGAAACCGCTCGAGATCACGCAGCCTGAGGGCACCAGCTTCAAGGTCACCGGGAACCATGTCAGCTGGCAGAAATGGAGCTTCCGCATCGGCTTCAACGCCCGCGAAAGCATGATCCTCTACACCGTCAGCTACAACGACAGAGGTGAAGAGCGGCCGATCCTCTATCGGGCTTCACTGGCCGAGATGTTCATCCCGTATGGCGATCCCGCGCCCAATCACTACCGCAAAAACGTGTTCGACATGGGCGAGTACGGCGTCGGCATGATGAGCAACAGCCTGGAGCTCGGCTGCGACTGTCTCGGCGAGATCCATTACTTCGACGGAATCGTCAACGACAACGATGGCGGCCCGTTGCCCATCCGCAACGCCATCTGCCTCCACGAAGAGGACTTCGGCATGCTCTGGAAGCACAAAGACTTCCGGACGGAGGAGACCGAGGTCCGGCGCTCTCGCCGGCTGGTGTTGTCGACCGTCGCCACCATCGGCAACTACGAGTACGGCTACTACTGGTACTTCTACCAGGACGGCGGAATCGGGTACGAAATCAAGATGACCGGCGTGATGTCCAACGGCGCGGTGCCAGAGGGCGTCACCCCCAAGCACGGTGCGCTGGTCGCTCCGGGCGTCTACGGCCCGCACCACCAGCACTTCTTCAGCATCCGGCTGGACATGATGGTGGACGGCCTCCGCAACACCGTCTACGAGTGCGACAGCGAAGGGCTGCCGCCGGGGCCGGACAACCCGTACGGCAATGCCTGGATCGTGAAGGAGACGCCGTTCAAGCGTGAGTCGAAAGCGCAGACCATCATCAACCCGCTGGCCGCCCGG
>VBEG01000015.1 GCA_005882115.1 Chloroflexota bacterium
ATCGACGCTCGACCGTCACAAATACTTAGTCTGGCGCGCGGGGTCGGCCGAAGGTCAGCATCGGTGCGACGGGCAGCAGGCCATCGGTGTCGGTCTTGATGATCTGCCATTTGCCCTCGTGCACCATCCAGTGATGACGTTGGCAGAGCAGGACCATGTTGTCCAGCTCGTCGCTGCCGCCGTTTATCCAGCAGACGAGGTGATGGCCGTCACACCAGGAGGCGGGCCGTTCGCAACCCGGCCACCGGCAGTGCTTATCCCTAGCGATCAGCGCGCGGCGCCTCGGACCCCTGATCGTCCGCTTGGAGCGGCCGACGTCGATCGGCACCGAGTCCTGCATGAGGACCCGGGTGATGCTGCAGTCGCAGGCCCAGCGCTCCACCGTCTTGGAGGAGACAGGAAGGGAGAACTCGGTCTCGGCGCCCGGCGCACCGAGAAGGCCAAGCAGCGTTTCGATCGAACTGGTGACCTGCATCTGGACGGCGACCTTGCCGCCGGCCGTCGCGAGCTCGACGAGGGCGTCCGCCAGCCGCTGCGGCCGTTCGCGGTAATCAAACTTTCCCATCGGCTTGGCCAGGGGCTCGAGCGCGGTCCGCAAAGCGGCACCGCCGACGGGGTCGAGAACGCCCTGCAGGATCAAGCAGCCGTCTTCGGCTGTGCTCATGGAGAGGGCGCGGTTCTCGGCCAGGTCGGCTTGCTCGGAAGCGACCTCTTGCGGCCGGACCGAGTGCCGGTAGTGGAGGGACTCGTGATAGAACTTGCCCGGCGAGTGCTTCTTGGCCAGGGGTAGGAGCCTCTTTTCGTCGAACTCCTTGCCCACCGCTCGCGCCGTCTTGGCCATGGTCGCGAGGTGCTGGATCCCGATCTCGCCGTTGTAGAGCGCGTCTTCGCTCAGCGGCATCGCCGCCAGCTTCTCGCCGATGGCAACGCGATCCGAAGCCACGTTCTGGGTCAGGCGGCAGTTGAAGCGAAGCCAGTCGATGGTGGTCATCTCGGACTCGTTGTCCTCGGCCAGGTTCATCGCCGACAGCGCCGCGGCGAGGCGCGAGAAGTAGAGCTCGCGGATCTCGATCTCACCCCGAATGCGCAAGAGCTCGTGCTCGAGGTGATCACGGGTCGTGGGCACCTCTGCCGCCACCAGTTCCAACATGCCTAAAGTCTACGAACTTTCGTTCGAATAATCAAGAGAAGAGCAGTAAATTTATATTCACCAGGCGCATCTGTCGGGGCGCCCAATCCCACCCTCGTCACCTCCTTCACCGTCTTTCGTCCTTAACGCCAGTGGCGCTCGAGCTCGGATGCGTACGACCTGCCGATCCCGTCGGCGTTGCTCAGCAACCAGTTGTCGAGCCGCCGCGTGCCCCGCGGTTTCTCCCGCGACACGAGCAGCTCCTGCATCAAGCCCTGTAGCTCGGGTTCGTTCAGCGTCACGTCCCTAACCAAGCGCCCGATGATCCCGGCAGCCCGCACGGCGTTGCGCGGCGAGATGTACACGAACCGCGGGTGGCGGCCGACGGCGATGGCGATCGACTCCACCATCTCGCTGTAATAGATGATGTCCGGCCCCGCCGCATCGACCGTGACGTTCCCGCCCTGCGCCGCCGCCCACGTCGCGATCTCCGCCACATCCTCGCCCGCGACCGGCTGCAGGCGATAGTCACCCCGGCCAGGAATCCCAAACACAGGCAGTCGTCGCAAGAGCCACGCGATGTTGTTGATCAAGATGTTCCCCGCGCCGAAGATCAAGGTGGGGCGCACGATCGCCCACTGGAGCCCTGACTCCCGGACCGCGTTCTCGGCGCGCGCCTTGCCGGCGTAATAATCGAGAGGCGAGTCCACCGAAGGGTTGCTCACGGAGATGTGCACGACCTTGCGCACCCCGGCATCGCGGGCCGCGCCAACCAGGATTCGCGTGTTGGCGACGGCGTCGCCGAAACGGACGCGGCCATGGCGAAAGCGGACCCAGTACGTGTTGTAGAGGACGTCCGCGCCGCGGAGGCTCTCGACCAGCGCCGCACGGTCGGCGAACTGGAGCGGCGCGACCTCAGCGGTGATGTCCTCGGCGCCGGCGCGCTGGGGATGATTCGTCAGAGTCTTGACCCTTCGCTCCTCAGCGAGCAGCCGCCGGGCAATGAACCGGCCTGTGAAGCTGAACGCCCCCGTGACGACGTCGAAGCCCCGCTGCTCCATCAGCCCGTCAAAAGGGAAAGCGAGTCAGGTCATAGGCCGCCGAACCCGGCCGGACGTGCCCGGTGATGACGACGCGCGGGCGGTGGCGCACGGCTTCAGCGGGATGGATCTCGGGACGCAGACCGTTGAAGATCGGAAATCGCAGCGTCCCGTCCGGCGACCACTCCGAATAACGGATGCTCACCACCAGGTCCGGCCTGACCCAGTTGACCGGCCGCATCATGATCGGGGGCGGGTCGAGGGGCGAATCGTCCGTCGCGAGCTCGACCAACCTGTCTCGAAGCACGGCGGTCGTTTCGTCGTCGTAGCCGCCGCCGACGGTGCCGCATGGCAGGAGACGGCCGTCCTCGTGGTAACCCACCACGAGCGCGTCGAACGGCTTGTCGCCCGTCTTGTCACCCAGCCAGCCGATGACGATGAAGTCGTCGGACTTGACGGCTTTGACCTTCAGCCAGAAGGGGCTCCGCTGCCCCGGCACGTAAGGGCTCTGCCTGTGCTTGGCGACCACGCCTTCGAGGCCCCGCTCGAGGCACGCCTCGAAGAGTTCGACCCCGTCCTCTTCTATGTGGTCGGGGACAAAGAGATGCCCGCCCGCTTCGACTGACTTCGCCAGTCTCGCGCGGCGCCTCAAAACCGGTTGTCGCAACAGGGGCCGGCCTTCCAGATAGAGCGCGTCAAAGGCCAGGTACGCGGTCGGAATCTCGTCGCGCAGCCGTGCGCCTCCTGCGAGGCGCTGTCGCAGACGGGGATAGTCCGGCCGGCCGTCGGTGTCAGTGGCGACGAGCTCGCCGTCGATGACGCTCCCTGGCGGGACGCGCTTTGCCGCCGCGGCGACCTCGGGCAGCTCGACAGTGAGGTCGTTCAGGCCACGGTCTTTGAGCCTGACGTCACCGTTCGAGTCGCGAAAGAGGATGCAGCGCAAGCCGTCCCACTTGACCTCAAAGAGGTATTCCGCCGAGCTGAACGGCGCTTCGGCCGACGCGGCCTGCATCGGCCGCAGCTCATCGGGAAAGCTCTCCAGCTCGATCTGGAGCTGATCACTATCCGGCTGCATCTGCCTCACATTAGGGGCAGTAGAGCTACGAAGCTTTACGACGTCTCCTGGTCTCGGCGGCCGGCTTCTCACGCCCCGCGCGCTGCTTCTTGGCCTGCTCCACCGACTGGCGCAAGGCTTCCATAAGATCCATGACCTTGGCCGGCTGCGGCGCCTCGGGCGCCTCGATCACCTCGCCCTCCGCCTTGGCATGGACAACCTTCATGACCGCCTCGCGGTAGTTGTCCTTGTAGCGGCTGGGATCGAAGCTGTCGGCCAGGCTCTCGATCAGCGCCTTCGCCATCTCGAGCTCCTTGGGGTTGATCTTCACCTCATCCTCGAGGCCTTTGAGGCCCTCGGTCGTGCGGATCTCGTCGGGCCAGTGGAGCGTGTTCATGATCAGACCCTTGCCATTGGGGTGCATCGCGGCGAGATGTTCTTTGTCGCGTAGCGCGATCTTTGCGATGGCCATTCGTCCCGTTGCCTCGAGGGCGCGACGGAGCAGGTGATAAGGCTTTCTGCCCAGCTCTTCGGGCTCGACGTAGTACGCGCTGTCGAAGTACAGCCCAGGCTCGACCTCCTCGACCGGCACGAACTCCTCGATGTCGATGGCGTGCGCAGTCGGTAGGGGCAGGTTGTCCAGGTCCTTGTCTTCGATGATCACGTAACGGTCCTTGCCGATCTCATAGCCGCGCTGGATCTCGCTGTAGGCCACCTCGTGGTCGCCCTCCGCGCACCAGCGCTTGTATGAGATGGGGGAGTGGTGGTCCGGACACAACTGCCGGAACGACACCTTGGCGCTCGACTCGGTTGCGTTGTACAGGCGGATCGGGATCGAGACCATCCCGAAAGAGACCACGCCTTTCCACATCGATCTCGGCATGGCGACGCAGTTTACCTCCTAAGTGCGTGGTTGGCTACTTATCGTAGGTTGAGCCCGGGCTCGGCCCTCACCGGAGCAACGCTCAAGCGCCGACGTCCCGCCTCTGCATAGCAAGTATCGAGCTTGCGAGCCCGACAAGCGAGAGGAGGAGAAGCAAGGCGAGGTTGCGCCCGTCGACGCCGGTCAGGAGCGGCGTGCCGAATAGCTTGAATGCCGAGAGATCCTGCACCCACAGGGGGAGCTTGTAGATCGACCCCAGCTCGGTATCGAGGTAGCTCGCGAAGGCAAACGCGCCCAGCAAGCCCACCGCCGCCCTTGGATTCCACGCCGCGAGCAACGATCCCGCGGAGGCGAAGACAAGCGCGAAGGGAATGAGCATCAGCGACGCGGCCACGACACGCCCCGCGTTCAAGTCGATCCCCTGAACATGTGACGCGTAGTAAAGCGTCGCCCCGCTAGCCGCGACGATCACCAGCGCGCAAGCGACGAGCGTCGCCACGCGCTCCACCACGACCGCGGCGCGTGATATGGGCTGGCTCAGCGCCAGCTCGAGGCGCCCATCGGAGTCCTCGGCCGACCAGCGCGCGACGTACGTGATGGCCATCGCGGCGAAAAGCAGCTGCGCGACGTTGAACCACGTGAAGCCGAGCACGCCGGGATACACCTGCTGCCGTACGAAGATCGAGAGGTACGGGAGAAGAGAAGGAATTGACAACAGGACCTGGACGATGGTCCTGGTCAGCGAGACGAAGACGATCGCAAGCGCCGCCATGCCGACCGCCCAGACCGCGGTCGCGATCCGGCGCTCGAAGACCCCGCGCCAAACAGGCCATCGCCACCACGCCGCGCCGGACACGGTATTGCTCACCCGACTCGCCCGCCTAGGAGGTCGAACCAGAGCCGACCCGAGGTCGCGAAACTCGAACGCCGCTGCGGCGGCCGCCGCTGCCACGACGGAGACGCCGACCAGCACCACGACAGCGCGGGCCTCGAAGTGGCCACCCAGCGGGAGCGGTTGGCTCAGGTCGTAGTAGCGAAACGGTGAAAGCCACCGCCACATAGAAAGCGAGTCGAAGACCCGGCTGAGACTGTTGAGGAGAAACAGGGCGAGCAGCAACACGCCGGCTGCCGCGGTCGCGACCCGCACCGCGGCGAGCTGTGCGACCAGGAGCGAGAGCGCGTAGCAAGAAAGTCCCACCGCGACCAGCAATCCAGAGGCCTCGATGACGCCGAGCGGTGAGACGGACTCGTGGCCCGACGCCACTCCGACGAGAAAGCCCGCGGCCGCGGCGGCTGCGGCGATGACGACGCCGATGGCGAAGGCTATGGTCCGTGCAGCGATCAGCCCGAGGCGAGAGATTCCCGTCCCTAGCGCGGCCGCGACGATACCGCGCTCTTCGTCGCCGCGGGCCGCGCCCGTGGCGCTTGCGAGCGCCCACACCGCGAACAGGATCGCCAGAGGATGGAAGCCGCGGAACTCGACGTACCCGCCGACTGTGTCGGGTCGGATGGGGGGAGGGAACAGGGCGCTGAACTGCGACGCGAGGGCGAGGATGGAGTTGCCGAACGCGATGCGCTCGCCAGGCGTGTGGCCCGCGATCTGATAGAAGCCGACGGTCTGGATGAGCGTCGACACGAACGCCGCCAGCGAAAAGCCCACGACACCCCAGCGGCCCAGGCGAAGCCCGAACACGATCGCGATCATGGCGGGAGCGCTTTGGGCTTTCTTTCGCTGAAATAGCTGAGGAAGATCTCTTCGAGGCTTGGCTCGGTGCTGATGAAGTCGACGACCTGCGCATCTCTGATCGCGCGCATCAACGCCTCGAAACCTCCTCGCACAGTGCACGTCACCCGCTGGCCGCTGATGGTCACCTCCTCGACTCCTTCCGCGTCTCGGATCGGAGTCTCCGGCACGGCCGTGTCTGGCGCGAACTCGATCTCCACGCGATGGACGCGAATTCGCCGCAGCTCGTCTAGCTGCGCGACGCGGACAAGTCGACCGTCGCGTATGATCCCGACCCTGTCGCAGACGTGCTCGACCTCGGACAGAACGTGCGAGGAGAGAAAGACTGTGGCGCCTCCGTCCCTCGTTTCTCGCAGCAGCGCGTAGAACTCCTGCTGGTTCAGCGGATCTAGGCTGCTGGTCGGCTCGTCAAGAATCAACAGATCCGGCTCGTGCATGAAAGCGAGGACGATCGCCAGCTTTTGCTTGTTGCCGCTCGAGTATTCGCGAAAGCGCCGGCCCAGGTCCAGGTCGAAGCGCTCGGCCAGGGCGCGCACCCTTCGGCGATCGACGCCGCCGCGCATCCCACCGAGGTAGGCGACGACCTCGCTCCCGCGAAGGCTTCCAAATTGCGGGACGTCGCCCGGCAGGTAGCCGACCTTCCTCTTGACCTCAACCGCCTCTCGAAAACAGTCCAGGCCGAAGACATGCGCGGTGCCATGACTGGGACTGATCATCCCCATCAGGAGGCGGATGGTGGTCGTCTTGCCGGATCCGTTCGGCCCCAGGTAGCCGAAAACCTCCTGCGCCGACACCTGCAGGTCGAGGTCGAAGAGGCCGCGTCCAACGCCGTAGTCCTTGGTCAGCCTGGAGGTCCTGATCGCCGGGGCCGCCATTTCGGGGAGCATATAGGCACCGTGCAGCTGGGCGACCTCGAGCTTCACCTGTTGGTGACCGACCACTGGAAAGCAGACGGGGGCTTGATGTTCGGCGTCGTGCCGAAGGTCCTGTGGGAGAAGCACAAGCCGCCCGACGCGAACAACATGATCGACTGCGCGTGCGTCTGCCTCATCGCGCGCATCAACGGTCGGGTGATCGTCTGCGAGACCGGGATTGGCAACAAGCTCAGCGAAAAACGGGCACGCCAGGTGGCACTGCGCGAGCCAGAGGACATCCTTCATCACCTGCGGCGCCTGGGCATTCGCGCCGATGAGGTCGACGCCGTGGTCACCACCCACCTGCACTGGGATCACGCCGGCGGCCTGACGCGGCGCAACGAGATGGGCAAGCTCGAGCTCACTTTCCCGAACGCCCGCCATTTCGTCCAGCGCACGGAGTGGGACTTCGCGCTGCACCCCGACGTGCGGAGCGCGACCGGTTATGTGATCGACGACTTCACTCCGCTCGCCGATGGGCACCAGGCGGTGGAGTTTCTGGACGGCGACGCCGAGGTTCTACCTGGCGTGCACATCAGGCACGTCGGCGGCCACACGCCCGGAAGCCAGATCCTGATCCTCCAGTCCGGCGAGTTCGGCTGCGCTGTCACCGGTGACCTCGTCTGCCAGACGCCGCACCTGCGCGTGCCGTGGAATATGGCCGCGGACATCGAGCCGTTGCGCGTGTTCGAGCATAAGGCCCGGCTGTTCGAGGAGGCAGAGAAGCACCGCTGGCTCCTCGTCCTCAGCCACGAGACCGACCAGCCCGCGGGCTATCTCGAGGAGGGAGGACGCTGGCGCCCGGAGCCGCGGTTGATGTGAGCGTCACCACAAGCGAAGGCCGCAAGCTCACTTCTTAACGACCAAGGCTGACTCCTATTCGAGGCCGAACTAGGTTGGGCGCATGTTCGGCTGCGTGGACTCGTGCGTGCTCGCTGGCCTGGACGTCCGTCGCGTGCGCGTCGAGGCAGATATCAGCCGCGGAAGCCAAGTCGAGTTCTCGCTGGTGGGGCTTGCCTCGACGACTGTCAAAGAAGCAAGGGCGCGCGTCCGGTCCGCGGTGCGCAACAGCGGCCTGGAGTTTCCGACGACGCGGCTGACAGTCAATCTCGCGCCCGCCGAGCTGCGCAAGGAAGGCACCGCCTTAGACCTCCCGATCGCGATCGCGATCGTGCTGGCGCGCGCAAAACGGCCGGCGCCCGCCCGCAGCGCGTTCCTTGGCGAGCTGGCCCTTGACGGATCGGTGCGCCACGTTGACGGTGTGTTGGTGGCCGCTCGAGGTTTGCGGGAGCTCGGCTACGAGACGATCTTCGTCCCCGCCGACGATGCAATCGAGGCCACGCTGGCCGGCGATCTCGAGGTGATCCCGTGCGAGTCGCTGATCGCGGTCGTCAAACACCTACTGGAGAGCGAGCCGATCCCCGTCGCGGCGCCGCACTCCGGGGGCGGGGCGTCTGAGTGTCCGATCGACCACGACCTGGTCGAGGTGCATGGCCAAGAGGAGGCCAAGAGGGCGCTCGAGGTGGCGGCCGCGGGCGGACATCATCTCCTGCTCAGCGGCCCGCCCGGCGCCGGCAAGACGATGCTCGCGCGCTGCCTCCCGGGGATCCTGCCGCCGCTCGAGCTTGGTGAGGCTCTCGACGTGGCCCAGGTCCGCAGCCTCCTCGGCGAGCTGCCGCGCGACCGGCCGCTGGACTGGGCGCGCCCGTTTCGTGCCCCGCATCACGGCGTGTCCACCGCCGGCCTCATCGGCGGTGGGAGTCGGCTGGCGGTACCGGGCGAGATCAGCCGGGCCAACCATGGAGTCCTTTTCCTGGACGAGCTGGCAGAGTTCCAGACTCCGGTCCTCCAGGCACTCCGCCAACCCATCGAGTCCGGCTGGATCACGATCACCCGCTCCGGCGGCTCGGTCACTTACCCCGCGCGCTTCACCCTCGTCGCGGCGACCAATCCATGTCCGTGCGGTTGGTCGGGTGACAGCGTGCGGGCGTGCCGGTGCACACCCGGCGCGGTCGACACCTATCACCGCAGACTGTCGGGGCCGCTTCTCGACCGGATCGACATCCAGGTTTCCGTGCGCCGGGTGCCGCTCGACACCCTCGCTTCGGAACCTCGAGGCGAGTCGTCGGCGGCGGTGCGAGACCGGGTCGTCGCCGCCCGCGAGCGCCAGCTCGCGCGGCAGGGCTGCCTGAACGCTCAGCTGAAACCCCCGCGCCTGCGCCACCTGGCGGCGCTTGGACCGGCTTCCCGACGGACGCTCGAACGATGGTCGGCGCAGCGGGGCATGTCGGCGCGCGCCTTCCACCGGGCCTGGCGTGTGGCGCGCACCGCGGCCGACCTCGACGGCGCGGAGGGCATCGACGAGCACCACGTCCTGGAAGCGCTCGGCTTCCGCCTGCAAGATGTCGCAGCCTAACCTGCCTGAGCTGCGTGTGCGGGGCCGGTGGCCACCGCCCGAAGGACCACGGGCAGCGATCGTCGGCTCGCGGCGCCCGTCGCCTTACGGCGAGGCGGTGGCCGAGCAGCTCGCCCTCGACCTGGCCAGGGCGGGCGTGGTGGTCGTCAGCGGGCTCGCGCTCGGCGTCGACGCCGCCGCGCACCGCGGCGCTCTCAACGCCGGCGGGGTGACGGTCGCCGTCATGGGCACCGGGGTCGATGTGATCTACCCCTCGGCCCACAGCGTCTTGGCCGAGGCGATCGTCTCCGGCGGAGGTGCGCTCGTCAGCCAGTTCGCCGATGGAACCGCTCCCCGCCGGCACAACTTCCCGGCGCGCAACTACACGATGGCGGCTCTGGCGGACGTCGTGGTCGTGGTCGAGGCGGGCGAAGGCTCGGGAGCGCTGATCACGGCCGAAGCCGCGCTCGACCTACATAAAGAGGTAATGGCGGTGCCGGGAAGCGTCTTCTCGCCGCTCTCGGTGGGCACCCACGGCCTGATTCGGGACGGGGCCGGGCTGGTCCAGAACGCCCGCGACGTGCTGGCCGCGCTGCACGTCGGGGGGGAGGTCCTGGACGACCCGCTGGCCACCCCCGCCAGCATCGGGATCACGCTCCGTGCCGAGCGCGACGGCATCCTTTCCCACCTCTCGGATGTTCTCGCTTTGAACGCCGCCGAGATCGCCCGGAAGCTTCAGCTTCCGATCGCGGAGGTGCTCGGCCGGCTGACCGCCCTGGAGCTCGACGGAGCCGTCAAACGCCAGCAAGGTGGGTTTGTAAGGGCGTTGCGCCGGGGCAAAGATCGGGCGTAGGATGCCCGCCACTCGGCTGTAGTGCGCCCGGCGCCGGAAGCTGCTGCGGGAACAAAGACCCGGGATTGGGAATAAAGAGGAAGCTGTGCCAGAAGGTCTGATCATCGTCGAGTCGCCTGCCAAGGCCAAGACGCTCAAGCGGTTCCTGGGGGACCGTTTCGACGTCCGGGCTTCGATGGGCCACGTCCGCGACCTACCTGAAAAGGAGATGGGCGTGGAGGTCGACGACGGCTTCAAACCGCACTACGAGGTCGTGGAGAGCCGGCGCAAGACGATCAACGAGCTGAAAGCAGCGGCCAAGGGCGAGCGCGAGGTCATCCTCGCCTCCGACCCCGACCGCGAAGGGGAGGCCATCGCGTGGCACCTGGCCGAGGTCTTGAAGCTGCGCGACCCGAAGAGGATCGAGTTCCACGAGATCACCTCTGACGCGGTGCGCCGCGCGCTCGAGTCGCCTCGCGTGATCGACATGAGGCTGGTCAACGCGCAGCAGGCCCGCCGCGTCGTCGACCGGCTCGTCGGCTTCCGGCTGAGCCCGTTCCTGTGGGCCAAGGTGCAGAAGGGGATTGGCGCTGGGCGCGTCTCGTCCGTCGCGCTTCGCCTTGTGGTCGACCGCGAGGACGAGATTCGGAAGTTCGTCCCCGTCGAGTCGTGGACGATCGATGTCGAACTGGCCAAAACAGGCGCCGAGAACCATTTCCTGGCTCGCCTCAATCGCCCGCTCGAGTCAGCCCCCGGCGAGACCGAGACGAAGTTCGAGATCCACAACGAGGCCGAGGCGCAAGACATCGTGCGCAGGCTGGAAGGCGCGACTTATCGCGTCATCGGGGTCGAGCAGAAGCGCCGTACCAAGAGCTCGAACCCGCCGTACATCACCTCCACGTTGCAGCAGGACGCCTCAAGCCGCCTGCGCATGCGGCCGTTTGCCACCATGCGCGTGGCCCAGCAGCTCTACGAAGGCGTGGAGCTTGGCGCCGAGGGCCCGACCGGTCTCATCACTTATATGCGCACCGACTCGACCCGGATCTCAGGCGACGCCGACTCGAAGGTGAAGGGCTGGATCAAGCAGCAGCACGGCGAGAAATACCTTGGCGTGTCGCGCGCCGCCAAGGCGACGCCAGGGGCGCAGGATGCCCACGAGGCGATCCGGCCGACTGACGTCAACCGGACTCCGGACTCGATCCGCGAGCACCTGAGCGCCGACCAATACAAGCTCTACGACCTCATCTGGCGCAGGTTCGTGGCGAGCCGGATGGCGCCCGCTGTTTACGACCAGACCCAGGTCGAGATCCAGGGGGGTAGCCCGGCAGGCGGCGGCCACGTTTTTCGCGCCAACGGTTCGGTCCTCGCGTTCGACGGCTTCTACAAGGTCTGGGGACGTGACGAAAATGGCGAGAACGAGCTGCCCTTCCTCGCGCAAGGCGAGGACCTCGACTACCACGGCCTCAAGCCCGAGCAGCACTTCACTCAGCCGCCTCCGCGCTACACGGAGGCGACGCTGATCAAGGAGCTCGAGCAGCGGGGCATCGGCCGACCGTCGACGTACGCCCCGATCGTGCAGACGATCACGAAGGCGCACGGGTACGTCGAGATCAAGGACCGCCGGCTCTATCCGACGCGCGTCGGCGAGGCCGTCAACACGTTGATGGTCGACCACTTCAAGAGCATCTCCGACGACCAGTACACCTCGCAGCTCGAGCAGCGACTCGATCAGGTCGAGAGTGGAAGCCAGGAATGGGTGCCCGTCGTCAAGGACTTCTACGGCCCGCTGCAGCGAATGCTCAGCGCCGCCGAGGAGGCGACACCCACCGACACGGATGAGGTTTGCCCCCTGTGCAACGAAGGACATCTCGTCCGCAAGGCGAGCCGCTTCGGCCCGTTCATGGGTTGCTCGCGATACCCGAAGTGCAAGTTTCGTCGCGCCCTGACGCCGGACGGCGAGCCGCCGCAGCCCAAGCTGCTGGACGAGCCTTGCCCGACCTGCGGCCGGCCGCTGCAGCTCCGAACCGGCCGTTACGGAGAGTTCGTCGGCTGCTCGGGGTATCCGGAGTGCAAGTACATCAAGCGCGACGCCTCGCAGGCGGAGTCGAAGCTGACCGGCGAGAAGTGTCCGCAATGCGGAGAGGGGCAGCTAGTCGAGCGTACCGGCCGCTACGGCCCGTTCGTCGCTTGCTCGAGATATCCGGACTGCAACTACCGGGCCAACATCGGCAAGGACGGAAAGCCGCGACAGGGCCCGAAGGTGCTGGACGAGCCGTGCCCCATCTGCGGCAAGCCGCTGGTCGAGCGCCGCGGACGCTTTGGGGCCTTCAAGTCTTGCTCCGACTACCCGAAATGCCCAGGCCCGAAGGGCGTCACCGGGCGCGCGCAGGGCGCACGCACAGGCAAGAAGGCCAAGCCAGCCGAGGAAGCCGTCGAAGCTTAGGAACTTCGGGGCTGGGTATACTCGCTTAGCCAGTCCTCAACCGACTGAGTTAGCACGCCCGGGCCAATGCCCCTGTCCTTCCTTGAGAAGGCCGGATCCCGAGCGGAAGTAGAACAGGGAGGCAAATCAACGTGGCTCAAGTGACCTTGAAGCAGCTGCTGGAAGCCGGCGTCCACTTTGGGCACCAGACCAGCCGCTGGAACCCCAAGATGAAGACCTACATCTTCACCGCCCGCAACGGCATCCACATCATCGACCTGCAGAAGACCGTTCGGCTCCTCGACGATGCGTGGGACTTCACCCGCAACGTCGCCGCCAGTGGGCGGCCCGTGCTGTTCGTGGGGACCAAGAAGCAGGCTCAGGAGACCATCCAGACGGAGGCCGCTCGCTGCGGCATGTATTTCGTCAACCGCCGTTGGATGGGCGGCATGCTGACGAACTTCAGCACCGTCAAGAAGAGGATCGAGCGGCTGCAGGAGCTGCGCAAGATGCAGCAGGAAGGCCAGTTCGAGCAGATGCCGAAGAAGGAGGCCAAGCGCCTCACGGACGAGCTCGACCGCCTGATGTTCCACTTCGACGGAATCGCCGACATGAAGCGCTTGCCGGGCGCCCTGTATGTCGTCGACCCGCGCAAAGAGCACATTGCGGTCACGGAAGCGAATCGATTGAAGATCCCGGTGGTTGCGATCACCGACTCCAACTGCGACCCCGACCTCATCACGTACGTGATCCCAGGCAACGACGACGCGATTCGCGCGGTGAAGCTGCTCACCGGCAAGATCGCCGACGCCTGCCAGGAAGGACGCCAGGAGGCCGCCGCTCGCGGCGAGATCCTGCCCGAGGTCGAGGAGCGCGAGTTCCTCGAGACGCCTCGCTACGAGGAGATCGAGGAGTACCTCGAGGACGAGGAGGACTACCTGCCGACCGTTTCGGAGGAGGAGTTCAGCCGCACGGTCAACGACGAGGAGGCTCGCTAGTGGTGAGCGTTCCGATGGAGCTGATCAAGCAACTTCGCGAGCTGTCCGGCGCGGGCATGATGGACTGCAAGAACGCCCTGGAAGAGGCCGCCGGCGACATCAACAAGGCGTTCACGATCCTCAGGGAGAAGGGCATCGCAAAGGCAAGCAAGCGCGCGGGACGGGCGACCGGCCAGGGCGTCGTGGAGTCGTACCTGCACAGCCCCACGCCGGACTTTCCGCCGCAGGTCGGCGTGCTGATCGAGGTGAACTGCGAGACCGACTTCGTCGCCAAGAGCCCAGATTTCCGCAAGCTGGCCAGGGAGCTCGCGCTCCAGGTCGCCGGCTATGAGCCGCGCTGGGTGTCGCGCGACGATGTGCCCGACGACGTGCTGGTCACGGAGCGCGAGGTGTATGAGGCGAAGGCGCGCCAGGACGGCAAGCCGGAGCAGGTGATCCCGCGAATCGTGGAGGGTCAGATCGAGGCGTTCCTCAAGCAGAGCTGCCTGCTGGAGCAGGAATACTTCCGCGAGCCCGGGCACACCGTGCATGAGTTCATCGCCGAGAACATCTCCAAGCTGCAAGAGAACATCACAGTTCGCAGGTTCGCGCGATTTAACATCAGGGAGACCTGATCGACCGCCGCTCGCCCGAGGGGCGAACAATGGAAGTGCAAGTGGGAGATCGATCGCCGAAGTACAACCGCGTCCTGCTGAAGCTGAGCGGCGAAGCGCTCGGCGGCAGCCGCGATTACGGTCTCGATCTCGAGGTCGTCGAAACGATCGCCGCGCAGGTGAAACGCGTCCACCAGATGGGTGTGCAGGTGGCCCTGGTGGTCGGCGGAGGCAACATCTTCCGCGGGCTGGCGGCCACAGAGCGTGGATTCGATCGCGCGACGGGTGACTACATGGGCATGCTCGCGACGGTCATCAACGCGCTCGCGCTGCAGGACGCGCTCGAGCGCGCGGGCATCCCGGCGCGGACGATGACCGCGATCCAGATGCCGCAGGTCGCCGAGCCCTACATCCGTCGTCGCGCGGTGCGGCATCTCGAGAAGGGGAGGGTGGTCATCCTGGCCGCCGGCACCGGTAACCCGTACTTCACGACCGACACGACCGCCGCGCTGCGCGCGGTGGAGATCGAGGCTGATGTGATCCTCAAGGCGACCAAGGTGGATGGCGTGTACACCGCGGACCCCAAACGCGATCCGACTGCGACCAAGTTCGAACGCCTCGGTTACCTCGAAGTCTTGAATCGCGGGATCGAGGTCATGGACAACACCGCGCTCACGCTGTGCATGGACAACGACGTACCGATCGTCGTCTTCAACCTCCTGACCCCAGGCAACATCGAACGGGTCGTGCTGGGTGAAGAGGTGGGAACGCTTGTGGGGTCGGCGTCGTGATCGACCCATGATCGATCCCATCCTGCGCGATGCGGAGACGAAGATGTCGAAGTCGGTCGACCACTTCGCGGCCGAGCTCGCGACCATCCGGACAGGACGCGCCAACCCCGCGTTGATCGACAAGATCATGGTGCCGTACTACGGGACGCCGACCCCGCTGAACCAGCTCGCGCAGATCAGCGCACCGGAACCCCGCCTGCTCGTGGTGCAGGTATACGACAAGAGCCAGATGGGGGCGGTCGAAAAGGCGCTGCGCTCCAGCGAGCAGGGTCTCAACCCGGCGAGCGACGGCCAGGTGATCCGGGTGCCCATCCCGCCACTCACCGAAGAGCGCCGCCGCGAGTACGTCAAGCTCGTGCGCCAGAAGGCGGAGGAGGCGCGCGTCGCGATTCGCAATGTCCGCCGCGACGAGATGCATCGCATGGAGCACATGCAGAAGCAGGGCGAGGTGGCGGAGGACGAATCGAAGCGCGCGTCCGGCCGGCTGCAGAAGATCACTGAAGCGTCCGTCGATAAGGTGGACGCTCTGGCCAACCGGAAAGAGCACGAGGTGATGGAAATCTAAGAATATGAGAGGGAACCCAGATGGTTCCCTCTCATCGCGCGTGCGGCTTCGCCGCAGGCGCTGCTCTCTTTCCGGTATACGGTTCGGATTGTCTTAGCAGCCTTCCACCCACGCCGCCTGTAGGCGGTGAGGCGACGCGTGTCGCGGCCGAGATGAACTCGGCCGCCCTCGCCACAAAATGAGAGGAAACCCAGATGGTTTCCTCTCATCGCGCGTGCGGCTTCGCCGCAGGCGCTGC
>VBEG01000072.1 GCA_005882115.1 Chloroflexota bacterium
CGAAAACGTGAGGCAGGTCGACCGCCGGGATGCCCTCACCGCTGTTGGTGACGCTGACCACGACCGACCCGTGCTCGACCTCGGCGCGAATCGACACTGAGCCACCTTCCGGTGTGTAACGGGCGGCGTTCTGAAACAGATTGAGCAACACCTGGGCGATTTGGTCCGGGTTGGCCAAAACACGCAGCTCGGCCGGCGTAGTCAGCTCGACTTTGATGTTGCGACGGTCGAAGCTCGGACGCGACAGCGTTAATGCGGCTTCGATGACCTGTCCGAGGTCGATGGTGCCGAGTCCGGAGGGCGCCGTGGGTGACCCGCCGGTCCCGAGCTCGTCGAGTGAGAGCGAAAGCCGATAGAGGCGATCCACCTCCTGGTCGAGTGAGGCGAAGACCTCCGTGCTGGTCGGCATGACCCCGTCTCGAAGCGCCTGCAGGTATCCCTTCAGATTGGTCAGCGGAGTCCGCAGCTCGTGCGCGAAGTTGCTGATCAGGTCGCGCCGCAGCCGCTCCTGATCCTCCAGTCCCGCCGCCATCTGGTTGAACGAGTCGGCGAGGGACGCCAACTCGGGGGCGGCGGGTCGCTCCACCCTGACGCCATAGTTTCCTTCGGCCAGGCGGCGGGCGGCGCGGGCGACCCCGTCCAGGGGTCGCGTCACGGCCTGGGCGAGCACGATCGCCAAGCCCAAGGAAGCCAGCAAGGCCAGCAGTGTCGTGACGATCACGACCCTTGTCACCGATTCGTCGAACATGGCGTGAGCCAGCTCGGCACTGGCGCCGTGCTCGACCATCAGGCGTTGAAACGTGGCGGCGCCCACGCCCTGGACGCCGACCGCCTCGACACCGAGCGCGAGCCCGGACGCCGCCAGCGAGGCGAGCGCTATCCGCCCTCTGACGCTGCGCAGCAACCGTAAGACTCGCATCGAGTCAGGCTCCCGGCGCGATCATGCGTACTTCATCGTCAAGAAAAACGTGGCGGAGGCAGCGGCCTCCGCCCAAACGACATTGTTCTGAACCAGAAGAAGGGCCCTGTCTCAACTTTCTCAGACTGTTAGCGCAGGGCCGCGAAGTCGATCACCGGGCAGCGCACCAGGGTCGACGTTACCTCGAGGGTCCCCTGACCCGCCGCGACGGCAGCGAAGATGTCGTCGTCCTTGCTCAGCTCCACTGGAGTCACTCCGGGGTTCCAGTGGAAGATCTGCAGGTTCCAGGCACCGCCTGAATAGCCGACCTCGGTCGGAATGAAGTTGAGCACGTTGCCGGCTGTGGGGTCGTTGGGCAGGGCGGCGTGAAGGCGCGCAAGCTGCACGGTCGGAATGTTGCCACTGGCGTCGACGATGTGAAAGACGATGTTGCCGTGGCTGATCAACTGGGCCGCGTGAGGCGACGAGGTGACTTCTGCGGTGGCCTGGTACTGGATGACCTGGTGGTCGTAGAAGCCTGAGTTTGCCGCGACTGCGTTGGCCGAGGCTGGCTGTGCGAACAGCAATAGACCCACGATCGACGCAGACAACATGGTCGCGAGGCGGACGAGCTTCATAGTCGTAACTCCTCTCTGTTTCTTGATTACCGCGAGGTAGCGCGGCACCGCCCACGTTCCCAGGCTTGTGTTACTGCCTGATGTCAGCGGCTCCGCCAAAAGCGGCACAGATCGGAGTCCGGATGTCGGAGATAACCCAAAGGGACGGTTGGGGGCAGCAGCTGCCCCCAACCGAGCTCCGTCGATCACTCAGCCGGGGAAGAACGCCCCGTTGAACTCGTGGCCCACCTGACCAAATGCGGTTGTCTGGCCGTCGTCGCTAGATTCGAAAACGAGTGCGTCGCCGATCCAACCGCGCCACATCACGTGAGCTTGCGTCGTGGCGAACTCACCGCCGAAACGCTGCATCGGATCCGGGTTTTGGACTTTGTTGCGAGCGGTCACGCCGGACCATTCGATGTCGAATGACACCCTTGCCGGTGTGGGCGGAGCGAAGTGGAAAAGCCCGTTCGGGATCGAGCCGTAGTCGGTGATCGCCAGGTTTTCCATGTGGAAGCTTGCCTTCCCGGCGCCTGGCTCGATGTGCGCCGCACCACTCGGGACGCGCACCGTCCAGAAAAGACCGCCGTCGCCAAACCCTGGGTCGAAGTCGTGGACCTGGTTCGAAAAGTCAGGGGCCGCCGGCCCCTCGAACACGTCGAGTCAGATGAACCCGAAGACGGCGTGTTGTTGGCGGCCGGCAAGGTCGATGTACTCGCCCTCCATGATCCGCATGTCGGCGTCGAAGGTGAGGTCGGCAAACTCACCCTTGCCAACACCGCCTGTGTCGGTGGCCGCGACGAGGCCGTTGAAATCGAAGATCGTGGATTGATCGCCGCCGCCCGGCAGGTTGATATGGAAGTGGCTGCCGGCGACATCGATGCTGCCCGGGATTGGTCTGGGAGCTCCGGGGGCGCCCTTGGCCGCCGCGGTCAAGGGCAGCCCTGCGAGGAGGGCGGTGCCGCCAACTCCCGCAGCGGCGCCGGCCATGAATGACCGCCTCGATATGGCGCGCTCCCAGAAGTGCTGATGGCCGAACGAAGCGCCTACTGGCGGCATGAAGCGCGTCAACTCAAGGTTGCGAAGACTCATAGCCACCCCCTTCCCACTCTGAACCGGCCTTATCAGCTTCCGATCTACACCCTCCAGTACCGCTTGTCAATCCCGGACGAGGCTGAAGAGCTATGTGCTGCCGCCTCGTTCTTTCCGCAGGCGGAAGGTCGCGATGGCCGCCTGCCGATAGCGCTCAGCCATCTCGAAGTAACGTTCGGCGTCCGCGACGATGTCTGGATCGTGCGCTTCGTGGCGCCGGCTCAAAGCGCGGACGGCAAACTTGGCGCCCCTCATGTACGGCTCCAGCTGCTCCAACGGCAACGGTCGATCTCCACGCGCCATGTCACTTACCTCCCCGAAGCGAATTGAACAATTCGTCATCAGTCGGCCGGTCTGCGAAGTCACTTCCGGTGAACGACCAGCCCACCGACCCATCCCTCCTGATGGCAAAGATCGCCGGCTTGGCGAGGCCGCCGTCGGCGTCGTTCCACACCCCCCAATCTCTGATCACGCGGCCTTCCGGGTCGCTCAAGAGCGGAAAGGGCAGCAGCAGCTTGTCGACCATGGCTCGATTGTTCTCAACGGGATCGACTGAGATCCCGACGAGGCTCACGGCCTCACCGATGAACCGGTCCCAGCTTCTTGCGTACGAGGCCAACTGCCCGTTGCAGTAGGGTCACCAATCACCGCGATAGAAGACGAGGACAACCGGTCCTCGCGACAAGAATTCGGCCAGGCGCCAGGTCGCCCCTTGCTGATCGGGCAGCTCGAAGTCGATCGCCTGATCCACGCGATCCTTAAAGCTCAGGTGACATTGGGGGACTCGACCAGCCGCACCGCGCGACCGATTCTGATCCGCCAGTAGAGCCAGACGCGGAAGAAACCGACGAAGACGGCAAGTCCAAGCCAGGTCAAGGCAGGGCCGCCAGACAGCACCCCGATACCAAGCGCGATCACAGCCGCTGCCGCCCAGATCAGCTTGAGGTTCAGCATGGCCCGAAACTCGTTGACCGACCCGTTTCGGCCGAGCAGTGACTGACCACCGATGGCGATCAGCGCCGCCGCGAAGAGTCGTGTGGCGATGGGATCGATTTCATGCCAGCCGAAGAATCGAAGCAGGATCTCGGGGGCCACGAGAAGCGGGACACCTACGGCCCAGTCGACTGCAAAGTAGAACACGAACCACCTACGAAGCGCTGAGGGCGCTTCAACCATTTAAGGGACCTGACCCCGCGTCAAGCGATGCTCCGCGTAGTCGACCGGACCAAGCACAAGGCACCCAACCTGGTCGTCCCTGGCAAGAATCCAGTTGGAGATGGCAAGCACCTCGCATCCCGCATAGCCCCGCACAGCGGCCAGCAACATTGAGGCGCCATAAAAAACAAACGCTGCGTAGCCGACGAAGGAGAGTTGTGGCGCGAACAACGGAGTCGACACCAGCGCGATGAATATGACGATGTTGAGCGCCGTACTCACGGGTCCTGTCGCTTGCAGGCGGGCAGGCGCCAGACGAGCCCGCACCCATTGCAAACCGAGCAGAAGCACAGGCAATGCGACCACGCCGAGGATGAGGGACAGGAGCTCGACGTGAGACCGTAGCTGGCCGTTGATCACGATGATTTGCCCGCCTATGACCCCGAATAAAAGGAGGACGAGGCCGAGGACAACACGGACCAGCGTGCCTATTGGGCCGATCTGGCGATGTCTGGCGGCTTCCGATCGATCGGAGTCGTCCTCAGCCACCTCAGCAATCGCCCGCACTGTCCGTCGCGGGCCCCTCGGCCACTGCCGACCATTCGATCAGGGGAGGTCGGACGGCAGCGCATAGGGGATTGCCTTTCCGATCGGTTAAGCCGAGACGCCCAACCAGCAGTCCGCTCACCAAGGCGCCCTCGATCACGCTGGGAGGAATCGCATCGAGCCACAGCTTCGCTCGCCGAAACAGCGTGAACCTTTTGTCATCATCGATGGTGCCCCATGAGAGGTAGATGAACCGGCCGCCCGGCGGGCCCTGAATATAGGGGCCCTTCAGGTCGACACCACCCGATGATCGAGCGGCATCGCAGCCCACCGTCCACGTCGCTGAAGATGCGCCGCCAGGAACGAGACCGAGCAGTTCGTCTCGTCGGTTCCGTCGCTGGACCCCAACATGGATGTTGCGATATCCGTCGGGTGAGCCAGGGCTAGGAGCGCAAGAGTTCCCAGGGAACCCTGAGGCTTCAATGCGGATTTGCACTTCCTCATTATTGGCTCTGCGCGGCGTACGGTCTTGGAACCGAGACCCGCCAGTCAAATCACGATGTCGGCGGTGCCCAGGGCGCTGGTCAACCGCGATTTGTCCTCCTAGAGCCGCCTGGTGCCGGGAATCTGTGCCCCGTCTGTGCCCCGTCTCGCATCAAAATCAGACCGACAATTCGGTCGATGGCCGCTCTTCAGGAGATCCGGTGTCGGCTCCAGTGGAGTAATGCGGTGGCGCCTCGTCCAACGACGACCCTGCTTTTCAATGAGCCGTCGCCGACTTGGTTGTGGAAGTGACGAACCCTCAGAACTCGGAGTCTGACTCACCCTCGCGCAAGCGGGCGCTAGCCATTCCGGTTTCATACGTCAGGACCACAGCCTGCTCGGTCCCTTAGCCCTAGCTATCCGAGCAGCCGCGCGACATGCGTCTTGATGGTTGCCTCTCCTCACCCGGCGCTAAAAGGGAATTGCGGCCCCGGTCGCTCAGGGACTGAGCAATAAGCAGATCGCCGCCAAACTCGTCGTCTCGGAGCGGACTGCCGAGTCCCACATCTTGAACATCCTCAAAAAGCTCGGATTCAACTCGCGAACGCAAATCGCAAGCTGGGCGATGGCGAACGTCCTCTCCAGCTAAACCCTAAGTTTCAGTAGCCGTCTAAGTACTTCTCCGGGTTTCGGCCAGGACTCCTGCACATACGGTCGTGGGCAATGGGTCAGACGCGATCCCAGCCACGCCAAAGCCTTGAGAGGTGCGCCATGTCGTCTGTTCCGGTCAAAGCCCCGTTGCTGAGACGTCATCCGCTAGTCACGTTCTTCATGCTCGCCTACGCGCTCACCTGGATACCGGTGGCCCTGGTGCTCGTCGCCACACAGCTCGGCGTGTTGCCGGCCAATTCGCCGGTTGTATCAATCACCAGCCGGCTGATCAGCTTCGGTCCCGCGATTGCGGCCTTAATCGCGACCGCGGCCGTAAGCGGCCGAGCGGGTGTGGGTCAGCTGCTCCGACGGCTCGTGCAGTGGCGAGTCGGAGTCCAGTGGTACCTCTTCGCCGTGTTCGGGATCCTGCTCGCGCTGCTCATCGGCGCGATGGTCATGTTCCGCGGCGCGCCGCTGGCAGCTTCGGCCGGCCAATGGCAAACGGGTCGTCCTCCTGTTCCTACCGACCGTCGCGGTCGCGGCGATCACGACCGGACTGGGTGAGGAGACCGGCTGGCGCGGCTTCGCGCTGCCGCGCCTTCAGTCGCGGCATGGCGCGTTGCTAGCCACGCTGATCGTGGGCGTCCTCTGGGGCCTGTGGCACCTCCAATTCCTCGCGACCGATTTCGCTTGGCATGACTACCTCCCTAGACCACATCCGCCCAATCTTTCGCGCCCAGCTTTGAGGCCTCGGCCAGAGTCAGGATTCGTCCCTGCAGGCCCCGCTCGCCGGCCCATTTCCTCGCGTTGGCGGCATCGCTGAACAGGTTGCTGTTCGGACACCACTCCTCGTAGACGTTCTCGCAGCAGCTCATCAGATTGTCATCGGGCCGGAAGAGCACCGCATCGCCGTTCACCGGCCGACCTCGCTCAAACCGAAGGTCCATGGTCCGGCCCTCGGGGCTGGGCGAGAGTGCCGTGCCGCTGGCTTCGAGGGCCCCGAAGACGCCGAAGATGTCGTAGGCGCACCACGTCCAGAAGCGTCTGCCGTCGAGCTCGATGACATGTCTGTCTTTGGACACGCTCAATCCGGCAGATCCGACCACACGCCCGGCTCGGTCGCGCCGGATCCGGCCGGCGCGGTCCAGCTCCTCTAGATGCTCGGTCAGCCTCTCCCGCTTGATTCCTGTGGCTGCGACAAGGTCCTCCATAGATACCGCTTCGTCTTGCGCCAAAAGAAGGCGGAAAGCGGCGGTCCGGATCAGGGCCTGGGCGTCGCTTGGTGGCTCCAGGATTTTCGCCGTCATGCGGCGCAGCAGCTCAGCTTCGACACGTCGCGCCTGAAGGTCTGGGCGGCGAGCTTGAACCCCTCGGCAAATGTCAGGTAGGGCGACCAGGTCGCCGCGACCTGGTCGGTGGTCAGCCCGAACCGGATCGCGTAGACGGCCGCTTGAATCACGTCACCCGCGCCGTCCGCTACCGCCGTGGCGCCAAGTATCCGACCGCTCGAGCGTTCGGCGACGATCTTGACGAAGCCCCGTATGTCGCGATTGACCAATGCTCGCGGCACGGCTGATAGCGGCAGGACCCGGCATGCGCATCTGATTCCCTGAGCGTTGGCCTGACCATCGGTCAGTCCCGCGGCCGCGACGGTGGGAGTGGTGAAGATGATGCGCGGCATCGCCGCCAAGTCAACCTTGAGGTCCGCGCCTTCGAGCGCGTTTCGCGCCGCCAGGTTGCCCTCATAAGCTGCGACGTAAACAAACTGTGGGTGGCCGGTCACGTCGCCCGCGGCCCACACGCGAGGATTGCTCGTGCCCAGTCGCTCGTTGACGCTGATTGCTCCGCGCTCCGTCAGCTCGATTCCGGCCTTATCCAGTCCCATCTCGGACGTGTTCGGCCGGCGCCCGGTCGCAACGAGGACTTCGTCCACTGAGAGTTCATTTCGCTCACCGCGGCGCTCGAAGCTCACCCTTCGCCGGTCGCCGTAACGCCGAACGGATTCGATCTTGACGCCGGTCAGCACTGTCGCCCCATCCTCCTCGAGGATGGAGCGCATCACGGCCGACACCTCCAGCTCCTCGAGTGGTGTGATCCGCGGCATGGCCTCCAGGAACGTCACCTTGCTGCCGAGCTTCATGAAGAATTGACCCAACTCCAGCCCGACCGCGTTGGCACCGATGACAGCCAGTTCCCGGGGTGGTGTCCGGACCTCGAGTGCCGACGTGCTGGTCAGGTAGCCGGCCTCTTGTAGGCCATCGATTGCAGGCACGGCGGGCGAAGCACCCGATGCGATCAAGTAGGCGTGCGCCGAGATTGGCTCGCCTCCGACAGTGACGGACTCTCCATTGACGAACTCGGCGTGGCCGCGAAGTATCTCGAAGCCGTACGCGCGCGCCAGATCGATGTAAGGACAACTCGCTTTCCGAGGTCTGATGCGGCGATGGCGGCCGCGAAGGCGGCCGCCCCCGAGCCAATCACCGCGAGGTCGTATTCCGGCCTCATCCCTTCTGTCCGAAGAGGTCCGGCGCGACACGCTCGTTGAGGGCGCGCCCGACCTTGAAGGCCTCGTCGACAGAGAGAATCGTCGTGCCCGGGTTCTCGGCCGCCCACTTGGCTCCGGTTGCCTCGGAGGCAAA